>NZ_JBGLRI010000001.1:0-853903 GCF_041403025.1 Aeromonas sp. S5(2024) | reverse complement strand
ACCCCACCGGCGCTGCCGGTGATGACGTTGCCCACCTGATTGAGCACGATGGCGGCACCTTGGCCGTTGGCCGCGGCCGGATCGACCGCATACAGGCCGCTCGCCACGTTGCTGTCGGTCAGCGCCAGGCTGTAGCCAATGCTGCCCGCCCCGTCAGCCCCGAAGGCCGGGTTGAACTGGGCCTGTACATTGGCGGCGCTCAGGGTGGCACTGGCCACTCCGTCAGTGCCAACGCCACCCAGGCTGACCAGGCTTTCATCTACGGACACAGAGCCCAATCCTTCAGAATTGGTCGTAAGGGTGACGCTGGGAACATCATCCAGAATGACCACATCTAGGCTGCCGCTGGTATTGTCACCATCGGTATCAACCAGTACGACGCTGAAACTCTCGCTAAGCGAGTTGTCATTGGGAGGTTGGGTGTGGGTTTCACTTCCTCCCAAGGTGTAGCTGTAGTTCACGTTACCCACACCGGTCACGGGATTGTAATTAATGCCGGTAACGATTAATTGATTACCAAGTGGGCTGGTAATGGTTTGCGGGAAGGCTGTAACAGCTTGCCCATTGGTGACCAAGGCGACGCCTCCCAGCGTCAGACTCTGCACACCATCGGCTGCACTGAAGGTAAAAATACCGCTCTGAGTCACAGCGGCTGCATTCGGATTACTCCCTCCTGCCAATGAGGCTTCATTTAATGTCAGTTCTCCGCCCTCCAGCTGCAGACCTGCAAGCTCAACCGGCTCATCAACAGGAGTGATCGTGATAGTCAATATGGACTGTACTGAATCTGTACCATCTGTGACGGTATAACTCACCGCTGGGACTGGGCCGTCATAATTGGTGGCGGGCGTAAACTGATAACTACCATCTGCATTGACCAGCAGGGTACCAACTCCTGCCAGGGTGACGGGTGTACCCAGAGTCGTGTTGGCAAGCCCACCCCAGCTAAATCCGGTGACAGTAGCAGCCTGAGGCCCATCATTATCGACGGTGTTGTCAAGCAAATTGCCCGATACCACCGCATCCTCCGTCACCACGACGTTCTCGCCCTGATCAGCAAGATCATTGACTGGCGTGATAGTGAGTTCCAAGGTGGATTGGACCGTATCGGTGCCATCGGTAACCGTGTATACGACAGGGGGAACAGCACCGTCGTAGTTGGGAGCCGGGGTGAATGTGAAGCTGCCATCGCCATTGACGACAAGCGTACCGATCCCGTCGATTGTCACACTGGTTCCGACAGCCACATTGGCGTTGCCTCCCCAGCTGAAGAGCAGAACCGACGCAGCTGACGGCCCATCGGTATTGACCGTGTTGTCCAGCAAATTGCCATTCAATACACCGTCTTCCGCAACAACCAGCTGCTCACCCTGATCCGTCAGTTCATTGACCAGCAAGGGCTCTACTACTTGTTGTGTATCTACAACCGGCTCTGTCTGATATGTGGTGTCAAAGCCTGCAGCAGCAATGGTTGCATCACCAATGCGGTCAATGGTGACAAAGCCACCATTGCCACTGGCACCGGCTACACCACCGATCCCGCCACCACCACCGGCGGCAGGTGCCCCACCGGCAGCAGAAGCTTCAAAGTTTTGTGTCGGGTCTACCCCTTGCAGAATTGATTTTTGCAATGCAGCGATATCAGGAGAAGCCGCAGTACCCGCATCAGGGGCTTGAGGTTGACCAGGGGCCGGTGCGTCATGAGCGGGAGCATCTGGAGTAGCAGCGGCAGGGGAATCGTCATAGGGAGCCAATACCAGTTTGGCGTCATCTGCAATATTAAGCTTGGCTCCCGGCTGGAGGATCTCGCCTTTTTGCAATGGGCGGCTGCTTCCATCAGCCAGCACGATTTGAACACTGCCTTCAATGGAAGAGACCACCACCGTTTTGTCGATGATTTGAGTGCGCATATCCTTTGCTCCAACGTGACAGATCTCGATGTCTACACCATAGATGTCTGTACGCTTCGCATCCGTTGCAAAAATGTATTGGATTTGTTCCATCTTGGGGTGGGGCAATGTATTAAATCGAAGGGTCTTTTTTATAATGTCAAATCAATCACTTGGTGGAGCCTCAAGCGAATCTCAAACAGAGAGGTGCCCTAAAAATACCTATTCTTATTCATCTTTAGAATAAAAAAAGGGCCCTTATGGGCCCCTATTGATTTGATAACGTTCAAGCCAGTGGGAATGCGGGATGCACAAAACCCTGATAACCATCGATATGCAATTTAGCAAGCAGCTCAACCTGATGTTGATCTTCCACCCGAGTCGCAATGGTTGTGACGCCTGCATTGTGAGCGGCGCGGCACACTGCTGCCAAGAAAGAGGTATCCGCCCCCGGCTCCATCACCTGACTGGTATAGCCATGATCAACCTTGACATAGGCTGGAGCCAGCTCTTCCAGATATCCCAGTGACTGGAAGTGACGTCCATAATGATCCACGCCCCACTGGAATCCATGTTCCTGCAAGGCCTTAACCAAGGCGGTGACATGATCTTTATGCTTCATGATGGCGGCTTCCGGGATTTCAAACAGCAGCCGTTCTTGCAGCTCGGTATGAGCCGTCAGATAGCCGGTCAACCACGCCCTGAACTCATCGGAACACAGCGAGCCAGCGGTAATATTGACCGCCAAGACCAGATCTGCCTGTTGCTGGAGCAATGGAATAGAAGCTTCAAGTATCGCCTGATCGAATTCGCCGCCCAATTTGAACTGTTCGATGGCAGGCAAGAATTGACCGGCAAAATAATCAGTGCCATCGCGAGAAATAGAGGCAAACAATTCCGCATGCAAACGAACGCCGTTATCAAATCGGCAGGCAGGTTGCGCCTTGAAGCGCCACAAGTGCCGAGCGATGGCGTCTTGTACCAGATCGCGCCAAGCCAGACGACCCATCAGCCCTTGATCAACACCGCCCTCCATGACTACTGCGCCACGACGTTCATTACGCGCTTTGCCCAAGGCGTTGTCGGCCTTGGTCAGCAACGCTGACAAATCATCATTGCCATCGCGCCCTGCAATACCGATAACGGAGAGTGCACCACCCTCACCCATGGGGTTCACAACCAGGTCGGCAATGCGACTATTGATCACTTCCGCCAAATCTTTCAGCTGGGCCAGATCATCGGTAGGACACAGCAAGGCATATTCCGTGGCCGAAATCCGCGCCAGTGCCGACCCATCCCAGCCTTTCAGCTGCTCCTTCAGAGCCTGTGCTATCGACTTGACCATGTTGTCACGAGCAGCAAACCCCTCCTCACGGTACAGGTCATCCAGCATATCGACAGCAACCAGCATGACGCCGCCTTGTCCCGCCTCGGCAATCCATGCGTTTACCTGACCCACGAAATAAGCCCGGTTGCCCAGGCCGGATACGGCGTCCACATAAACCCGCTCCCGCAATTTTTCAGCCTCATCAGCCTGTTCCTTGAACTGCATGGCCAGCTTGCTGGAAAGTGTATTGATGGCTTGTACCACCTGTTTCAATTCATGGGTCTTGGGTTCAGGAATGGCATGGCCAAAGTGGTGCAGCTCGATCTCCACCGCCTGCTCGCAGATCTGCTTGAGCGGCTTGAGCAAATAGTTGAGCGCACGCATCAACAAAATGGTGGTGATGAGAAAACCTATCAGAAACCAGCTCGCCAGTTCGCTCATGCCACGCCACAGCTCGTAGTAGGCTTGCCCGGGGTGACCAACAACCTTCAATTTGCCCAGTTGCAGCCAGCCAGAGGTCAGAATCGATTCGTTAGATACTTCCGGAAACAGGCCCAAATTAATGAACCACTGCGGCACCCCCTGAATATTGTTGGTATTTTCCTGCTCAATGACATCCTTGGAAGCCAACAAGTCCAGACGAACCAAGCGATAATATCCCCCATCAAATATCGCCTGGATGACGGATTCAGCCCCCACCTTGTCACCATTTTCCAGATAAGGTGTCAACGCCAATCCCAAGGATGTGGCGGTGTTGATGACTGTGGTTTCCTGCTGCTGCGCCAGATAGGTACGAGTCGAGTTGAATTGCACCCAATAGGTGGCTGCAAACAACAACCCGAACAGGATCAACATGGTGGCCAGTAATTGTCTGTAGAGCGTCATAGGTTAATCATCCAAATTCAACACAGGCTGAGCCAATCGCCCCGAAGTCATGCGATTGCGTAAATCATTCCATAATCCCAGGCGTGAGGACTGTCCAGCCAGTTCCCCTTGACCACGCGCCTTCATCAACCACAAGTGACTACCGTTAAAGCTGTATATCGGCATCAGATCCCGGCGCTGGCTGGCCGGCCGGATCGACCCAATCAAGTTATCCAAAATCACGGGGACTGAGGATGGCGTGTCATAGTAAGCAACCACCATATGAAACTGGTTGTAATCCAATGCCTTGACATAGACCATCCGCATTTTTTCATCCGGCACCCCCAATTCCAGCAGGGTAAAGTACTTTGAAATGCTGAAGTCTTCACAATCACCACCCGCCGCGCCTAAAAATTCCAACGGGGTCGCCCAATAGTCTTTTTTACGCCACAACTTGATGTCGTCGATAAAACGCATCTGGTTGAAAAACTGGTTTACCTTCTCCAGTTTCTGACGGTCTGTCAGACCGGCGGCACGATTCTGCATGACCAACGTGCGCCAAGTCGTAACCCGTTTGCCGGCTCTGACACCGTACGTTTCCTGTGCCCGCTGTACCAGTTTGAGATCTTCGGGGGTAAGAGGCTGGCTGGCAGAAAGCAGCAAAGGTAGAGAAACCAACAGCAGCCAGAGAGACCAGCGCAACCAGCGCGCGCGCAAAAACGGAGCCAAACCGAAGCTTGACGCCATGCCGACACTGCCTGCCCGATACTGCTCAGTCACATGCATCTTCAAAAGATCCATTGGCTGTTACTACGCTGGCCAGAAGTGGCCGTCAGAGACAAGGGATGGCGGCAGCCCGGCTGCAGCCATCCCTTTCACTCGCATCAAACCTGATGCGCACTCCATTACTGTTTAGCTTGCCAATCGGCGGGCTGCTTCACATTAAACGCATTGAGCAGACTACCAGTGGCATTGAGGATCCGATAATCCGCCAACAAGGAGTCGTACTCGGCCGTGATGTAGCTGCGACGGGCTTCAAACAGTTCGTTCTCGGTGTTCAGTACGTCCAGCAAGGTACGCTGGCCCAATCCGAACTGCTTCTTGTACGCCTGTACGGTGTCATAGCTGGCATCCACGTGCTCTTTCAGGAAGGTCTTCTGTTTGGTCAAAGACTCTTTGGCGTTCCAAGCGAGGCGGGTTCCCTCTTCAACCTGACGGAAAGCATTCATATGAATATCTTTCGCCTGGGAATAGAGAGCGGACGTCGCCTTGCTCTGCGCCAGATCGGAGCCACCACGGAACAGGTTGTAACGCATGCGTACCATGGCGGTCAGATCGTCATTGCGTCCCTTGACTGCATCAATGTCCTCGTTCCAGTTCTGATCCACTTCAAACGTGACGTTGGGATAAAAACCGGACTTGGAGCCTTCATGCTGATACTTGGCGGCTTCGATATCCTGCAAGGATGACAGCAAGGTAGGATGCACTTCGGTCGCCGTCTTCAAGGCGGCATCCAGGCTGCTCGGAATGAGCTGAGCATCCGGCACCGGCTGTACCAAATCTTTTGGCATCTCGTTGACTACCCGGATGAATTCGCTCTCGGCATCCCGGTAGTTGTTTTCGGCAGCCGCCTGATTGGCATAGGCTCTGGCGACACGACCATCAATCTGAGTCTGGTCTGCCGTGGATCCCAAGCCTGAATCGGTCCGCTTGCTGATGTCGCTGCGGATCTGCTCGTGAGTTTCCAGGTTCTGTTTGGACAGCTCCAGGATCTCCTGCTGACGCAGCATGTTGAGGTAAACCTCAGCCACGCGCAGGGCAGTATTCTCCGCCTCGGAGATCATGGCCAGACGCTGGGCATTGGCTTCGGCATCGGTACGAGCCACGTTGCTGCTGACGTTGAAACCATCAAACAGCATCTGGCGCAGGCTGATGCCGGCCTCTTTACGGGTCATGGAGTCATCGATGGTGGTCGAGTTTGCCGCAGCAGCACGAGTTGACGGGCTGTCAGTCTTCTCATAGCCGACACCGCCACGCAGATCGATGGTGGGATAGTAACCACCTTTGGCTCCATCATGCTGATACAGTCGCGCCTGATAGAGATCAAAAGCTTCCTTGATTTTGGGATGGGTAGCCAGTGACTGTGCCACTGACTGTTCCAGTGTTTGGGCCTGGGTAAGGCCCGGGAACAGCACGGCGCCACTTACTAACATGGCAACAATCGTCTTCTTCATGGTATCTCCAGTCATGTTGTTTTTAGATTGTTGGCTTATCGTTCTCTCAGTGCCGACTGCTTTGCCCGTAAAATCGGCTTAAGCAAATAGTCTAGGACACTTTTTTTACCAGTAATAATATCTGCACTGGCTAACATACCGGGGATGATGGGAAGTGCGTTAAGCTCATCGCCCAAGTAACTTTTCTCGGTGCGTACTCGTACCAGGTAAAAGGAGTTGCCATCTTCATCCTGGATCGAGTCGGCACTTATCTGTTCAACCTTGCCATGTAATCCTCCATAAATTGTGAAGTCATAGGCAGTAATCTTGACCACGGCCTCCAGCCCTGGCCGCAAGAACGCGATATCTTTGGGCGACACTTTGGCCTCGACCAGCAGAGTGTCTTCCAGTGGAACAATTTCCATCAGATCCATGCCGGGTTGCACCACACCACCCAGCGTGTTGATCTTGAGCTTCTTGATGGTGCCCTTGAGCGGCGCAATGACGCTGGTGCGATCCACCCGATCCCGCAGCCCAACCTGGCCTTCGGACAGCTGGCTCAATTTGCCTTGCCGTTCATTGAGCTCGGTCTGTGAATCGGCCCGGAATTTCAAGGCAATGTCGTTGCGCTTGGAGATGGTCTCCCGCAACACGGAATCGAGCTTGGGAATAAGCAGCCGGTTGCTCTCCAATTCCCCCTGCATCTCGTTGACCTGCCGTTCCAGCTTGATCAGTTCGACCTGAGGTACTATCCCCTCCTTGGCCAAGGGGCGGCTGATATTGAGCTCCTGCCGCGCCAGATCCACGCTACGCGCCACCGTCCTGATCTTGGCGTTGAGCTCTATGGTCTCCTGCTCTTTCTGCTCAATCTGTTGCCCCAGAATATAGAGCTGGTTGTTCAAGTTGTTGAGACGCTCATCCTGAACTGATTTTTCTCGAGCCGCATATTCGGCAAAGACGTTTTCGAAACCATCCGGGAAATCGATGGGTTGCTTGTCGACCACGACCTGCTCACGCCACCCCAGATTGGGACCGGTCTTGACCACCACGCTCTGGATTTCGGAGCGCAGCCTGGCAATATCCCCCTTGAGGGTCACCAGCTCCTGCTCCCGTTCACGAAAATCGGAGCGGAAGCGAGTATCATCGATACGCAAGAGCGGCTGCCCTTTTTCAACGATGTCACCCTCTTTGACGAAGATCTCCTTGACGATCCCCCCCTCCAGATTCTGGATCACCTGCAATTGACGGGAAGGGATGACCTTACCCTGTCCAACGGTGACCTCATCGAGCTCGGCCCAGGCGGCCCAGACAATGGCGCTCATGAAAAACAGGAAGCAGGCCCACAGCAATGCCCTGGCTCGAGTCGGGGTACTCAGCAGTACCGCAGCCGCACCGTCATCGACGAATTCAAGGTGCTCCGGCGCCGGCAGTACGGTATCGGATGGCGCCTTCTTGAACAGGCCAAATTTAGCCATTGGACGCCTCCTGCACACGCACCTTGCCCTCTTTCAGTTGTTGCAGCACAGCCTCTTTGGGCCCATCAGCCACCACCTGCCCCTGCTCAACCACGATGACCCGTGAAGCAACATCGAGCATGGAGGTTTTGTGAGTGATCAGGATCAGGGTCGTTTCCGGCCCCAATCGAGCCAACTCATGCTTGACCTGCATCTCGGACTGGTTATCCATGTTGGACGTGGGTTCGTCCATCACCAGAATGGGGGGGTCGTTGAGCAAGGCTCGCGCCAGCAGAATGGCCTGACGCTGACCACCCGAGAGCTGACGGCCTCCTTCGCCGATCTGCCGATCCAGACCGTTGGGATCCCGATTGGTAAAATTGGTGACACCGGCCCGTTTGGCGGCCCGCATGACCCGCACATCGTCCACTAGCGGATTGCCCAGCATGATGTTGTCGCGTACCGAGCCAAAAAACAGAGTCACGTCCTGCGGGACACAACCTATGTTGCGCCGAATAACCGAGGCCGGCAGCTGATCCAGCTCGAACCCATCCAGTCGTACCGAGCCATCGGTGGGCCGATACAAGCCCATCAAGATCTTCTCGAGCGTGGTTTTACCCGCCCCGATCCTGCCTATGATGGCCACCTTCTCGCCCGGCTCGATCCGCAAATTGATGTTGTGCAGGGTACTGGTTTCCATCCCCGGGTATTTGAACGAGACATTGTCAAACTCGATCCGACCGGAGATCACGGGATGGTGGATATACTGTTTTCCCTCTTCCTGCTCACCCGGCGTCACCATGATTTTTTCCAGGATTTCCAGTGCAGACTTGGCCTGGTTGTAGCGGGTGGAGAGCACCGACAACTGCACCATGGGCGCAATGGCGCGACTTGACAGCATGACGGCGGCAATCATGCCCCCCATGGTGACCAACCCTTCCGAAATCTGATAAACACCGACAATCACCAGCGCCACCGTCACCACCTGCTGGATGTAACTGGCCAGCGAAGACATGGAGTTGGTGATGCGGCGGGTCTGCACGCCCCAGGTCGAGATATGGGAGACAGCCTGCTCCCAGCGATGCTGGAACATGCTCTCGGCCCCGAAAATCTTGACGGTCTCAAGGCCTGAAATGCTCTCGATCAGGTTGGCGTTCTTCTGGGAAGCAAGCCGCGATCCCTCTTCGATGGACTGCTTGAGCGGCGCCTGAATATAGAAGCTGTAAATGATGAGGATCAGCATGGCGACGATCGGCACTACGACCATGACCCCGGCGAAAATCCAGATGATGAACAGGAAGAAGACCGCGAACGGCAAGTCGATGAGGGTAGAGACGGTGGCGGAGGTAAAAAACTCCCGTACCGATTCAAACTCCTGCAGATGTTTGGCAAACGCACCGGTCGAGGCCGGCCGCGACTCCATCCGCATGCCCATCACCTTGGCGAAGATCTTGGCCGACAACAGCACATCCGATTTTTTACCTGCGATGTCGATGAAGTAGCTGCGCAGCTGGCGCATCACGAAATCGAAGGTGAACACCACCATCGCCCCGACGGCAAGCACCCAAAGGGAATCAAATGCCAGATTGGGCACTATCTTGTCATAGACGTTCATGGTGAACAGCGGGCTGGCGATGGCAAACAGGTTGATGAGGATGGACGCGATCAGTACGTCCCGATAGATGCCACGGGATTCAAACAGAGTGCTCCAGAACCAGTGCCCGTCACGGGTCTCCAGCACCTTGGGGGAGCGCTCATCAAATTTGAACTGCTTTTTGACAAAAAATAGTCTTCCCAGATACTCATCACCCAGCTGGGCTGCATTGAGCCACTGGGCCGCATCTCCCGCCTGAGGAAAGATGACCTTGCCCTGGCTTCTGTCTTCATTCCACTCCAGCAGAATGCAGGCGCCACCATTGCGCATCTGCAGCACGCAAGGCAGCAACAAGGGAGAGATTTCGGCAAGCGGCTGGATCACTTCCCGGGCCGACAGTCCGCCCCGCTCGGCGGCACGGCCAAACAGGTTGGGTGTCAGCAGACCGGACACCAGTGGCAAACCGGTCGTCAGGGCATCCTTGCTGTTGGGCACCCCATAAAAGCGGGTCAGAAAGACCAGGCACTCCAACAACTCGTCAATACGGTTAGTTTCTGCTTGCATAGCATCCTGTCACTGCATGATTGGGCCGGCTCTATCGCCACACCGATATTCAAGCTTCACGGGCGCAGTTTGGCGCAGACGATCCCGTGACATAAAGAACAGAGCTCCCCGAGAAGGGATCAACAGCCTGATACACATTAAGCACAGGTACATGACACTGAATGTCATTGGCAGACCTGATAGGCATTACACCCAAAGGCGAGACGGGCAGTTTGGTTGCGGATCGCGACACAAGATGGCGCCACCTCCGATATATCCCGTCCAAATTGGAAATAATACAAGCTTATTGATAATGATATCTTTTTCAAGCCAAGTACTATATCAAGACAATTTTACCGAAACTATACCGCAAAGACTGAATTTCATCTAATAACTCACTGTTTTTTTGATGAAATCTGATTACCTAGTCGATATTGCCAGAAAGCGAAAAAGGGCACCCCAGCGCATGACCCTGGGCGCCGGAGCGGGCCAGTTCACTAGCAATGTCAGCCATGGCTGTCCAGCGATTCTCGCACCAGGCCGGCGCCAACAGAGTCGGACGGCGTGCCGACGCCGAGATGCGGTGGTACACCACCTCGGGCGGCGTGTGCTGGATCATGGCGACCGCCGCTTCCACATACTGCGCCAGGCTCGGCACCTCCAGTCGACCCACCTGCCACGCCTTGCCAAGGGTACTTCCCTCTACCACATGCAGCGGGTGCAGTTTTATCCCCTCCACGCCCGTCTCCACGATGCGCTGCAGCGTATTCAGGCTGTCCATGGCGACTTCACCAGGCAGACCGACAATCAGGTGGGCGCACACCTTGATGTCCCGTTGATGGGCCCTGGCCACCGCGTCAACATAGGCGGCATAGCCATGGCCCCGGTTGATGCGTTGCAGCGTCTTGTCGTTGGCGCTCTGCAGCCCCAGCTCCAGCCACACTTCGTAACCCCGGGCCTGATAACCGGCCAGCAGGTCCAGTACCGCATCCGGTACACAATCTGGACGCGTCCCCACGCACAAGCCCACCATGTCGCTCACCGACAGCGCCTCTTCATACATCCGCTGTAGGTACTCCACCTCGGCATAGGTGCTGGTATAAGCCTGAAAGTAGGCGAGATAACGTTTGGCCCGGGTCACTTCATCCCGGCGAGCCAGCAGTTGCTGTACCACCGAAAGCTGCTGGGCCGACTCGTCGGCAAAGGAGGAAACATTGCAGAAAGTGCAGCCGCCACGGCCCAGCGTGCCGTCCCGGTTCGGGCAGGTGAAGGCACCGTGAATGGAGAGCTTGTGGATCTTCTGGCCATGGCGCTGCTTGAGATCCTGGCCGAATGTATTGACGAGTTCGTGTAACTGCATGACACCTCCAGTAAAGGGGCGTCATTGTACGAGCTTGGCCGCGCGCTGCGCTGCGCTGGATCAAGAGAGGATAGAGTCGGGAAAACATATAAATATTCACCAATAACCGGATAAATATCAGCAAATGGGTAGTTATCGACGCTTTCGAGACTCATCCCCAATTTGACGAAGGCTCAACACCACCACAAAACCATCTTCTAACAGTTTGTTGAATAATGAAAATTTTCTCATAGACGGTGGTTTTGCAAATGCAAGTCATCTGCTTCGTTATTGTGATCTCGGCCATTCACTTGTCGAGTGGATTGGTAAAATTACTACAAATCCCTGCCCCCATTGAGTCAACCAGCAAAGTCCAATATAGCAATACAAAATTCCACAAAATCAAAAATAACCAGAGCAATGGCCAGTTAATACCCCATATAGACCCGCACTCCGACATTTTGTTATGAGTTTGTGATAATGAAAACAGCCGGGATGTCCAATTGACCTTGCCGAAAAATCCCATTAGTTTGGAGATTCGCCACCTCAGGCGGACGGAACCACAAGAGCCAATCGCAATTTATGCAGTCTGTTGATGACAGTGCGATGCAAGGCCGAGCAAGGGAGAAATGCAATGTCACTATATGATCCAAAGCTGGAGAGGGATAACTGTGGCTTCGGCCTGTTGGCCCACATGGAAGGTGAAGCCAGCCACAAGCTTGTCCGTCTCGCGATGTCAGCATTGGCTCGCATGCAGCACCGCGGCGGTATCTCCGCCGACGGCAAGACCGGCGACGGCTGCGGTCTATTGCTGCAAAAACCCGACAGCTTCTTCAGAGCTGTCGCCGAAGAGAAGGGATGGCACCTGGGCCGCAACTACGCGGTCGGCATGCTGTTTCTCAACCCCGATCCCGTCTTGGCGCAAGCCACTCGCGACATCATCGACGAAGAGCTGGAAAAGGAGACCCTGAGCCTGGTCGGTTGGCGCAAGGTGCCTATCGATACCAATGTACTCGGCCCCATCGCCAAGTCCTCCCTGCCCAGCATCGAACAGGTCTTTGTCAACGCCCCCCCCGGCTGGGTCGACAAGGATCTCGAGCGCCGTCTCTATATCGTGCGCCGCCGCATCGAGAAACGCATCAGCGACGACTACTTCTACGTGGTCAGCCTCTCCAACCTGGTCACAGTCTACAAAGGGTTGTGCATGCCGGTGGACTTGCCGCGTTTTTATCTGGATTTGGCCGACATCCGCATGCAGGCGGCCATCTGCGTGTTCCACCAGCGTTTCTCCACCAACACCAGCCCGCGCTGGCCGCTGGCGCAGCCGTTCCGCTACCTTGCCCACAACGGCGAGATCAACACCATCGCCGGCAACCGCCAGTGGGCCAAGGCACGCAGCTACAAGTTCGCCACCCCGCTGATCCCCGATCTGCAAGAGGCCGCCCCCTTCGTCAACACCACGGGGTCGGACTCCTCCAGCCTCGACAACATGCTGGATCTGTTCCTGGCCGGTGGCATGGACCTGTTCCGTGCCATGCGCCTGTTGATCCCGCCTGCGTGGCAGAAACACCCGAACATGGATGACGACCTGCGCGCCTTCTACGACTTCAACTCCATGCACATGGAACCCTGGGATGGCCCAGCCGGCATCGTCATGACCGACGGTCGCTACGCCACCTGTGCGCTCGACAGAAACGGCCTGCGTCCGGCCCGTTACGTCATCACCAAGGACAAGTTCATCACCCTCGCGTCCGAGGTCGGTACCTGGGACTACACCCCGGACGAAGTGCTGGAGAAGGGCCGAGTCGGCCCGGGCGAGCTGTTCGTGGTGGATACCAGCAACGGCAAGATCTGGACCAGCTTCGAGATCGACGACGATCTCAAGAGCCGTCACACCTACAAGCAGTGGATGGACAAGCACTGCAAGCGGCTGGTGCCGTTCGAGCAGATGGATGACGCCAGTACCGGCGCCCGCGAATTCTCCGACGATCAGCTGAAAACCTATCAGAAGCTGTTCGGCTACTCCTATGAGGAGCTGGATCAGATCATCCGGGTACTGGGTGAAAACGGCCAGGAAGCGGTGGGTTCCATGGGGGATGACACCCCGATGGCGGTGCTCTCCTCCAGCCAGCGCACCCTGTACGACTACTTCCGCCAGATGTTCGCCCAGGTCACCAACCCGCCCATCGATCCGCTGCGGGAAAACCACGTGATGTCGCTGGCCACCTGTATCGGCCGCGAGCAGAACGTGTTCAACGAGACCTTCGGCCACGCCCACCGGGTGCTGTTCCAGTCGCCGATCCTGCTCTACTCCGACTTCCACCAGCTGCTGGCACTGGAAGGGGAGCACTATCGCCATCAGGTGATCAGCCTCAACTTCAAGCCCGAAGAGGGCCTGGAAGCGGCCACCCTGCGCATCTGTGAAGAGGCCAAGGCTGCCGCCAAAGCCGGTACCGTGCTGCTGATCCTCTCGGATCGGGACGTCAGTGCCAACACCCTGCCCATCCCGGCCGCCATGGCGGTGGGAGCGGTGCAGCGTACCCTGGTGGACAACAACCTGCGTTGCGACGCCAACATCCTGGTGGAGACCGCCAGCGTGCGCGACCCGCACCACTTCTCGGTGTTGCTGGGCTTTGGCGCCACCGCCATCTACCCCTACCTCGCCTACGAGACGCTCGCCAAGCAGGTAGAAGAGGGCGTGCTCAAGATGAGCCTGCGCCAGGCCATGCTCAACTACCGCAACGGCATCAACAAGGGGCTCTACAAGGTGATGTCCAAGATGGGCATCAGCACGGTGGCCAGCTACCGCTGCTCCCAGCTGTTCGAAGCGGTGGGCCTCTCCAAAGCCGTGGTCGAGATGTGTTTTCGCGGCGTATCGAGCCGCATCCAGGGCGCCGATTTTGCCGACATCCAGCAGGATCAGTTCAATCTGGCCCGTCAGGCCTGGCTGGCCCGCAAGGCCCTCACTCAGGGCGGCCTGCTCAAATTCGTCCACGGCGGCGAGTACCACACCTACAACCCGGACGTGGTGCAGACCCTGCAAGTGGCGGTGCGCTCCGGCAACTATGCCGATTACAAGGAGTACGCCCGCCTGGTGAACGAACGGCCGGTCGCCACCCTGCGCGATCTGCTCACCCTGAAGAAGGTCGACAACCCGGTGGCACTGGAGCAGGTGGAGCCAGCAGCCAAGCTGTTCCCCCGCTTCGACTCCGCCGCCATGTCCATCGGTGCGCTGGGCCCGGAAGCCCACGAGGCGCTGGCGGTGGCCATGAACCGGCTCGGCGGCCAGAGCAACTCGGGTGAAGGCGGCGAGGATCCCAAGCGCTTCGGCACCGAGAAGAATTCGCGCATCAAGCAGGTGGCCTCGGGGCGCTTTGGCGTCACCCCCCACTACCTGATGAACGCCGACGTGGTGCAGATCAAGGTGGCCCAGGGCGCCAAGCCCGGCGAAGGGGGCCAGTTGCCCGGTGACAAGGTGACGGCCCAGATCGCCAAGCTGCGCTACTCCGTGCCCGGCGTGACCCTGATCTCGCCGCCGCCCCACCACGACATCTACTCCATCGAGGATCTGGCCCAGCTCATCTTCGACATCAAGCAGATCAACCCAAGCTGCCTGGTGTCGGTGAAACTGGTGTCCGAGCCCGGCGTTGGCACCATCGCCTGCGGCGTGGCCAAGGCCTATGCGGACTTCATCACCGTCTCCGGCTACGACGGCGGCACCGGCGCGAGCCCGCTCACCTCGGTCAAATACGCCGGCTCCCCCTGGGAGCTGGGCCTGGCCGAGACCCAGCAGGCGCTGGTCGCCAACGGCCTGCGCCACAAGGTGCGGCTGCAGGTGGATGGCGGCCTCAAGACAGGTCTGGACATCATCAAGGCAGCCATTCTCGGCGCCGAGAGCTTTGGCTTCGGTACCGGCCCCATGGTGGCGCTGGGCTGCAAATACCTGCGGATCTGCCACCTGAACAACTGCGCCACCGGCGTCGCCACCCAGGATGAGAAGCTGCGTCGCGAGCACTTCACCGGCCTGCCGGAGATGGTGATGAACTACTTCAAGTTCATCGCCGAGGAGACCCGCGAACTGATGGCCCAACTTGGCGTCACCCAGCTGACCGACCTCATCGGTCGCACCGACCTGCTGGAAGCGCTGCCCGGCCTCACCGCCCGTCAGGCCAAGCTGGATCTCTCCGGTATTCTGGCCAGCCCGGTGGCACCGGCAGGCTCCAGCCTGTTCAGCCAGCAGCACAACCCCACCTTCGACAAGGGGCCTTTGAACCTCAAGATGGTGGAAGATCTGCTGGAGGCGGTGGAAAACATGAGCGGCGGCGAGTTTCGCTACGACATCCGCAACACCGACCGCTCGGTGGGGGCGCGTCTGTCCGGCGAAATCGTCAAGCGGCACGGCAACCAGGGGATGGCAGCAGACCCGGTCCGGGTCCACTTCAACGGCACCGCCGGCCAGAGCTTCGGCGTCTGGAACGCGGGTGGCCTTGAGATGATCCTCACGGGGGATGCCAACGACTACGTGGGTAAGGGGATGACCGGCGGCAAGCTGGTGATCAAGCCCCACGTCGGCGTGGCATTCAAATCCCACGAGGCGGCCATCATCGGCAACACCTGCCTCTACGGCGCCACTGGCGGCAAACTTTACGCTGCGGGTACCGCCGGCGAGCGCTTCGCGGTGCGCAACTCAGGGGCGCTGGCAGTAGTCGAGGGGATCGGTGACAACGGTTGTGAATACATGACCGGCGGCATCGTCACCGTGCTCGGCACCACCGGCGTCAACTTCGCGGCAGGCATGACCGGCGGCTTCGCCTACGTGCTCGACGAGTGCGGCAACTTCGCCAAGCGCACCAACCCCGAGCTGGTAGAACTGCTGGACGTGGCGGATCTGGCCATCCATCAGGAACACCTGCGCGGCATCATCACGGCGCACCTCAACGAAACCGGCAGCTCGCGCGCCGAGGAGATCCTGGCCAACTTCGACTCCTATGTGCCCAAGTTCAGGCTGATCAAACCCAAGTCCAGCGACGTCAAATCGCTGCTTGGCCACACCAGCCGTTCCAGTGCAGAACTCAGAATCCAGGCGCAATAAGGAGGGAACCCTATGAGCCAGAACGTATTTCAGTTTATCGACGTGCAGCGGGTCGACCCGCCCAAGAAGCCGCTCAAGATCCGCAAGATCCAGTTCGTGGAGATCTACGAGTCCTTCAACCAGGCCCAGGTCGGCATGCAGGCGGATCGCTGCCTCGACTGCGGCAACCCTTACTGCGAGTGGAAGTGCCCGGTGCACAACTACATCCCCAACTGGCTGAAGCTGGCCAACGAGGGGCGCATTCTGGAGGCGGTAGAACTATCCCACCAGACCAACAGCCTGCCGGAGGTGTGTGGTCGGGTCTGTCCGCAAGACAGACTGTGTGAGGGTGCCTGCACCCTCAACGATCGCTTCGGCGCCGTCACCATCGGCAACATCGAAAAATACATCACCGACAAGGCGTTCGAGATGGGCTGGAAGCCCGATCTCTCCAAGGTGGTCAGGACCGGCAAGCGGGTCGCCGTCATCGGCGCCGGCCCGGCCGGCCTAGCCTGCGCCGACGTGCTGGCACGGGGCGGCGTCACCCCGGTGGTGTTCGACAAGTATCCGGAGATCGGCGGTCTGCTCACCTTCGGCATTCCCTCCTTCAAGCTGGAAAAAGAGGTGATGCAGCGTCGCCGCGAGATCTTCGAGGGGATGGGCGTGGAGTTTCGTCTCGAGACCGAGGTGGGTCGCGATGTCACCTTCGCCGACCTGCTCGGCGAGTTCGATGCGGTCTTCCTCGGGGTCGGCACCTACAAGTACATGAAGGGCGGCTTTGCCAACGAGGAGGCACCGGGAGTCTACGACGCCCTGCCCTACCTCATCGCCAACGCCAACCGGCTGCTGGGCTTTGAGAAGGCGCAAGCCGACTACATCGACTTTGCCGGCAAGCAGGTAGTGGTGCTCGGCGGTGGCGATACCGCCATGGACTGCGTGCGTACCGCCATCCGTCAGGGGGCCGACAAGGTGATCTGCGCCTATCGCCGCGACGAGGAGAACATGCCGGGCTCCAAGCGGGAGGTGAAGAATGCCCGCGAAGAGGGGGTTGAATTCATGTTCAACCTGCAGCCAGTCGGCGTCGAGCTGGACGCCCAGGGCCGCACCTGCGGCATCAAGGTGGTGAGCACCGAGCTCGGCGCCCCCGATGCCAATGGCCGCCGCAATCCGGTGGTGATCGCCGGCTCCGAGCAGGTGCTGGCTGCCGATGCGGTGGTGATGGCGTTCGGCTTCCAGCCCAACCCCCAGCCCTGGATGGCAGAACACGGCATCGAGCTCGACGGCCGGGATCGCATCAAGGCCTCGGAGCAGGCCGAACATGCCTTCCAGACCAGCAATCCCAAGGTGTTTGCCGGTGGCGACGCGGTGCGTGGCTCCGATCTGGTGGTGACCGCCATCTATGAGGGCCGCAAGGCGGCCGAAGGGATCATGGACTACCTGGCCGTGTGATCTGCCGTCGTAACCAAGCTGTCATGCAAACAGCCCCGCTCGTGCGGGGCTGTTTTTTTATCTCGCTCTCAATCCGCCAGAACCGGCTAGATACTCCAGCTCTCCGGCAGCCGTTCGGTGAGGGTGGAGATATATTCGAAGGTACGCGCCCGCTTGGGGGTGGTGAACATCTGGCGCGCACTGCCCTCCTCCACCACCTCTCCCGCCTCCAGGAAGATCACCTGCTGGGCGATCTGGGCTGCAAGGCGCAAGTCATGGGTGACGATCAGCATGGTGGTGCCCTCACTGGCCAGCTGGCGCAGCACGGCCACCACCTCCTGGGCAAGCTCGGGATCCAGCGCCGAGGTGGGCTCGTCACAGAGCAGCACCTTGGGGGCCGGCGCCAGTGCCCGGGCAATGGCCACCCGCTGCTGCTGACCGCCGGAGAGGGTGGCAGGCACCGCCTCGGCCTTGTGCCTGAGCCCCACCTTATCGAGCAGTTGCAGGCCGCGCGCCACTGCCCTCTCCCTGGGCCACTTCAACACGGTCACCAACCCCTCCATCACGTTCTCCAGCACCGTCATGTGCGGGAACAGCTGGAAGTTCTGGAACACCATGCCGGTCTGCTGGCGCAGGGCCAGCACGCGCTGCCGTGACAGATGCCGGGTAAAGTCGAGCTCGCTGCCCCCCAGCACCAGCTGGCCCGCATCGGGTCGCTCCAGCAGGTTCACGCAGCGCAGCAAGGTACTCTTGCCGCTGCCGGAGGGGCCGATCAGGGCGGTGACGCTGCCCGCGGCCATCGCCAGCCCTACCCCTTTCAACACTCGCTGCCCCGCAAACTGTTTCTCGATGCCACTCAAGCGGATCATAGAACGACCTCCCGGGTCTCTTTATATGCCAGTCGCTGCTCCAGCTTATCTTGCAGGGTGGAGAGTACCGAGCTGAACAACAGGTAGATGAGGGCCGTCTCGACATAGAGGATGAGCGGCTCATAGGTGACGGAGGCGAGTCGCTGAGCCGCCTGAAACAGCTCGGGCACGGTCACCGCCGCCGCCAGCGAGGTGTCCTTGACCAGGGAGATGAAGGTGTTGGAGAGCGGCGGCACCGCGATGCGCGCCGCCTGCGGCAGGATCACCCGCCACATCACCTGGGGCCAGTTCATGCCAATGGAATAGGCCGCCTCCCACTGCCCTTTCGGGATCGCCGCCAGGGTGGCACGGATGATCTCCGAGCTGTAGGCACCGATGTTGAGGGTGAAACCGATGACGGCGGCGGTGAAGGCATCCAGCACGATACCGGCGCTCGGCAGACCGTAAAAGATCAGAAACAGCTGCACCAGCAGCGGGGTGCCCCGAATAAGCCAGACATAGAAACGGACCAGCATCACCAGCGGGGCCGGACCATATAATCTGGCCAGCGCCACTGACAAGCCGAGCACGATTCCCAGCACGAAGGTAATCAGGGTCAGCGGCACGGTAAAAATAAGCCCCGCGCTGAGCAGGGGCCAAAAAGAGTCGATCATTAACTGCAACCAGGCCGGCACGTTAATATCCTCAGTTGTTATTATGTTGCCGCGATATTATTGCGAGACGTCGGTGCCGAAATATTTCTGCGATATTTTCTGATATGCGCCATCCTGCTTGGCATTGCGCAGCGCCTGATTGATGGCGGCCAGCAACTCGGGTTGTCCCTTGGCGAGCAGGGCCCCCGATTGATCCCCCTTGGCCTCGGTGGCCGCCACCTTCAACTTGGCGTCCGGCTTCTGTTTCTTGAAGTCGAGGAAGGAGAGGCTGTCGTTGAGGGTGGCATCCACCCGCCCAGTCAGCACCAGTTCGAGGGACTGGTTGAATCCCTCGGTGGCCACCACCTCGGCGCCCGATGCTTTCGCCAGCTGGGCGAAGTTGCTGGTCAGCGACTGGGAGGATTTCTTGCCCTTCAGATCGGCAAAACTCTTGATGCTGTGGTTGTCGCTGTGCACCACGATCACCGCCTTGGAGGTGATGTAGGGGTCTGAAAAGTCATACTTTTTCAGCCGCTCAGGGGTGATGGCCACTTCGTTGAGCACCAGGTCGTAGCGCTTGGCGTCCACCCCGGCGATGAGCCCGTCCCACTTGCCCTCGACGAACTGTGGCTTCACGCCGAGACCGCTTGCAATCAGCTCGCCGATCTCCACGTCAAAGCCCACCAGCTTGCCGCTCTTGTCGTGATAGGTGAAGGGAGGATAGGCCCCTTCGGTACCGATCTTGATCACCCCGGCCCGCTGGATCTCGGCCAGGCTTGACTGTGCCTGTACCGAGGTCATCAGTGCCAGCGGAAGTGCCGCCATCAAAAACAGGGAGTGCCGTTTTTTCATTATTCACCTCGTTATATTTATGAACATCCAGAACGCTTGCCAACCACCACAAAATAAAACCAGCCGGTTATCATGTTTAAATTAGTTATCGGCTGAGAGAACTTTCATAATGCTTGCTGGCGGTATGGATGAAACATAACGTGGCTCATGGCATGACCCAACCATGAAATACGGGGATATTTAGCGAAATAATGGATAACGAAAATATAATAGCCGGGCTGGCCGAGAAATAGCCCCGCTGGCGGCGCTCCGCCAGCGGAAACCATATCAGGCGGGTTGCGACTCCCGCGGGATACTGGTGACCCAGTGACGACGCCAGTGCGGCGCCTCGTAGAGATCGGGCCAGAATTCGGTCTGATGGCAGATGGTATTGCCACGCACTGTGTGGAAGGTGATGGCACGCGCCTCGACTTCACCGTCGGTGATCACCACTTCGGTCACCACCTCCCGGCCCTGCTCCAGCAGGCGGACGACGTCGAAATTCCAGGGCCCGGCCGCCGGGTAGCGCCGATTGATCTCGACGAAGTTGGCCCGCCCCTCGATCCGCTCCCCCGACTGGGGCCAGTCACAGAGGAAGTCATCGCTCAGCCACCTGGAGGCCTTGACGAAATCGTTGCTCTGCATGGCCTGCCAGTAGGCCTCCACCACTGCTTTTGGTTCCATGGTCTTGTTTTCCATGCCTGTCCCCTACAACCGCACCACCAACCACTCCCCCTTGCCCACCGGCACCAGCGAGGTCGCGAAGGCCGGATCCTGCTCCACCTCTGCCATCCACTCGGCCAGCTCCTCCCGATGGGAGATGGCATTGTCCACCACCAGCAGACCGCGGGGGGCCAGCAGGCGCTGGAGCTCGGGCCACCAGGCCTGGTAGTGCTGGCGATCGGAGTCGAGGAAAATGAGCGGGTAAGCGGCCGTCGGCAGGGTGGGCAACAGCGTACCGGCTTCCCCTGCCAACTGCTCAATCCAGGGGTCGAGCCCGGCCCGCTCAAAGTTGGCGGCCGCCATGGCCCGTTTGCCTTCGTCCAGCTCGATGGTGGTGACCCGGCCCCCCAGCCGTTTTACTGCCTCGGCCAGCCAGAGGGTGGAGTAACCGTTGGAGGTGCCGATCTCCAGCACCGCATCGGCCCCCCTCGTCTGTACCAGCACCGCCAGCAGCTCGCCGGTATCGCGGGTAATGTTGAGCATCTTGCTGCCACGGGACTGTTGCGCGCCGTCATTCTGCTCGCCAAACAGCTCCAACTCCCGTTTCAGTTGTTCCAGTGCCATGTCTCCTCCTTGACGGTGTAAACGAGTCGGCCCGGTGCATGGCATGGCTGGACCGCCCCTCATGTTCATCATTTTGCTGCCGGCCCGCTCGGTGGCGTATCCCCCAGCAGGTAGCGGGGACCCTCGCCCTGCCCGGCGGCCTGATCATCCGGATTGTAAAGTGCGCAGTGCTCCAGCGAGAGGCAACCGCAACCAATGCAGGCGCCGAGCTTCTCCTTGAGCTGCTGCAGAGCCGTGATACGCCGATCGAGCAGGCTCTGCCACTGGCCGGCAATGCCGTCCCAGTCGCGGCGATCCGGGGTGCGCCCCTCGGGCAGGCCGGCCAGGGCCTCCCCTATCTCGCCCAGACTCAACCCCATGCTCTGCGCCACCCGGATGAAGGCGATGCGGCGCAGCACATCCTGCGGATAGAGCCGCTGGCCCCCTTCGCTGCGCACGCTGCCAATCAGCCCCTTCTGCTCGTAGAAGCGCAGGGCGCTGGCCTTGACGCCCGAGCGTTTGGCTATCTGGCCGATGGCCAGCCATTTGCGTTCCATCGCCACGCTTGACCTCAAGTTAGCTTTAACTTGCACAATCCTGTCTCCCCTTATGAAAGGAGTCAAATGATTATGCATCATCTTCATCATCTGCTCGATGCCAATCGAGCCTTTGCCCTCAACGGACGCGGCACCACCAATCACTGCCCGATGGCATTGCACGCCCTGCACGAGATGGGCGCCAATCCCCGCCAGCTGCAGCAGTTCTTCGCACACTGGCAGGCCAACTATGCCCTGCCGGGGGGTGAACAACAGCAGGGGGATGAGGAGGAGCTGCAGTTTGTCCGGCTGCGTCAGCAGTTGGCAACACGGCTGGCCGACGAGGGATGGCTGCCCACCTTTGCCAGCCTGCTGGAGCAGGGTCTCTCGCCGGCCGGCGGCGCCTTCCATCCACTGATCCGCTTTGCCTGCGCGCTGGAAAATGGCCATCAGGGAGAGCAGGCCGCCGCATTGGCCGCCTGGCAGTGCAGACCCTTGCGGGTGCCGGCCGGGCAGCGGGCGCCGGTGCAGGATATCGACGCTCTGCTGAGCGCGCTGGCCCGGCAGTGGGAAGGCGCATGCTGGCAAGGCGAGTGGATCACCGAACGACTGCGGCAGGTGACGGACGCGCCGACCTGGGCGAGCGGGTTGCCGAGCGGGGTATCATCATCGGATCTGCTGGTGCAGCTGGCCGACGCGGCCCTCGCCCTCTACTGGCAGACCGGCAATTTTACCGTGCTGCACATGGTAACCGGCAGTCGCGCCGCCGCCATCGTCGCCAGCCAGCTGCCCGCGCCATGGCAAGCGCGCTGGCAGACCCTGATGTGGCAGGCGGTGGCGGCCGCCTATGTCACGGTCGGCGCGCCGTCACTGCAGACGCCGGTCTGGCCCGATACCGGCAAGCTGTCGTGGCAGAACGTGCTGGCCCGGGCGGTGGCGAGCCTCGACGATCATGTGATCAAGCTGGTGCATTGCTGCTGGCGGGAGGGGCTCGCCAGGCCTTTGCTGACAGACCGTTATCTGGCGGTGGCCGCCCGCGCAACAGGGCTGCTGGCGCCTCTCACCGGGCCGGATGCCATCTAGGTCGTACGCAGGGGCAGCCCTAGGAGGCGGGCAGCCGGGTGAAGTGAATGACGGGGCAGCGGGGAGCCACGCCCCGGGTCAGGGTCAGCGGCTGGGCGCGATAGCTCAGTTGGTAGCGGCCGGGGTGGGAGAGATCGTAGACCAGGGTCAGATCCGCGTCGGCCTGGCTCTGCTGACCGGCCCCCAGCAAGAAGAAATCCTCGGCCCCCGGGTTGCCCCGCTTAGCCAGCGGGCCCTTGTAGGGTATCGGCCGATCATCGAGGGTGAGTTCGATGGCATCGGCAAACCAGCCTTCGAACGGCGTGAACCAGCTCAGCACCTCGAGCGGCCCCTCCCCCCGATTGGTCAGGGTCATCACCAGCGGCAGCGGCTCGTTGACCCGGCTCTGTGTCTTGACCGACAGATCGCACTGCAGGGGGGCCAGCGCCAGGGTGGTGAGCAAGAGTGTCATCATGGTCGCTCCTTCCTATGACAAACGACATGGACAAGAAGGGGCCTTGCGGCCCCCGGTCGGCAAATCAGTTTTCGCTCGGCGTATTCTCGGCGAAGTACTCGTGGTTGTCGGCGTTGTTGAGCGCCTTGACCGGATCCGTCTTCGCCAGGTTGCGGGCATTGGCCTGACCGTAACCCAGATCGTCGGTGCCCGCCACCACGTTGAAGTGGCTCAACTCGTGGACGATGGTGCCGGCACGGGAATCGGTCCCGCTGACCGGTGCAGTCCAGAAGCTCTTGCACAGGTAGACCTTGTAGGGCTGATCCGGATAGACATAGGCAAAGTAGCTCTGCTTGCAACCGCAGTCGAAGGTGAGCGGCTTGTTGTCGATGGCATCCTTGATCTTGCTGAAGTGGGTCTCGGCCTGATCCCAGCGCGAGGCATCATAGGCGCCAAACCAGCTGCGATAACGCTGGCCTTCCGGCTTGTCCACCGCCAGGTAGCTGCTGGAGTTGTTGGTGATGCCGCTGGCCGCATCGAGCGCCGCCAGGATGTCGCTCTTCTGAGTGTTGGTACAGCGGCCGCTGAAGCTGACCGACGCGGTCACCGCCTGCGGCTCGGCCAGGGGGGCCGCCTTGGCCAGCACCCGCTCGTCACTCACCCCGTCCACCCACAGGGTCACCGCATTGGATTCGCTCGCCTGGGCCTGCTTGGCCTTGGCGGCTTTCGCCTCTTGCGGCAAGGTCGGCAGCAGGTAGCGGATGCTGTACTGGCCCTGGGCACTCATGTCATAGAGACCGGAAACCTCAGCCTGCACCGTCAGGCTCTGGCCGGCCTTGAGCAGCTGGAAGTCCTTGTCGGTCGGGGCTGCCCGCTTGATCAGGGCCCCCTCGTAGCTGACCGGCTGGCCGTCTCGCTCCACCAGGAACAAGGGGGCATCTTCGCTGCCCGGCAGTTGCCATTTGAGCAGGCGAACCGGCTTGTCCCCGCTGTTGGTCAGGGTCAGGTTGACGCGCACGTCGTCACTGTTGCCATCCACCAGGGTGAGCTGGGCGTCGAGCCCTGCGGCGCAGAGCGGAGAGGCCAGCACGCCGGCCAGCAACAGGGCAATGGGAGTCGCTTTCATCATGTTTCCTCATTCATTGAGTGTCGCCTTGTCAGGCGGTTTGCTTCCTTCAAGGCCCTCTTTGGGGCCCACTCACCCTAGAGCAGTTTTTTTCCGCGACCATCCCACCATATGGGGGACGCCCCCCAGGATAGGGGGAATGCCAGATGCCCCCGCTTGCTGCGACAAGAGTCGCGGCGCCCTCCCCCTTTCCCCTGCCTGCCACCCCGCCCCGCCCCGCCCCGCGCCCATAAAAAACCCCGGCACCGGCCGGGGTATCAGACAGATGGAGCAGACCCAGCTCAGGGGCCTACCAGCATCGCCAGCGCTGGCTGCGCGTTGCCCGGCACCAGCCGGTAAGCCTTGTGGTGCTTGACCAGGGTGGTTTTCTTGTTGCCCTGGCTCAGCAGCAGGCGGTGGCCAAAGGCCGCCCGTGCCAGCCGGGCCTCGTCGCCACGCACATAGAGGGTGAGCGGCTTCACCAGCTCGCCCGCCTCGATGTGGCCCTGATACTCGCTGGCGCTGATGATGATGCTCGGCTGACCGCCCGATTGCAGGCGCAGCTTGGCGCTCACCTCGCTGTCGGTAATCACTAACCAACCCTCGGCCGCGAGCTCGGCCAACAGGGCGGCCAGCCGGCTGCCGAGCCCGGTCGGTTCGGCCATGGCCCGCTCATACTGGCTCATGATCCGCTCAAGCAGCCCCTTGAGATCGGCGCCGGCCCCCAGGGTGCGGCCAAGCTGCACCCAATCCTTCAAATCCTCCATCACCAGCCGGGAGAAGCGCTTCTCCTTGAGGGAGTCGGCCATCCAGGTGCAGAGAAAATGGCTCTCTTGCGCCGGGGTACGCTTGCCAGCCTTCTGCTCGGCGGTGCGGGCCAGTTCGGCCAGACTCTGACTGGCCATCTCGAACAGGGCCTGATTGTAGGTAGGAGCGGTCATAAGCAATCCTTGAGTCGACCACCAGGGGTCAACACCGATGACAGAGATGGCAAAGGCGCCAGTGGCGCCTTTGCGGTTCAATAGAGCGGCCTGCGCGCCTTATTTCGGCTGGCGCGGCTTCTTGGCGGCAGCCAGGCGCTTGAGGCGCTGGCCCTGCAGCTTGGCCTCGGCCATGGCTTGGGCGGCGGCGTTGTCTTCCCGCTGCGGGCGCTTGCCGAAGCGGCGACGCTCCTGCAACTGCTTGATCAGCTCGTCGCGGCTGCTCACCTCGTAACCCGGCACCATGATGCGGCGGATCTTCTGGCCGATCAGCGCCTCGATCTCCAGCAGGGTGCGCTCTTCTTCACGGCTGACGAAGGAGATGGCCATGCCGCTCTTGCCGGCACGGCCGGTACGGCCGATGCGGTGCACGTAGTCTTCCGCCAGGAACGGCAGATCATAGTTGACCACGTACTCGAGATCCGGGATGTCCAGGCCACGGGCGGCCACTTCGGTGGCCACCAGCACCCGCAGCTTGCCTTCGGTGAACTCGCGCAGGGCGCGGCGACGGCTGCCCTGAGCCTTGTCGCCGTGCACCACGGCGGACTTGATGCCGTCGAGGTTCAGCTCGGCCACCAGCTCGTCGCAGCTCTCGCGGGTACTGGCAAACACCAGCACCTGCGGCCAGTTCTGCTTGCCTATAAGCTCGGAGAGCAGCTCGCGCTTGCGCTTCTGCTCCACCGGATAGACGGTGTGGCTGACGGTATCGGCGGTGGAGTTCTGCTTGTTGACGCTCACTATCTGAGGCTTGTCCAGCATCAGGTTGGCCAGCTTCTTCACCGCCTCGGAGAAGGTGGCAGAGAACAGCAGGTTCTGACGGGTCTTGTTGACCGCTTGCAGGATCTGCTGCACATCGGCACTGAAGCCCATGTCGAGGATGCGGTCCGCTTCATCCAGCACCAGGCACTCGACACCGGAGAGGCTCAGGTTGCAGGCGGTGAGGTGCTCCAGCAGCCGGCCCGGGGTCGCCACTATGATGTGAGCGCCCGCTTTCAGTTTTCTGGCCTGCACATCCTGCTTGCCACCACCGTAGATGGTGAGGGTGGTGATATCCAGATGCTTGGCGAAGTCATTGATGTTGCTCGCCACCTGGGCCGCCAGCTCGCGGGTCGGGGTCAGGATCAGCACCCGGGCGTTGGAAGGCTGCACCGGTGCGGGGTTGTCCACCAGCCGCTGCAGGATGGGCAGGGCAAAGGCGGCGGTCTTGCCGGTACCGGTCTGGGCGCTGGCCAGCACGTCGCGACCGCGGCGGATGGCCGGGATCGCCTGCTGCTGCACAGGGGTCATCTCCTGATAACCGCACTCTGAGATGGCGCGCAAAATCTCGGGGGCAAAATCGAACGATTCAAATCTCATAATGGGTTCCTGTGTTCCAGCTGGACTGTGGCTGGCTTGGTTAGCTCGGCATGAGCGAAAAGTCGGTGCAGACCACCGACGGCTGTGCCTGACATCAAGTCAGAGAGTGGCCGGAAAATGGCGGGCGCGAAGTGTAACAGATAGATGGCGCAAATTCTGCCTCAAATACGCGCCCTTTTCATGGAGCCAGGGCCGCCTGGCTGGCAAGGCGAACACGCCCCGCCAGCAGCCCTTCATGTCCGTGCGGGAGCTCAGCCACCTCGACCATTCTGGGCCAGGAAGTCTCTTTGGAACAGGCACATGCGAATGGCGGTGCGATATTGCCCATCGATGAAGAACTCCTCTTTGAGCTCCCCTTCCGGCTCGAAACCCAGCTCCTGATAGATGTGGATCGCCCGGGCGTTGTCCCGATCGACGATGAGATAGAGCTTGTGCAGGTTGAGTACGTTGAAGCCGTACTTCATCGCCTTCAAGGTGGCGGTCTTGGCATAGCCCTTCCCCTGATGGGCGGGGGCGATGATGATCTGGAATTCGGCGCGGCGATGGATGCTGCGGATGTCCACCAGCTCCACCAGCCCCACGTTGTCCCCCGCCACCTCGAGGATGAAACGGCGCTCGTGCTGGTCGTGGATGTGCTTGTCATAGAGTTGGGCCAGCTCCATGTACGCCTCGTAAGGCTCCTCGAACCAGTAACGCATGATGCTGGCGTTGTTGTTGAGTTGATGGACGAACTTGAGATCCTCGCGCTCGAGGGGGCGAAGGGTCAAGGTGTCGTGGGATGACATAAGGTACCTGCTTGCAGAGTGAAGGGGCGCCAGCCAGCCAGGGGCGGCGGCGCCATGAAGAGTGAGAGCAACAGATGGCGGGGCCCCTGCCCCGGTCGGTCAGCGAATGCGGTTGGTCGGGCGCCTGAGCAGCCGGATGGCGATGGCGGCCATGGCGATGACGAACAGACCGAGGGAGGTTACCAGCAGGCACTTGGTCAGCAGCTCGTGATACTGGGCAAACACCGGGGCCGCCATCACCGCCTTGCCCACCAGGCTCAGCACCAGGGCCCAGAGGAAGGCGCTGGCAAAACTGGCGATCATCACCCGCGGCAGGTGCAGCCGCGAGACCCCCATCAGCATGGGCGTCAGCACCCGCACGAAGGGCACGAAACGGGAGGAGAACATGGCCCAGAAGCCGTAGTTGTGCAGCAGACGGGAGGCCCGTGGCAGGCTGCCGTCCGGGATCATCCGCTCCACGTGCCCCATGAAGGCGGTGCCGTGCAGCGCCTGCCCCTGCACATAGGCGATCAGGCTGCCAAGCCCCGCTGCCAGCGGCATGTAGAGCAGCGTCACCTCGGGGCCGAGCACCCCCATGCCCACCAGCCCGCCGGCCAGCAGCACCAGGCTGTCGCCGGGCAGGGGCAGAAACACGAAACTCGATTCGAGAAAAAGGATCACCACCAGGCAGGTGACGAGCAGGCCCACCGCCTGCATCTGGATCAATTGGTCAAAGTCCTGTTGCCATATGGCAAGCAGCATGTCCTGCATCTGGTGACTCCCATCAACTTCGTGAGCATCCATCCTGGGTGGCCTGACGGCCTCCGGTGCGGCAGACCCTCCCTGTCGCCAACCCCTTTTATCCCTGAGGGTGGCCCGTTATACACCCGGCCAAGTGAACAAGAAATTAATACAGGTCATGGATAGGGGAGATAATCGGCCAAGGCCAGCAAAAAAATCGGGCCCGCTCCGGCTGGAGGGGCCCAGATAGCAAAACGGCGTCAACTGCGCTTGAGGCGCTGCAACTTGGTGAGGGTGAGCAGGGTCTGGGCCGAGAGATCGCACACCGACAGCACGAAGGCGAGTTCATCGGGATGCCATACCTCGCTCAGCCTGGCCCGCTCGGCGATGATGAAGCCGAGCAGCTCATCCCCCTGCTTGAGGGGGGCCATCAATATGGTGCCGGAGAGCCCCTCCAGCCCGAGCTGGGCCAGCATGGCGCCAAAGCGCGTCAGATCGTAGGGCTCGCGCAGGATGAGGCAGGGTTCATGCTCGGGCTTGGAGACCTCATAGCGCCCCTGGATCAAGGCATAGGGCAGGTGAAAACCTTGCTGGTGATGGAGCTTGGGCAAAAAGAACAGATCCTGGCAGTACATGCTCTGCTTGTCTTCGGCACTGAACCAGACGCTGGCCCGCGCCGCGCCGGTGCCCGAGCAGATCGCCTCGTTGATGTGGCGCGCCGCCAGGCCCGGATCCTCGCCGCTCAGCAGATCGCTCTTGGCCAGATGAATGAGGGCGCCGTGCTGCAGTTTCTGGCGGGCTTCGCTGTCGAGCTGGCGCTGACGCAGGCTGTCCAGATGATCGAGCATCCGATTGCAGTCGATGGCCACCTGGGAGATCTCGTCGTTGCCCTCCACCAGCAGCCGGCGCACCGCACCGTCGTCGCCGATGAGCCGCAGATTGGCGCTCAGCCGCTGCAGACGGGCGGCGATATAGCCGTTGAGGATCAGCAGCACCAGAGCCCCGAACAGCAAGGTCCCCAGGCTCAGCAGCCAGAAGATGTGGCGCTCGATGGCCTTGCCCTCCAGCATCAGATCCCGTGGCAGGGTAAAGCGAAAGATGAGCGGGGAGTCCTCCTGCAGGGTATCGATCTGGGCCAGGGTGAGCAATCGCTCCTCCTGCGGCAGGATCAGGCTGTCGTTGGCCCTGAGCCGGGCCAGGGTGGTGACCCCCAGGCTGGTGGCCAGCTGCTGCGGGCTCAAAAAGGAGAGCGAGAGATTGGTGCGCTTTTGCATCTGATGGACCAGCCGGGTGGTGAAGGCCTTGAGCAGCAGCAGGGTGCCGCGACTCGGCCCCTCCCCCTCGCTGGTCAGGATCTGGGTCGCGGCCAGCAGGTAGTAACGCTCGCCGTCAAACCAGATGCCGGCGTTGGGTTTGAGACTGCCGTAGCGCACCAGATAATCGGTGATGGGGGCCAACTGGGCCGGTGTCTGCGTCACCAGCTGGCCGCCATGATAGGCAAACGCCGCCTGCGGCTGCTTGTCGGCATCATAGAGGGCCACCAGATCGACCCCCAGAGTCTCGAAGGTGCGCACGTTGAGATTCGCCGCCAGATAGGCGGGATCGCGGCTCACCATGTAGGCGTAGGTCTCGTCCCATTCGGACCAATCCTGCCCCAGCATGGTGAGCTGGCCAAGCTCGGCCTGCACCACGGCCCGGACCCGCTCGCGGTTACGCTCCACGCTCATGCGCTCCAGCTCGCCGAACTTGTTGCCGACCACATAATGAAGGCCGACATAGCCGACCCCCAGCAACAGCAGCAGCGTCAGCACTATGGTCAGCGTAATCTTGCGGCTGATCTTCATCTTTACCCACACTCCCGGACAGGTGACCCATTGAGTTTAATGGATTTTGCCTCTGCGCCTCTCCCTTGCGCGAAAAACCTCGCCAAGGTGACCAGCCTGCGGTGCCGGGGAACGAATGGGCACAAATGGCGTCATCCGGCTCACGGTGGGGCTGCCAAGCGAGCAAATAATCGCTACAGTGTAACCGTGCCTCATCGGAAGAGGCTTCACGGGATCCCGGCATGCTCACACCTCTCCCCCTTCCACTGCGCCCCGTCCTGCTGCTTGGCCTGCTGTGCAGTTGCCAGGTCATGGCCGACGACGACTCACGGGTGCAACAACGCGCCAACGCCGTGGTGTCGCTGATGACCTTCACCGTGGTGCCCGACATCACCGCCAGCAACATCAACATCGGCAGCGGCACCAATCAATCCTCGGCCCTCAACATGACCCAGATCGGCGGCGGCGCCACCATGAGCGAGAGCGTGCCGATTTATCTGGAAGGAACCCTGGGATTCAGCCGCTACGATCCCCAGTTCGTGGTCAGCAACGGCAGCGAGAGCCGCACCGTTCCCACCAAGTGGAACAGCCTGACCGCCACTGGCGGGATCGGTTGGGACATAGGGCTGCACCGGGACAGCCACGGCGGCAACTGGGTGCTGCGCCCCATCGGCAACGTCACCCTCGGCACGGTGGCAAGCGATCTGCGCATCGGCAACTGGCTGCTGGGCCAATACACCGGCAAGAACCTCGATTTTCTCGATGGTGGCCGACTCGACGTCTACGGCCTCGGTGGCGCCATGATGCTGGACTACGAGCTGTTTTCCCCTGCCCAGGACATCGACGCCGAGCTGCGTTACTCCTATCAGCACCTGCAGAGCTTTGGCGGCACCGCCGCCAGCGTGACCGGCCAGGCCAACGCCGAAAACCTCGGCCTCTATCTGCGCCGGCGCGCGCCCATCGGCAATCTGACGCTGCTGGGCAAACCCGTGCGCTACGTGATGGAGGGGGCCCGCACCGAATACCTGGGCGAGCAGCGCGGCCTGCTCGGCTTCAACTCCCTCAACTCCCTCGGCCTCGGGGTGGAGCTCGACAGCAGCAAGTACGATATCTTCGTCACCCGCACCCGGCTGGTGGCCCGCTATATGTTCAGCCACAACACCAGCGGCTACGGCGTCGGGCTGGCGATGAGCTTCTAGGCCACTCCCTGCGGCTGCTTCCCTCTCTGGCGTTGGCACAAAAAGAGTGATGCGCCGCTCAGTTGGTGCAAGCGGTCACACATTCCCTCTAGTCAACTCGCTAAAGTAGTTCACTTCGGCACCCCATTTTCCGGATGGCACCAATCCTGTGGTGCCACACCAGGCTCACGCCAATCAGAGTGCCCCGTCGCCAGGGAGAGGCATCGGGAGCGAGGAGAGATCACATGGACGTTACCGCCCTGATGGCCGCTCTGCTGAACCAGTTCTGGTTTCTGCTGCCACTGCTTTTGCTGGTCACCATAGCCAAGAGCCCCTGGTTCAAGGGCATGATCGGGGAGTGGCTGCTCAATCTCAGCATCCGGCTCTTTCTCGACCGGCAGGAATATCATCTGCTGAGCAATGTCACCTTGCCGCTCGAGCAGGGCAGCACCCAGATCGATCAGGTGCTCGTCTCCCGCTTCGGCGTATTCGTGATAGAAACCAAAAACATGAAGGGGTGGATCTTCGGCGATCCCAGACACAAGCGCTGGACCCAGCAGCTGTTTCGACACCGGCACGGCTTTCAAAACCCGTTGCATCAAAACTATCTGCACCTGATGACCCTCAAATCCCTGCTGGGGCTGGCGGATCACCAGTTGCATTCCATCGTCTATTTTATTGGCGACTGCACTTTCAAAACCCCCATGCCGGAGAACGTCATGCGTCGCGGACTGGTCAGCTATATCAAGAGCAAGACCACTCCCGTCTTGAGCACCGCCGACGTCGTTCGGATTGTCGACACCATTCAGCAAGGCCGCTTGACCGCCAGTTGGCAAACCCACCGGCAGCATGTCACCCAGCTCAAGGCACGTCATGCCGGCCCATCCGCCAACCATGTTTCCACCCGCGCACCTGTCAGGCAATCAGTTGCAAACCCACCCTCACAGAGCGTATTGCCACCGGACAATCCACCCCCGCTCTGCCCCAGATGTGGCAACACCATGGTATTGCGCACCGCAACTCGGGGGGAAAACAAGGGCAATCAGTTTTGGGGATGCAGCGGATTCCCAAAATGCAGGGGCGTGACTTTGTTACACAGTCAGTCCCCTTAATCGGAGAACACTATCTCGAATCATTAAACGGACCAGAGTCATTGAAGCTGTGCAGGGGATTTATTTTATATTTACACCCTATCGCCGCTTTAAAAGCCCTTGGTCTAGATACATCAGTACATTTATGGAGCAATAACATGAAAGTATTTCTAGATAAATTAATGGCTCGTTTGCACAGCCGATATATAACTATTTTTTCTCACTACTACCCTGCACATGGAGCTACCGGCTTCACCGAACGGAATCTCACCAACAACTTTGTTTCTGCGCTTGAAAGCCTCTATCCCGGCTCATGCTTCTCATGGTTTGAAGCTCCAATAAGCCTCACGGAAAAGAAACATATGGACGCCGTAGTTTTCACGGAAACGGCGCTATTTCTTATTGAGGCTAAGCGCTTTACGGCACCTCAATCAAAAACTAATAGTGTCAGGAATGATATTGAACGAATGCAGTCCAATGAAGCACTCCTGTTGCTTGAAAAGGGGCTAATTAACCCAATACAGCGCCAGCGTTATGCCGTAGTGCTGGCCGATGTCTGGACAGAAAATAAAGGCAAGCAGGATATCTTTGATACTTGGCCAGCCTGCCTAAATAGCGGTCCATTTCTATATAGTAAAACACTGGAGTTTTCTGATCTTCCTGTCGAAGGAGAGTGGAAAAACAATTACAAGATACTGGTTGCGGTTAAACAGTTAACTTGACGCCATGATATCTACATAAAACAAAGGCGGCCCATTGGCCGCCTTTGTTATTGCAGTTACAGCGACCCCAGCCGCTTCAGGCAGGTCTGCTGGCGCCACTGCACTCGCTTGGCAAACCAGGCGGTGGTGAGGTTGCGGGTGATCTTGGGGCTCTTGAGCGAGATCCCCGGCAGCACGGCGCGGGGCAGCCGGCTGCCCGCCTTGCGATCGGCCAGCACGAAGACCCTGTGATAGAGATCGCTTTGGGCAAACTCGCTGGTGTCGCCGAGCTTCAGGCTCTGGTGGATGGCCTGCGTGCTCATGCTGAGCTGGCCGGCGATGGTATGCACCGCCAGTTCGGTCTTGCCCGGCAGCTCGGAGTCGTAGCGAATGAGATCCCCATCCAGCGCCAGCGGCTTGCCACTCAATCGGCTCACCGCCGCCTGGAAGGCGGCGTTGCGGCTCGCATACCAGCCGGCATTAAAGTCGGCATAGCGGTAGAGGTGATCCGGATACTGGGCCGGGTAGTTGAGCAGGTGACGGGTGCCGAACCAGATGCCGCCACGGCGACTGAACACCTCGTGGCGAATGGACTCCTTGATCGGATAGGGATAGCCGTCGCTGTTGGCCTCGGCAAAGGCGATGCTCACCTGCATGGGGCCGCCGGTGCGGACCGGGTTCATGTTGCCGAACAGGGTCTTGCCCATGGGCACCTCCCCTATCATGTCCTCGAAGATCTCGCTCATCTCCCGCTCGGTGCGCAACTTGTCGATGCGCTCGGCGTAAGTTTTGCCGGTGGGCGAGTTGATGGAGAGCGCGGTGCGCACCACGAACTCGGGGATCAGCAGCTTGCTGGCGCGGGCGTTGATCTCCTTCCAGGCGATCTTGCCAAGGCCCGGCACCACGGGGTCGGCCTGAAAGGTGGACTCCTGCTCCGCCACCGCCAGCACGGAGCAGACGTTCTCGTCGGTCACCGCCAGATCCTGTTTGGCGAGAGCGGTGACGATATCCTGGGCCCACCCGTTGCGATCCACGGTGCGGGCCGGCAGCAGCCGCACAATGCGTGACTGCATGCTGGCAGGCGCCCGGGGGACCTGGGCCTTGGGCAGCGGAGCGGGTCTGGCGATGGCCGGCCCGGTGACAGCGGCGCTGCCAGGCTTGCTGGCATCGCCCTGACTGACGGGTTCACTGGCACAGGCGGCCAGCAGCAAGGTGGCCAGCAGCGGGGCCAGATAATGACGACAGACGATGAGATGAGACATGAATGCTTCCCGGTGGATGAGGCGTCCTGGCACCCGCAGAGGGTATCCGGACGCAGACAGGCAGGGCATTGTAGAGGATTGAGACGGGGAGCAGAAGCCATCAATGACAAGGGCCCCCGCCTGTGTGGCGAGGGCCCCCAAGGGTCGAGACGGCGCCGGGATCAGGCGCTCTGGCGCAGCGCCTCTATCTGGGCGGCGCCATTGATCACCGCTTGCAGGGAGGCACTGACCACGTCGCGGCCGATGGCTACCCCGCAGGTGCGGGTCCCGTCGACGCTCAGCAGCACGTAGGCGGCGGCGCGGGACTCGGTGCCGGCGCTTAAGGCATGCTCGGAGTAGTCCAGCACGTCGATGTGCATGCCGGTCTGGCGCTGCCAGCCGTTGACCAGCGCCGTGATGGCCCCCTCCCCTTCACCACTCAATTGCAGCGAGCCGGTCGGGGTCTGCAGCTCAAGGCGCAAACTCTCCTGGCTGTCGCGACCGAGCTGGAAGCGACCGATGCGATAGCCGTGGGCGGGTTCGAGATAGTGGCGCTCGAACAGGGTGCGGATCTGCTCCGGGCTTATCTCGCTGCTGCTCGCTTCCGCCTCGGCTTGAACCCGGCGGCTGAAGTCAATTTGCAGCCAGCGCGGCAGTTGCAGACCAAGGTCGCGCTCCAGCAGGTAGGTAACGCCCCCCTTGCCGGACTGGCTGTTGATGCGGATCACCGCCTCGTAGCTGCGGCCGAGATCGGCAGGGTCGATGGGCAGGTAAGCCACGTCCCAGTAGTGATCCGGCTTCTCCGCCGCCAGGGATTTGCGAATGGCGTCCTGGTGACTGCCGGAAAACGCCGTGTAGACCAGCTCGCCGGCATAGGGGTGGCGCGGGTGCAGGGCAATCTGGGTGCAGGCCCCCACGGTGGCAACGATGGCATCCATGTCCGCCAGGTTGAGCTCGGGATCGATCCCCTGGCTGTAGAGGTTCATGGCCATGGTGACGATATCCATGTTGCCGGTGCGCTCACCGTTGCCGAGCAGGGTGCCCTCGATGCGATCCGCCCCCGCCAGCACCGCCAGCTCGGCGGCGGCCACCCCACAGCCCCGATCGTTGTGGGTATGGATGGAGATGCTCACCTCCGGGCGCGCCTTGAGGTGGCGGCAGAACCACTCCACCTGATCGGCAAACACGTTGGGGGTGCTTACCTCCACGGTGGCGGGCAGGTTCAGGATCATCGGGCGGGCCGCCGGGCGCCACTGGTCGATCACCGCGTCACACACCTCGACGGCGAACTCCACCTCGGTGCTGCTGAAACTCTCCGGCGAGTACTGAAAACTCCACTCGGTGCCCGGATTGCGGGCCGCGTACTCGCGCACCCAGCGCGCCCCCTGCACGGCGATGGCCTTGACCCCTTCGCGCCCCGAGTTGAACACATAGTTGCGCTGGGTCGGGTTGACCGAGTTGTAGACATGGACGATGGCCCGCTTGGCCCCCTTGAGGGCCTCGAAGGTACGGGCTATCAGATCTTCGCGCGCCTGCACCAGCACCTGGATGGTGACGTCGTCCGGAATGAGATTGCGATCGATAAGCTCGCGCACGAAGTCGAAATCGGGCTGAGAGGCGGCCGGAAAGCCCACCTCGATGTGCTTGAAGCTGATGTGCACCATCAGCGCCCACATCTGCAGCTTCTGGGCCACCGTCATCGGCTCCACCAGCGCCTGGTTGCCGTCGCGCAGATCCACGGCGCACCAGAGCGGGGCCCGCTCCAGCACCCGGTTGGGCCACTGGCGATCCGCCAGATTGATGACGGGGGCACGGCGGTATTTGCGATGATCGAAGCTCATATTCTGATTCCCTTGGCAGATGTCCTGGCGGTACGGCTGGGCTGATTGACGGGGACAAGGAGGGGAAGCGGGTTGGCGCGGTAACGCTGGCCCTGGCCGGTCGTGCGGCGGTAGCCCCACGCCCGGTTTCCTGTGGCCCCTTCCGGTAAGGGGGCCGGCCGCACAACCCGATAAGGTTGCGGGCCCGATCTGCTCGCCCCTGCGTTGGCAGGCGCAGACGACCTGGGTCGATAAATCCTGTGACGAGAAACCAGTATAGAGAGGCGACGCGGGCGAGAGATTGCAAAGAAGGCTGTCAAATACATCTATTGCACAATCATTGTCACTTTTTCTGGCCAATAAGGGGTGAATATCACCCAGAACATGTTGCTCGGTGACACCCGTTGCCATAGGCACCCGATCTCTTTGCCAATAAAAAACCCCGCCATCGCTGGCGGGGTTTTATCGGGTCACGAAGGAGGCGTCCCTCCTCCATCACGCGGTCTTAGCGGCTTTTCAGCTGGCTTTCGACCTTCTGGTGCAGCTCCTGCACCGAGTTGACGTTGGCGGTGGCATCCACGCTGATGGCCATGCAGGTGGCAAAGGCGGCGTGCAGCGTGGTGGTGTAGGCCACCTTGTGCTGCAGGGCACCGCGACGCAGCTGCTTGGAATCCTGGATGGCCTGACGGCCCTCGGCGGTGTTGACGATGTAGGTGTACTCGCCATTCTTGATGCGATCCAGAATGTGCGGACGGCCCTCGTGCACCTTGTTCACCAGGCGCGGGTTGATGCTCGCCTCGCCCAAGGTCACCGCGGTGCCGTGGGTGGCGTCGAGGTCATAGCCCAGCTCCAGCAGCTTGGCGGCCAGGTTCACCACCCGCTCCTTGTCGCTGTGGCGAACGGAGAGCAGGGCACGCCCTTCGCGCGGCACCTGGTGACCGGCACCCAGCTGAGCCTTGGCATAGGCCTCAGCAAAGCTGCTGCCCACCCCCATCACTTCACCGGTGGAGCGCATCTCAGGCCCCAGCAGCGGATCCACGCCCGGGAACTTGGCGAACGGCAGTACCACTTCCTTCACCGAGTAGTAGGGCGGGATGATCTCCTGGGTAAAGCCCTGTTCCTTCAGGCTCTGACCGGCCATGACGCGGGCGGCGATCTTGGCCAGCGGGGCACCGGTGGCCTTGGAGACGAACGGCACGGTACGGGCGGCACGGGGGTTCACCTCGATGAGGTAGATCTCGTTGTCTTTCACCGCGAACTGCACGTTCATCAGACCGACCACGCCAAGCTCCAGCGCCAGTTTGCGCACCTGCTCGCGCATCTCGTCCTGAATGGCCTTGGACAAGGTGTAGGGCGGCAGGGAGCAGGCGGAGTCACCGGAGTGAATGCCGGCCTGTTCGATGTGCTCCATGATGCCGCCGATGACCACATCAACGCCGTCGCAGATGGCGTCCACGTCCACCTCGGTGGCGTCGTCCAGGAAGCGGTCCAGCAGTACTGGCGACTCGTTGGAGACGCTCACCGCCTCGGCGAAGTAGCGGCGCAGGTCCTGCTCGTCATAGACGATCTCCATGGCGCGGCCACCCAGCACGTAGGAGGGGCGCACCACCAGCGGGTAGGTGATGCGCTCGGCGGTCAGCACCGCCTGCTCCAGCGCGGTGACGGTGCCGTTCTCCGGCTGCTTGAGACCGAGGCGCTCGACGGCAGACTGGAAGCGCTCACGGTCTTCGGCACGGTCGATGGCATCCGGGCTGGTGCCGATGACCGGCACGCCGTTGGCCTCCAATGCTCGCGCAAGCTTGAGCGGAGTCTGGCCGCCGTACTGGACGATGACGCCCTTGGGCTGCTCGACGCGCACGATTTCCAGCACGTCTTCCAGGGTGACCGGTTCGAAGTAGAGACGGTCGGAGGTGTCGTAGTCGGTGGAGACGGTCTCCGGGTTGCAGTTGACCATGATGGTCTCGTAACCGTCTTCGCGCAGGGCCAGCGCCGCGTGTACACAGCAGTAGTCAAACTCGATGCCCTGACCGATACGGTTCGGGCCGCCACCGATGACCATGATCTTGTCGCGGTTGGTGGGGTTAGCCTCGCACTCCTCGTCATAGCTGGAGTACATGTAGGCGGTGTTGGTGGCGAACTCGGCGGCGCAGGTATCGACCCGCTTGTAGACCGGGAAGATGTTGTGGCGGGCACGCAGCTTGCGCACTTCCCCTTCGGCCACGCCGAGGATCTTGGCCAGACGGGCGTCGGCAAAGCCCTTGCGCTTGAGGGCGCGCAGGAAGTCGGCATCGAGGCCGGCCATGCCGCGCTCTTTCACCTGCTCTTCCAGCTTCACCAGCTCTTCAATCTGCACCAGGAACCAGGGGTCAATCTTGGTCAGCTTGAACACGCCGTCCATGGAGAGACCGGCGCGGAAGGCGTCGGCGATGTAGAAGATACGCTCGGCGCCGGCATCCTGCAGCTCGTGGCGGATGCGGGTCAGGGAGTCAGGGGCGTTCAGATCCACCATGGGGTCGAAGCCGGTCTTGCCGGTCTCGAGGCCGCGCAGCGCCTTGTGCAGGGACTCCTGGAAGTTGCGGCCGATGGCCATCACTTCGCCGACAGACTTCATCTGGGTGGTCAGACGGTCGTTGGCGCCGGCGAACTTCTCGAAGTTGAAGCGCGGCACCTTGGTGACCACGTAGTCGATGGCAGGCTCGAAGGAGGCCGGGGTGCGACCACCGGTGATGTCGTTCATCAGCTCGTCCAGGGTGTAACCGATGGCGAGCTTGGCGGCGATCTTGGCGATGGGGAAGCCGGTCGCCTTGGAGGCCAGCGCAGAGGAACGCGACACCCGCGGGTTCATCTCGATGATGACCATGCGGCCATCTTTCGGGTTGATGCCGAACTGGACGTTGGAGCCACCGGTCTCGACGCCGATCTCGCGCAGCACCGCCATGGAGGCGTTGCGCATCAGCTGGTACTCCTTGTCGGTCAGCGTCTGGGCTGGCGCGACAGTGATGGAGTCACCGGTGTGAATGCCCATGGGGTCGAAGTTCTCGATGGCGCAGACGATGATGCAGTTGTCGTTGCGATCCCGTACCACCTCCATCTCGTACTCTTTCCAGCCGATGAGCGACTCGTCGATGAGCAGCTCCTTGGTCGGCGACAGGTCCAGACCGCGTTCGCAGATCTCGACGAACTCTTCCGGGTTGTAGGCGATGCCGCCGCCGGAGCCGCCCATGGTAAAGGAGGGGCGGATGATGCAGGGGAAGCCCACCATCTGTTGCACGCCCCAGGCCTCTTCCATGTTGTGGGCGATGCCGGCGCGCGGGCACTCCAGGCCAATGCTGCGCATCGCCTTGTCAAAGCGGGAGCGGTCTTCCGCCTTGTCGATGGCATCGGCAGTGGCGCCGATCATCTCCACACCGAACTCGGCCAGCACGCCGTGCTTTTCCAGATCCAGCGCGCAGTTGAGTGCGGTCTGGCCACCCATGGTGGGCAGGATGGCATCCGGGCGCTCTTTCTTGATGATCTCGCGCACCACTTCCCAGGTGATGGGCTCGATGTAGGTGGCGTCGGCCATCTCCGGGTCGGTCATGATGGTGGCCGGGTTGGAGTTCACCAGGATGACGCGGTAGCCCTCCTCGCGCAGGGCCTTGCAGGCCTGGGCGCCGGAGTAGTCGAATTCGCAGGCCTGGCCGATGACGATGGGGCCGGCGCCGAGGATCAGGATGCTCTGTAGGTCGTTACGTTTTGGCATGGCTTCTCTTTTCCTCTTAAGCGCGATACTGCTTGATCAATTCAATAAAGTGGTCGAACAGACCGGCACAGTCGTGCGGGCCCGGGCTCGCTTCGGGGTGACCCTGGAAGCTGAAGGCCGGACGGTCGGTGCGATGGATACCCTGCAGTGACCCGTCGAACAGGGAGACGTGGGTCGCGCGCAGGCAATCCGGCAGGGTCTGCTCGTCCACCGCAAAACCGTGGTTCTGGGCAGTGATCATGACGGTGTTGTCGTCCAGGCTCTTCACCGGGTGGTTGGCGCCGTGGTGGCCGAACTTCATCTTGATGGTCTTGGCACCGGAGGCCAGACCCAGCAGCTGGTGACCCAGGCAGATGCCGAACACCGGGATATTGGTCTTGAGGAAGGCCTCGATGGCCTCGATGGCGTAGTCGCACGGCTCGGGGTCACCGGGGCCGTTGGAGAGGAAGATGCCATCGGGGTTCAGCGCCAGTACCTCGGCAGCCGAGGTCTTCGCCGGCACCACGGTCAGGCGGCAGCCGCGGTCCACCAGCATGCGCAGGATGTTGCGCTTGACGCCAAAGTCGTAGGCCACCACGTGGTATTTGAGCTGGTCGGCAGCCGGGGTGACGTGCCCCTTGCCAAGCTGCCAGCTGCCCTCGGTCCAGTTGTACGCCTCGCCAACCGTGACCTCTTTGGCCAGGTCCATCCCCTTCAGACCGGGGAAGGCGCGGGCCTGTTCGAGGGCATAGGCTTCATCAACCTGTTTCCCGGCCAGAATGCAGCCAGCCTGGGCGCCTTTCTCGCGCAGGATACGGGTCAGTTTGCGGGTGTCGATGTCGGCGATGCCAACGATGTTGTGAGACTTGAGGTATTCGGAGAGGGATTGCTGATTGCGGAAATTGGAGGCAAGTATCGGAAGGTCCCGGATGATCAATCCCTGCGCGTGGATTTGACTGGACTCTTCATCTTCGCTGTTGGTGCCGGTGTTGCCTATATGGGGGTAAGTGAGGGTGACTATCTGACGGGAATAAGAGGGATCGGTGAGGATTTCCTGATAGCCCGTCATCGACGTATTGAAAACCACTTCACCAACGGAACATCCCTCGGCGCCTATCGACACGCCTTTGAACACAGTTCCATCTTCCAGCACTAGCAATGCAGTGTGATTCAAGACAACCTCCAGTTATTTAGCTTTAAATTCAGCAATTTACCTGGGTGTTGCGGGCTCGGTTCCGGCCTTGGACAGGACTCGAACCCGGCAGATTTCTGGCAAATTGGGCGCATTCTACTTAAAAACGATCGCATTTCAACGTCTTTTCTCATCTGAAATGCATCTAAATTCAATAAACAAGCAACATTACCCATTATCTATGCACTCAATCGCTTTGCAACCCCCACCCTGAAAAGAAAAGGCAAAAGTTGCCATCAATCCAGACCAAGAGACCAGCATTGATACAAAAACCAATTTTTAATCCTTAAAAAACAATGAAATGAAGTTTCATATAAAAAAATCTCAACGTCTGCAAACAGCTTTTTGAGGGAGGATGAGTGGCCTTGAAAAATGGAAAACGTTTTTCTTTGTTTGAATTTTTAGTCTGTTTTGATGGATGTAAAAAAATGCCCTGACAGGGGCTATTGAGGCCCAATTTCGTTACCAGCCGATGACATTTGTGCAATGGCAGATCCGGCGCAGCAGCAGAGAGGAAGGGTTTATGGCACTTCGCATGAAAATCGCTGCGTAAGCGCCATTTATACAAAATCACCAATAAAAACCCCGCATGAGCGGGGTTTTTAACAGACAATGGGCCGGGCAGCCCCTTCGTGCGCACCACGGGTGCCGTGATGTCAGCTGATGTGGTTACTTGAGGCCGAGCACGTCCTGCATGTCATAGAGGCCGGCACCCTGCCCCTTGAGCCACTTGCCGGCGCGCACCGCACCGTTGGCGAAGGTGAGACGGCTGGAGGCCTTGTGGCTGATCTCCACCCGTTCGCCGATGTCGGCGAACATGACGGTGTGCTCCCCCACCAAATCGCCGGCGCGAATGGTGGCAAAGCCGATGGTGTTGCGATCCCGCTCGCCGGTGATCCCCTCGCGGCCGTAGACGGCGCACTCTTTCAAATCACGTCCGAGCGTCTTGGCCACCACCTCGCCCATGGAGAGCGCGGTGCCGGACGGTGCATCCACCTTGTGTCTGTGGTGCCCCTCGATGATCTCGATGTCGGTGTAATCCCCCATCACCCTGGCGGCCTGCTCCAGCAGCTTGAACACCAGGTTGACGCCGACCGAGTAGTTGGAGGCGAACACGATGCCAATTTCGCCGGCGGCAGCCTTGAGCGCCGCCTTGCCCGCGTCGTCAAAGCCGGTGGTACCGATCACCATCTGCTTGTGGTGGGCCCGGGCGAAGGCCAGGTTGGCCAGGGTCACCTCGGGGCGGGTGAAGTCGATGATGAGATCAAACTCGTCCCGTACCTTGTCCAGGCTGTCGCTGATGATGACGCCGAGCCGACCCAGCCCGTTGAGTTCGCCGGCATCCAGCCCGATCACGGCGGAGCCCGGTCGCTCCAGCGCCGCCCCGACCACCACGCCCTCGGCATGGCTGATCGCCTCCAGCAGCACCTTGCCCATACGACCATTACAGCCCATCACGGCCACACGGATCGGATTGTCCATCTCCACCCTCTCATCTCTATTAAGGAAAGAGACCGTTTTACCAGCCTGCGCCCGCTTTGAAAAGCCCGCCGTGGCCGCCGTTAGCCGCCCGAAAATTCAACGACATATCTCTATAAATCCGAATATTTGACGGATTTAATCAATTAAGCAAAATCGCAAGACAAAAAGCAGTATCCATCTGGACGGCTATCTTGACCCGACGGGCGCGACTCACTACTGTAGACGCCCCATAGCGGCAGGATGCCCGCCACGCTCTCACCCCACTGCGGGCTGGCTGAGACAGGGAGGTCATGTTCAACCATCGAGGAACACATGATCCAGACCCAACCCAGCGCCAGAGCCCTGCTGCCTCTGCTGGTCTTTCTTGCTCTCTTTATCGGTACCGGCACCTGGCTGACCCTGCAGGGGGTTGAGTTCGCCTTCTATCAGCTGCCCGCCCCCGTCGCCGCCCTCCCCGCCGTCATGCTGGCGCTGGTGCTGGGCAAGGAGGGGTTCAACAAGAACCTCGAGACCTTCTTCAAGGGGGTCGGTGACAGCAACATCATGGCGATGTGCCTCATCTATCTGCTGGCGGGTGCCTTCGCCACCGTGGCCAAGGCCACCGGCGGGGTGGATGCCACGGTCGCGCTCGGCCTCTCCCTCATCCCCGGCTGGTTCCTGCTGCCGGGGCTGTTCCTCATCTCCGCCTTCATCGCCACCGCCATGGGTACCTCCATGGGCACCATCGGCGCCGTGGCACCGGTGGCGCTCGGCGTGGCCCAGGCCGCCGGCATCGATCCGGTGCTGATGGCCGGCACCATCCTCTCCGGCGCCATGTTTGGCGACAACCTCTCCATCATCTCCGACACCACCATTGCGGCCACCCGCAGCCAGGGCTGCGAGATGAAGGACAAGTTTCGCGAGAATTTCAAGATTGCCGCCCCGGCCGCCATCGGGGTGATCCTGCTCTATCTGACCCTGGGGTCGGTCGGGGATGCCCCCGCCACCGAGGCCCATGTCGAGCTGCTCAAGGTGATGCCCTACCTGCTGATCCTGGTGCTGGCCCTCTCTGGCATGAACGTCTTCATGGTGCTGGGGCTCGGCATTCTGGCGGCCGGCGGAGTCGGCCTGCTGGGGGATTACCCCCTCGGCCAGTTCAGCAAGGACATCTATCAGGGCTTCACCGGCATGCAGGAGATCTTCCTGCTCTCCATGCTGATCGGCGGCCTCGGCGCCCTGATGGAGCGCCAGGGGGGGCTGGCCTGGATAAGCGCCCGCATCAGCGCCCTGATCGCCCGCTTCACCCGTCAGCACGACGGCGAGCAGAACGAGAAGGCGGCCGAGCTCGGCATCGCCGGGGTGGTGAGCCTCACCAACCTCTGCACCGCCAACAACACGGTGGCCATCATAGTCGCCAGCAAGGTGGCCAAGGAGCTGGCGGATCACCACGGGGTCACCCCGCGCCGCGCCGCCTCCATGCTCGACATCTTCTCCTGCGTGGTGCAGGGGCTCATCCCCTGGGGTGCCCAGGCACTGCTGCTGGGCTCCATCTTCGCCCTCTCCCCGCTGGCAGTGGTGAGCATGAGCTTCTACCCCATGGCGCTGGCGCTGGCCGCCCTGGTGGCGGTGTTCGTCAAGCACCAGATGCGCAAAGCCGCCCACGCCTGATAGTGCGGTCGCCGGGTCCCCGAGGATCCGGCGGCCGAGCCGCGCTGTTCAACCCGGCGCGGCCTTGTTAAGGTGATCGCCTGTCAGCGCGATCCGCTCGTCGCCCCCCGCCCGTTCATCAGAGGAGCCCCCATGCCGGATACCCAGCCTGAAAGACAATCCCTGCGCCAGCTCATCCGCCAGCGCAGAAAGAGCCTGACCCAGGCCGAGCAGCAGCAGGCGGCCCAGCAGCTGGTTGCCCAGTTCAAGCAGCATCCCGAGATCCTGGCGGCCAAACGCATCGCCCTCTATCTGGCCAACGACGGCGAGCTCAATCCCCTGCCCACCATCCACTGGCTGTGGGCCCAGCAAAAAGAGGTCTACCTGCCGGTACTGCACCCCTTCACCCCGGGTCACCTGCTCTTCTTGCGCTACACCGCCACCAGCCCCATGACCCGCAACCGTTACGGCATCGCCGAGCCTGAGCTCGACATGCAGCAGGTGGTGCCCCACAGCACCCTCGATCTGATTTGTACGCCGCTGGTGGCGTTCGATGCCGAGGGCAACCGGCTCGGCATGGGCGGCGGCTACTACGATCGCACCCTCGCCTGCTGGCATGAACACAGGCTCGGCCCCAAGCCACTGGGGCTCGCCCACGACTGCCAGCAGGTGGACGCGGTGCCACAGGAGGAGTGGGACGTGCCGCTGCCCCAAATCATCACCCCCAGCCGCTGCTGGCACTTTCCCGGCTAGGACCATCCGCCCCCTCTGCCGCGATCGTCACTCCCTGCTGCCACAGCCATGGTGCAATGACATGGCACAATAAACAGGCAAACGATTTACATCTTGCGAGTTTTTGGCCCGGAACGTGAGCTGGGTGGTCGCTCTGGGGGGGCGGCTTGGATATAATGCGGCCGCTTTTTTCCAAAGGATCGATCATGACTCAAGATGAAATGAAGAAGGCGGCCGGTTGGGCTGCGCTCAAGTATGTGGTTCCCGGCACCATCGTCGGGGTAGGCACCGGCTCTACCGTCAACCACTTCATCGATGCACTGGCGACCATGAAGGACGAGATCAAGGGGGCGGTATCCAGCTCCGTGGCCTCCACCGAACGCCTCAAGGGCTTCGGCATCACAGTGTATGACCTCAACGAGATCGACGCCCTCTCCGTCTACGTGGACGGTGCCGACGAGATCAACGGCACCCGCGACATGATCAAGGGCGGCGGCGCAGCCCTCACCCGCGAGAAGATCGTCGCCGCCGTGGCCGACAAGTTCATCTGCATCATCGACAACACCAAGACGGTCGACGTGCTCGGCACCTTCCCGCTGCCGGTGGAAGTGATCCCCATGGCACGCGAATACGTGGCCCGCGAGATCAGAAAGCTCGGCGGCAACCCGGTCTGGCGTGAAGGGGTGGTCACCGACAACGGCAACCACATCCTGGACGTGAAAGGCATGGCCATCACCGATGCCAAGGGGCTGGAAGTGCAGCTCAATGCCATTGTCGGCACCGTCACCAACGGCCTGTTCGCCCACCGCGGTGCAGACGTGGTGCTGATTGGTACTCCCGACGGGGTCGTCACCCAATAAGGTTGTCTGCCAAGAGGCTGCTCAACGGCATCATGGTCGGCACCGTCACCAACGGCCTGTTCGCCCATCGTGGGGCAGATGTGGTCCTGATTGGTACTCCCGACGGGGTCATCACCCAATAAGGTTGTCTGCCAAAAGGCAGCTCAACGGAGGTGGTCCCCGACCATCGCCCCGCAATGCAAGACGGCGCCCCATGGCGCCGTTTTTATTGGTTGCTCAATGAGTTGCAAACCCTCGTTTACAACTATCGTTGAAAACTTCAAAGAATTTGACTTTCGTCACAAATATTCCCTCTCCCAAACGTTTTTGCTACTTTACGGTTTTCTTCACACACCATATCTGCACTCACTTTTGCAAACATAGAGGGATCGTCATGACTGCCAAGTTTTCACTGGACAAGGATAAAATCAAGGTACTGCTGCTGGAGGGGGTTCACCCCAACACGGTGGAAACCTTTCGTGCCGCAGGTTACACCAGTGTGGAGTATCTGAAGACCTCTCTCTCCGAAGAAGATCTGATCGAGCGCATTCGTGACGTGCATTTCGTGGGGCTGCGCTCGCGCACCCAGATCACCGAGAAGGTGCTGGATGCCGCCAACAAGCTGGTGGCCATCGGCTGCTTCTGCATCGGCACCAACCAGGTCGAGCTCGACGCCGCCCATCTGCGCGGCATCCCGGTGTTCAACGCCCCCTTCTCCAACACCCGTTCGGTGGCCGAACTGGTGCTGGGCGAGATCCTGCTGCTGCTGCGCGGCATCCCGGAGAAGAACGCCAAGTGCCATCGCGGTGTGTGGGAAAAGCTGGCCAACCGTTCGGTGGAAGCCCGTGGCAAGAAGCTCGGCATCATCGGCTACGGCCACATCGGCACCCAGCTCGGCATCATCGCCGAGAGCATCGGCATGAAGGTCTACTACTACGACATCGAGAACAAGCTCTCGCTCGGCAACGCCATCCAGGTGCCGAGCATGGTCGAGCTGCTCAACATGTCCGACGTCATCAGCCTGCACGTGCCTGAGACCGCCTCCACCAAGGATCTGATCGGTGCCGAGCAGCTGCGCATGATGAAACCGGGCGCCATCTTCATCAACGCCTCCCGCGGTACCGTGGTGGACATCGATGCCCTGGCCGACGTCATCAAGAGCGGTCACATCTCCGGCGCCGCCATCGACGTCTTCCCAAGCGAGCCCAAGTCCAATGACGAGGAGTTCCTCACTCCGCTGCGCGGGCTGGACAACGTGATCCTGACCCCTCACATCGGCGGCTCCACCCAGGAAGCCCAGGAGAACATCGGGCTGGAAGTGGCCAACAAGCTGGTCAAATACTCCGACAACGGCTCCACCCTCTCCGCCGTCAACTTCCCCGAGGTCTCCCTGCCCGGCCACAAGGGCTCCAGCCGCCTGCTGCACATTCACCGCAACCAGCCCGGCGTGATGAACCAGATCAACCAGATCTTCGCCGACGAGGGGATCAACATCGCCGGTCAATACCTGCAGACCAGCAGCCACATCGGCTACGTGGTGATCGACGTGGAGACCGAGCACAGCGAGAAGGCGCTGGCCAAGCTCAAGGAGATCGGCGGCACCATTCGTGCCCGTATTCTGCACTGATTGGCCTGCAGAGCCGTCCAGCAAAAAGCCCGTCGTGATGACGGGCTTTTTTTATGCTGCGATGCTAAGCGCACACCCGCATCGTTGCTCTTTTACCCCTTCTCCCCTCGCGGGAGAAAGGGTGGGGATGAGGGGGAGAAGAGACCTCCCTCACCCAGCCATCTCCCAAATGGAGAGAGCAATGACGCGAGAGAAAATGCGGTCTGACTTACCACCAACCCAGCAGGTTGCGTCCCACCAGGGTGCCCCACACCAGGGCGTTCAGGGCCAGCGCGATAAAGACGGCGGCGGAGCCCAGATCCTTGGCGCGACCGGAGAGCTCGTGATGTTCGGAGCCGATGCGATCCACCACCGCCTCGACGGCGGAATTGAGCACCTCGACGATCACCACCAGCCAGCTGATACAGACCAGCAGCAGGATTTGCTCGAGGGTATCGCCGATCCAGAACGCCAGCGGCATCAACAGCAGGATCAGCATCAGCTCCTGCCGGAAGGCCGCCTCGTTGATCCAGGCTGACTTGAGCCCCTTCATGCTGTAACCGGTTGCATTGATGATGCGGGTGACCCCGGTTGCCCCTGGCTTTGCCACGCTATCTACCTCATTTGGAATCGTTTTGGGGCTCACATCCTATCAGAGCCCCTCGAGGTTTCCATCAGGGGTTTTTTGCTTTATTTTATCCCTTTGCCTCTTCGGCACTCAGTCATTGCTACTGCCCACGCCACCCATTTCGAGAATCGAGTCGTATGTCCATTCACACCGATGAATTGCGCACCCGTCGCCTGGAGTCCCTGATCACTCCCAGCGAACTGGCGCACGCCTTCCCGTTAAGCGACACCGTTGCCCAGAATCTGCTGGATGCCCGCCGCGAAGTGGAAGCGATCCTGGCCGGTGAGGATCAGCGCCTGCTGGTCATCGTCGGTCCCTGCTCCATTCACGATCCGGCCGCCGCCCACGAGTACGCCCTGCGCCTCAATGCCCTGCGCGAGCAGTATAAAGAGAGCCTGTGCATCGTGATGCGCACCTATTTCGAGAAGCCGCGCACCATCGTCGGCTGGAAAGGCCTCATCAATGATCCGCGCCTCGATGGCAGCTTCGACGTCAACGAAGGGCTGAAACTGGCCCGCAAGCTGCTGGTGGACATCAACGCCCTCGGCATGCCCACCGCCACCGAGTTCCTCGACATGGTGACCGGACAGTACATCAGCGATCTCATCACCTGGGGCGCCATCGGCGCACGCACCACCGAATCCCAGGTGCACCGCGAGATGGCCTCCGCCCTCTCCTGCCCGGTCGGCTTCAAGAACGGCACCGACGGCAACACCCGCATCGCCATCGATGCGGTGCGCGCCGCCCGTCACAGCCACATCTTCTATTCCCCGGACAAGGACGGCAAGATGACCATCTACCGCACCGCCGGCAACCCCTATGGCCATGTGATCCTGCGCGGCGGCCACCGCCCCAACTACGACACCGCCAGCATCGATGAAGCGTGCGAAGCGCTGGCCGACGTCGGCCTGCCCGAGCGGCTGGTGGTGGACTTCAGCCACGGCAACAGCATGAAGGATCACCGTCGCCAGCTGCTGGTGGCGCAGGACATCTGCGATCAGCTGCGCCGCGGCCGCACCGGCATCGCCGGCATCATGGCCGAGAGCTTCCTGGTGGAAGGGCGGCAAGATGTGGAGAACGGCTGCGCCGTCACCTTCGGCCAGAGCATCACCGATGCCTGCCTCTCCTGGAGCGACACCGAAACCCTGCTGGCCATGCTGGCCGAGGCGGCGCAGGTGCGCCTTGCCAAGCAGCAGGCCTGAGTGCGGATGACGAACGCCGACTGGCGGATCGTGCCTCTCGATGAGACGCGGCTGGCACAGTGGGCAATCCTGCGCCAGCAGCTGTGGCCGCACCACGAAATGGCTGCCCATCTGCAGGAAGGGGCCGAGCTGCTGGCCACAGCCCATCTCAACGCCTTTCTGGTGCTGGATGCGCAGAGCCAGGCGGTGGCCTTTGCCGATGCGGCCCTGCGCCGCGATTACGTGAACGGCTGCGAGAGCAGCCCGGTGGTCTATCTGGAAGGGGTCTATGTGCAGCCAGCTTCGCGCCGGCGCGGGTTGGCCCAGGCCTTGATTGCCCGGGTGGCCCAGTGGGGCCGCGAGCTCGGTTGTCGCGAGCTGGCCTCCGATGCCGCCATCGACAACCTCGCCTCCCAGCAGCTGCACCAGCGACTCGGCTTTGCCGAAACGGAGCGGGTCGTCTTCTTCAAAAAGGCCCTCGGCTGACGCCAGGGCCTTGTTTGTCTCTCACAGGCTCGGCATAAACCAGACCCGGCCACCCGCCTCGATGCGATCGGTCTTTATCTGAAACACCTGCGCCAGCAGCGCCTCGTCCACCAGCTCGACGCCCCCCTCCCGCACCACCCGCCCCTGTTGCAGACAGAGCAGGCGATCGGCCCAATCGATGGCCAAGTTGATGTCGTGGATGGCGAGTACCACCAGCAACCCCTGCCCGGCCAGCTGCTTGAGCAGCCGCAGCAGCGCCAGCTGATGATGCAGATCCAGCCCAGCCAACGGTTCGTCCAGCAGCAATACTCGCCCGCCCGGGTTGAGGCTCGGCCACACCTGCAGCAGGGTGCGGGCAATCAGCACCCGCTGCTGCTCCCCCCCAGACAGCCGGCTGAAGTCCCGCGCCAGCAAGGCGTCCAGCTCCAGCGCCTGGCACAGCGCCTGAATGGCCTCGTTCTGTCTGGCCGCTGGCTGTGCCTCATCGAGCCCCAGGCTCAGCACCTGAAACACCGGGATATGGAACAGCTGGGGCTGGCGCTGGGGCAGCATGGCCCGCCGCTGTGCCAGCGCCGGCCAGCTCAAGTCCGCCAGCGACTCCCCGCCGATGCGTACCTCCCCTTGCCCCGGCAAGAGGCCGGCCAGGGCGCCGAGCAGGGTCGACTTGCCGCTGCCGTTGGGGCCGAGCAGGGCCACCAGCTGGCCCCCCTGCCAGGCAAGGTCGAGGGGGGCGAGCCGGTTGGCGACGGCCAGGGCGCGGGCCGCCAGCAAGGGGGGCTGACCCCCGAGGTGATCAGGTGCTGGCATGGGCATCTTGCCTCAACAACAGATAGATGAAGAGCGGGGCGCCGACCGAGGCGGTGATGACCCCGATGGGCAGCTCCCCCGCCTGCAGGGCGGAGCGGGCGATGAGATCAGCCGCCAGCAGCAGGGCGCCGCCCCCCAGCGCCGAGGCGGGCAACAGGAAGCGCTGATCGCTGCCGCCACAGAGCCGCAGCAGATGGGGCACCACCAGGCCGACGAAGCCGATGACCCCGCACAGCGCCACCGCCATGCCGGTGAGCAGGCACACCGCCAGCACCAGCCGCACCCGCATCTTGTCCACATCGAGCCCCATCAGGCGGGCCTGGGTCTCTCCCAGCAGCAGTTGCTGCAGTGCCTTGCCCTGCCAGCCGAGCCAGCCGAGGGCGAGCGGGAACAGCAGCCACCACCAGGCCAGTTGCTGGCTGCCGTAGGCCAGGCTGCCCATCATCCAGAACATGAATTCACGCAGAGAGCCGTCATCGGCAAAGTACATCAGCCAGGTCATGGCGGCGTTGGTGAGGATGCCGATGGCGACCCCGAACAGCAGCAGCCGGGCGTGGCCGAGCCGGGCCCGGCGCGCCAGCCGAATGAGCAGCATGGTCACCAGCAGGGCGCCGCCGAAGGCCGCCAGCGACAGCCCCCAGCCCGGCAGATAGATACCCAAAGCCTTGGCCACCGCCATCGCCACCATGGCGGCCAGTCCCGCCCCGCTCGAGACGCCGAGCAGGCCGGGTTCGGCCACCGGGTTGTGCAGCATCACCTGCAGCACGGCGCCACCGCAGGCGAGCGCCGCCCCCGCCAGCAGGGCCAGCAGGGCGCGCGGCAGGCGCAGCTCCAGCAGGATGCGCTGCTCGAGATCCCCCAGCGGCTGCCAGGGCAGCAAGACGAATTCGCCCCAGGCGAGGGAGCAGAGAAACAGCGCCAGGGTCAGCAGCAGCAGGCCGAGCAACCAGCGCCGCTGCCAGCGCTGCTGGCGGGCGAGCAAAGAGAGATACACAGAGGCTCTCCGAAGGTGAGAACGAGCCGGCGCCAGAGCCTGTCGAGCAGCCGGCGCGAGTCATGAAAAACGCATGATAACAGCGTGTTACTACCCGAGGTCAAGGCTGGTAAGGCTTGGCGAGGGCGGCAATTTCGCCGCTTGCCACCAGCTCCTGCAGGGCCAGTGCCAGCGGTTGCTGCAGCGCCTGATGGGGGGAGTGCTTGCTCATGCCCAGATAGAGCACCACAGGTTGCGGCGGCTGATAGGCCGCCTTGAGCAGGCCGGCCTCGTTGTCCTGGCTCAGGGCGTAGTCCACCTGGCAGTCGGTGCCGATCATCAGCGGCAGGTGGCCGCGCTGCACCATGCGCAGCAGCTGATCCTCGGTGGGCACCCCGTGCTTGTCGAGCCGGTTGTCTGCATCAAAGGGGGCAAAATAGGCCGAATTGAGCACATAGCCCACCTTCTTGCCCTGGAGGTCGGCGTAGGTGCGCAGGGTCGATACCGCCGCCGCCTTGCCGTAGAAGGCCGGCCGGCACTGATAGTAGGCCGGCTGCAGATAATCGATGAAGGCCGCCCGCTCCGCCGTCATCGCCAGCCCGATCATCAGGTCCACCTGGCCGGTCTGCATCTGCTTGAGCGCCCGTCCCCAGGGCACCCGTTTCACCTCGAAGCGGATGCCGCTGCGGCGCTGCAACTGCTGCAAGATGTCCATGTCCAGTCCGCCGAAGCGGCCGTCCGGCTGCACGATCCGAAACGGCGGCCAGACATCGGTGGCCACCGTCAGGGTCGGCGCCCCATGCACCAGGCAGGCAAACAGCAGACCAAGCACACCCCAGCTTGTCTTGCCCATCCCGTACAACCCTCTGTGACTTCATCCTTGATGGATTAAAAATACCCTGCCGCCCCACTTATGAAAACCCGTGGTTCGGAGATAAAATGCGATTGATTTTAAAGGAGAACCTAATGAACCCTATCTTTACCAGCATCGGCCTGCTGCTGTGCAGCAACGTCTTCATGACCTTCGCCTGGTATGCCCACCTCAAGAGCATGAATCACAAACCCTGGATCATCGCCGCCCTGGTGAGCTGGGGCATAGCGCTGTTCGAATATCTGCTGCAGGTGCCCGCCAACCGCATCGGCCATACTGTGCTCTCCGTCGGCCAGCTCAAGATCCTGCAGGAGGCGATCACCCTCACCGTGTTCGTCCCCTTCTCCATCTTCTATCTGAAAGAGGATCTGAAATGGGATTACCTGTGGGCCGGCCTGTGCATCCTGGGCGCGGTGTTTTTTGTCTTTCGCGAGAAACTCACCGGCGCCTGACGCTGTACACTCAATGACATTCGATGTAGTTGCATCTGCTTGATAGACGAGGCAAAACCAATGGAATTGCGAGACATGCTACAGATCCTGGCCAAGCAGGATGGCTCCGACCTCTATCTGTCGACCGGCGCCCCCCCTTGCGCCAAGTTCAACGGCGGCCTGCGCCCGCTCAGTGAGACGCCGCTCGAACCCGGCGAGGTGGCCAGAATAGCCGACGCCATCATGGACGGCGAGCAAAAGCAGCAGTTCGAGCGGGAGCTGGAGATGAACCTCGCCATCTCGCTGCCCCAGATCGGTCGTTTCCGGATCAACATCTTCAAGCAGCGCAACGAAGTGTCGCTGGTGGCGCGCAACATCAAAACCGAAATCCCCCGCTTCGAGGATCTGAAACTGCCCCCCGTGCTGCTCGACACCATCATGGAGAAGCGCGGCCTGGTGCTGTTCGTCGGCGGTACCGGCTCGGGCAAATCCACTTCGCTCGCGGCCCTCATCGACCATCGCAACCGCAACAGCGGCGGCCACATCATCACCATCGAGGATCCGGTGGAGTTCGTGCACCGCCACCGCAAGAGCATCATCAACCAGCGCGAGGTGGGGGTGGATACCCGCAGCTTCCACGCTGCCCTGAAAAACACCCTGCGCCAGGCACCGGACGTGATCCTCATCGGGGAAATTCGCGACCGCGAGACCATGGAACATGCGCTGGCCTTCTCCGAGACCGGCCACCTGGCGATTTCCACCCTGCACGCCAACAACGCCAACCAGGCGCTGGATCGCATCATCAACTTCTTCCCGGAAGAGCGCCGGCCCCAGCTGCTCAACGATCTGGGCAACAACCTCAAGGCGTTTGTCTCCCAGCGGCTGGTCAAAACCAGCGACGGTGGCCGCCGGGCGGCGGTGGAGATCATGCTGGGCACCCACACCATTCGCGACATGATCAAACGTGGCGAGTTTGGCGGTCTCAAGGAGGTGATGGAGAAATCCAAGGCCCTCGGCATGGTCACCTTCGACAGCGCCCTGTTCGATCTGGTGGTGGAAGGGGTGATCGACGAGGAGGAGGCGGTAAAGAACGCCGACTCGGCCAACAACCTGCGCCTCAAGATCAAGCTGTGGAAGGAGAAGGGCCAGATCGCGAGCAGCAGCGATGCCACCGGCTGGAGCCTCGAACCCACCAAGGACGAAAAAGACGATCTGTTCTGACCTCGCCCGCCCCCTGACGACACTTGCAAACACCCGCTTCGGCGGGTGTTTGCACAAGAAACGCCCGCATCTGGCCGCCCTTCAAGGCCACCGCCCTCCTCGCCAGCCCAGGGCCGCCGTGACATCTGGTGAACTATCGCGCCATCTGCGACAGATTTTGTCATCACAAATGACAAAACCATCACTTCACCGAAAAACCGTGTGAGAAGTGTGAGTGAAAGCACTTTCATACTGGCTTCAAAGGAGGCAGTATCAAGGGGTTCTATCAATAAAGGGGTATTCAATGTTGTTACAACCTGCCAATACAGCACAGTCCAGACAGTTGCTGAACGAGACCATGGCCTTGGTTCTCGCAGGAGGGCGGGGCAGTCGCCTCAAACAGTTGACGGACAACAGGGCGAAACCGGCAGTGCATTTCGGCGGCAAGTTCCGCATCATCGACTTCGTACTCTCCAACTGCATCAACTCCGGCATTCGCCGGGTCGGGGTGGTGACCCAGTACAAATCCCACAGCCTGCTGCGCCACCTGCAGTCCGGCTGGTCCTTTCTGCGCTACCAGATGAACGAGTTCATCGACCTGCTGCCCGCCCAGCAACGGGTGGACGAGGTCAACTGGTATCGCGGCACCGCCGATGCGGTCTACCAGAATCTGGACATCATTCGCGATCACGGCCCCAAGTATGTGGTGGTACTGGCGGGGGATCACATCTACAAGATGGATTACGCCGCCATGCTGCTCGATCACGTCAACATGGGGGCCAAGGTCACGGTGGCCTGCATCGAGGTGCCGCGGGATGAGGCGAGCGCCTTCGGGGTGATGGCGGTGGATGGGGATCGCAAGATCAACGCCTTCGTCGAGAAACCCGCCAACCCGCCGGCCATGCCGGGCAAACCGGACACCGCGCTGGCTTCCATGGGGGTCTACATCTTCGAGGCCGACTACCTCTACCAGTTGCTGGAAGAGGATCTCGCCAACCCGGCCTCCCACCATGATTTCGGCATGGACGTGATCCCGCGGGTGGTGCAAGAGGGCACCGCCTATGCCCACCCGTTCAGCATGTCCTGCGTCGGCTGCTGCCCGCAAAAACGCCCCTACTGGCGCGACGTGGGCACGGTGGATTCGTTCTGGGAGGCCAACATGGATCTCGCCTCCGTCACCCCGGAGCTCGACATCTACGATCAGGACTGGCCCATCTGGACCAGCCAGAACATGACCCCGCCCGCCAAGTTCGTGCAGGACAGAAACGGCCAGCACGGCATGACCATCAACTCCATGTTTGCTGGCGGCACCATCGTCAGCGGCTCCTTCATCGTCAGCTCGGTGCTGTTTACCAATGTGCGGGTCGACTCCTTCTGCACCCTGGATCAGGCGGTGATCTTCCCCGGGGTCGAGATAGGCCCGGGCTGCCGGCTGCGCCGGGTGGTAATCGACAAGGGCTGCAAGCTGCCGGAAGGGCTGGTGGTGGGGGAAAACGCCTGCGAGGATGCCCGCCGCTTCTACCGCTCCGAGCAAGGTATAGTGCTGGTCACCAAGGAGATGCTGGCCAGATTGTGATGCCGAACAGACATAGCAGAGGGAGTCATAGAGGCTCCCTTTTTACATTTGCTTACCGCTCGCCCCTTGCCTGACCGGTTGCCGGGCATGCTACTCTGCGCTCGGCCCTGCCTTCGTCTCACCATGGAATCGCATATGAAAAAACTGGATGTTGCCCGCCTTGCCAGCCTCGCCGACGAGGCCGCCCACTCCCCGCGCCTGCGCATGAACCACAACCTGCATCAGGAGCTGGCCGACCCCATCCAGCGCCTGGCCATCGCCATGGAGCCGGGCACCTATATCCGTCCCCATCGCCACCTGCAGACCTGGGAGCTGCTCACCTCGCTGCAAGGCCGCTTCGTGGTGCTCAACTTCGATGACGAGGGTACCGTCATTGCCCGTGCCGTGCTGGGGGAAGAGACCTCGGTGCTGGAGACCCCCATCGCCAGCTGGCATGCGGTGCTATCTCTGGATCCCGGCGCCGTCATCTTCGAGGTGAAACACGGCCCCTACGCCCCCTTTCGGGAAGAGGACTTCGCCCCCTGGTCACCGGCGGTGGACGACATCGCCGGCCAACAGGCGCTGATGGCCTGGTATCGCCACGCCGAGGTGGGCCAGCGCTGGCCGGGGCGCTGATCTGCCCCTCCCCCTCTACGCCAACACGGCGAACACGCGCCAATAAAAAAGACCCGCCAGCGGCGGGTCTTTTTTATATCTGAATACGGGCTATCGGGCGTGAGCTCAGCCCTTCTGCACCAGACCAATCTGGCCCGGCTCGCACCACTCGAACATCACCTCCTGGCTCTTGCCGCAGCAGGAGCCGCCGCACACCTGGGTCTCCCGCTTGGCGACCCGTCCCTTGCGCATCCAGACGCCGAGCATGGCCTCCACCGCATCTTCCGAGGTGTGGAAGTGGCGGGCCAGCTCGCGCCGGCTCACCTTCTGCTGCGCGGCGAGGTACTCCCCCAGCTCGCGCAGGATCATAGGGTCACCACCTTGCGGGCGACGATGTCGCCGTGGCGACGACCGGCCCACCAGAGCAGCAGCAGGGAGCCGCCGTAACTCGCCACCCAGAACAGGCTCTGCTCGGGGTGCGCGGCAAAGGTGGCCAGCTGATAGAAGACGGTGGCGCACATGAAGGCCATGTAGTTGCACCAGGCGGCGGTCAGCAGGGCCCACTGGCGACCGGTTTCCCGCACCAGGGCGCCCATGGCGGCGGCGCAGGGCATGTAGAGCAGCACGAACAACAGATAGGCGAAGGCACCGGCCGCCCCGTCGAAGTGGCTCTGCATGTTGCCGTAGGTGGAGACGTCCACCTCCTGCGCCTCGGCGGCGGCTTTCTGGTCATCCAGGTTGCCCACCGCCAGCCCCATGGGGTCGGTCGGGTCGATGTCGGCCAGATTGGTGGCCACCGCGGCGATCGCCTCCTGGAAGCTGTTCACCAGGGAGAACTCGCTCGCCTCCTCTTCCCCGTCACCGCTGCCGGCGTAGAGGCTGTTGAGGGTACCGACCACCGCCTCTTTGGCGAAAATGCCGGTGACGATGCCGACCGTGGCCTGCCAGTTGTCATCGCGCACGCCGATGGGGTGCAGCACCGGGGTCACCGCCTGGCTGATTTTGCTCAGCACCGAGCTCTCTTGGTCTTGGTGGCCGAAGCTGCCGTCGGTGCCGAGCGAGTTGAGCACGCTCAGCACGGCGACCACCAGAACTATGGTTTTACCGGCGCCGAACACGAAGGATTTGAGCTTCTGCCAGGTCTTGATGCCGACGTTGACCGGGCGCGGCCACTCGTAGTCCGGCATCTCCATCAGCATGGAGTCGCTCTTGCCAGGCAGCAGGGTATTGCGCAGCAACAAGCCGGTGAGCACCGCCACCAGGATGCCGATGAGGTAGAGACCGAACACCAGGTTCTGGCCAGACTCGGGGAAGAAGGCCACCGCGAACAGGGCGTAGACCGGCAGACGGGCACCGCACGACATGAAGGGGGCCATGGCCGAGGTCATCAGCCGTTCGCGCTCGGAGTTGAGGGTGCGGGTCGCCATCACCGAGGGCACGGTGCAACCAAAACCCATCAGCATGGGGACGAACGCCTTGCCCGGCAGGCCGAGGCGACGCATCAGGGCATCCACCACAAAGGCCGCGCGGGCCAGGTAGCCGGAGCTCTCCAGCACCGCCAGGAACAGATAGAGGCAACCGATCACCGGGATAAAGGTGGCAACGGTCTGCAAGCCCACCCCGAAGCCGTCCGCCAGGATGGCCCCCAGCCAGTCCGGCGCATGGATCAGCCCCAACAGGTGGTGCACCCCGTCGACAAACAGGGCGCCGCCCATGATGTCGAAGAAGTCGATGAAGGCGCTGCCCACCTTGATGGCGAACATGAACATCAGGTACATCACCAGCAGGAAGAAGGGGATGCCGAACCAGCGGTTGAGCAGCACCCGATCGAGCCGCTCGCTCTGGGCCGCAGTGAGCTTGCCCTTCTGCTGGCACGCCTGGGCGGCCCACTGGTGGATGTGGCCGTAGCGGATGTCCGCCAGTTGCAGGTCCACATCCTGCCCGTGGTGGGCGCGGGCCACCACGTTGGCGGCGGCGGCCTGCTGACCGGGCAGCAGGGTCTCCTGCATCACCGCATCCTCTTCCAGCAGGCGCAGGGCGCGGCCACGGGTGGTGAGGTGGTGCGGGGCAAGCAGGGTCTCAAGCTCCGCCAGATCTTTTTCAAGCTCGCTACCGTAGTCCAGCAACAGCGCCGGCTGCGGCTGGCCGATGAACTGCTGGATCTGGTTCTTGAAGGCGGCGACCTGCTGGCGGTTGTGGGCCGAGAGGGCCACCACCGGGCAGCCGAGGGTGTTGGCGAGCTTGCACTCGTCGATGGTGATGCGCCGCTTTTGCAGGATGTCCATCTTGTTGAGCACCACCACCATGGGCAGCCCCAGCTCGCGCAGTTGCAGCGTGAGGTAGAGGGAGCGCTCCAGGTTGGCCGCGTCGATGACGTTGAGCAGCAGATCCGGCTGCTGGCCCTCCACGAAGCGGCTGGCGATCTGCTCGTCCAGGCTCCCCTCCTGGTTGGCCAGGCTGTAGATGCCGGGCAGGTCCATCAGTTTGTAGTCGTGGCCCTGGGCACTGAATTCGCCCATCTTCTTGTCGACGGTGACGCCGCTCCAGTTGCCCACCTGCTGGCGGGCCCCGGTCAGGGCGTTGAACAGGGAGGTCTTGCCGCTATTGGGGTTGCCGACGGTTACCAGGGAGTAGTTCATACCGGTTCGACCTCGATTTGCTGGGCAAGGCTTTTTTGCATGGAGAGGCAGATCCCCTGACACTGGATCTGCAGCGGATCCCCGAGCGGGGCCGCGCGCAAATAGATGACTTCAGTCTGGGGCAACAAGCCCATCACCATCAGCTTGCGCCGCAGGGGACGGGTTAATTGATTCATGTTCTTGATGCGAGCACTCTGTCCCGGTGACAACTGCGCGAGTACCATGACTGACTCCTGAAGTTAAACAATAATAATTCTCTTTTACTTGGGGCATTATAATCCGTGTTTTCAACGCTTATTTGAGTAAAATCAAACTCCGCTTAGCTAACCCACAAATAACTGCCATGAGTCACGACAACAACAGCCGCCTGGTTTACAGCACGGACGGCGGCATAATCAAAGAACAGAACCAGCCGCAATCCGCCTCCCCCTTCCCCGCCGACGGGGTGGTGCGCATTCGCCGCGAAACCAAGGGGCGCAAGGGCGCCGGGGTCATTACCATCCACGGCGTCCCGGCCGAACAGCAAAAGAGCCTCGCCACCCTGCTCAAGAAAAAGTGCGGCACCGGCGGCGGCCTGAAAGAGGGGGTGATCGAGATCCAGGGGGACAAACGGGATCTGATCAAGGCCGAGCTCGAGAAGGCCGGTTTCAGCGTCAAGCTGGTGGGCGGCTGATCCCCGCGCCGCCCGGCTTGCGTCACTTTCGCTTTTTCCCTAGAATGCCCGCTCCCATCGAGGGGGAGTAGTCTCGCCAGCCGGCCCCAAACCGGTTCGCGACCCTGATCAACATACTTGGTGCCAACTCACCATGGTCAGGGTGATCCACGCCAGCCGCGGATTTGACAAGACCTTTGACGGGCCAGTGCCAATACCGGGGACGGATGGCGCAGGCTTGTCTCAGGTATAACAATTCCGTCCCCCGGTCATTTTTATGGAAGCCTTGTTAACCTCAACCCTCAGCGTGGCCATTGCCGAAATCGGCGACAAGACCCAGCTGCTGGCGCTGTTGCTCATCTGTCGTTTTCGCAAGCCCTGGCCCATCATCGCCGGCATGCTGGCAGCCACCCTGCTCAACCACGCCGGCGCCGCCTGGCTTGGCGAGTTCATCAGCCGCTGGCTCGATCCCAAGGTGATGACCTATCTGGTGGCCGGTGCCTTCATCGCCATGGCCGCCTGGATCCTGGTGCCGGACAAGATGGACGACGAGGAGAGCCCGCTCGACAAATACGGCCCCTTCATGGCCACCTTCGTGCTGTTCTTCATCGCCGAGATCGGCGACAAGACCCAGATCGCCACCGTGCTGCTGGCGGCCAAGTATGACTCGCTGACCCAGGTCATCACCGGCACCACCCTCGGCATGATGCTGGCCAACGTGCCGGTGGTGCTGCTTGGCAAGCTGGGGGCCGATCGCCTGCCGCTCAAGGGGATCCGCATCGCCTGCGCCATCCTGTTTGTGGGCCTCGGGGTGAGCACCCTGCTGTTCGCCTGACCCGGCCGGATCAGAAGGTGGCGAGGCAAGGGTGAGCACTTGCCGACGCCACTCCCGCGCCCATGTCGTGTCCTTGCAAGCCCCGCCCCTTGGCGGGGCTTTTTGCATCCGCTTGCCAGGCTGGGAGCGCCCGCAGACGGGGGCTGCCAATCGGCGCCATGGCCGTGGCATAATGCGGCAAACCTGATGGAGCATCCCATGCACTTCACTTCAAGACAGACGCTGCTCGACTGGGTCAGGCGTGGACGCCTCGAGCGGGCCAGTCTGCCCGCCGCCCTCGCCCTGTGCGAGCTGCCCCCCGGCCCTGCCCGCTGGCAGTGGCTGTTCGATCGGCTGCTGCTCTGGCTTGGCAGCCTGTGTCTGGGCGCCGGTCTGGTGTTCTTCGTCGCCTTCAACTGGCAGGAGCTGGGCCGCCTCTCGCGCCTCGCGCTGCTGGAGCTGCCGCTGCTCGCCATGCTGCTGTTGCTGTGGCGCAAGCCCCTCGCCGACAGTCAGCGCCAGGCGCTGCTGCTCGCCATCGCCCTCAACATCGGCGCCCTGCTGGCACTGGTGGGACAGACCTACCAGACCGGCGCCGATCCCTGGCAGCTGTTCGCCACCTGGGCGCTGATGCTACTGCCGCTGGCGGCGCTCGGCCAGAGCCCGCTGCTGTGGACCTTGAGCTGGCTGCTCGGCCAGCTGGCGCTGGTCCTCTACTGGCGGCTCGGCCTGTTCAACTTCTTCTTCGCCTTCAACGAGGAGGCTCTCGGCTGGTGCCTGACCCTGTTCAACGCCGCCCTCTGGGGCATATTGCTGCTGGTGCCCGCTCACTACCGGCTGATGCCCTCCTGGCTGGCGGGGCTGGCCGCCGGGTTCGGCGTCACCCTGCTGACCCTGCTGGCGCTGTTTGATGTCGCCTCCCCCTGGGTCTGGCCGGCCTGGCTCGGCTGGTTGGCGGCCGCCTACCTGCGCTGGCACCACAGATTCATCGCCGGGCTCGCCATGGGCTGCCTGAGCCTCATCGTGGTGCTGCTGACCGCGCTCGGCAAATGGATGGAGCCGGACGTGGATGGCTTCCTGCTGCTCTGCCTCATCGCCATCGGCCTGTCGGTGGCGGCCAGCCGCTGGCTGCAACAACAACGGAGGCCCCATGAGTGATCTGACCCCCTGGCAGCGACTGCAACGGGCCCGGCTGGTGGAAGGGGATGCCCCCCGTGACGACCAGCCCCACTGGTCGAGCCGCTTTCTGCTCGGCATGGTGGGCTGGATTGCCGCCCTGTTCCTGCTGTTCTTCCTGTTCATGTCGTTCTCCCAGCTCACCCGGGATGCCGACAGCGCCCTGCTGATGGGCGTCGTGCTGATGGTCATCGCCTTTTGCCTCAACCGCTTCGCCACCCGCAGCGATCTGTGGGATCAGTTCGTGCTGGCGCTGGCGCTGGCCGGCGACGCCTGGCTGCTCTACGGCCTGCTCGATCGGCTGGATCTGCACTCGGCTCCGCTCTGGTTCGGCCTCGCCCTGCTGTCGCTGGCCATCGCCGCCCTGTTCGAGCACTGGTTGATCCGGCTGTTTCACAGCTTCGCCGCCGCCATCCTGCTGGCGCTTGGCCTCGCCTGCCTCGGCCTGCAACTGCTGGCCCTGCCGCTGGTGATGACGGCGGTGGCCCTCTGCTGGCTGCAGGCAGAACGCGATCCAGTGCGCCACCAGCTCTATGAATCCCTCACCCTGGGGCTGGCGCTCTCCCTGCTGGTGCTGGGGCGCCTGCACCACCCGCTGTGGGACGGCGGCGCCAGCATGCTCGACGAGCTGGGCCACTCCCGCCTGCCGCTCTGGCTCAACCCGCTGCTCTGCGCCGCCCTGTTGCTGGGGCTCATGATCAGGCTGAAACTGCCGCTGCTGTACGGACTGCCGCTGGTGCTGATCAGCGCCCTCATTCCCGGCATGGGGGCCGGCGCCCTGGTGCTGGTACTCGGCTTTTATGCCGGCAGCGTCGGCCTGATGACCCTGGCCGGCCTGCTGCTGGTCGGCTTTGGCTCCCTCTATTACTACGATCTGGGGCTGACCCTGATGACCAAATCCTGGCTGCTGCTGGGCTCGGGCGCGCTGCTGCTCGGCGCCCGCCAGCTGCTCAAACGGCTGAGCCTGCGGAGCCCCTCATGAGACGACTCGCCCTGCTGCTGACCGGCCTCGCCATCCTGGCGGCCATCAATGTCACCGTCTGGCGCTACGAACGCGCCATGAGCAGCGGCGAGGTGGTGCTGCTGCGCCTCGCCCCGGTCGACCCGCGCTCCCTGATGCAGGGGGATTACATGCGCCTCAACTACGAGCTGGCCCGCCAGCTCGGCAACCGGCAACAGGATGAGGCCCCTGCCGACACCCTGGTGATCCGCCTCGACGAGCAGCAGGTCGCCAGCTGGGTGGAAGGGGGCAAGCCGGATCAGCTGGCTCGCGATGAGCGGCGGCTGCAGGTGCGCCGCAGCGACGGCCAGTGGCTCATCGGCCCCGACGCCTACTTCTTTGAAGAGGGCACCGGCGAGCAGTACGAGGCGGCGCGCTACGGCGAATTTCGCCTGCAGGAGAGCGGCAAGGCGCTCTTGGTGGGGCTGCGCGATGAGCAGCTAAAACCGGTGGGAAATACCAGAGCGCGCTGGTAACTACTGGCAATATCAGGCTTTTTTGCCCACACTAGGGCAAGATGGATCGCCCGCGCTACGCCAAGGAATGCCCATGAGGATAAGGTTTTGCGGTTGCCTGCTGCTGTTGTCATGCCTTGGCACGGCGCAGGCCGAGCTCGGCAAGCTGGAGTACCTGACCGAGGAGTATCCCCCCTACAACTTCACCGACCAGACCGGTCAGCCCGGCGGGCTGGCGGTGGAGCTGCTGCAGCTGATCTGGCAGCGCACCCAGACCCCCGCCCAGCCCATTCGCATCCTGCCCTGGGCGCGGGGTTACTACCTGCTGACCCAGAAACCAAACGTGGTGCTCTTCTCCACCGCCCGCACCGACACCCGCGACCCCCTGTTCAAGTGGGTGTGCCCCATCGGCTACTCCGAGTACGTGCTGCTGGCCCACAAGCGCCGCCCCCTCACCCTCAGCGCCGTCGAGCAGATCAACGACTACCGCATCAGCGCCGTGCGCGCCGATGCCTCCGAACAGCTGCTGCTCAACCGTGGCATGGACGAGAGCCGTATCATCTCCGCCAACCGGCTGAGCCAGGCGCTGAAGATGCTGGTGTCGGGCCGCGCCGATCTGCTGGCCACCGGCAAGCTGGCGGGCTATGACGCCATCAAGGCGCTGCAGCTCGATGCCAATGACTTCACGGTCGCCTTCGTGCTGGATGCCGAGGAGCTCTGCTACGCCTTCAGTCGCCAGGTGGATGACAGCGTCATCAAGCAGTTCCAGCGCGCCCTCACCCAGGCGCTCGCCTCTTCGGAATATCAGCGGCTGCAGCTTAAATACCTGCCCGCCCCCTGAGTGAGGCCAAGTACCTCTCGCCGCCAGTGCACGGCGAGTGGCGATTTGGCGGGCTTTGATAACACTTGAGAATGACGCTACACCCCACCAGGATGGCCAACATGAAAAAATGGATTGGATTCGCCGCACTCGCGTTTGTCACCCTCGCCCAGGCCAGCCCGGAGCTTGGCAAGCTGCACTACCTCACCGAAGAGTACAAACCCTACAACTTCTCCAACGAATCCGGCGCCCCCACCGGGCTTGCCGTCGAGCTGCTCCAGCAGGTCTGGCAGAAGACCAACACCCCGCAGCAACCCATCACCATCATGCCCTGGGCGCGGGGTTATTATTTGCTGACCCAGAAACCCAACGTGGTGCTCTTCTCCACCGCCCGCACCGAAGCGCGGGATCCGCTGTTCAAGTGGGCCTGCCCCATCGGCTATGCCGAGATTGTGCTGATGGGGCTGGCCAAGAGCCCGGTCAACATCGCCAAGCTGGAAGATGCCGAAAAGTACAACATAGGGGCGGTGCGGGCCGATGTGGGGGAGCAACTGCTGCTCAACAACGGCTTTGACGAGCAGAAGATCATGACCGCCAACCGCCTGCCCCAGGCGCTCAAGATGCTCACCTCGGGCCGGGTCGATCTCATCTCCACCAACAAGACCACCATGCTGGATCTGATCGCCTCCCAGCAGCTGGATCCCGCCCAGTTCAAGGTGTTCTGGATGCTGAGCTCGGAGCAGTTCTGCTTCGCCTTCAGCCACCCGGTGAGCGACGAGCTGGTCAAGGAGTTCCAGAGCGGCCTGACCCAGGTGCTGGCCAGCAGCGAGTTCCAGCAGATCCAGGCCAAGTACTTCCCCGCCCGCTGAGGGGCGGCATGAAAAAGGGGCCCGCCGGGGCCCCTTTTGTTTGCCTGACTCGCCTGCACAGTCAGCTCGGCCGACGGCGCTGGCGCTTGACCTCGTACATGCAGGCATCGGCCAGCCTCAGCGCCTCGTCCACCGTGCTGCTGGCCGGATCGATGGCCACCACCCCCACGCTGGCACCGGGGTAGTGCAGCAGGCCGGCGGGCACCTCGAGCTGCACCAGGCTCGCCTCGAACAGTCGGCGCTGAAAGCCCTGCACTGCCGCCTCCCGCGTCTCTTCGCCGCACTGTGGCCCCATCCCCACCGCCACAAACTCATCGCCCCCCACTCGCGCCAGCAGATCGCTGCCGCGCAGCACGGTTGACAGCGCCCCGGCGACCCGTTGCAGCAGCAGGTCGCCGGTGTCGTGGCCATGGGTATCATTGATGGCCTTGAAGCCATCGAGATCGATGAAGCCGAGCAGCAGCGGATGCTCGACCCGCTCGGCCAGTGAAAACAGCCGGTTGAGCTCGTGCATCAGCGCCCGCCGGTTGGGCAGCCCGGTCAGCGGGTCGCTCAGCGCCTGGCGTGACAACTCGTGGTTGGCCTGCTGCAACTGCTGCAGCAGCTGTTCGCGCTCCACCTGCTCGGCAATGAGCCGGGCAAAGAAGGCGATCAGGTGATCCGATCCCGCCATCAGCGGCTTTTGCTCGGCACTGGCGGCGCACAGGGTGCCATAGAGGGAGCCCGAAGGGGTCTGCACCGGGCAGCTCAGGTAGGTGCGAATGCCAAGGGCCCGCGCCGCCTGGGAATCCCCCCAGCAGCTCGCCACATCCTCGGTGTAGAAGCGCCCCTCGTCGAGTGCCCGCCGGCAGAGGGCATCGCCCCACTGCACCGAGCCCCCCTCGGGGATCTGCAAGGTGGCGGCGTTGCGGGCAAAGCGAATATGTTGGGTGTCGTGACCAAGGTCGATTTCGGTCAGATAGGTGGATTCAAGCCCGGTGACCGTCTCGAGCATCTCCAGCAGCGGGCGGGTCAGGCTCTCCAGATCCCGCGCCCCGGTCACCTGCAGCGACAACGCCTGCAATATTCTGTCCATGCACACCTCCCTGCTTGCATGTCTATTCCTGAAACGATAGCCAACCCCGGGGGCCCTTCACAAGCCGCGCGCCCCCGCCGTGGCACAAATTTTGCGGTTTTGGCGGCCTTTGTCGTCGAACGACCCTCGATTGTCCGGCAACGCGCTCCGTTTGCGGCCAACGCGATGCCGGCCCGATCTGAGCCGTGGTGACCGCCCCTGTCAAAGGAAGCGGCACCTGTCGTGGACGTTATTGGCTGCGGCGGCTTGGCGGTGGCGCTCATTGCCTTTGTCGGTGGCTCTGTCCCGCTATGCTCATCACTGCGCCCGGCGCTCTGCTTATCCTGCTTATCAGCCGGGTGCGGCGCTCATCTTCCATCACACCCCGGCCGCGGGTCAACCGCCGGTTGCCACTTTCCAGCAAAGGAGAAAAACCATTTAATTCTGATAGTTGCATCACTAATTTCATGGATTTGGATGGCCCCGCCGAGGCGGGTTCCGTAAGATGACCATCGGCCCCTGTTGGCCCCGAGTATTCATGGATGGTCAAGGGCGCAAGGTGGCGGCGACAGTCAGGGGCGGCAGCGTCTTTGGCAGATAGCGCGCGGACTGTGAGCCAGCCGCCCTGTTTGGCCCAACGCCCGATACGGCTTGGCACTATTCGGGTTATTTGACCCGCATCAGGCGATGGCGGATGTCACCCAGTTCGACCTGGATCACCTGGGAGCGTTGCATGGCATCCACCCGCTGCAGCATGTCGGCGCTGTACTGCTTGCGCCGCATCCACTGCATGGGCTCCTCGAAGCTGCCTTCGTTGACGATAAAGGTATCCGTGTAGGTGTCGTTCACTATGCTGACCACCCAGATGCGCTGCTGAAACTCCGAGAGTTCGGCAAAGAGCGCGGCGCCGCGGGTGGCGAGCCAGCGCCCTGCCCGAGTGATCCTGTTTTTACTGCCAACGAGCGGGTTTGCCATAAGTGATAAGGGTTGGATAAAGGACGGTTGGGCATCCTAGCATTCCAGAGGATGGGGCACCAAGCAGCGGGAGGGTCGCCTCTCCCACCACGGGATGAGGCGCAGGGTGCAATAAGCCTGTAGGGTCGATTAGCGCAGCGTAATCGTCCGTGGTCACCATCCCCCCTTGCGGGAGAGAGGTAGGGTGCCAATAAGCGAAGCGCATTGCACCGGGGAACGATCCCCTCTCCCCTTGCGGGAGACAAGTAGGGTGCCAATAAGCGAAGCGCATTGCACCGGGGAACGATCCCCTCTCCCCCTGCGGGAGAGGGTTAGGGTGAGGGGTCACTCGCCCGATTGGCATGGCTCCGCCATGCAGGACACGAGGACTCCGTCCTCGATGGGGTTTCGCCGCCGCTGCGCGGCTTGGCGAGTGACTTTGGAAAGACCCAAAGTCACCAAAAGTCTTCTCCCCCACTTGTTCGCCCTCCTGCGTCGGGTGCCCTCGGTTCAGGCAAAAGGTCTGGCGGAACGACGCAGACGGTACATCCCTGTACCGCCTGCGTCTGCGCCGTCGTCCATGACGGCGCTCCTGACCTTGTGCCCTCGCCTCGGCGAACAACAGGGGGCAACACCCAACCCGCAGCCCCGAGGCCAGTTAGCTGATCCCTATGTATTCGGGAAATAGCCATCTATTGAAATCTTGATAACTATAAAATTGTTCATAAATTATCTCTATATACAAGGCAGTCGTCGATGAGCAGCACTGAAGTTAAACCGGAATCAAAATTCGATCTACTTATCAAAAAAACCACACCTGTCTTTTTACTTGGTCATGCATATCTATTTTACGTCATATTTACATACAGCACTCACATGCATATTCTTAACTATCTTTTTGTTATACTCTGGCCATTGATAAATATTACAGTCGCCTTGGCTTTATTAATCACCATGCGATGGAAGTATTTTTCCATAAATACATTGCTCTGTACTGTTGCTATTTTTTCACCAATGTATTTGTCCCTCTATTTTAGGTGATAGACTACAGGGGCGCTTAGCAAGGCATAATCATCTGAGACAACAGCCCCCTCCTTGCGGGAAATTATTAGGGTGAAGGTGGTCAACCAGATTGGAATAATAACGCCATACAGAATACGTGGGCTACCCCAAAGTAAATCACCCTCAATATATAATCAGCAATACAAATAGGATGACAATCTATAATGGTTAACGTAACAGATAAAACTAGAGAACTGATACTTGATATCTGGGATGATGATTATTACATTGTTGCGGCAGGAGATCAGGCTCCAACAAAAGATGAGGTGATTATTCTTGGAGAGAAGTATGGAATTAAATTACCAGATGACTATATCTCTCATGCTATGGGATCGCTAGGTGGATTTTTTATAGAGGTTAAAGAGGAATTGTGGCCATATGCAGAAATATTGGCTGTGGCACCATTTTGGGAGTTTTTACGAGGTGTTTATTCTTACGCTTATAGCGAGGATGCTCCTGAATGGATGAATATACATATAGCAGCAGAACAGTTCAAAGAATTGGGTCATAATGTAATTCCAGTTCTCAAGGTTTGGGCCGATGACGGTGTCTATTGTTATAATGAAGAAGGCCAACTGGTAAAATATTTTCATGAAGAGAATACCTTCGAGCGCGTAGATAAAACCTGGTTTGAATTGATCGAGCATGAACTTAATGAACTGGCTGCAAGGAAAAATAGAAAACTTAAGAAATAGACCATCAGACAGCACGTATTCATAGTAATTAACTTAATTCAATGCCATTTCTGATAACCAGGATTTGGGGACAAGCTTGTTGCCACTAACCTTGAACAAGAATAACCGCCCCCTCCCTCACCCCATGGGGGGCCAGACATTGAGCATTCAGTCGTGATAACACCCTATTCCTCATACTTATAACTACGTTTCACCCATAGAATATACAGACTAAGTGAAAATGATTTTTCATATATCGACAGGGATGAGAACATATTATGAACATAGATAAAAATAATGTAGCACCATATCTATCAATATTACTTGCCATAAAATCAAAGAATAGTGACGAAAACTTTGATTATCATGGTGCAATTTTAAAAATATTAAATGATGAGTCAGATGGTGAGATGACAACAGGCAATACCATTATCGATAGCATAAATGAGTTAGGCTTAGTAAAAATCACTCCATATTCTGTAAGAAAAGAACCTAGCTGGTCTAAAAATATTGATATAAAAGATATTGAAAACCATGTCTTTGTTAGTTTCCTTGTAAAAGATCACTTTGCATTCTATTTTTCTGAGAAAGGCAAAAAAGATTTAATCAGGGACTACTTTGGTAGAAAAAAACTTGAACACATTTATCCAGTACCAATAAGAAAATTATATGGCAACTTCATAAACGAAGATGAGATAAAAATGTTATGGCTATTAGGAATCCATGGTCAAGGAAATTTCAAAGCTGATTCAAAAGTTTTAGGTGGGAAAAGTGTTGCTGATACACTTGACCCTCTAATAGATCAATCTTATATGATGTCTGCTGTACGAACTGAAGTGCATGGTCACAATAGAAAGAGTTCACTTGGGATAAATCCTTTTCGTTCGTCGATCTGGAGAGGACCTTGTAATGACTGGAACTCATTTGAAAATAAAACCATTGAAATTCTTGATATATTAACGTCAAATGCTAGTGAATCAGAAACACCAATAGGAATACTCTCTTACCCTATATCCAACCCTGATGATCTTAATTCGCCTTATGACTTTTCCCTTGTTGATTATGAGTTTATATCTGAAGAAGACGGCCAAGTACGAAAAGAGCTACTTAGAAAATTACAGTATGATTATTCTGCTGAGCTTACTCCATCCTTTACAGGCAAAGACATTTCATTGAAGATTACTTATCAAGGAACGCATATTGGCGATGTGTGCGTAGCCGTTAAGGTTGATGATTACAAAGTCACATTAGAGCTGAAAACACAAATCCCTATAAAAAAGAAATGTTTTGATTATTACACACGAGTATTCAGATACCCAGAGTTGATAAAGTGTTGGTTTGAATCAGGTCATGCCATTGTAAATGGAATGGTATTTAGAACTGGCTATCAAGACGTTGAATACAATAAATTCATATGGGCCGACTATGAGAACTATGATGTCACAAAAGAAAAGCCAGGAAGTGATCCCAAAAAACCTGACTTGCAGGAAACGGGAAAGAATAAATCTCTATTCTGTTGGGTTAAGAATCGTTGGAATGGTTACTGGATTGAGCCAAGCGAATTTAACACATCAGAATCTTCAAAAGGATGGTTGTACTGTGATGATGGTGCAGGAGAAAAAGCAGACTTCATCCACTACGTGGAATATAGTAATTATCACATAATATCTTTAATTCATATAAAAGCTGCTAAGAGCGCATCTCCCTTAAGGAGAATATCTGTCGGTGCACATGATATAGTATTAAACCAAGCCGTTAAAAATCTACGTTACTGCACAAGAAAAACTCTAGTTGAAGATCTCCGCCAACGGTATAGTAACTCAACAGAGAAGCTATGCTGGCATGACGGAATAAAAGCACAGCCAGAAGACTTTTTCAGCAAGATAGAATCATTAAAAGATAACAAGCATATAAAGAAACGGGTAATAGTAATACAGCCTCACACCCAGAAAAGTATCTATACATCAGTAGATAACTCTAAAATAAAAACACAGTTGGATGTGTTATTAGTTAGCGCTGAAAACGCAATCAGGTCTTCAGGGGCTGAGTTCTATATAATAGGACTAGACGATCACAGAAAATAAATTTTAATTTGAAATTTTAATTGTACAGATCTAGTTATCACCTGACACCGGCCTCAAACCGGTGTCTTGTTTACGCTACTTTAGTGCGCACTTCCTTCGGTATCAATTTCAGACCCTTCTTGAACATGCTGTAAGGCGTCTGTCCCTCCATCATCCTGCCCTGATGTGGCCGCTGGGTGTTGTAGTGCTCCAGGTAGCTATCCAGGTCTGTCTGCATTTGCTCTACCGACTCATACCAGGTCGTTCTCCCCTTGATACGGAAGTGTTCATCCAGCAAGGTTCGATGCAGCCGCTCGATAAAGCCGTTGCTCTGCGGCCTGCGCACCTTGGTAGTTCGATGCTCAATCCCCTCCAGTTGCAGGAACAGCTCGTAGGGATGATGGTCAGAGCGCCCGCAGAACTCGCGCCCGTTGTCCGACAGGATGGTATAGACCCGAGCCTCATGGGCTTCAAAGAACGGCAGCACCGTTTCGTTGAGCACATGGACAGAGGTGATTGGCAGCTTGCTGGTGTAGAGCCGTCCCCAGGCGTGGCGGCTGTAGCAGTCCAGCACGGTTTGTAGATACATCTTGCCCACGCCCTTGAGCGCGCCGACGAAGAAGGTGTCGACTGCCACCAGTTCTCCGGTGTAGTGGACCTCAATCTGACGTTCACGAAACTCGGGGCTGAAGCGCTCGAGCAGGCGAATTTGCTCGTCGTTGAGCTCAATAGTCTGCTCCCGGTGGGTTTTCTCGAGGCGCAACAAGCGGTCGTGTTTGGAGAGCAAATCATGCCGTTGCCACACGCCACGCACTCCACCCGCACTGACATTGATGCCTTGCAGAGCCAGTTCTTGGGCGACCCGCAGCGGGCCATGGGTTGGTCTGGTGAGGGAGTAATCGAGGATGGCCTGTTCAATCTCGGGCGCAACCCGGTTGGGATGAGCCTCTTTACAGCCAGGCAATTTGTCGAGCAAGCCCTCGGCGCCGTAGGTCTGGTAATTACGGCGAATTTCGTAGAACTGCTGACGGCTGTAGCCAATGAGCTTGCAGGCTTTGCTGACGTTATTGAGCTCTTTGGCGAGCTCTAGCAGGCTAAGTTTGCGACGTGCTACTTTCTCGTTGGTGGTCATACGGTGACTCCAGATAATACGGTAGGGGTACCGTTTTGTTATCCGGTTTGAAGCTGTATGACCACTCCCTCTTGTGGGCAACTGTCAGGTGAATACCATCTCCATACATTTTAATTTATATTCTCTGGTTTGTTTGCCATCTCAGCCAATCCCTTGCACTGCTCTCCCCCTGCGGCGGGATAGGCGGTGAGCGTCTCAAAGATAGTGGCGCGCAGGCTGCCGGATTGGCAGAAATTACAGCTGCCGCCAGCGTCGATATCGGTGATGCGGGCGCCTTGCGGCCCCTCCTGCACCAGATAGGTGCTGACCAAACGGTAGGTGCCGCTGGGGGCGTCGAGCGGGGTGCCCGGCTCGCCAAAGATGAAGCGCACCTTTACCTCGCTGCGATCCCTGCTGCCGGCAATGGTGCGCGACGAGAGGATCTGCGAGCCCAGCAGGTGATCCCAGGCATTGGGCAGGAAGGGGTTGCCCTCGACGAATGGGGGCTTCTCGTCCGGCGCCTCGCGAGTGGCTATCTCCCGCGCCCTAGAGGCGGCATTGAGCAGGCAGAGCAGCTCGGGGGAAACGATGTTGGGTAACGCACCGCCAAGATCGCCCTGATAGAGGCCACTCGGTTTGACCTCGCGTTCCCAGACGAGAAACTCGGCCACCTTGGCGCGAGCTTGGACCTGCATATCTTGGGCAGTGGCGGCCACAGGCAGCCCGGACGCCAGCAGAGGCAGGGCGAGAAACGGCCCCAAGTTCAGCTTCATGACGTCATCCCCTTGTTATTCTTGAAAAACAGAGCCGCCATCGGGCCGGTTTATGCCGTATATTGGCCCTCTCGCTACCACAAAGGAACAGCCTCTTGAGACTCTATCCCGCCCTGTTGCTCTTGCTGGCAACCACTGCCGTTCAGGCCGAGCAGGATTGTACTGCGCCGGTGACACAAACCGACATGAACATCTGTGCGTTTCAGGATTACCAGCAGGCCGATGCCAAGCTCAACGCCGCCTACAGGAAGCTGGTTGCAATGCTTGATAAGGACCAACTTGGCAGGCTGAAAACAGCACAGCGCGCTTGGATCACATTTCGTGATGCACAATGCCGTTACGAGGCAGGTGTCTATGAAGGAGGGACTATCGCGCCCCTCGTACATAGCAGTTGCCTCACCAATCTCACCGAGCTGCGCACCAAAGACCTGAACGCACTGCTGGACCAGCCATAATCAGAGGCTCCAACCAGGTTAGGTATGAACTTGGGGGTCTAGAAACAAACGGTTTAGCGGCACTCCGGCGAGTAATGACATGAGCCCCCCTCACCCTTGCCCTCTGCCCCCAAGGGGCGAGGGGATCAGACCGAAGGATGCCGAGGCTTCGGCAGACCACAAAAAAAACCGCAGCCCTAGGGCTGCGGTTTTTTATTGGCTCAACCGGTTGGCACCAACAGGGCCACCGGCCTTAGGCACGGCGCCAGCTGGTCTTGCCGGCGCTGTCTTCCAGCACGATACCCATCTCGGTGAGACGGTTGCGGGCGGCATCTGCCGCAGCCCAGTTCTTGTCGGCACGGGCCTGATTGCGCTGGGCGATCAGTTGCTCGATTTCGGCGACCTCTTCATCCGCTTCATCACCCTTCAAGAAGGCATCCGGATCCTGCTGCAGGATGCCGAGCACGGCGCCCAGCTCGCGCAGGCGGGCGCCCAGCGCGGCAGCAACGGCCATGTCTTCACCCTTCTGGCGGTTGATCTCGCGCACCAGATCGAACAGGGCGGAGTAGGCTTCCGGGGTGTTGAAGTCATCGTCCATCGCCTCCTTGAAGCGAGCCACCTGCTCGTCGCCACCGGCCGCAGCGGCCGCCGGCAGATCGCGCAGGGCGGTGTACATACGCTCCAGCGCGGCGCGGGCCTGCTTCAGGTTATCTTCCGAGTAGTTGAGCTGGCTGCGGTAGTGGCCAGACATCAGGAAGTAGCGGACGGTTTCGGCATCGTAGTGGGCCAGGACGTCGCGGATGGTGAAGAAGTTGCCAAGGGATTTGGACATCTTCTCTTTATCCACCATCACCATGCCGCTGTGCATCCAGGTATTGACGTAGTCGCCACCGTGGGCGCAGCAGGACTGGGCGATCTCGTTCTCGTGGTGCGGGAACTGCAGATCGGAGCCGCCGCCGTGGATGTCGAAGTGGTTGCCAAGGTGCTTGGAGTTCATGGCGGAGCACTCGATGTGCCAGCCAGGACGGCCCGGGCCCCAGGGGCTGTCCCAGGTCGGCTCGCCGGGCTTGGACATCTTCCACAGCACGAAGTCGAGGGGGTTGCGCTTGGCATCCACCACGTCGACCCGGGCACCGGCCTGCAGTTGCTCCAGATCCTGGCCGGAGAGCTTGCCGTAGTCGGCGTAGGAGTCGACGATGAACATCACATCGCCGTTGTCCGCCACGTAGGCGTGCTCTTTATCCAGCAGGGATTGCACCAGCTCGATGATCTCGCCGATGTGCTGGGTGGCGCGCGGCTCGACGTCCGGGCGCACCATGCCGAGGGCATCGAAGTCAGCGTGCATGTCGCCGATCAGGCGCTCGGTCAGATCGTCACAGGTGACGCCGGTTTCGGCGGCGCGCTTGATGATCTTGTCGTCCACGTCGGTGACATTGCGCACGTAGTTGAGCTGATAGCCGCTGTAGCGCAGGTAACGGGCCACGACGTCGAAGGCGACGAAGGTGCGGCCGTGGCCGATATGACAGTGATCGTAGATAGTGACGCCACACACATACATGCCCACCTTGCCCGGGTGGATAGGTTTGAATTCTTCTTTTTGACGAGTGAGTGTGTTGTATATCTTCAGCATCTTATGACCACTGCCTGTGAGTAAAATGGCCTGCCATTCTACCCGCATCGCGCGTAGAAAACGAGGCAGAAAACGTGCCGGATCAGGCGCACCATCTATGCCGCAGGGCCCTGATGGGCTAGAATTGCCACCACTTTATGCCATACACCTGCGGGCATCTCGTCGCCCGCATCAAATGAAAGGACATATCATGGTCACTCTGCACACCAATCACGGCGACATCACCCTCACCCTGAACGCTGAAAAAGCCCCGGAAACCGTGGCCAACTTCCTGCAATACTGCCGTGACGGTCACTACGACAACACCATCTTCCACCGCGTCATCGACGGCTTCATGATCCAGGGCGGCGGCTATGCCCCGGGCTTCGAAGAGAAAGACACCCGCGCCCCCATCAAGAACGAAGCGGCCAACGGCCTGTCCAACAAGGTCGGCACCATCGCCATGGCCCGCACCATGGAGCCGCACTCTGCCAGCGCCCAGTTCTTCATCAACGTGAACAACAACGACTTCCTTGACTTCAAATCCGCCACCACCCAGGGCTTCGGCTACTGCGTGTTCGGTGAAGTGACCGCCGGCATGGACGTGGTCAACAAGATCAAGGGCGTCAAGACCGGCAACTACGGCCGCATCCACCAGGACGTGCCGACCGAAGACGTCGTGATCACCAAGGTGACCCTTGCCGAGTGATCTCTGCCTTCTGCGAGATGAACTGACTGCGGCCCCGGCCGCAGTTTTTCCATCTGCGAAGGCCGGCCCCATCGACTGGCGCCGTCTCGACTACCTGGCCCACGGCAACCCGCGCCAACGCTCGGCTCATGCCCTGCTCACAGCCGGGGTGTGGGATGCGCTGGCAGCGCAGTGCAGCGACCTGGCGCTGGTGAGCACGGTCGCCATCGGGCTCGACCGCCCCGGCAGTGATCTCGATATCGTCTGCCGCCATCCAGAGCCGGCCGCGTTTGCCGCGACGCTGGCCGCCCAAGGCTGGCGGGTTGCGCAAAAGGGCGCTGACATCTGGCTCGCCGAGCAGATCGTCACCGGCGCCGATGGCCACCCTTGGCCCCTTGAGCTCTACCTCACCCCGGATCCCCTCGAGCGCCTCAACGGCTGGCGCCACCTCAGCCTGATGGCCGCCCTGCTTGAGCAGTTCGGCGCGGCGTTTTATCACCAAGTGCTGCGCCTGCGTCTCGAGGAAGGGCTCAAAGGGGAAGCAGCCATGTGCCACTTGCTCGGCCTTGCCGGCGACCCGTATGCCGCGCTGCTCACCCTGGAGGGCGGCGAGCTTGCCCCATTGGTGTGGCAGCCGAGGGCGATAGGCCCCCACTGCACTGCTAACTCCAATACCAGTTCCACTTCCAGCCACCTCAACAGGGCCCAGCGCACTTTCTCATGAGCACCCTCTTTATCAGCGACATTCACCTGTGTGCCCAGCGGCCCGACATGACCGCCGCCCTGGTGCGCTTTCTGGCGCACGACGCCCCCGGTGCCGATGCCCTCTATGTGTTGGGCGATCTGTTTGAATTCTGGATTGGCGACGACGATCCCAATCCCCTTCACGGCGAGGTGGCCGACGCCTTTGCGGCCCTGAGCCAGCAGGGGGTGCCCCTCTACTTCATTCATGGCAACCGCGACTTCTTGCTGGGCCAGGCCTTTGCCAAGCGCGCCGGCATGACCCTGCTGGGGGATCCGTGCGTCATCGAGCTCTACGGCGAGCGGGTGGTGCTGAGCCACGGCGATCTGCTCTGCACCCTGGATGAGGGCTACCAGAAGTTTCGCCGCATCACCCAGCTCAAATGGCTGCGCTGGCTGTTCCTGCGCCTGCCGCTCGCCCGCCGCCAGGCCATCGCCCACAAGATGCGTGGCCAGAGCCAGATGGAGAATGCCCACAAGAGCCAGACCATCATGGACGTGACCCCGGCGGCGGTGGACGAGATGCTGCGCCAGCACGACTGCCGGATGATGATCCATGGCCACACCCACAGGCCCGCCATCCACGACTTCAACCTCGACGGCCACCCGGCGCGGCGCATCGTGCTGGGGGACTGGTTCGAGCAGGGCTCGGTGCTGATCTGCCGCCCCGGCGAGCAGCGCCTCGAGCAGCGCGCGCTGATCTGATCCAGCCGACTGGCAACAATAAAAAAAGGCGGGAAGATCCCGCCTTTTGTTTGCCTGCGCTCTACCTCTATAACGGCTACATCACCGTCATCTGCCCCGCGTAGAGGATGAAGTAGCGCAGCAGCAATATCCCCACCAGGCTCAGGCTGCAGATAAGCACCAGCCGGGCCGGTTGATGGGCCTTGGCCGGACTGCCCACCAGCCCCAGCAGCTGGGGCAGCAGGATCCCCAGCCCGATGACCCCGAACCAGAACACCTGGGACCAGAAGCCGCCGCCGATGGCCGCCCACATGGCCGCTTCCCGCTGGCCGCCACCAAAGTAGAGGCCGGTGAAGAAGCAGAGCAGCAGGAACAGCTCGATGGCGACGATGGGCCGCTCGAAGCGGTGCACGAAGCTCACCCCCTGGCTGTGGCCATCCTCCCGAAACAGGGTGACCGCCAGCAAGATGGTGGAGGCTACCCCCGAGCTGATGCCGGAGACCAGAAACAGCACCGGCAGGATCGGGTTGTTGAGCATGGGGTAGGTCTTGAGCGCCGATAGCAGAAAGCCGGTGTAGGCCCCGAGCAGCACGGCCAGCAACAGCAACAGCGGCGCCAGCAGCCGCTCGAGGCGGGCGAGCCAGCCGATGAGGCCGTCTACAAAGGCGAGCCTGTCCATCAGCAGCCGTCGGCGCAGGGCCTCGATCTCGGCTCTGAACACCACCGCCAGCCAGGCGAACAGCACCGCCATGTAGATCTGGAACAGCATAACCCCCATCGACATCACGGAGTCGAACTGGTAGTGGAACATCAGCTTCCAGAAGGTCCAGGGACGGGCCAGGTGGAAGATAAGGATGAGTAACCCCAGGATCACCGAGACCGGCGCCAGAATAGCGGTCGCCTTGATGATGCCGCTCTCGCTGCCGGCTCCCTGGCGGCGCAGCAGCACCGAGAGGGTGGCCGAGCCTGCCGAGATGCCGAGCAAGAACAGGTAAATGGCGATGGGGCCATCCCACACCAGCGAGTCGAAGTGAAACGCATCATGCCACATGGTGCTTCCCTCCCGTCAGCCGGTCTGCGTCATACGGATGAGATGGGATCATGACTTCACCTCCCCTTTCGGCACCCGGTACATCTTGGGCGAAGTACCGAGGAACTGCTTGTAGCGATAGGTGGTCTCCTGCACCAGCCGTTTGGCGATGGGGCTGTTGGGATCGTCCAGATTGCCGAACACCAGCGCCTTGGTCGGGCAGGCTTCCACGCAGGCCGGCTGCTTGCCCGCCGCCAGATTGGTCTTGCGGCAGAAGTCGCACTTGTCGGCAACCCGGGTAACCGGGTTGATGAAGCGCACCTGATAGGGACAGGCGGCCAGGCAATAGCGACAGCCGACGCAGAGGTCGGGGTTGATGTCGACGATGCCATCCTCCGCCCGGATGTGGGAGGCGCCGGTCGGGCAGACGTGCACGCAGGGGGCGTTGTCGCAGTGCTGGCAGGATTTGCGAAAGAAGCGGTACTCCTGCGCCGGATACTCCCCTACCGGGCCGCTGCGCAGGATCTGCAGGCGGGCCACCCCTGCCGGCACCTGGTTCACCTCGCGGCAGGCGTCCATGCAGGCGGTGCAGCCGATGCAGGCCGTCTCGTCGTGGATCATGCCGTAGCGCACGCCCTTGATGGTCATGCTGTTGGCCAGGGCGCGCGGCGCGCCCGTCAGCAGGATCAGGGCGCCGGCGCTCATGCCCACCATGAAGTCGCGGCGGGTCGTGCTCATGCGCCCTCCTTGACGGCGCCGCCGAGGCCGGCCTCGTGCTGCTTGCGGTGACAATCGACGCATAGCTTGATGCGCGACTTCTCGGGGATCCCCACCATGGGCTCCTTGGCCGGGTGCAGCTGGTGACAGCTGGTGCAGCTGACCCGGGTGGCGTGCACGTCGTGGGCCCAGAGGGCCTTGCGCAAATCGTCCGGCTCATGGCAGCTCATGCAGACGCCGTTCTGCTGGCTCAGCGGGAAGGCGTCGTTGCCAAAGCGCATCACATCGACCATGCCGCCGCGCTGTTTACGGTGATCGGCCGACGCATTGCCGTGGCAGTTGGTGCAGGTGACCTGCTCCCCCGTGTTGGGGTTGGTGACCTGGCCATGCTTGCCGTACATCCCCTCCTCCCCGTCGTGGCACTTCTCGCACTTGGCGAAACGGGCTGCGGCCTTCTTGGCGGCGGCTTTCTTCTTTTCCGCCTTGGCCTGCCGTTCGGCCAGGGTGGGTTGTGCTGCCTGGTCGGCGCTGGATGTGGCACTCGGCGCAACTGACGTGGCATCCGCTGCCTGCGCGCTGGCCAGCGCCAGCTGACCCGCTCCCAGAGCGAGGGAGGCGAGCAGCAGCCACTTGATGATCTTTTTCATAGGAAACTCCGAAACGGTGGCACCCGCCGGGTGCCGTCTGCCCGCCTGGCAACAAAAAGGAGCTGGTGACAGCTCCTTTGACGGTCATGAACACGAGACCACACCCCGCCAGAAGCGGGGTGGCTGCGTCAACGGGAGGGGCAGCGACGTTACTGCTGGCTTGCGTAGTACTCGGCCAGCGCCTTGAGGTCGGCATCGCTCATGGCGATGATGGCCTTGTTCATCTTCTCGTCGTTGCTGCGCTTGCCGGCCTTGAACTCCTGCAGGGAGGTCAGCAGGTAGCCCTTGGGCTGGCCGGCGAGGATGGAGGCCTCGTCTTCGGCCACCGAACCCCCTTCGGAGTGGCACTTCTTGCAGCCGGAGTCGTCGTGCAGTTTCTGCCCCGCCTTGGCCAGCGCCGCATCGAACGGCTGCTTCATCGGCTTGTAGGGCAGCTCGGCATAATGCGCCGCCAACTCGTCGATCTGCTCGTCGCTAAGGCCCTTAACAATGTCGGTCATGTTCCCCTTCTTGCTGGTATCACCGGTGACATGATTAACGGTCTTGGCTGGCCGGCCGTCCAGGTAGGTGCGCATCTGCTCGGCAAGATTTGATTCTGCCAGCCCTGCAATAGTCGGAATATCGTTCTGGGTGCTGATCCCCTGATTTCCATGACATGAGTTACATGTATCCACTAATGAGTCCAGGCTGGCATGTGCGGTGCCAATAGAGCCCAAAAGCAACGACAGTCCCAGTATTTCCAGCTTCACACTGCGTTTCATTTCTTATCCCTCTTCCAGAAAAGGTCTATAAACCCCAGTAAAAACAGACATTTTTATACTCAAGGTTGATTTTCGATCCGTTTTTGAGACTTAGATCAACGCTGTCTAATATATAAACCTTACAATTAAGATGGAAATGATTTATACCGTATTTAGTCCTCTTTTGACCCTTAAGTGGTATCTTTTTGGGAATTTTTTGAGCTGGTTCATATATGGAACAATAAGTCCGATAAAAAAGGATAAAACAATGAAATACTGGAAAGTATTGGTGGCTGCAGCAATGGTGTTCACCCTCTCCTCCTGTGGGGGCGGCGGTGATGGCAATGACCAGACGGATCCACCTCCCCCTCCTCCGGGAACCCCAGATTCGCTGGTGATCTCGGCCTCCACCCCACAACTTGGCGAGAGCGGTCAGCTCTCGGTGCAATTCAAGGTAACCGACAAGCAAGGCAAGGGTTATGAGCTGGGAACCACCCTTCCCTCCTTCACCCTGGCCAAGGTGATCCCCGGCCGCGACGCCAAACGGGAAGACCCTGTCATCTGGAAGAGCTTCATCTACAGTACCAAGAACAACCGGCCCACCGGCGAGAACGGCGGCAAGCTGGAAGCCCTTGGCAATGGCCAGTACCGCTACACCTTCTCCTTCAATGCCACCACGGTGCGCGACCCTTATCCGAGCGATTCGCAGGACAACAACGGCTTGATCCGCTGGGATGAGGCAGCGACGCACCGCCTCGGCATCTACTTTGGCGGCAGCAACGGCATTCCGGTCACCGACTATGTGCTGGACTGGGTACCGGCCGGCACGCCGCCGCTGCTGACCCGCGACATCCTGGAGCAGCAGAGCTGCGACAGCTGCCACATGAAGCAGCCTATCCACCACAGCAACCGGGCCGATCCCAAGCTCTGCGTCACCTGCCACAACGAGAGCGTGCCCGGCAGCGGACGGGGCGATCTGACCACCCTGGTGCACAAGCTGCACGGCAACCTGGATGCGACCGCCACCAAGCTGGTGAGCCACTTCCCGCAGGATCCGCGCAACTGCGACACCTGCCACAAGGGCGTCACCCCGACCACCCCGGATGCCAACAACTGGCAGCACGCCCAGGAGAAACCCTGCGGTGCCTGCCACGCGGACTCCACCACGGCGACCGGCTACGTCAGCCACATCAACGGCAAGATCACCAGCGGCACCCTCTGTACCCAGTGCCACGCCGAGACCCCCGGCAACACCAAGTCCCCCAGCAGCGTGCACATGGGCTACCTCGCCAACGAGGCTGCCGGTCGCGACAAGCTGGTGTTCAAGTTTGACGACGTGCGCTACGCCGCGCCCAACATTGAGGTCGAGCTGACCGTGACCGCCAACGGCACGCCGGTCGAGACCATGGACGGGGTGCTCAAGTACATCAAGTACGGCGATCTGGCCAAGGCTCCCTACGTGCTGGTCAACTGGGATCAGGGCAGCGGCTTCGAGCTGGGCTACACCAACCCGCAGACCTTCGTCGCCGGCAACAAGATTGACTTCACCAAGTGCGAAAGCCAGGGCGGCGGCAGCTTCCTGTGCCGCAAAGAGGTGGGTAACGAGGTGACCGGCACCCTGGCGGCCACGGTCGCCGAACTGCAGGTGTGCGTGGCCCGCAAGGCGGATCGCAACGGTGCCTTCGCCGCCGGGGATCTGCTCCCCTGCAGCAGCACCGCCAGCGCCCTCTCCTACGTGGCCATCAACCCGGTCAAGGCCTACTTCCGGGTCGAAGGCGGGGTCGACGGCAGCTATGTGCTCAAGGCAGGGGCGGATCTGGCCTCCTGCAACGGCTGTCACAAGGATCTGGCTGTCCACACCGAGGGCAACGCGGGCTCGGCCCACGCCTCCAAGGACTTCGCCCAGTGCACCAGCTGTCACAACGCCACCCGCACCTCCTTCTATGCGGGTGTACCGGGGGATCTGAAGTACCACGTGCACTCCTTCCACGCCTTCGGCTCCCATCGCAGCGGTGATGCCACCTTCCCGGGCAAGCTGAACAACTGCGAGTCCTGCCATACCAAGGGTCAGTACAACCTGCCCAACCAGCAGAACGAACGACCCTCGCTGGTGGCGACCACGGCGGACAACAAGCAGCCCAAGTTCTTCAGCCCGACCCTGGTGGTCTGCGCCAGCTGCCACCTCAAGTCGCCGCTGGGGCTGGTCAAGCCGGACAACCCGGTCGCCGGGGATGAGTGGGCCACCCACATGAAGAACAACGGCGCCATCTTTGGTGCAGAGACGATAGAGGCCGCCACCGGAGTTGAACAGTGCGCGTCCTGCCATGCCGTCGGGCAGGAGCAGGGCGTCGACAAGGTTCACAAGGTGTATGACTTCCGTTGAGACCACCAGGCCGGGGGGATGCCTCCCCCCGGCCCTTTGCCGTTGAAGGACACGATATGAAAAGAATCACCCCGCAGTGGCTCCTGGCGGGTTTGCTGGCACTCGGTTGCCTGCCGGTCTGGGCCAAGAGCGATGCCCAGCCGGCGGCCGATGCCGATCCGCGCCTGCAGGTCGAGGCCACCCTCGACCAGAAATTCGACCAGGGCAAATACTCCCCCAAGGGGGCCGATACCTGCCTCAAGTGCCACGATGCCGACTCGCGCAAGCCCGCCACCGGCATCTTCCACAATGTGCACGGCAACCTCGGCAACCAGAACGGGCCGATGGCCGACAAGCAGTGTGAAGCCTGCCACGGCCCCGCCGGCAACCATCCGCGCAATCCCCGCAAGGGACAGAAGCGGGAACCCATGATCACCTTCGGCCCCGACTCGCCGGTCCCGGTGGAGAAGCAGAACAGCGTCTGTCTCTCCTGCCACACCGATACCCAGCGGATGGGCTGGCATGCCAGTGCTCACGCGGTGGAGGATGTCTCCTGCACCAGCTGCCACAGCCTGCACCAGGCCAAGGATCCGGTGATGGACAGCAAGCTGCAGGTGGAGACCTGTACCAGCTGCCACGCCCAGCAAAAGGCCGATTTGCACAAGCGCACCAGCCACCCCATTCTCAATGGCGAACTGCCCTGCTCCAGTTGCCACAATCCGCACCAGTCGCAGAACGAGGCCAGCCTCAAGCAGCCCAGCCTCAACGAGAGCTGCTACGAGTGTCACGCCGAGAAACGGGGCCCCTTCCTGTGGGAACACGAGCCGGTGACCGAGGATTGCTCCCTCTGCCACAGCCCGCACGGCTCCATCAACCAGGCGTTGCTCAACAAGCGGGTGCCCCAGCTGTGCCAGGAGTGCCACAGCGTGCCCCATGCCAACGTCTCCATCCCCGAGGGGGATCTCAAGGTGCGTGGCGGCAGTTGCCTGAACTGTCATAACCAGATCCACGGGACCAACCATCCCAACGGTCAATCACTGCGGCGCTGAGGAGAGAAGTCATGAAATACTCAACACTTTGGCTCTCCCTGCTGGCGGTCTGCTCGGCCCAGGCGGCCGAGGAGCCGCTGGCAGTCGGGGATTACGCCCTGCAGCAGAGCAAACCGGCCAAGACCGAACGTTGGAGCTGCAAGTCCTGCGAGCGCGATGAAGGCTGGTTTGGCGAGGTGGGGCTGGGTGCCGGCTATGCCAACGACGATGGCGCCACCCGCTTTCGCAACTGGGTTCCCAGCCAGCAGGACAGCGGCATGCTCGGCATCTTCAACGCCGACCTGCAATATCGGGGAGAAGGCTCCCGCTACGGCAGCCTAGAGGTGAAGAACCTTGGCATGGAGCGCTTCAGCCTGGCGACCGAACAGGGCCACTACGACGGCATGCGCGCCCGGCTGGGCTACTCGGAGTCCCCCTTCTACTGGAACAGCCACGGCCGCAGCGTCTATCAGCCGGGCGAGAGCCCGCTGACCCAGGGGTCGCTGGCCGAGTTTGACAAGGAGGTGGTGCGCAAGAAGCTGACCGCCGGGCTCGCCTATACCCCGAAGAGCCCGTGGCGCCCCTACGCCGATTTTTCTCATGAGAAAAAAGAGGCCACCCTCGCCTACTACCAGTCGAGCGTGCCCGGCATCGGCAGCGGGCCAGGCCTTTTGCCCAAGCCCGTCGACGGCAGCTCGACCACCCTGGTCAAGAGCGGCGTCAGCTACCTGGGAGAAGGCTGGCTGGTCGATCTCGCCTACAACGGCTCCCTCTACCGTACCGATGACACGGCGCTCTACTATGGCAGCGTCGCCGACCCTTACGCCAACGAGCGCGCCTACGAGCCGGACAACAACTTCCACCAGCTGAGCCTTTCCGGCCAGTACAACTGGGATCGGCAGAGCCTGACCGGCCGCGTGCTCACCAGCCAGGCCACCTCCAACGGCAGCCTGACCGCGTTTCGCAACGCCCCCATCAGCCAGGATGACTTCCACGGCGAGGTAAGCACCCTGCAGGCTGACGCCAAGTGGGTGGGTCGCTTTGGCCGGGATCTCACCCTGCGCGCCGGCGGCGAGTATCGGGACCGCAAGGACAAGTCCGATGAATACGCGGTGGTCGGCAAGCAGCGCGGCAAGAGCGATCGCACCCGCAGCAAGGCGGATCTGGCGGCCGACTACCGGCTCAGCCGCTCGGTCAAGCTCACTACCGGCTATCAGTACAAGGCCGATCAGCGCGAGCAGGCCGACCGACAGGACACCGACGAGCACACCCTGTTCCTCAAGGGGCGCTACCGCCCGGCCGGGGCGCTGCAACTGGGCGGCAAGCTCGCCTGGAGCACCCGCGACGGCTCGGACTGGCGCCACGATAGCGCCGGTGGCAACGGCAGCCCGACCCTGCGCCAGTTCTATCTGGCGGACAGGGACAGGGTCGAGCTCAGGGGGGATCTCGGCTATCAGTTCAGCGAGGGGATAGATGCCCGCCTCGAAGGGTGGTGGGCCAGGGATGACTACAAGGAGCCGGACATAGGGCGCAGCGAGGGCAAGGATTATGGCCTCGACCTGACCCTCAACCAGCAGTTCGACGACAACCTGAGCGGCCACCTGTTCAGCAACCTGCAGTGGATCACCTCCAGCCAGAACCACGCCTACACAGGTGCGCCAGACTGGGATCCCTACAGCACGGCGGTACGCGACGAGATCACCACCCTCGGGCTCGGGCTCACCCAGAAGAAGGCGTTTGACCGGGATCTCGAGCTCGGGCTCGATTACAGCTTCGCCTATGGCCGCGGCAAAACCGACGCCAGCAAGGGCTATGACTACCCGGATCTGACCAGCAAGCAACACCGGCTGGAAGGCTACGCCCTCTATCAGCTGACCAAGCAGCATTCGCTGCGCTGGGATGTGCGCTACGAATACTTCCAGGATGTGGATTACCTCTACACCGGCGAAGAGCGCAACCTTGGCAACCTGAACCAGGACTACAACGGCTACTTCACCGCCGTCTCCTGGCTCTACAAGTTCTAAAGGCGCGATTGCGCACCGGCTAAGGGCAGACACCTTGTGTTGTCAGCCCAACAATAAAGAGGGGAGCCCAGGCCCCCCTCTTTTATCATCTCGTCTTTGTTCTCTTGATTACCTCTTCACTCTGTCGGTCAAGCAGGCTGCCGCGTGGCGGCCATCCACCTGTCGGGCTCGACACGGCATCAGCCGGTATAGGTCGGTTCCAGCGCATAATGCTTGAAGCAGGCCTCCAGCTGGCTGCGCGCCTGCGGTGCCACTTCGATGAACTCCAGCCCGTATACCTCGCCCTCTTCCGCCTGACGGGACCACATCACCCTGGCCTTGATCGTCAGCGGCGTCTGGTTGCGATACAGATCGATGGAGGGCTTGGGGGTGTAGATCTTGAGCTCCACCTCGGCGCGCTTGTCTAGGGCCAGGGGCTGCACCGTGCGCAGTCGCAGGCCGGTGACGCTGAAGTCCTCGGTGATCGACTCATGGAACCCGCCCCCGGCCTGTACCTTCACCATCATGTGCTGGTACATGCGCGGCGCCCGGCGCAGCTCGTGCTCGCTGCGATCTGCCCCGCTCTCGGCCTCGAAGCGGAACTGCTCCATGATATCGCGCAGCTGGCTCGACTCCTGATAGAGGGTGCGACTGATGATCCCGGTGGTCTGCACCTTCTCGGTGTTCTCCGCGAGCGCATGCAGCAGATCGTGCAGATGGGCATTGAGCGAGGAGAGCTTGCCCATCTGCTCGTCGCTGGTGCCGCGGATCTGATCCGCCGCGCCGACGCTGCGCTCGATCTCCGTCATCAGGCCGTTGATGGACTGGCTCGCCTCGTGCGCCTTGTCCATGGTCAGGTGAGTACGGGCGATGACGCTCTTCACCGAGCTCTCGTTCTCGCCAATGAGCCGGCTCAGGGTCGTGACGATCTCGTTGATCTCCTTGGTGGCCTGACCGGCATTGTTGGCCAGCTTGCGCACCTCGTCGGCCACCACCGCAAAGCCGCGGCCATACTCCCCGGCCCGGGCCGCTTCGATGGCGGCGTTGAGAGCCAGCAGGTTGGTCTGCTCGGTGATGGCGGTGATGGACTGGGTGATCACCTGAATGCGCTGGCTCGCCTCGCTCAGCTGGCGGGTCTTCTGCTCCGCCTGCTGCGCCTCGGTCACGGCGTGGCGCATCTCTTCGATGTTTTCACTCATCACCCGGGTGCTGCGATGGGCGCTCTGATAGGCAAGCTCGGCCTGCTGCCCCACCTGGCTTGCCAGGCCGGAGACCGCCTCGGCGGCGCAGGAGAGATCGTTGCTGGCGCGGGTCACTTCCGCCGAGTGGTGCTGCTCCAGCTGGGAAGCGTCGGTGATGGTTCTCGAGATATCGGAGATCTGATAGGAGGACTGGGCCAGCTGCCGGGTCCGCAGGTCTATCTGGCGCATGTGGCGACTGAGCTGCGCCGCCATCAGCCGCATGGCCCCGAGCACGCTGTGATTGTCTGCCGAACGGGTCTGGATGGCGACGGTGAGGTTGCCCGCCGCAATCTCGGCGGCCACCCGCGCGGCATAATCCGGCTCGCCGCCCAGGGTGCGCATCAGGTGACGGTACTGGATGAAATAGGCCAGCGCCACGAACAGCAGGGAGACCAGCCCGGCCACCAGCCCCATCAGCAGGGCCAGCTCCTTGGCCTCGTCGCGGCTGGCGTCGGCACGGGTGATCTGGCTGTCCAGCTGATGATTGATGCGCTCAAGCCGCTCGTTGATGTTTATCACCATGTGATCAAAGCCACCCTGGCTGCTCATCATCAGGTTGCCCGCTGCCTGGCCCTGGCGACTGTAGGTATCCACCATGACCGCCCCTTTCTCATACAGCCCCTTGACCGTCTCCTGCATCGGCAGCAGCTCGTCGCTCAAGTCCGGCAGGCTGCGCATCAGGGTATCGAGATTCTGCAAGGCGGTATCGCGGAAGGTGGCGGCCTCGGCGAGGCCCTCTTCCGTGTTGCCGGTCACCGCCGCATCTGTGATGAACTGCTGGATCTGCACCAGGTCATAGCGCGTCTCCTTGAAGATGAGGTGAGCCTGATTGAAGCGCTCGACCTTCTCCTGCGCACGCAGCTGGGCCTGGCTGCTCCACAAGGAGACGATGGATGCCACGATCAGCGGCACCGCCACCAGGATCCCCCCCAGGATCATCATCCGTTTGACCGAATGCCTTCCTCGCGGTGCATGCGACATCGCATGTGCCTCGGTCTGGTCGAAGGCGGTGTCCTGCAAGAGTCCTTGTGCAGTAGCCATGGCATCACCTCATCCTGGTAGCAGAGCGTCATTGGGCCATCGCAGCAAGGCATTCAGCTGCAAAGAGCCGATCCGTTTTGTCGACCCAAGCAAAACCCAAGCCAGAAAAAATGGCCGGATTTTCCCCCCTCTTCCGCCCCCAATGCGGGCAACTTGCCACAAGGCCCGCCCAAAGCCCGCAAAACGCGATGCAAACTGCAATAAAAGCGGCTTTTTCTGCCCGAGTCGCCCCCTCGGGCCACCACGCCTTGCCCTGTTCGGCGCAGCTCCCTTTACCATGCTTGGCTCACGGACGCGGCTTCCCGGCCTGGTGTGAGCCGCCGCCAACGCCCGGCCATATTGACGATCAACAAACTATTGGCAGGTACCCAGCTCAGGGGTCAACACCATCCGTTGGCGCACCATGGCGTATTAGGCCTGGTTTTTGTATGGAGTAGCCCGAGTCAGTGGTCAGCGGGTGTTGCACTCACAAGCGGAGCCTTATGCCTGCAAGGTGTAAGAGGTGGATTGAAGGCTCATTGAATGATTTGACCTGGTTGGGGAGTTCCTATGTTCAACGCAAAACTCAAGAACGAGCTGGCAGCAGAAAGAGCAAGGGCCTTGCAGAGCGAGGCGCTGAACCACGCCATGCATGCCCATCTCCCCATGATCGAATTCACCCCCGAGGGCCATATCCTCGATGCAAGCCCGCTGTTTCTCGGCACCGTCGGCTACAGCCTCAAGGAGATCGTGGGGCAGCACCATGCCATCTTCTGTCGAAAAGAGGACTCTGACTCCCCCTCCTATCGGGAATTCTGGAGGAAGCTGGCCAATGGCCACAGTCAGCAGGGTACCTTCCAGCGAGTCGGCAAGCACGGCCAGGAAATCTGGCTGGAAGCAACCTACTTCCCGGTCAGCCAGGATGGCAAGGTCAGCAAAGTCGTTAAAATCGCCTCCGACGTGACCTTGCAACATGACCTGCTCATGACGCAGAAAGCGATATTCGAAGCGCTGGACCGCTCCCTTGCGGTCATCGAGTTTGAGCCAAACGGCGTCATCATCAACGCCAACCGCAATTTTCTCGACACCATGGGCTATCGGCTCGATGAAATAAAAGGTCGTCAGCATCGCATGTTCTGTGATGAATCGTTTTATCGGGAACACCCCGATTTCTGGCAGGAACTGGCTCAGGGAACCTTCAAATCAGGGCGCTTTCAGCGCTTTGACAAGCAAGGTCATGAAATCTGGCTGGAAGCGACCTACAACGCAGTGCGGGGCAGCCATGGCAAGGTCATCAAGGTCATCAAGTTCGCCTCCAACATCACCTCGCAAATCAAAAAAGATCAGGCCGTGCAAAATGTGGCCAAAGTGGCCAACGAAACCTCCGTCACCACCAAGGCTTCCGCCATCAAGGGTGAGGACATGCTGACCACCGTCGTCTCCACCTCGGACAACATCGTCATCCAGATGGAAAATGCCAGTACGCTGATGAGCAAGCTGCATGCCCAATCCCAAAATATCACCGCCATCGTTTCCACCATCAGCAGCATTGCAGATCAGACCAACCTGCTGGCACTCAACGCCGCCATCGAAGCCGCGCGAGCCGGTGAACAAGGCAGAGGCTTTGCCGTCGTCGCTGATGAAGTACGTCAACTGGCGGCAAGAACCTCCCAATCCACCAACGAGATAGCGAGCGTGGTCAGCCAGAACCAGCAGCTCACCCATCAGGTCAGCGAACAGATCCAGTCCGCGGCTGATGGCGCCATCCATGGACAAAGGCAGATCGACGACGTCGCGAAAGTGATGCAAGAGATAAGGAATGGCGCCGAAGAAGTGTCGACCATCATCTCGGAACTCTAGAGCAATCAGAGAAATACTACGGTAGAGGGCCTGTCATCGAGCAGGCTCTTTGATTTTTAGGCAAGAATATCCACGGGTTTGAAGTTGGTAAAAGGTCACCTGAATAGTCGACTTGCAGTTGTCACTTACATCCCTTCTCAGCCAGCAGAACCGACAGCCTGTGCCACTCTTCGGCAAACCGCAGCCTCAGATAAAACTGCCTGAGCATGATGGACAGTTTCTTGGCAAACCCGGCCTTGGCCTCTCTTGCCAGCAAGCGCTGGACCTCCGCCCAAAGTAAATCACGTTCAAAGCCGGTCCAGATCGGTGGCACGGGTGCCAGGGTGTTGGTGTAACAAACCGGCGCAACCCATTCGAACAAGACCATCTCGACGTGGGCAACGGGAAAGCCCCGTGCCACCTGAGCGATCAACTCGAAATCGACCTCATTATCGACAAAGAGATCGGACAGCACTTCACACAGGTCAATGTCTGATACTGGCTGATCCATTCAACCCATCCGATGGCCGAGGTGGCTTCAATTTAAACCACAGACGGCCAGCGGGTTCAACCTCACCGCATCTTCCAGATGATCAGGGGAAAAATGTGCGTATCGCATGGTCATGGCGATGGTGGAGTGGCCGAGGATTTTCTGCAGAACCAGGATGTTGCCGCCGTTCATCATAAAGTGACTGGCGAAGGTGTGACGCAGAACGTGGGTATTCTGCCCTGGGGGCAGCTCCAGCCCTGCCCGTTCGACCACCATCTCGAAGGCCCGATAGCAGTCACCAAACAGGCGGCCGCGCTTTCTGGGCAACTGGGCATGGAGCTCGGGGCTGATGGGCACACTGCGACTCTTCTTACTCTTAGTTCGGGTGAAGGTAATGCGATTGGGGGATACCTGGGACTGAGTCAGCTCTTCCACCTCAGACCAGCGGGCGCCAGTAGCGAGGCACAGCTTCACCACCATCAGCAGGTCGGGGTTTGGGCTCTCGGCGCAGGCGGCCAGCAGGCGCTTGAGTTCGTCAGGGTAGAGGAAGACCAGTTCGGCCTCTGCCACCTTGTAGGCCCGAAGCCCATCGAGGTGATTTTCCCCCTGCCACTCCCCTAGCCTTTTCAGCTCGTTGAACACCGCACGCAGGTAAGCGTGTTCACGGTTCACCGTGTTGGGGGTGACCCCCTGCTTCTCTTGGTTGACTGCGCGCCGGTCAGTGATATCGCCCGAGAGGCGAGGGCGAGCTTCACGGTAGGCGGCAAAATCACGAGTGGTGAAGTTAACCGCCAGCGGGTCACCAAGGGACTGGCAGGCTGTCAGCAGCTTGGACTTACGAGCCTCACCATCACGCAAACCCTGACCATGGCGACCAAACCAGAGTTCGGCCAGCTCGGAGAGATGCCGACCATCACTAGGTTTCCCCAGCCCCTCCAGCCAAGGCTTACCCTTATCCGGGTCCAGCACAAACGCTCACATGCCAATACCTCCCCCTTGGTGGCGAAGCGCTTTCTCTTGCGGGGCTATCACAACCTTGAGGGTAGACTTCGACAAGCCATAGCTTGAATTTACCGTCATCGAGTTTACGGACTGTCATTACTTAGGTAACCCATTTTATATCAGGTCTATGTTTATATTCAAAAAATAGGGCGATTTAAATCGACTACTTCAGCATTGTTATCAAATGCCATTACATCCCCAGCTTTAATTGGGGCTCGAATGACATCTAAAACATCATTTTTAAACATTTCAGAATCTACTTTAAGCAGTACGTATTCGCCTGATTTAAATTGATTTTTTTTGATTTTCTCTGACAATGGAAATACTGCACCAAGGGTCCCCATACAGGTATCATATTGAAAGGATATAAATGCACTTTTGTACATTTTTTTCTCTAAACTAATTTTTTTGATGTCATTGCAGTTAGAGTAATTTTTTATTTCATGGCTACCATCAAAATTGCTTTTAATTATATTAACACCCGCACCAATTGCTTTGTAATCACCGTCAATATAGATTGAATCAACAGACACCCCATTAGACGAATTGAACGAATAGATGCCTTCAAAGGAAACCGGAGACGTTATCAACGTCATTTTTTGTTTGTCAAAAAAGTCATCTTTTATTGATGCTGTATTTTTAAAAAATTGTATTGATACTGCTTTGTTTTTTTCACCAAAGACAAAACAACCCCCATCACTTTTCACCCCCAACTCGTTACATGAGTTAACGATAACAAATGATGTACCATTATTTAAAGATAAATAATGCTTGTTAAACTCATCAAAATACACATTATCTATATCAACCTCACCCTTCAAAACAAATAATGCGGGGAGTGAATAATACTTATCCCCTGCTAGAAACACTTTGTTGTCTTTTATTTTCGCACCATGCGAGAATGTAGAGAAAGACCAAGTGTTTTTTGAGAAGTTAGAATAGGACGAAAGAGCTTTATCACCTTTATTAAATTTGGCGTAGGCCATACCGCTATAATAATCCTCAAGTAGATTTCGGCCGAAACCTAACCCATCGTTATTACCAAGAAATGAAAGTATAGTTGCACCCACATCAATCAATAAGCCAGGTCTATCAACCTTCTTTTTTTCCAAGTTAGCACCAAGCACAACGAATAAATTCTTTCTACTTCTAGGATCTTTATTCAGAATAGATAGTGCATCATTACTCATAGCCAAATGGTCTGATTGCAATATGATTATTGTATCTTTATAAGCCTCAGAAGACTGAATCTTACTGATGAATTCAGCCAACAACTTGTCTGAACATTGAACTGCATTAAGTATGTTCACTGTTCCATCGCCATACGGCTTATCATTAATGCATCTCGATGGAATATGCCCCCATGGATGGTGCGTATCTAGAGTCAACAGCGATAAAACAAACGGCTTCTTATTTTTACTAAGCTCAACAAATGACTCATATGCATAATCAAGAAGATGGTCATCATGAATACCCCAGTCAGAGTAATTCATATTATCAGGTGGGATTATTTTTTCAAAGTAATCTCGATCAACTGATGTGTAACCATGTTGTTTTATAAAAGTTCCTTTTCCAGCGAAATCAGACTTTGCGCCACCAATAAATTTAAGCTCATATCCATGATCCTTTAAAATGTCACCTAAACAATAAGCATCAGGCATAAACTGAGATATTGCCCCCATGTTATTCCCTTGCCCACCAGGTAATGATAGTGGCAATCCACACTGGCTATTTACCAAGCCTGCAATAGTCCAACCGCCCCCATCATTATCAATATTAGTAAAATCTATACCTTCATTGATGATAGGAACAAGCTTAGATATGAGCCCAGGAAATTCACTCTCACTTAAATATGTTCTCTCAAGACTTTCAGCGTAAATCAGAACTATATTTTTCTTGTTTTTAATTTTTGACTTATTTACAACATATTCATCACCAACGTCTCGTTTATCGAACACGCCAGATACATACAGCCTAGCTTGCTCGTAATAATTGTTTACCCATGGAGAAATCAAAAACAATAAAAACGAAAGAGAAAATGATATGAATGGACTAACTTTCATCAACCCTTTCTTACTTTTTTTGATAAAAATCTGAGAAAGTATAAATATGATTGCACAAAAAACAAATCCAGCGCCATATGAGATTTCTTTAACATACTCACTGAACCCAGCGCCTTGCACCCCAGTATACAAGTGATACATTACTGAAGTATTAAACCCTGCACCAGTAAACATATCACTTACAACATAAAGTCCACTTAAGGCTATGTACAGGACAGCAACTGAAATAAGCAAACCACGACATCTAGTTGTACTTATGCACAAAATAAAAAAAACTAAAATCGAGACAACGATGATAATCAATTAGCCCACCTTTACAGTAAATCTAAAAATATATTGTTGTATATTATTATTAACGCTGAATTTGCATATTCCTATGAATAGTAAAAGCAGCATTAAGCCTATCAAAAACATGTTCAGCTATCGTTTCCTAAAAATTCGTTGCTCAACCATCACACCGATGATCTGAATGTACTGTCGGTCGGAGTACATGGTGGGGTAATCATCGTTGAGGGGGACAAGTTCAAATACCTCTTGCCCGTTCTCATCGATGCCACGGGGGCGGTACTTTTTGAAAGTTGCCTCGTTGCTGCCGTTCTTGACCACAACGAAATCTCCAGGTTGCGGCGCTTCGTCGGGGTCAACGATGATCAAATCCCCTTCTTTGAACTGCGGCAACATGGAATCGCCACGTAGCCAGAGGCCAAAGCCACAGGACCCAATATCGACACTGGCTGTCACATACTCAACATTGCCATCGAAGGTGGTGGCCTGCTCGCACATCTCACGCCAGTTCCCCGCCTGGACATAGCTGATCACAGGGATCCGCTTACGCTGTGATATCACCGCCGGTTCGACGTTGTGATAACCAAGAATTAGGTGTTCTGCAGGTAGCTGAGGGAAATCCCCGCTCCCAGTTAAAAGCCAGTCAACAGTAACCCCGAGAGCCACTGCTAACTCATTGAGATAGCGCCCATTAGGTGTGTTCTCACCTCGCTCCCATTGGCTAATGGATACGCGTGATACACCGACTCTTGAGCCAAGAGTTTCTTGGCTATACCCGAGCCTCTTGCGTGTCTCTTTGATACGGTCATTTATTTTCATGTAAGCAATCTTACAATTTGCTTTCGTAGACTTTCTTGTCTTTTTTGTAAGTTTTTCCTTCCACCCCACATTCACCTAACGTTACATTTTATTTCGTAAATAAACCTTACAAAGTGAGCCCGTGTAATGGTCTAATCATCCCGGACACCCTTTTAGGTAGTACCGTCGCCACCATGATCTGATGTGTTCAATGACGATATTAGGTCGCTCATTTACTGCCCAATTCAAACTCGAAACCGCATCCCTGGTGCTCGATTAGGGATATTCTCTCCCCGAAGCAGGCGTTAGGGTATCAGATTGACCGATTCAAAGTCCGTAACCTGATGAAAGAAGCCGCACTGGCATCCAAATACCCCGGTGCACACCGTTAAAAGGTTGCACGGTCTGAACGACCGGACATTCCCAATCTGCTGGCCCGAGAATCTGATGTTCCACAACCCAATCATATGTGGTGTGGCGATATCACCTACGTCTGGGCAGGTGGTCGTTGGCATTACCTGGCAGCGGTGCTTGACCTGCACACCCGGCGGGTCGTGGGCTGGGTGATGTCTGATAAGTCTAATGTAGAGCTGGCCATCAAAGCACTGGAGATGGCCTATCAGCAGCGGGGTTGCCCATCAGGCATGCTGTTTCACTCCGACCAGGGCAACCAATATGGCAGCCGGGCATTTCGGCAACGACTGTGGCGCTACCGCATGACCCAGAGCATGAGTCGACGTGATCATTGTTGGGATAGCGCCCCGATGGAACGGTTTTTCAGAAGCCAGAAGTCAGAATGGCTCCCGGCTATGAGATATATGATTTTGCGGGAAGCGAAACGAGGTATCAGTTATTACCTGATGGATTACTACAACTGGCGGCGTCCATATCAACACAATGACGGGATGCCGCCAGCAAAAGCCGAGGCTCCGCCTGACCAAGTGTCCGAATTTAGTTGACCACTACACTGTGGCGCTATGGACTCGACACAATCGCTGTCGCCATTTCACCAAAAACAAAAAGGCCGCTATTGCTAGCGGCCTTAGTAAGTCTTTGATTTTAATGGTGCCCGAGGCCGGAATCGAACCGGCACGACGCGAACGTCGAGGGATTTTAAATCCCTTGTGTCTACCGATTTCACCACTCGGGCACCGTAATCGGTATCAAGCTCGCGCCGCGGGCTTGTCAATATGGAGGCACGTTCCGGAGTCGAACCGGACTAAACGGATTTGCAATCCGCTGCATAACCGCTTTGCTAACGCGCCATGCAAAAGAGAGAAACTCTCTATTGTCTGAATTTGGAGCGGGAAACGAGACTCGAACTCGCGACCCCGACCTTGGCAAGGTCGTGCTCTACCAACTGAGCTATTCCCGCAATGGTCTGGCTGACTGCCTGACTACGAGGACGCATTCTAGCGATGTTCCTCGCCCAGTCAACCAAAAATGTTTAATACCCTGATCGTTCGGGTGTTTTTTGCCCTTTTCCTGCATTTTCAACGTTCACGACCGTTTCCCTGCCCCAAGTGCGGGGAAACGGTGCTTAGTGCAAACGCAGACTAGAAGCGGGAGTGGTAGGTCAGATCGCCCCAGGCGGCCTTCATGTACTGGAACATGGACCAGAAGGTGAGCACGGTGGCCACATAGAGCAGCACATAGGCCAGCCACACCATCCAGATGTCGTACTGCCAGATGAGACCGGTGAGCGACACCATCTGGATCATGGTCTTCCACTTGCCAATCCAGCTGACCGCCACCGAGGAGCGCTTGCCAAGCTCGGCCATCCACTCGCGCAGGGCGGAGATGATGATCTCGCGGCCAATCATGGTCATGGCGGGAATGGTCACCCAGATGGTGTTGTAGTGCTCGACGATCACCACCAGCGCCGCCGCCACCATGATCTTGTCGGCCACCGGATCGAGGAAAGCGCCGAAGGCAGTGGACTGATTCAGCTTGCGGGCAAGGTAGCCGTCAAACCAGTCGGTCACCGCCGCCAGGATGAAGACGATGGCCGCCGCCAGATAGGACCACTGATAGGGAAGGTAGAACAGGATGACGAAGACGGGGATGAGCAAGATCCGAAAAAACGTCAGCAGATTAGGAATATTTGTCATTATTTTCAGCCACTTCTTGTATGCCGCTACATGGTAGCCCCAAGCCGATCACGGATGCAACCGGACAGGCGCCCGCCTTGGTCTATGAATCCATCAACAACCTCAGGATGCGGGCCATTATGGCATTTACGGGCCCCCTGCGTCACGGCTCTTGTGTGCCGGGATCCCCGAAGTGAATGAACCCAGAGTGAATGATGTGACTCAACTCGCCCCTTGCCGATACTTTGGGCCACAGCCCCTGTTCGCCGTCAGGGCAAACAGGGGCAGCATGGAGGCGCATTCACCCCTTCTCGGCTACCAATGGCTAGAGCGAGTGCAGGGCGTCGTGGATGGACTGGGCCAGCTCCTGGCTGATGCCGGGCACCTTAGCGAGCTCCTCGACCCCGGCTTTTTTCACCTCCTGCAGCCCGCCCAGGTACTTGAGCAGCGCCTGCCGCCGTTTCGGCCCCACCCCCGGAATGTCCTCCAGGGTACTGGTGGTGCGGGCTTTCGCTCGTCTGGCGCGGTGGCCGGTGATGGCAAAACGGTGGGATTCATCGCGAATGTGCTGAATCAGGTGCAAGGCGGGCATATCTGCCGGCAAATGCAGCTCTTCGTGGCTCTCCCCCAGGATCAGGGTCTCCAGCCCCGCCTTGCGGGTCACCCCCTTGGCGATGCCCACCAGCAGCGGATACTTGCCCCCCAGAAACTCCAGCTGGCGGGCCAGGATCTCCTCGGCGCGGCGTAGCTGACCGAGACCGCCATCGATAAACAGCACGTCCGGCACCTTGTCCGGCTCCTGCTGCTTGCCAAAACGCCGCTCCAGCGCCTGCTCCATGGCGGCATAGTCATCGCCGCCTGTGATGCCGTCGATGTTGAAGCGCCGATATTCCGATGAGAGCGGTCCCTCCCGGTTGAACACCACGCAGGAGGCCACGGTGCGCTCCCCCATGGTGTGGGAGATATCGAAGCACTCCATGCGGGCGATGGGGCGCTCCAGCTCCAGCAGCTCCTCCAGCTGGTCGTAGCGGGCGGTGGTGGTGCTCTTGTGGGCGAGCCGCGAGCGCAGCGCGGTTTGGGCGTTGATGGAGGCGAGTTTGATGAAACGGGCCCGCTCGGCGCGGGTACGGCTCACCACCCGCACCTTGTAACCGGCGGTCTGGCTCAGGGTCTCGGCGATGACGTTCTCGTCTTCGAGCGCCACGTCCAGCAGCACCTCGCTCGGGATCTGCCGCCCCCCCTGTCCCGACAGATAGAACTGCAGCAGGAAGGATTGCACCACCTCGTCGAGCTGGGTATCGGCCGGCACTTTCGGGAAATAGCTGCGCGAACCCAACACCTTGCCCTGGCGGATGAAGAGCACGTGGATGCAGGCGGTCCCCTGCTCGAAGGCCACCCCCACCACGTCGAGCTCGTCCAGTACGTTGCCGCTCACCGACTGCTGTTCGGTCACTCGGCGCAGCGCCTGGATCTGATCCCGGTAGCGGGCCGCCTCCTCGAAGCGCAGATCGCCGCTGGCGGACTCCATCTTGCCCACCAGCTCCCCTATCACCTGCTGGTTCTTGCCCGCCAGAAACAGCTTGGCCAGCTCCACCTGCTGGGCATATTCGGCCTCGCTCACCAGCCCGGCCACGCAGGGACCGGCGCAGCGCTTGAGCTGGTAGAGCAGGCAGGGGCGGCTGCGGTTGGCATAGACCGCATCCTCGCACTGGCGCACCGGGAAGATCTTCTGCATCAGGTGCAGGCTCTCGCGCACCGCACCGCCGGAGGGGTACGGGCCGAAGTACTCCCCCTTCACCTTGCGGGCACCGCGATGGACGCCGATGCGCGGGTGCTGGTGCGCGGTGATGATGATCCAGGGGTAGGATTTGTCGTCGCGCAGCAGCACGTTGTAGCGGGGCTGGTACTGCTTGATGAGGTTGTGCTCGAGGATCAGCGCTTCGGTCTCGGTGTGGGTGACCGTCACCTGCACGTCGGCGATCTGGCGCACCAGGGTGCGAGTCTTGATGCTGTCGACGTTGGCCCGAAAGTAGGAGGCGAGCCGTTTTTTCAGATCCTTGGCCTTGCCCACGTAGATGACGGTGCCGCCGCTGTCGTACATGCGGTAGACGCCGCTCTGGTGGGTGACGGCACTGAGAAACGCCTTGCTGTCGAAGAGAGGTTCAGACGAGGTCATGCTGGCTCCGGCAACGGGGATCGAGGTGCTGGATCTGGGGGATCACGGCAAACGGAAGATCGAAAGAGAGGCTCATCGGCAACCTGGCTCAACGGATGAAAGCAGAAGACGGCACAGAGCATACTGCGCCAGACCGGCAAAAAGCAAAAAGGCGGCACAGGCCGCCTTTGATGGCTACACGCCGCCCATTACAGGGTATCGGCATCCAGCATGCCATAGCGAATGGCCAGATGGGTCAGCTCCACATCGCCATTGATGTTGAGCTTGCTGAACAACCGGTAGCGGTAGCTGTTGACCGTCTTCGGGCTCAGGTTGAGCTGTTCGGAAATATCGGTCACCTTCTGCCCCTTGGTGATCATCATCATGATCTGCAGCTCGCGCTCGGAGAGGGACTTGAAGGGGTTCTCGTCGGCCGAGGCAAACTGGCTCAGGGCCATCTGCTGGGCGATCTCCGGGGAGATGTAACGCTGACCGGAGTGGACCAGGCGAATGGCGTGGATCATCTCGTCCGGTGCGGCCCCCTTGGTGAGATAGCCGGCGGCACCCGCCTGCATCACCTTGGTCGGGAACGGATTTTCTGAATGAATGGTCAGCACTATGATGCGCACATCGGGCCGGATCCGCAGGATCTTGCGGGTCGCCTCCAAGCCGCCGATGCCCGGCATGTTCATGTCCATCAGGATCACGTCGGGATGGTGCTGACGACAGAAAGTGACTGCGGTTTCCCCGCTCTGCGCCTCGCCCACCACCTTGATCCCGCGGACATCTTCCAGAATGCGTCTTATCCCTGTACGCACCAACTCATGATCATCGACCAGGAATACATTAATCACCCAAACACCCCGTTTTTTATCTCGTTATATGCCAGTTAGGGTTAACACGGCGTCTTGCATCATAACCAAACTCGCTGATTTGGCAAACCATGGCCGGGAAAAGTTTGAAAGTGCTCATAAATGGTGTTTTGAATCAAATAATTATATAAAGATTAAACACAAAAAACGGCGCCCGCAGGCACCGTTCAGAGTCATTTTTGCTGTTGCCGGCATCAGTTCGCCAGCAGCGCGCGCACCTTGTCCAGATCGGCCTGGGTATCCACCCCGACCGGCGGCGCCTCGAGCGCCTGGGCCACGTGGATCTTCTCCCCATACCAGAGCACCCGCAGCTGCTCCAGCGCCTCTACTTGCTCGAGCAGGCTCGGCGCCCAGTCCACATAACGCTGGATGAAGCCGGCGCGATAGGCGTAGATGCCGATGTGGCGCTGGTAGTGATCGCCAATCTGTTCGCGATTCGCGGCAAAGCGATCCCGATCCCACGGAATGGAGGCGCGACTGAAGTAGAGCGCATAGCCCTCCTGGTCGGTCACCACCTTGACGGCGTTCGGGTTGAATACCTCTTCGGCGTTCTGGATCGGCACCGACAGGGTCGCCATGGGCGCCGTGGCGGCGGCCAGGTTGTCCGCCACCTGGCGGATGATGACCGGCGGAATGAGCGGCTCGTCCCCCTGCACGTTGACCACTATGGTGTCGGCGGCAAAGCCGTAGTGACGGCACACCTCGGCCAGCCGCTCGGTGCCGGACTGGTGATCCTTCGAGGTCATGCACACCTCGAAACCGGCCTGCCCGGCGCAGGCGGCCAGCGCCTGCTGCACCCGCTCGTCATCGGTGGCGACGATCACCCGATCGGCGCCCGACTGCAGGGCCTTTTCCACCACGTGCTGCACCATGGGCTTGCCGTGGATGTCGGCCAGCGGCTTGCCCGGCAGCCGGGTGGAGGCGTAGCGGGCCGGAATGACGACGACGAAGCTCATGACGACAGCTCGTCGCTGCTGAGCGGACGGGCGCGGTTCTCCAGCAGCACCGGGATCCCCTCCTCCAGCGGATAGGCCAGCTTGTCGAAGCGGCAGACCAGCTCATGCACGGCCTTGTTGTAGTGCAGCTTGCCCTTGCAGACCGGGCAGGCAATGATGTCGAGCAACTTGATGTCCAAAGCCAAAACGATACTCCTTCAACGATGTCGCGCCGGCGGTTTCATCACGCCGGCGATGGATGTCGAGCAACCAGATATTTCATGCGGGGCATGATAAGCCCCTTCTCCCCCACGCGGGCGAGAGAGATTAACCTTGTGCCTTGGTTGCGCCTTGCCCCTTCCCGTTCGCCCCCAGCTTGTGCAGCAGGGTATCGAGCAGGGAGGCGGGCAACTCGGCGCTGACCGGCAGATACCACCAGTTGTCGAGGGCAAAGGAGCGGCACTTGACCGCATCCTTCTCGGTCATCAGCAGCGGCTTGCCGGCAAAGCGGCCCACCAGCTCGTCCCGATCGAAGGGATGGTGATCGCCGTAGGCCACCCGCTGATCCAGCTGGTAGCCAAGCCCCTCGAGGGTGGCGAAGAAACGGGGCGGATGACCAATTCCGGCCAGCGCGTCGACCGGACCGGCCAGCGGCGTGGCCAGCGGGGCCTCGTCGCGTACCCGACGGGGGGAGTCGGCCACCAATTGCATGGGGTACTCTCCCCGCCCTGGCTCGCCGCCGTTGCAGATGATGGCGTCCACCCGCTTGAGCCGGGTGACCGGCTCGCGCAGCGGCCCCATGGGCAGCAGGCAGGCGTTGCCGAAACGGCGGGCGCCATCCACCACCACCAGCTCGATGTCGCGGGCCAGCGCATAGTGCTGCAGGCCGTCGTCGGTGATGATGATGTCCACTTCGCCGCTCTGCTCCAGCAGACGTACCGCATCGGCCCGTTTCGGGGCAACCACCACCGGGCAGCCACAGCGCCGGGCAATCAGTACCGGTTCATCCCCCGCCTGCGCCGTGGTGCTGGCGGCGTCGAGCCGGTACGGGTAATGGGGCGCCTTGCCGCCATAGCCGCGGCTCACCACCCCGGGGCGATAGCCGCGGGCCTGCAACTGCTCCACCAGCCAGACCACTACCGGGGTCTTGCCGTTGCCCCCCACCGAGATATTGCCCACGACGATGACCGGCACAGAGGCACGATAGCCCTTGCGCCAGCCGTGGCGATAGGCGTAGCGGCGGGTGCCGCTGATGACGGCGAACAGCAGGGCAAAGGGGGCCAGCAACCAGCGCCAGCCACTCTTTGCATACCAGAGCCGCTCCAGCATCAGGCGTTGCCACCTGCGGTGGCATGGCCGAACTGGATGGCGCGCAGCTGGGCATAGGTGCCCTGCTGAGCCATCAGCGCCGCGTGGTTGCCGCGCTCGACGATATGACCCTCATCGATCACCAGGATCTCGTCCGCCTTCTCGATGGTGGAGAGGCGGTGAGCGATCACCAGCGAGGTGCGCGCCTTGCACAGCTCGTCGATGGCCGCCTGGATGTGGCGCTCGGACTCGGTATCCAGCGCCGAGGTAGCTTCATCCAGCAGCAGCACGGGAGCATCGCGCAGCAGGGCGCGGGCGATGGCGATACGCTGACGCTGACCACCGGAGAGCGACGCGCCGTTCTCGCCGACCACGGTGTCATAACCGTTGCTCATCTTGCTGACGAACTCGTCGGCGTGGGCGATGCGGGCCGCCTGCTTGATCTCGTCGAGGCTGTATTTCTCTTCCGCGGCGTAGGCGATGTTGCTCGCCACCGTGTCGTTGAACAGGTGGACATGCTGGGAGACCAGCGCGTACTGCTTGCGCAGCTCGCTCAGGCGGTAATCACGGATATTGACACCGTCCAGCAGGATCTCCCCCTGTTCGATGTCGTAGAAGCGGGTCAACAGGCTGGCGATGGTGCTCTTGCCGGAGCCGGAACGCCCCACCAGCGCCACCGATTTGCCCGCCTCCACCTTGAAGCTGACGTTGTGCAGCGCCGGGGTGTCCTTGGTCGGGTAGGTGAAGGTGACGTTGCGAAACTCGATCTCGCCGCGGGCGCGCTCCAGGGTACGGGTGCCGGTATCCTGCTCCGGCTCGGTGTCGAGCAGGCCGAACAGGCTGTGGCAGGCGGTGATGGCGCGCTGGAACTGATTGTTGACGTCGGTCAGGCTTTTCAGCGGCTTGAGCAGCATCATCATGGAGGTGATCATGACGGTGAAGGTACCGGCAGTCAGCTCGCTGCGCACGCTGTCGATGGTGGCCACATAGAGAAAGGCCGCCAGCGCGATGGAGGCAACCATCTGCACCACCGGGCTGCCGATGGCATCGGCGGCGACCATCTTCATGGTCTGTTGGCGCATGTTGTTGCTGACCTTGAAGAAGCGCTTCTCCTCCACCTTCTGGCCACCGAACATCAGCACCTCTTTGTGCCCCTTGAGCATCTGCTCGGTGGAGGTGGTGATGTCACCCACCGCCTGCTGGATGTGGCGGCTGATCTGACGGAAACGGCGGCTGATAAGGCCGATGATGATGCCCACCACGGGCCCCACTACCAGAAAGATCACCGACAGCTGCCAGGAGTGCCAGAACATCAGGCCGAGCAGGCCGATCACGGTCGCCCCTTCCCGCACCAGGGTAACCAATGTAGTACTGGCAGCCGAGGAGACTTGGCTGGCGTCATAGGTCACCTTGGAGAGCAGGTGACCGGTGTTTTGGCGGTCGAAGAAGCTCATCGGCATCGCCACCATGTGATTGAACACCTGCTGCTGCAGGCGCATCACCACGTGGTTGCCGACCCAGGCCATACAGTAGTTGGAGAGGAAGTTGGCGACGCCGCGCAGGGCCACGATGCCCAGTACGAAGAAAGGCATCCACTTGAGCACGGTCGGATCGTTGCCGTTGATCCCCTGGTCGATCAGCGGCTTGATGGAATAGACGAAGGTGGTATCCACGGCGGCGTAGCCCAGCATGCCGATGATGCCGCCGATCAGGCCAAGCTTGCGGTCACGGACATAGCCGAGCAGACGCTTGAAGACAGGCCAGCTGTCTTGTGAGGTTTCTTGTTGCATGAATAGCCGTTAATAAGGGAAATGACGGGCTATTCTAGCCAAAGCGCAGGATTACACCAAGCGGTGCCCATCACCAAGGCGGGAAATGACGGTCGTTATCCCAACCAAAGCCGGGTTTACGCTCAGCGATCAGGCCAGAATGCAGGCCGCCACCAGTCGCCATTGCGGCGAAACCAAGGACCCTGCTCTCGTTCGGCCCGGATCCGCAGCCCGCCCGGCGTAGGCTCGACCAGAATTTCTCCGTCCAGCCCGGTGACCCATTGCTGCGCCTCCTGGTAGCGGGCCACCACCTCGGGGCGGGGAAATCCCCACTGGTTCATGAAGCCGGCGCTGTGCACCACATAGCGGGGGGCCACCGCCGCCACGAAGGGCACCGTGGAGGAGGTGCGGCTGCCGTGATGGGGACTCACCAGCAGGGTGCTGGCAAGTCCCTCCCCTTCCAGCGCCAGCAGCCGCTGCTCCGCCTGCCGCTCGATGTCGGCACTGAGCAGTATGCGGCGTTCACCGTCGCGGATCTGCAGCACACAGCCGTCGTTGTTGTGACCGCGCCCCGGCTGCTGCGGCCAGAGCACCGCCATCTCGAGCCCCTGCCAGCGCCACTGCTGGCCGCGCCGGCACAGGGCCGTGAAGCGGCCAAAGTCGAATGACGAGAGCTCATGGCGTACCGGCAGAGCCTGCAGGATGGCGCGCCGATTGCCGGCGTGATCCCGGTCCTTGTGACTGATGACCAGATAATCCAGAACCCGCACATCGAGCCGGTTGAGCAAGGGCAGGATCACGGCATCCGCCATGTTGTAGCCGCCCGGGTAGCGATCGCCGGTGTCGAAGAGGATGCCGCGCTCACCTCGGGTGATCAGCACCGCCAGCCCCTGCCCCACGTCCAGCACCCTCAGTTGCCAGTGGGTCGGTGCCGGCCAGGCCGCCAGCAGCAGGGCCACGCCCCCCGGCAACAGCAGCGGACGGCCGCCCGGCACATGCCAGGCGCACCAGAGCAGGGTCAGCAGCGCCGTGAACGGCAGTACCCAGCCCGGCACCGGCCACCAGAGCTGCCACTGGCTGGCCAGCCGGGTCAACGCCCACAATACCCACAGCAGGCCGACATCGGCCAGCCAGAACAGCAGGTGGGCCAGCTCCCCTGACAGCGGCGCCAGCAGCACCCCGATGAGCGCCAGCGGTATGATGCCGATGCAAAAGAGCGGCAATGCCAGCAGATTGAGCAGCAGCGACAGCGGGGCAATCCCCTCGAACAGCGCCAGTTGCAGTGGCAGCAGCCCCAGCAGCAACAAGCCCTGCAGACGAATGAGCCCGGGTTTGGCCTCCAGCAGGCTCGCCACCAGCAGCAGAGCCACCGCCAGGAAGGAGAGCCAGAATCCGGCCGAATAGAGGGCGAAGGGATCCCAGAGCGTGAGCACCACGAAGGCCCACAACCAGATACGATGGGCCGGCCACTCCCGCCGTCGCCAGCGCAGCAGACTCCACACCAGCACCATGATGAGGGCCCGTTCGGTGGCCACCGCAAAACCGGCCAGCCAGCTATAGAGGGCGGCAAACAGCAGGGCGACCAGAATCGCCCCCCGCAGCCCGAACAGCCGCCCCAGCCACCAGCCGAGCACCGCCACCAGCGCGATGTGCTGTCCCGAGATGGCGATGATGTGGGTCAGCCCGCTGCCGCGAAACAGGCTCCACTGCTCATCCGTGATGCCGCCCTGCTCGCCGAAGGTGAGTGCCGCCAGCAGCGGGCCCTGACTCAGATCCTGCCAGCTGGCGGCAGCGCGGGCCAGCCAGCGCTCGCGCAGCCCCGTCTGAGCCGGCTCAATCTGGATCACCCGGCGCAGGTTGCCGGTGGCGGTGATCCCCTTGCCAAGCAGCAGGCGCCGCCCATCCATCCCCGCCTCGTTGGCCAGGCCATGGGCCGGTTTGAGAGAGACCACCAGAGTGAGGCGACTGCCTGCCGTCATGGCGGGCAGCGCCTGGTAGGCATTGATGCGCACCAGCGGCGCCGGAGTGAGCGCCTGCTCGTCGAGCCTGTTTACCCGCAGCACCAGCCGGATAAATTTATCGCCCTCGGGTTCTGCACTTTGCAGCTGTGCGGTTATGATGTGGCTCGTTTTTTTGCCAAGCTGATCCAGCCAGGCAAGCCGGTAGTGCAAACTCCCCTGCATCCAGAGGATGCCGCACAACAGAAACAACAGCCGCCAGCAGCGGTAACCGGCCAGGGGGAACGCGAGCAGCAGCATCAGGCCACCCCATTCCCATGAAGGCAACCATGGCCAAAGCAGTGAGGAGCTTGCCCCGAGGGCAAACGACAACAGACGCAGATCCATGGTGCAAGTATTTAGCAAGGTTTCAATATGCCCAAACGACTCATACAACGCTGGCTGCCTGATCCGGCGACACTCAAGGAACACAAGCACTTGCGGCTGTTTGGCAAGCTGCTGCTGGATGCCAATCTGTGGCACCTCAATCGACGCTCGGCGGCCGGTGCCTTCGCGGTGGGGCTGTTCATGGCCTGGGTGCCGCTCCCCTGCCAGATGTTGCTGGCGGCCGGCGGCGCCATCGCCTGCCGGGTCAACCTGCCGCTCTCGGTAGCCCTGGTCTGGCTCTCCAACCCCTTCACCATGCCGCCGCTGTTCTACGGTGCCTATCTGACCGGCTGCCAGCTGCTGGGGCAATCCTCCCAGCACATCGAGATCGAGTTCACCTGGGCCTGGCTGGTGTCGGTGTTCGAGACCGTGGCCCCGCCGCTGCTGCTGGGTTCGCTGGTGCTCGCCCTGCTCAGCTCCCTCATCGGCTACGCCCTCATTCGTACCTGCTGGCGCATCAGCACCGTTCGCCAGTGGCAGAAACGCAAGGTGGCCCGCGCATGCTGAATCGCTGGTTCGCCCGCATCAAGATTGACCCCGATACCCTGCGCCAGCAGAAGTGGTTCTCCCTATTTGGCGAGCGCCTGCTCGCCCCCGCCCTCTGGCAAGGGGGGCCGCGCGCCCTGAGCGGGGCGGTGGCGGCCGGCATCTTCGCCTGCTGGTTTCCCATCCCCATGCATTCACTCATCGCGGTCGGGCTGGCGCTGGCGTTCAGCCTCAACCTGCCGCTGGCACTGCTGGCGGTCTGGTTCAACAACCCGCTGACCCTGCCCTTCATGTACCTCTACGCCTATCGCACCGGTTGTCTGGTGCTGCACAAGACGCCGGAACCGTTTCACCTCAGCTGGACCCTGCACTGGCTGGAGCACGAGGCGGCCACCCTGGTGCCCCCCTTCCTGCTCGGCAGCCTGCTGCTGGCGGTGCTGACCGCCGCCAGCGGCGGCCTCCTCACCCTGTTGCTGTTACGCCTCGGCAAGCTGGCCCGCCCCCGCTGATCCCCCGCCTCGTCAGCCTCTGGCGCACTGACGAGGCACTCCCTTGCCATCCCCGGATCCTGCCACCACACTCCTTGTAACCCGTTGTTTTTCGTCCCCCATTTGCCACAAGGAGCCCACCATGGCCGAACCGCTCACGCTGGCCCATGCCAATGGTCATCCCCTCTCCCTGCTGCCGGCCATGGCCAATCGCCACGGCCTCATCACCGGCGCCACCGGTACCGGCAAGACCGTCACCCTGCAGGTGCTGGCGGAGGGGTTCTCCCACCTCGGCGTGCCAGTCTTTCTGGCCGACGTGAAGGGGGATCTGAGCGGACTGGGCGCCGCCGGGGCGGGCTCGGCCAAGCTGGACGCCAGGCTGGCCCAGCTCGGCATTCCGGCCCCCGCCTTTGCCGCCAGCCCCGCTCTGTTCTGGGATCTGTTTGCAGAACAGGGCCACCCGGTGCGAGCCACCGTCTCCGACATGGGACCCCTGCTGCTCGCCCGCCTGCTCGGCCTCAACGATACCCAGAGCGGGGTGTTGGAGCTGGTGTTCAAGGTGGCGGACGACGAGGGGCTGCTGCTGCTCGATCTCAAAGACCTGCGCGCCATGGTGCAGTTTGCCGGTGACAACGCCAAGTCGCTCACCACCCGTTACGGCAACGTCTCCACCGTCTCCATCGGCGCCATCCTGCGCAACCTGCTTACCCTGGAGAGTGCGGGCGGCGATCACTTCTTCGGCGAACCCATGCTGGACATTCAGGACCTGTTGCAGACCGATGAGGCTGGCCACGGTCATATCAATGTGCTGGCCGCCAGCAAGCTGACCCAATCCAGCCGGCTCTATGCCTGCTTCCTGCTCTGGCTGCTCTCCGAGCTGTTCGAACAGCTGCCGGAGGTGGGGGATCCGGACAAGCCGGTGCTGGTGTTCTTCTTCGACGAGGCGCACCTGCTGTTCAACGACGCCCCCAAGGCGCTGCTGGAGAAGATCGAACTGGTGGTGCGACTCATCCGCTCGAAAGGGGTGGGTGTCTACTTCGTGACCCAGAGCCCGGCCGATATCCCCGACAGCGTGCTGGGGCAGCTTGGCAACCGGGTGCAGCACGCCCTGCGCGCCTTTACCCCGAGCGACCAGAAGGCGGTGCGGATCGCCGCCAACACCCTGCGCGCCAACCCCGCCTTCGATGCCGCCGGCGTCATCACCGAACTCGGTGTCGGTGAGGCGCTGGTCTCTCTGCTCGACGAGAAGGGACGGCCCAGCATGGTGGAGCGCGCCTTCATCGCCCCGCCCGCCAGCCGCATCGGCCCCTTGAGCGACGCCGAGCGGCAGGCGCTCATCCAGGGCTCCCTGCTGCACGGCCGCTACGAGACGCCGGAGGATCGCGAGTCTGCTTTCGAGCGGCTCAACGGCGGCAAGGTGACAACCACTGGCGAGCAAGGCAGTGAGCCGTCATCCAACAGGGAAGGCGGCTTGCTCGATGCCCTCAATGGCATCCTGTTTGGCCGCACCGGCCCCCGTGGCGGCCAGCACGACGGCGTGGTGCAGACCGCCGCCAAGAGCGTGGCCCGCACCATCGGCAGCGAGGTGGGTCGCCAGCTGGTACGCGGCGTCCTCGGCTCCCTGCTGGGGGGCGGCAAGCGCCGTCGCTGACGCAGCCGTAATACACCCAACAAAAAAGCCGACCCATGAGGTCGGCTTTTTACAACATACGTGCGGCGGGGATTAACCAGCGCAGTAAACACGCGCCTCGCGCGGAGTGTAAACACCGAAGGTCACTGCGCCCAGCAGGCCATTGAGGAAGGTATGCTGCGCTTCAACACGCACTACCTTGTCAGCACCGTTGCAAACGGCGGCGGCATCAATGGTTTTGCTCTGGCCCAGGCCGGAAATGAAGAAGTGGTGGGTCACTTCTTTGGTGGGTTTTACTGCATTACCGGAATGCACGGTAAAACCTTGCTGAGCACAGCCCGCCACCATCATTGCAACGGCTGCAGTCAATACCATTTTTTTCATTTTATTATCCCTGACAATATTATTTTTCCCGGCTATGCCGGTGCCACACAAAGAAACATTCCTGTTAATTATCAAATGGATAGATAAAGGAGTATTCCTAGGTGCGCGCACACTATCAAAATCCAGAAAGGGCAACAAGGCTTTATTTGAGACTTTACAATGTCAGTACAGAAATCACAGTCTGCAATAAACCCGGGCCGTCCTCGGGGTATATATTCCCAACGTCAAGACGGTCATCAAGGTGTCCTGCGGGCTCTGTTGCATTTCTACTCGTACCACTTTCTGCGGATCATCATGGCAGGCCAGAGCTGCATCAACCATCTCACTCTGACCAATCCCCGCCAGTACGAAATCATGGCTCACTTCTCGGGTTGGCTGACCCGGGTTACCCTCGTGCACGAAAAAGGTTTGCTGGGCACACCCCGACAACAGCAATACGCTGCACGCCATCCATACTATTTTTTTCATCTCTCTTACTCTGGCGATGGTCACTAGAAAGCCTTAGAAGATCCCTTTGGCCTTGACCTTTTTCATGTTGGCCACCTGGTTGGAGAGATCTTCCACCAGCGGCTCGGAGTCCCCCGCGGCCGTCATTTGGCGAGCAGGGGCACTGGCCAGACGCTGGATCAGCCGATGCTGCTCACGAATAAGCCGAGACTGCTCTTCCAGTTGACGAGAGAGCTGTTGAATGCTGCTCTGCAGCGGCGCCAGATCTTGCTCGCCGGCAGCTGATGGCAGCTTGCCCGCGATCGCCTCGGCCAGCTGTTCATGGTCAAGAGGAGCCGGTATTCCCTGCCGCAACTCATCCCACAGCTCGGTGGGTTGCTGCTCCCCAAGCCGGCTGACGATTTCTTCCACCAGACTGTCCGAAGAGGGCACAGCGGCTTGCTGACCCAGACGCTGAACGATTTCATCCACCAGCCCGCCGGTATCACCCTGGCCAAGCCGGGGGGACAATCTGGCCACTATCTGCTCGATCATGACATCGGCAGCAGGCTGCGCCGACGCACTTCCCTCTCCCAGGTTGAAGCCACAACTGGCAAAGGCATGACGCAAGGTGGTCATGCTTACCTGCTCGGGACCCAGCGCATTGGCAATGGCCTTGCAGAGGTTGGGCGCCAGCACATACATGAACATGCCGGAGAGATAGATATCCTTGTGGAAACGACTCTTGGAGAAGTCGAACTCCTCGCTGCCATCTTGGATCTTGCGTGCCCGTTGGTACCAGTTCTGCAATACCCCGACCGCGTAACGATCAGACTCCAGCGCACCCGGGTCCATATAGATGGAGAAGGTCATGCGCTTGAGTTGACTACTCATCACCAACCTCGGCCATCACGGCTGCTTCGCGGTACACTTCCTCTTCTTCGGTGGTGTAGAGGCAGATCTCGCGAGCCAGAGCTGACTGGGCATCGTCCAGCAGTTCGACCCGGTCACCCAGAGTCGGGTAGGCGTTCTTGATTGCTTCGTGGATAAGCGACGCCCCGCCCCCGACCAGGTAAACACGGTTCGGGTTCTTGGCAAACTTCTTCGCTTCATGCGCTACCTGGGAGCCCAGTTCGTCGATCTTGTTCTGCATCTTCTCGAGGATCTTGGGGATCTGGCTCTCGTCGTTCACCACATCGCGCACGAAGCTCATGTCGTGGCGGCGCTTGATGAACTCGTTGGCCACCAGATAACTGGAATCGCTGTCCGCCGCCGCCAGTGCCTTGCGCACGGCATCGGTCACCATGGACACACCAATCTCGTTGTTGCCATAGACATCGGAGACATCGTCAAACTCGCCGACGATGATCCCCATGTCCAGGGTGGTACCGCCACAATCGATCACCAGGGTCTTGGTGAACTCGTTGCAGCCCGAACCGATCAGACGGGAGAGCGCCGCAGGCAGGCTCTCCGGCATCACTTCCACGCTGACGATGTTGAACAGCTCACCCTTGTTGAGGGAGATGGCCCGCATCAGGTTGCGACGCTTCTTCTCGATCTTATCCTCGTTGCGCTGACAATCATCCGGGTTGTAGAACTCGGTGATGGGCAGGGTCACGGTGATGGCCACATCACAGGGGGTCACGCCGGTCTGCAGCAGGGCGTGATGCACGGAGAGCAGGTTCAGATCGTCGTACTGATACTCCACGTGGGTGGTCGCCAGCGACTTGTCGGACGTGGCGTCATAGGTGTACTTGGTGTTGCCTATCTCGTAGTTGTAGATCTTCTTGTCCTTGCGCAAGGCGGCGCTCTTCCAGTCCTTGCGAAAGGAGTTGGGAGAGATGATGGTCTTGAGCACCTTGTTCTCAATCCAGCTCACCTTGACGTTGGTTGAACCATCATCGATGGCCATTTTCATTACTTCAGACATGAGGAAATACCTGTTGATAGAGCAAAATGGGTCCGATTGCCTTGCCTTTTTGCGTGGCAAGGCGATCGGACCAATACATACACGGGATAAAAGGGCGACCAGTTTAATGAGTTTCTAAAATCCGGTGAAGCAAATGATTGAAGCCGGAGGGATCTTCCGCCGGCCAGGCGTGGTGGCCGTTGGGGGTGTGGATGGTGGCGTTGGGCAGGGAGGCAAACTGCTCCACCCGCTTGGCGAGCGGCAGATAGTCGTGACTGGTGGAGATGATGGCCACCGGCTGCCAGATGTTGCCGAGCCGGGCACGCACCGACCAGCCGGGCAGCGCCTCCAGCAGCGCCTTGTAGGTTTTCTTCTTGTTGCGCACGAAACGCAGCCGGAAGGTGTGACGCACCTGGGCAAGGTCGGGGCCGGGAAAGAGCTCGCGGCCAAGCCACCAGGCGAGTGGCCGCAGGCCGAACCAGCGCAGCCACTTGAGGCGCTGGGCAAAGCGCTCCTGCTCTTTTGGCGTCTCCAGCAGAAATTCGCTGAAACCGTTGACCAGCACCAGCCCCTGCACCTTGTGGGGCAGTTGCAGCGCCAGCTCCAGCGCCACCATGGCCCCGAGCGACAATCCCACCACCCAGGCGGGCTCAGGCTGTTCATCGAGCCAGTTCACCACGTCCGCCGCCAGGGTCGCCACGTCGAACGGCCCCTCCTGCATGCTCTGGCCGTGACCGCGCAGATCCAGCGCCACCACCCGGTAGTGCTCGGAAAAGCGTTCGATCTGCGCCTGCCAGTCGAGACTGGAGGAGCCCAGCCCGTGCAGCAGCAACAACAAGGGGCCCTCCCCCGCGCTGCGCAGGGCAAGACCGTTGGATTTCATCACCTGATTGCGGCGCATCAGTTCATTACCTCTCGACTCATCCGCTGAACCATCCTGATTTTCTGCCTCTTCTGCAACCTGCTCAACCCTCGCTGACCAGGCTCACCGCCTTGATGTAGGCGTAGATCTGCTGGTTCGGGGCGAGCGCCAGCCGTCTGGCGGAGCGGCTGGTGATCCGGGCCAGCAGTATCTGCTGGCCCAGCGCCAACTGCAACAGGGTCTGACCGGGTCGTACCTCGCATTCGGCCAGCAGTCGGGTGGTGAGGCAGTTGGAGAGGCTGGAGTGTTCGATGGGGGCGGTGGCGATCACCACGTCCCGCCCGGCCACCTTGATCTGCAAGGGGCCGCCATCGTCCGGCACCTGGGTCATGGTGACCCGCAACTGCTGTTCGCCGAGCTGCAGGGTCGCCATCTGCTCGTCGTCATCGTAGTGAGAGAGGGTCGCCGCCAGCATCACCCCGGCGTCGTCGCGACTGGCAAGCGACAAGTCGGTGCGGGCGAAGATCTCGCTCGGCCGACCTTGCGCCTCCACCCGGCCATCCGCCAGCAGCACCAGCTGATCGCAGAGCAGGCTCACCTCCTCCATGGCGTGGCTGACAAAGATCATCGGAATGCCGCTCTCCTGCTGCAAGCCCTTGAGCACATGGGCCTGGTGGATGCGGCTGCGCCTGTCCAGCGCAGAAAAAGGTTCATCCAGCAGCAGCAGATCCGGTTCGGCCAACAGGGCCCGGGCCAGTGCCACCCGCTGGCGCTGGCCGCCGGAGAGGCCGTGGGCCGGTTGGGGCAGCAGTTCGGCAAAGCCGAGCCGGGTCGCCAGCACTTCGGGTTGCCAGCGCCCTCGCCCCTTGCGAGCCGCCAGTTGCAGGTTGCCGAGCACGCTCAAATGGGGGAAGAGACGCGAATCCTGAAACACCAGCCCGATGCGGCGCGCCTCGGGCAGCAGCGCGCTCAGCGCCCTACCCTGCCAGTTCAGCTTGTCGCCCGGCGCCCTGTCCAGCCCGGCGATGATGCGCAGCAGGCTGCTCTTGCCGCAGCCGGAGGGGCCAAACAGACCGAGAATCCCCCCCAGCTCCAGGGCCAGTTCACAGTCGAGGGTGAAGGCGCCAAACGCCCGCTTCGTCTTGAACAGCAAAGGTTGCACCTTGCGGGTGTCGCTCATCCGAACAGCCTCCGTTGCCGACGCTGCAGCACGCCGTACACCAGCACCAGCATCACCAACGAGAAGCCCATCAGGCCCCCCGCCAGCAGGTGGGCATTTTGATAGTCCATCGTCTCCACGTGATCAAACAGGGCGATGGAAAGCACCTGGGTTTCGCCGGGGATGTTGCCGCCAATCATCAGCACCACCCCGAACTCCCCCAGGGTGTGGGCAAAACCGAGCGCCGCCGCCATCACGAAGCTGGGCAGCGTCATCGGCAAGATGATGTGAAAGAAGCGCTCCACCGGCCCAAACCCCAGGGTGGCGGCGGCCTCCAGCTCCTTGTTGCCCATGTTGACGAAGGCGGAGGTGAGCGGCTGCACCACGAAAGGAAGCGAGTAGAGAATGGAGGCTAGCAGCAGGCCGGTAAAGCTGAACGCCAGCGGCGCCCCGAAGGTGTCGCGCCACCAGGCACCTAATCCGTAGGAGGGGGAGAAGGCCAGCAGCAGATAGAAACCGAGCACCGTTGGCGGCAGCACCAGCGGCAGCGCCACCAGGGCCTCCACCACGGGTCTGAGCCTGTGCTGGCTGCGCGACAGCCACCAGGCCAGCGGCGGCGAGAGCAGCAGCAGGATGGCGGTGGTGCTGGCTGCCAGTCTCAGGGTGAGCCAGACCGCCAGCAGATCCCCTTCACTCATCGGACTCACTCCCAACGCCAGCTCCAGCACCAGACACGGCGAATGAGCAGCACTCCCGGCAGCGCTGATCCCGAGTGAGACAAGTCATCGCCAGCAGATCTCTTTCAATACTCATCGCCCACCTCCCGGGTGAATTCAGGCAACGGCATGGTGCGCATCCTTATGGCAAAAGTGGGCCGACCCGAGGGCCGGCCACTCATCAGGCAGGTGTGTGATTGCGCCATCAGTGGGGCAGCGCATAACCCGCCGCCTTGATCTGTGCCTGACCCGGTCCCTTGAGCCAGGCCACCAGCGCCTCGACCGCCGCCCCTTTCTTCAATACCAGCCCCTGCTGTTCGATGGGCGGATAGAAGTCGGCCGGCACGGCCCAGGCTTCGCCGGTCTTGCCCGCTTCCACCAGGTTGGCCCAGGCGACGAAGCCCAGCTCGGCGTTGCCGGTATCGACAAACTGCCAGGTCTGGCCGATGTTGGTGCCGGTCAGCAGGCGGTACTGCTTGGGATCGATCTTGAGATGGTCCAAAGTCGCCATGGCGGCGGTACCGTAGGGAGCGGTTTTCGGGTTGGCGATGGCGAGGTTGCCCTTCCAGCTGCGCAAGGTTGCCTCGTCAGGAGCCGGGCCGCCCTTCTGCCACAGACCCAGCTGGCCGATGGCATAGGTGAAGCGCTCGCTGCCCTTGCCCTCCTGCTCCAGCTTCTGCGGGGTTTTCACATCGGCGGAGAGGAATAGATCGAACGGGGCGCCGTGGCTGATCTGGGTGTAGAGCACCCCGGTCGCGGCGGAGGAGATGGCCAGGGTGTGGCCGGTCTTGGCGGTGAACTCCTTGCCGATGCGCTCTATGGTGCCCTTGAAGTTGGCGGCCACGGCCACCTTGACCTCGTCGGCCTGCACGGCACCTGCCTGCAGCGCACTGGCGCAGACCCCGGCGATGACAACGGATAACAGCGGTTTCATTCCTTTACCTCCTGACTGGGCCGCGTTGATCGGTCCCCAGTCAAGGGGGCGGCCCCGAAAACAGGGGCCGCGGCTCCCGATGAGCCAGCCCCCTTGAACAGGTCAAGCTTGCCAGCGGGCGGCGGCAGTGTTGTCGCTCTCCTTGGCCTCGACCCAGCGTTGTACCCCTTCGGCGGTCAGCTCTTTTTTCCAGAACGGCGCCCGGGTTTTCAAGAAATCCATGATGAAGTGGCAGGCTTCGAAGGCCGCCTCGCGGTGAGCACTGCTCACCACCACCAGCACGATCTGATCGCCGAGCAGCAGCTCGCCGATGCGGTGGATCAGGGTGCACTCCTGCAGCGGCCAGCGGCTGCGGGCCTCGGCCACTATGTCCGTCAGCGCCTTCTCGGTCATGCCGGGGTAGTGCTCGAGGGCCAGCCCCTTCACCTGCTCCCCCTGATTGAAGTCGCGCACCTTGCCGACAAAGCTGACCACGGCGCCGGTATCCTGCCGGGCGGCGAGGCGGGCATATTCGTCGGCCAGCGAGAAGTCATCCCGCTGCACCAGAATGCGATCGGTCATGGTTGCCTCGCTCATCCTTAACCTCCGGTCACCGGCGGGAAGAAGGCGACCTCATCGCCATCATGAAGGGGCGTATCCAGCGGCACCAGGGTCTGATTGACCGCCACCAGCAGCTTGCCAGCCTCCAGCGCCAGCGCCCACTTGTCGCCGCGCTCGCTCAAGGCGCTGCGCAGTTGCTCGGCAGTCGCGTAGTCGCACGGCAGGCTCAGCTCGTCGCAGGCCACCAGCTCTCTCACCTGGGCAAAAAAGAGTACCTTGATCATGCTTGCTCTCCGTCAGTCACTCCCAGCTGAAAATGGCCGGACTTGCCGCCCTTTTTCTCCACCAGCCGCACCTGTTCGATCACCATGTCCTTTTGCACCGCCTTGCACATGTCGTAGATGGTCAGCGCCGCCACCGAGGCGGCGGTCAGTGCCTCCATCTCGACCCCGGTCTTGCCGGCCAGCTTGCAGAGGGTGCGAATGTGGACCCTATTTTGCTCCGCCTGGGGTTCTATCTCTACCTCCACCCGGGTAAGGGCCAGTGGATGGCAGAGGGGAATGAGATCCGAGGTCTTCTTGGCCGCCATGATGCCGGCGATGCGGGCGGTGGCGAACACGTCCCCCTTGTGGTGCTGACCGCTCAGGATCAGGGCCAGGGTCGCGGGGGCCATGGTGACAAACGCCTCGGCGCGAGCCTCACGCTCGGTCACCTGCTTGTCGGTCACATCCACCATGTGGGCTTCGCCATTCTGGTTGAGGTGGGTCAGGTTGGGTTCAGTCGGGTTCATCAAAGGCCCTCAAAGATGGGAGACAAAGTTGCACGGCTTGGTGCGGGCATCGAGCTGGTCCTGGACAAGCTTCTCCCATCCCAGCTGGCAGGCGCCGGGGGAGCCAGGCAGGCAGCAAATCAGGGTGCGATTGGCGAGCCCCGCCAGCGCGCGGCTCTGCATGGCGGAGCCCTTGATTTCGGCAAAGGAGAGCTGGCGGAACAGTTCGCCAAAGCCCTGTACGGTGCGCTCGAACAGCACGCCGACCGCCTCGGGCACCCGGTTTTGTTCGTTGAAGCCGGTGCCGCCGTTGATGAGCACCACCTGCACCCCCTCATCGGCGATCCAGTCGCTCACCTGAGCGCGAATACGAAACAGATTGTCGGGGCAGAGCGCCCGGTCGGCCAGCACGTGGCCGGCATCGGTCAGTGCAGAAACCAGATAGTCGCCCGCACTGTCATCGGCGGCGGTACGGCTGTCGGAGACCGTCAGCACGGCGATCTTGAGGGGAATGAATGCGTTGTTTTTCTGTCCCATGGGCAGCTCCTGATGGCAAAGGACCGTGAGCAAAGAGAAGAAAAGTGGCCAGGATCCCGGCTGGCAGCGCTCGATTGCGAGGAGAGGCTCGTGTCCATCAGGACCAAACCTTGACCAGTCGGTCACGCGCTGCGACTCACGGCGGGCCGATTCTACCAAAACTCGCGCCAGAGGGGGGATTAAAAGGGCGCACGGCGGCGCTTTTGCCCTGACCGGGCGGAATATGAACAGGCCGGGCGAACCCGGCCTGCATCAGGTGGGCTTAGAAGCCCTTCACGCCCGTCATGTCGGGCAGCTGGTGAGCGATACCCTTGTGACAGTCGATACAGGTGCTCTCGCCGCTGGCCAGACTGGTGGAGTGCATCTGGGCACCCCGTTTGCCTTGCAGGGAGAAGTCCATGTACTCGAAGTTATGGCAGTTGCGACACTCCCTCGAATCCGTGTCCTTCATCCGCTTCCACTCCCGCTCAGCCATCTCGCGCCGGTGCGACTCGAACTTCTCGCGGGTATCCACCTTGCCGGTCAGCATGCCCCACAGCTCCTTGGACGCCTGCACCTTGCGAATGATCTTGTAGGTCCATTCATGCGGCACGTGGCAATCCGGGCAGCTGGCGCGCACGCCGGAACGGTTGGCGTAGTGGATGGTGTCGCGGTACTCCACGAACACGTTGTCCTTCATCTCGTGGCAACCGGTACAGAACTTCTCGGTGTTGGAGGCTTCCATGGCAGTGTTGAAACCGCCCCAGAAGATGACCCCGCCGAAGAATCCCATCAACAGCAGCACCCAGAGGGCGGCCTTCGAGGGAGACTTGAAGGTGGTCCACAGACGCTGCACAAAACCGGGTAATTTCATCTATGGGCTCCTCAGTTCAGCGCTTCAACTGGTTTAAACGTATTTTCCACCAGCGGCTTGGCATCCGCTTGCGGCACGTGGCACTGCAGGCAGAAGTAGCGACGCGGCGAGACCTCGCCCAGGGTCATGCCGTCACGGGTCTCGAAGTGAGTCGGGCTGATCTTGGGGGCCTTCATGGCGCTGGCGTTCTTGAAGCTGTGACAGGCCAGGCACTTGTTGACCTTGTTGTCCACTTCATAGTTGCGGGTGTCGTGGGGGATCAGCGGGGGCTGATGCATGTACTGGCGATCGTAGAGGTCACCATCCTTGCGAAAGTTCTTCATGGGGGCCGCATCGGCATCCGTCACCAGATCCGTGCTCCCCCGCTCCGATTTGATGCCCCCCGTGCTGTTGGTGATCTCGGGGACTGCCGCCATCAAGGAACCTGCCATCAGACAGGCCAGCATTGCTCCAATCAGCTTCTTCATTATGTGTTCTCCGACGTTTTCTCTGCCTTGACGGCAAAACCTACAGTGATTTCAAAAACTTGCTCCGCGCAGACATCGATGCAACGGCCGCAGTTGGTACACTCCTGAGCCACAATCAAGGGCCCGTGACCACGCTTGGCACCGTGAACGGGGCCGCGCAGGATGGGACGTTCCGGGCAGACCGCATAACAATCCATGCAGTTGCTGCACCGCTCGCGCCCCTTGGCAGAAATCTTGATGAACCCGACCCGGTTGACCAGGGCATAGAAAGCCCCCACCGGACAGAGGTGACCGCACCAGCCCCGCTCTACCACAAAGAGGTCGAACAGGAACAGCACCGCCAGCAAGGCCCAGCCCGCCCCCATGCCAAACAACAGGCCGCGCAGGGTGAGCGACACCGGATTGACCAGCTCCCACACCAGCACCCCAGCGATGGCCGGTGCCACCAGCACCATGGCCAGCAGCCAGTAGCGGGTGGTGCGGCTGAACTGACCGTTGCCCTTGAGGCCAAGACGACCCCGCAACCAAGCGGCGGCATCGGTGACCAGGTTGACCGGACAGACCCAGGAGCAGAACACCCGTCCCCCGACCAGCCAGTAACCCAGCAGCACGATAACAGCCCCCAGCCAGAGGGTGGGGATGGGCCAATGGCCCGCCGCCAACGACTGCAGCAGGGTCAGCGGATCCGTGAGTGGCACCGTATCCAGCAACAGCGAGCTGGAGAGATTGCCCTTGAGGATCCAGATGCCCGCCAGCGGCCCCAGCAGGAACAGCGTCAGCACACCGAACTGGCAGAGCCGGCGCAGCAGCAGGAAGCGGTGTGACCGCCACCAGCCCAGCCTGGCCGTGGCCTCGGCTCCCGGATAACGACTCATAGCCCCTCCGGTTTGCGGGTCGGCAGAGTGAGCCTGTCGCCGATGAGCGATTTGCCCGCCTTCGCCTTCTCTTCCCAGCCGAGCCGGTAGTGGTGGCCAATCTCCCCCTTGGCGAGCTGGCGAGGCACCACCTTGATGGCCGCCTCCTCCAGCACGCAGGCATGCTCGCACTTGCCACAACCGGTGCAGACATCGCTGTGCACCATGGGCAGGAACATGGCGTGCTTGCCGGTGCGCTGGTTATGTTGCAGCTCCAGGGTGATCGCCTTGTCGATCAGCGGGCAGACCCGGTAGCAGACGTCGCAGCGCAGCCCCAAGTAGTTGAGGCAGGTCTCATGATCGATGAGCACAGCCACTCCCATCCGTGCCTGATCGATGTCGGTCATGGTCTGATCCAGCGCCCCGCTCGGGCAGGCCATCACGCAGGGGATGTCTTCACACATCTCGCACGGGACGGCGCGCGCCTTGAAGTAGGGGGTGCCGGTGGTCACGGGTTCAAACAGCCGGGCGAGCTTGAGAGTGTCGTAGGGGCAGGCCTCGACGCAGAGCCCACAGCGCACGCAGGCGCCGAGGAACTGTGCCTCGTCGAGGGCGGCCGGCGGGCGCAGCGCCTGGGCAGGCACCGCCTGCACCTGCTGGCGCGCCATGCCGCCGAGCCCCACGCCAAGCAGGCCCACACCGCAGGCCCCCTTGGCCATGTCGGCCAGAAACTGGCGCCGACTACGACTCATCTCGCGCTCCCCCGCCTTATGCCTTGACGACCTTGACGGCGCACTTCTTGTAATCCGTCTCTTTGGAGAGCGGATCGGTGGCGTCCAGGGTCAGCTTGTTGACCAGCTGGCTCGCGTCGAAGAAGGGCATGAACACCAGTCCCTTGGGCGGACGGTTGCGGCCGCGGGTCTCGACCCGGGTCTTCACCTCGCCCCGGCGGGAGGAGACGATCACCTCTTCACCACGGCGCACGCCACGGGCCTTGGCATCTTCCGGGTGCATGAACAGCACCGCATCCGGGAAGGCGCGATAGAGCTCGGGCACGCGACGGGTCATGGTGCCGGTGTGCCAGTGCTCCAGCACGCGACCGGTGGAGAGCCACATGTCGTACTCTTTGTCGGGAGCTTCGGCGGCCGGCTCATAGGGCAGCGCGAAGATGACCGCCTTGCCGTCGGGCTTGCCGTAGAAACGCACCCCTTCGCCCGCTTTCACATAAGGGTCGAACCCTTCGCGATAGCGCCACAGGGTCTCCTTGCCGTCCACCACCGGCCAGCGCAGGCCGCGGGCTTCGTGATACTGATCGAACGGTGCCAGATCGTGGCCATGGCCGCGACCGAAGGTGGCGTACTCTTCGAACAGCCCCTTCTGGACGTAGAAACCAAAGTGCTCGGCCTCGTCGTTCAGGGCCCCCTTGCTCTGCTCTTTCGGGAACTGGTTGACCTGGCCGTTGGCATAGAGCACGTCGAACAGGGTCTTGCCCTTCACTTCCGGCATCTTGGCGATGAGTTCCGCCGGCCATACCTCTTCCACCTTGAAGCGCTTGGAGAACTCCATCAGCTGCCACAGGTCGGACTTGGCCCCTTCCGGCGGTTTGACCTGCTGGTGCCAGAACTGGGTACGGCGCTCGGCGTTGCCGTAGGCGCCCTCTTTCTCCACCCACATGGCGGTGGGCAGGATGAGGTCGGCCGCCTGGGCGGTCACGGTCGGATAAGGGTCGGACACCACGATGAAGTTGGCCGGGTTGCGATAACCGGGCAGCCCCTCTTCGTTCATGTTCGGGCCGGCTTGCATGTTGTTGTTGCACATCACCCAGTAGGCGTTGAGCTTGCCGTCCTTGAGCATGCGGTTTTGCAGCACGGCGTGGTAGCCCACCTGCTCCGGGATGGTGCCTTCCGGCAGCTTCCAGATCTTCTCGGCGATGGCACGGTGCTTGGGTTCGGTCACTACCATGTCGGCCGGCAGACGGTGGGCGAAGGTACCCACTTCACGGGCAGTACCGCAGGCGGAGGGCTGACCGGTCAGGGAGAACGGACCCGAGCCCGGGGTGGAGATCTTGCCGGTCAGCAGGTGGATGTTGTAGCAGAGGTTGTTGGCCCAGACACCGCGGGTATGCTGGTTGAAACCCATGGTCCAGTAGGAGACCACCTTCTTGCTCGGATCGGCATAGAGCTGGGCCAGCTTCTCGAGCTTGTCCTTCGGCACGCCGGAGAGCTTGGAAACGGACTCCAGATCGTAATCCGCCACGAACTTGGCGAAGTCGTCGAAGCTCATCGGGGTGGAGTCGCCGCTGTCCGGGTTCTTGGCCTTCTGCTGCAGCGGGTTGGTGGGACGCAGGCCGTAGCCGATGTCGGTCACCCCTTTGCGGAACTGGGTGTGCTTGTTGACGAACTCCCAGTTCACCTTGTCGTTCTGGATGATGTAGTTGGCGATGTAGTTGAGGATCGCCAAGTCGGTCTGCGGGGTGAACACCATGCCGTTGTCCGCCAGCTCGAAGCTGCGGTGCTCGAAGGTGGAGAGCACGTGCACCTGCACATCCTGGTGGGACAGACGGCGATCGGAGATGCGCGACCAGAGAATGGGGTGCATCTCGGCCATGTTGGAGCCCCACAACACGAAGGCGTCGGCCTGCTCGATGTCGTCGTAGCAGCCCATGGGTTCATCCATGCCGAAGGTACGCATGAAGCCCACCACTGCGGAAGCCATGCAGTGACGGGCATTGGGGTCCAGGTTGTTGGTGCGCAGACCCGCCTTCATCAGCTTGGCGGCGGCATAGCCTTCCCATACGGTCCACTGGCCGGAGCCGAACATGCCGACCGCGGTCGGTCCCTTCTCTTTCAGGGTGGCCTTGAACTTCTCGGCCATGATGTCGAAGGCCTGATCCCAGCTGATGGGGGCGAAGTTGCCGTTCTTGTCGAACTTGCCGTCCGTCATGCGCAGCATGGGCTGGGTCAGCCTGTCCTGGCCATACATGATCTTGGACAGGAAGTACCCCTTGATGCAGTTAAGGCCGCGGTTGACCGGTGCATCGGGATCGCCCTGGGTCGCCACGACGCGCCCATCCTGGGAACCCACCAGCACGGAACAGCCGGTACCGCAGAAACGGCACGGTGCCTTGTCCCAGGTGATGGCGGTCTTGTCGGTACTGGTAATCAGATTGGCCGCCAGCGTGGGGGCACTGACACCAGCAACGGCAGCGGCTGCCGCCACCGCGTTGGCCTTCATAAAGTCGCGTCGACTCAGCTTCATGGCATATCCTCACATTGCTTATCGCGTAAGTTGTCGAGTGTATCGAACTGGTTTTGGCTCAGGGCGGCGAACTCGTACCCCGGCATCGCTTTATCTTTGCATCCATGGCGGCCATTACGATGAGTCACGCAGGCTCGGCCTCATGGCGCTACTCCTTGCACTGGGCCTCGAGCTCATCAAACTGGTGGTAAATCAGGGCGGCGGACAATACGCCCGGCATCGCATTGATGGCGTCGATGGCCGCCATGATGGGACGCTGGCTCGGACCTTCCAGGGTCACCACCAGCTTGCCCTCATCACTGACGGCATGGATCTCGGCTCCCTCGAGGGTCGCGATCTCGTCTGCGAGTTGGTGACGCAAGGAGGGCTGGGTCAGCACCACCAGGCTCGATACATGGAACTCTTGTTTCATTGTGACTCCTGCTTCATCTGGACTCCTCGCCAGCGGGGGCCCCCACCCGGATGCTGCCCACCGGACAATCCATCACGCAGGCACCGCAACCGGTGCAGGCTGCCGCCTCGATGCTGGGGGTCGGCACCCTGCCCAGCACGGGGGAGAAACGGATCGCCCTGGGTTCGCAGCTGTCCTGGCAGCGCTGGCAGAATACCTGGCCATGGGCCAGGCAGCTGGCTTCAATATGGGCGATGTATTGCCAGGGTGCCTCCGTGGTCGGGCGAAATATCGGCACTTTGCAAGCGGCGACACATTCCCCGCAAAAAGTGCACTCGCCGCGCAGAAAATCCACGCTTGGAAAACCACCATCGCCCTTGACCAGGATCTGCTCCGGGCAAGCCGTGAGGCAGTCACCGCAGCGGGTGCAGTCGGCGGCAAAATCGGACCAGGCGACGGACCAGGGCAGTTGCACCCGTGGCTCATTCGATGTCAGACGACCCCGAAACAGACTGCGACGCGACAGGTTGACCCCATCCGGCATAACGGCTCCTTGCTGCTGGTAATGGCGCACGAGTGAGTCCCATGACAGGTATTTTCAATACCTATTATAAGAGTGGGTGTATATTGCGGCCCTGACAAGTTCAGGGATATACCACCAGGGAGATAATCAGGGGGGATTCTTGCGCTGGATCAAACCCTTGGCGCAATAAAGAACAATGAGGGCAAGGCAAAATACCCCCATTTGAGGATTGCTTATTAATCGATGGCTATTTTTATCGGCTGCCGTGGATCAGCCGCCGATGGAGGCCAGATGCGGGGTCATGCCGGCATTGCCTTCGTGCAGTCGATGGGTCGCCGCCTTGCCGGCAAGGGCGCTGCGGATCCGCTGCTGCAATTCATCCTGCTGGCCGTCGGCCGTCAACAGATCCCGCAGCTCCACCCCGTGGTCGCCGAACAGACAAAGGTGCAGCTTGCCGAGGGAAGAGACCCGCAGCCGGTTGCAACCGGCACAGAAATCCTTGCTGTAGGGCATGATGAGCCCTACCCCGCCCATCGACTCCGGGTGCATGAACACCTGGGCGGGGCCATCGTCGACGCCACGCAGCTGTTGCAGCCAACCGGCATCCAGCAGACGCTGCTTGATGAGCGCCCCGCTGGCGTGATGATCGCGAAACAGGGTATCCATCTCGCCGGTCTGCATCAGCTCGATGAAACGCAGCTCGATGGGCTTGTGCCGGATCCAGGCCAGAAACGCACCCAGCTGATGATCGTTGAGTCCCTTGAGCAGCACGGCATTGATCTTGACCGACTTGAAGCCGGCGGCTAGCGCCGCTTCGATGCCATCCATCACCTCCACCAGCTTGTTCTCACCGGTGATCTGGTGAAACTGGCGCGGATCCAGGCTGTCGACACTGACGTTGAGGGCGGTCAGGCCCGCATCAAACCACTCCTGGGCCCGTTCTTTCAAACGATAACCATTGGTGGTCATGGCCACCTTCTCGATGCCGGGGGTATTGGCCACCGTCTCTATGATGGCGGTGAAGTCCCGGCGCAGGGAGGGCTCCCCGCCGGTCAGACGCACCTTGCGGGTGCCCATGGCGGCAAATCCAGACACGACACGGCGGATCTCTTCCAGAGAGAGAAAGGGCTGACGCCCCGCCTTGTCACCGGCCGGTGGACGGTAACCATCAGGCAGGCAGTAGGTACAGCGAAAATTGCACACGTCGGTGATCGACAGGCGCAAATAGTAGAAACGACGGAAAAAACCATCTTGCAGTGGCGACATAAACACCTTTCCAAATACGGGAGGCCAGGGCATTTCTTTCCTGACCCTTACAGCTCGAACATCGGCTGACGGCGGTTTCCCCCTATCATGAGGACTTAGGCAAAACCGCTCGGAGTTCATCTAGTTTTTCGATGCTAGCACAAGTTGGAGTACACTCCCATGCTACTTTGTGGGGTTATTGTCTGAAGTGAAGGAAGAGAGCCGGCATGGGAAAGTGGTTCAAGGTACATTCGGTCAGCAGCGCCATCGGGCGCTCCATGGTGCTCATCCTGTTCATGGCAAGCCTGATCGCCGTGGTGGCCATGGTGACCCTGTTCTATTCGGTGCCTGACGCCAAGGCGATCAACCTCTCCGGCTCCCTGCGGATGCAGGCCTACCGGATGGCCTACGAGATTGAACAGGGCCAGCAGGTGCTGAGCCGGCTCGATCAGTTCGAGCAGACCCTGCACGCCGCCGAGCTGCAGGAGACCCAGCGCTGGATCACCCCCGCCTCCCTGCGCCGCACCTATGGCGAGGTGCTGCAGCAGTGGCAGGTGATGCGCGAGCACATCGAGAACGCCACCCCGCGGCGCTACACCGACAACACCGAGCAGTTCGTCGCGGCCATCGACGACTTCGTCAACCAGATGCAGTACCACGTGGAGTTCAAGGTGCGCATGCTGGCGTTGGCCGAAGGGCTGGGGCTACTCTCCATCATCACCATCGCCTGGTTCACGGTGCGCTTTACCCGCCAGCAGGTGGTGGCTCCGCTCAACCAGCTGGTCTATTGCGCCCGCCAGATCCAGCGCCAGGAGTTCGACCTGACCCTGCCCCCCCACTGTGAAAACGAGCTGGGGGAGCTGTCGGGGGCTTTCGTCACCATGGCCGACGAACTCGGCAAGCTCTACCGGGAGCTGGAGAGCAAGGTCGAAGAGAAGACCGCCAAGCTGCAGCAGGCCAACGACACCCTCTCCTTCCTCTACAGTACCGCCCAGAAGCTGCACGCGGCACCGCTGAGCCGGCGCACCCTGCTCAAGCTGCTGGAGCGGGCGGCGGCCCACCAGCACATCGACTATATCCGGCTGACCCGCTTCGAGCACAATGCCATGCCGGACTACATCACCGGCCGCAAGGGCTGGCCCGGCGATCTGGATGCCGTGGTCAGCTTCTATCTGCAGATGGACGAGCAGGAGTATGGCCGGCTCGACGTCATCAGCAGCCACCCCATCGACGAGCGGCTGATGAAAAACTTCTCCATGCTGCTGGCCCAGGTGCTGCACAAGGATCAGACCCTGCTGCAACACCAGCGTCTGCTGCTGATGGAAGAGCGGGCCGTCATCGCCCGCGAGCTGCACGACTCGCTGGCCCAGGCCCTCTCCTATCTCAAAATCCAGTCCACCCTGCTCAAGCGCTCCTTCGCCAAGGGGGATACGGTCAAAGCCGAAGCCGCCATGCAGCAGATCGACGAGGGGCTTGGCAGCGCCTATACCCAGTTGCGCGAGCTGCTCGGCACCTTCCGTCTCAGCATTGGCGACGCCAATCTCGGTGAAGCCATCAAGGTGATGCTGGAGCAGCTCAAGCCGCAGACCCAGGCCGACATCAGGCTCCATTACGGTCTGGCCGATACCGATCTCGAAGCCGGTCAGCACATCCACATCTTGCAGCTGATCCGTGAGGCAGTGCTCAATGCCATCAAACATGCCAGTGCGCAAGTGATTGATGTTAGCTGTGAGACCCTCGCCGATGGTAACATCCAGGTTCAGATTTCAGATGATGGTGTCGGAATAGGGATCGCAAGCTCGGCGGTCAACCACTATGGCCTGAGCATCATGAACGAGCGTGCCAGCAAGCTGCATGGTCTGCTGACCATCAGCGAAAGGCCGCCCAGAGGCACCTGCGTACATCTGACCTTTCCCACCAGCCTAACAAGAGATGCCTGATGGACGAGATGAAATATAGTGTTCTGGTCGTGGATGACCATCCCCTCATGCGCAAAGGGATTGTGCAGCTGCTGGCCCTGGAGGAGAACATCGAAGTCGTCGGTGAAGCTTCCAACGGTACCGATGCCGTCGCCATGGCCAAGGAGTCCGAACCGGATCTGATCCTGCTCGACCTCAACATGAAAGGCCTCTCCGGTCTGGACACCCTCAAGGCGCTGCGCACCGAGGAAGTGACCTCCCGGGTGGTGATCCTGACCGTGTCCGACGCCCGTCAGGACGTGGTGGCGCTGCTCAAGGCCGGCGCCGATGGCTACCTGCTCAAGGATACCGAGCCAGAGATGCTGCTAGCCCAGCTGGCGGACGTGATGACCGGTAAACAGATCCTGAGCGAGCCGCTGCGTCCCTACCTCGAGAACATTTACGAGCTGGATCACCTGCAGCAGAAGCTGGAGAGCTTAACGCGTCGCGAAATGCAAATCCTGCGCGAAATTGCAAAGGGCCTCTCCAACAAACAGGTCGCCTCCGTACTCCATATTTCCGAAGGCACGGTCAAGGTACACGTCAAGAGCCTGCTCAAGAAGCTCGAGGCGCAAAGCCGCGTGGAAGCTGCTGTCATGTACCTGGAGCAGCGCAACTAAACGCCCTCCCATCCAGCAAAAAGCCACCTTCCGGTGGCTTTTTTCATTCTCTGGCACAGTCGCTGCATTGTCCTATTCAGCAACTACTCAATGGAGGATGGAACATGAAACTTCAACCCTTGGCACTGTTCCCCTTGCCTTCCCACATACTGCCTGGTGGCAAGCTTCCTCTGCGTTTGTTTGAACCGCGCCACCTGCAGATGCTCAAAGAGTCATTCATCGATGACCAGGGCTTCGGCATCGTGATGGAAGAGGCGACGACCACTGGCAAGTCCGGGCGGATCCTGCCGGTCGGCACCCGGGTCAAAGTCACCGACTTTTACACCCTGAATGATGGCCTGCTCGGCGTCACCGTACTCGGCATGGAACGTTTCTGCATCCACGAGATGGAAACGGACGAGCTGGGTCTGCGCCGGGCCAGAGTCGAAGCCCTGCCCAACTGGCCGAGCACCCATTCAGACTTCAGCGACAAGCCGCTGGTGACCCGGCTACGGGAAGTGTTTGAACAGTATCCGGAACTGGATGAACTTTACCCGGACAAGCAGTTTGACGATGCGGCCTGGCTCTGCCAACGCTGGCTCGAAATTCTGCCGATGCCGATCTATGAAAAGCAGATGTTGATTGCCAAACAAAATAGCGAAGCGGCCCGTCAATTCTTGCGCCGACTGATCGCACAGTGAGTCAGAAGCGTATTGCAAAATGCGAATATTCCGATAATGAAAACAAGGTTTTCGCATTTTGCAAATAAAGCGCCCAATAGAAATCAATAGCCGCGCTGCAAGCCGCATAAACTGGTTCTGAAAAGTTGGCACGACTTTTTCATATAGAATCGTACAACCCGATTTATCCCGTGCTCTCTTCAGTATTTGCTGAAGAATTGGTCAACCACCCAGGTTGACCATTTTTTTTAGCTGCGATCCGGCGCTGCGGGTTCAAAATGGCGTTGCAGACACTCTCGCAGCCGCATCAGACTTATCGGTTTGGCCAGAAAGTCATCCATCCCCTGGGCCAGGCAACGAGCCCTGTCTTCCGCCATGGCGTTGGCCGTCAGCGCCACGATGGGCACGCTACAACCCAGTTCTCGCAGACGCCGGGTCGCCTCCAGTCCATCCATCTGCGGCATCCGCATGTCCATCAGGATGAGATCAGGCCGTTGCTCCGCCACCTGGGCCAGCGCCTCCAGCCCGTTGGCCGCGACTCTGACCCGGCTCACCAGCTTTTGCAGCATGAGCGATACCACCAGCTGATTGACCGGACTGTCTTCCACCACCAGCACATCCAGATCCTGAATGGGCTGCTGATCCGGCTCGGGCCGGCTGCTGCATTCACATGGCAGCGCCATGCCCGGCAAATCGAACCAGAAGCAGCTTCCCTCACCGGGGGCACTGCGCAGCTGAATGCTACCGCCCATCAACTCCACCAACCGCTTGCTGATGGCCAGCCCCAGCCCGGTGCCCGAGAAACGGCGGGTGGCCGAACTGTCGACCTGAGAGAAGGGTTCGAACAGCAGCGCCTGATCCTCGGCCGAGATACCGATCCCGCTGTCGGTCACCGAGACCCTCAATTGCTGTTCATGCCAGCTCAGTTGCAGCAATACGCTGCCCTGACTGGTGAATTTCACCGCGTTGCCGAGCAGGTTGCTGATCACCTGGGAGAGGCGCACCGGATCCCCCTGCAGCTGGGCTGGTACGGCGTCGTCCACCCGCCAGTCAAGGTTGATGCCCTTGCTGCCCGCCTGCGCCAACAGCGGCTCGATGAGGGACTGGCAGAGCTGGGCCGGTTGCAACGTCTCGCAGTGAAACTCCAGGGTATGGGATTCAATCTTCGAGAAATCGAGTACGTCGTCGATGATGGTCTGCAACAGGCGCGCGGCATGGGTGGCGTGGCCCAGCAGCGTCTGTTGCTGGGGTTCAAGCTGGGCGTGTTGCAGCAGATCCAGCATGCCCAACACCGCGTTCATGGGAGAGCGGATCTCGTGGGTCATCATGGCCAGAAACTGCGACTTGGCGCGGTTGGCCGCTTCCGCTTCGTCCCGCGCCCTGGCCAGTTCCTGCTCACGGCGGATCTGGTTGCCCACGTCCCGTGCCGTACCGCGGTAACCGATGAAGATGCCGGCGGCATCGAAACAGGGTTCGGCGTTGATCTCCATCCAGCGCGGCCCCTTGGCCAGGCTGACCTGGGCCCGCACCGCCCGTACCGGCAGGTGCAGACCGATGAGCCGGCGATACTTGCCCCATTCGGGGTCGCGCCTATCATAGGCGTAATCGTAGAGGCTCTGGCCGGGTTGATGCATCAGCATGTCCCCCTGCTGGCCGGGGGCGGATACATAGCTCAGCCGGTGCTCGGTATCCGTCTCCCAGAACCAGTCGGACGCCATGCCGGCAAAGCTGCGAAAACGCTGTTCACCCGCTTGCAGGGCCAGTGTTTTCAGCTCGACCTGTTCCTGCAGGCGGGCTCGATAGGCGATGTTGACCAGCGCCTGGGAGATGAGCGGACGGCAGCGCTGCATGGCCGCCTTGCTCTTGAGATCGAAGGTCCCCATCACGGCGTGACGGCAGATGAGCACACCGGAAAAACCGGGGGCTCGCAAGCCCGTCATCATCACGCTGGCCCAGCCCTCCACATCGGCCAGCGGCGCCAGTTCCGGCAACTGGGTCGGATCATAGATAACCAGGGTCTCTCCCTCGATGGCGCGAGAGAAGAGCGGGGTCAGCTGCCAGCTGCGCCCCACTTCGCCATCCTGGGTGCTGAGGTGGGTGATGCCGCCCTCTCCCTCCCAGGCCACCACATCCGCATGTTCGAAGCCGATGAAGGGCTTAAGCACCTGAATGAGGCTGTCCAGCACCTGTTCCAGCGTCTGGGCATCGGCCAGCGTCGCCACCCCGCACAACAGGGTTTGCGACTCTTGGCGGTATTTGGCCTCGCGTTCCCGGCAACGCACCAGCTCCACCAAGGTGGTCTGCAGCTTGTCACCGAGGGCTTCCAGTTCCGTGTTACCTATCATCTTGTTTCCAGCGCAATGTCAGCTGTCGAGGAAGATCACGCTCGAGACCATCAGGTTGCCGTGCGCCAGCTCACCATGGGGCAGGCGGCCCTGCTCGCCGAAGGTGAACGGGGTGATGAAGGGGATGTCCCCCAGCCGGGTATGAAATTGATCGACAAATTGGCATAAGCTATCACCAAGAGCCAAGCGACAACCAGCACAAAAAATCACAAGGGCGCCAAACGGCTGCATCTCGGTGGCCATACCGTACTCGGGTTCGATGCGGGTTGCATTCAGACTACGCTGCAGCAAGCCCTCCTGGCTGCTGTACATCAGCAGCAACCGCTCCCCGACCTGAGTATCGGTAAAGAGGCGTAATCCGCCACCTTCTGTCACGGCTTCCGGGTGGGAGAGCTTGTAATAGGGCATGTCATCCAGGGTGCCCACCTGTCTCGCCAGCGGCGACAGGGTGGTCTCCCGCAGGATGGGGCCCACCGGCCAGGGGGTTGTCCGTCCGCTCCAGCGAGCATAGACCTCGGCTGCGGGCTCATGATCGATGGTGAGGATCTCCCGTCCCGACAGGGCCGTGATGGTGCCGCGATATTCGGTGGGGACATAGCCGGAGTGAAACTGGAACGCCAGCTGGCAGTCGGGATAGAGCACGGCCAGCGCAACGCCCTCGCGGGTACTGCCCTCATCCCAGCACAGCTGCCAATCACCGTTGACGCTGTTATCGGCGGCGGAGCCCCCGACGACCGGGACCGTCGTACCTAGCTCGGCTTCGATGCTCTCCAGCATCGCCTCCTCCTGGCCCGGGCTTGCATGCAGCAAGATGAGTTGTGGCAGTTCGCCGGGGCGCCCCCCATCGGCGATGGCACTGCGCAGCAGCTGGCGCACATCCACTGCATCCCCCGCCTGGCCCGCCACGCCGTAGGCTCCCTTCTCATCGTAGATAGCCGCCACTGCCAGACCGATCCCCTGGCGGGCATGATGGCCGGTCTGGGTCATGACCCCACCACAGGAGCTGCAACCTATCATCCGAGACGACGGGAACTGCTGTTTGAAGTGATGGCGCAGTTCCTCGGCATCGTGAGCCTGAGTAAAATAGACCAGTAACAGCGAAGGGGAATGAGGTGATTGAGCGAGCAGCCGCTCACTGACCTGCCGGGCAGCCAGCAGGGAGGTCTCTTCAAGAGAGTGAGCCGTCAGGAAGTTCAACACCATCTCCTAGTTGTTCATGATGCTGGGGGTAAGCAAAAATCATACCTTAATCAAACAATTATCCCGTCTTATCGATTAGAATCACATTCAATTGAGCCCAACCACAGGAAAACGGCATGTGGCAGAAGAACATCAATGATTTTGACCGGGTCGTCGCCATCGGTGGCGGCCACGGCATGGGCCGCGTGCTCTCTTCACTCTCGTTTCTGGGATCGCGCCTGACCGGCATCGTCACCACCACCGATGATGGCGGCTCTACCGGACGACTGCGCAAGAGCCAGGAGTGTATCGCCTGGGGGGATCTGCGCAACTGCCTTAATCAACTGGTGACTGATCCCAGTATCGGCAGCCTGCTGTTCGAATATCGGTTCGCCGGTCGCGGCGAACTGGCAGGCCACAACCTCGGCAATCTGATGCTGCTGGCGCTCGACAACCTCTGCGTGCGCCCTCTTGATGCTATCAAGCTCATCAGCGACATGCTGAAAATAGAGTCACAATTGTTACCCATGTCTGAATTTCCCACCGACCTGTGCGCCCACACGGCCTGTGGCAATCAGATCCTGGGAGAAGTCTCCATCGATCAGCTCGACACCCCGCCGCTCTCCCTCAGCCTGAGCCCGGAGGTACCGGCCACCCGCGAGGCGGTGCAGGCATTGGCACAGGCCGACATGATCATCCTCGGCCCCGGCAGCTTTCTTACCTCCATCATGCCCCCCCTGCTGCTGGCTGAGGTGGCCCAGGCCATCAACGAGAGCGATGCCATGCTGGTGTTCATCTGCAATCTGGTCGCCGAAAACGGCCCTGCCAGCCAGCTCAGCCTGCACAATCAGTGGCGCTGGCTGGAATCACGGGTCGGAGCGGGTCGGGTCGATGCCATTCTGGCCCCCGCGGGGGAATACCCGGCAGAGCTGGCTGGCCGATTGATCCTGGCCGAGCTGGGTGAGGCCGCCCTCCCCCATCGGCACGATCGCCTGAAATTGAAGCTGGCACTGGACAGGGTTATCCAGCAACTGGTCAATCAACGCTAGCGGACGGGTAGAGGATGGCAAGTCCGGCGCTTATGCGCCGGCTGCAGGGGCTCAGTGATAGTTGGCGAGGTGGGAGAGCACCTGGGGCAGGGATTGCTCCAGCTCGGCCAGCAAACGGGCGACTTGCTCGCCGTCTTCATGTTTGCAGGCTTGTTCCAGCGCCACCACCTGCTGGTAACTGAGCTGGGCGCCATAGCTGCCGCAGGAGGACTTCATGCTGTGGGCAAGCCGGGCCAGTGCGGGCCAGTCCTGCTGTTCATAGAGCGGGCGCAGCTGGGCAAGCTGTTCCCCCACCTCTTCGATGAAGACCGAGATCACCACCGGCATCATCTCCTGGCCGATGTCTTCCGCCAGCTGTCGCAACACCTTCTGATCCAGCCACTCCATTCCGTCATCCTCCTGATGGTATTCAAACAGACCATACTATAGATGCCCGACACGACTCAGTCACGTCTCATCGCCGTCAGAAAATCGAACTCAAACGGGACGCGAATCAGAAAAGCGTGATCAGGATCGCCTAACCAGACAATAGATGGCCGAGTTGCAACATAAATGTTGCCATGAAATTAACAATTAAATAACAATGGCGGCCGTGAGAATGATGCGACTCAGCAACACCTCTCTCATCCCTTTTGCCTGTATGGCTGCTGCGAAGAACCAGGGTAGGATTCTACCCTGGTATTTTTTTATCTCTGGATCAGCTGATTATCACTGCTGACTGGCACCCACCCGCTCACCCAGTCGAAACAGACTGAACTCGCCCGGCGCCATTTTTACCCAGTCTTCATTACCGGTCAGCGGCCGGGTCGCAATCAGGGTCACCACATCGTCCGGAGTCGTCTCGCTCTGAAAGTCGATAGCGACATCTTCATCCAGCAGACGGGCCTCCCCGAACGGAGCTCGCCGGGTCAGCCAGTAGAGGTTGTTGCTGCAGTAGGTCATCACGAACTCCCCATCCGACAGCAACATATTGAATACCCCCAGGCTGCGCAGCTCGTCGCACAGGCTCGCCAGGTAGCGAAACATGGCGGGAAAGTTGGCAGGGCGTCGGGGATATTTCTGTTCCAGCCGATCGAGCAGCCAGCAGAAGGCGTGCTCGCTGTCGGTGTCGCCCACCGGTCGATGGCGGCCGGTGGCCAACCCTTTGTAACCCGTCAACTGGCCATTGTGGGCAAAGGTCCAGTAACGACCCCACAGCTCGCGGGTAAAGGGGTGGGTATTCTCCAGCGAGACGCAGCCGCGGTTGGCCTGCCGAATATGGCTGACCACGGCGCGGCTCTTGATGGGCAGCGCCTGCACCAGCCTGGCAATCGGCGACTGGGCGCTGGGCTCGGGATCCTTGAAGGTACGAAAGCCTTTCCCTTCGTAAAAAGTGATGCCCCAGCCATCCTTGTGAGGCCCTGTCTTGCCGCCGCGCAACATCAGGCCGGTGAAGCTGAAGCAGATATCGGTCGGCACATTGGCACTCATGCCGAGCAGTTCGCACATAGGCTGCGGGCTCCTTGCTTACTTGACCATCTCATTGCCAATCGGCCGGCTCAGCCTGCGCTGACACCGGCCGCGTGCGCAAGATCCCGCCGGGACACGGCCAGACAAGGCACGACTATCCCGGCTCGAGACCCCTGCCTTACTTGGCCATCTCTTTTTCGACCAGCTGGATCAGGATGTGGATCACCTTGATGTGCACTTCCTGAATGCGGTCGGCGTAACCAAAGTGCGGCACCCGGATCTCGACATCGGCCAGACCGGCCATCTTGCCGCCGTCCTTGCCGGTCAGCGCAATCACCTTCATGCCTTTGGCATGGGCAGCTTCAATGGCTTTCAGGATATTGCCGGAGTTGCCGCTGGTGGAGATGCCGAGCAGCACGTCACCGCGACGGCCGACTGCCTCTACGTAGCGAGAGAAGACGTAGTCATAGCCAAAGTCGTTGGACACACAGGAGAGGTGGCTGGGATCGGAGATGGCGATACCGGCATAACCGGGGCGGTTCTCGCGATAACGGCCGGTCAGCTCTTCGGCAAAGTGCATGGCGTCGCAGTGGGAGCCACCATTGCCACAGGAGAGTACCTTGCCTTCCTGCTTGAAGGAGTCAGCGAGCAGCTTGGCGGCCGCTTCGATGTCCTTGAGATTTTGCTCATCTGCCAGGAACGCCTGGAGCACGCTGGCAGCTTCGGTCAATTCATTGCGGATCAGTTCTTGGTACATGATGTCTCTTCCAAAATATGGGCCACGCCATTGTCGCACAAGCCAATCCCGGAGTCGCCCCCTGCCCGTCACACGCCCCTCTGCAGGACGTTATGCCGATCACAGAGCCAAGGTAACAAGCTTGTAAACAGCTTGATAAGTTTGTGCGTATGAATTACAACAGGGACCATATCCAACAGGTCAGACCTCTGGATCAGTTCAACCATATTCACCCAACTTCGGCAACTCATGCAAGGAGCGAAAAATGACGACGACCCTCACTCTGCTCGGAGTGATCCTGGTGATCGGCGCCATGGCTTATCGCCGGGCGTCTCTGTTCACCTCCACGCTTGCCACCGCGGCAGCCCTGATTGTCGGCACCCTCTATGGCCACGTTCCCCTGCTGGTCTGGGCGCTGTTTGCCGTGATCGCCATCCCCCTCAACCTGGTGGATTTTCGTCGCAACCAGCTGACCAAGCCGCTGTTCAAACTCTACAAATCCATCATGCCGGAGATGTCCCGCACCGAAAAAGAGGCCATTGAAGCCGGCACCACTTGGTGGGAAGCAGACCTGTTTGCCGGCAACCCGAACTGGAAGAAGCTGCACGCCATTCCGGTCAGCACGCTGTCTGCCGAAGAGCAGGCGTTTATGGACGGTCCGGTTGAAGAAGTGTGCCGCATGGTCAACGACTGGGAAGTGACCCACGAGCGGGCCGACCTCTCTCCCGAAGTGTGGCAATACCTGAAGGACCACAAGTTCTTCGCCATGATCATCAAGAAGAAATATGGCGGGCTGGAATTCTCTGCCTATGCCCAATCCTGCGTGCTGCAAAAGCTGTGCGGCGCCAGCGCCGTGCTCGCCTCCACCGTCGGCGTGCCCAACTCGCTGGGCCCGGGCGAGCTGCTGCAACACTATGGCACCGACGAGCAGAAGGATTACTACCTGCCCCGTCTGGCGGTCGGCAAGGAGATCCCCTGCTTCGCCCTGACCAGTCCGGAAGCGGGTTCCGACGCCGGCTCCATCCCCGACTTCGGCATCATCGCCAAGGGTGAGTGGGAAGGAGAAGAGGTGCTCGGCATGCGCCTTACCTGGAACAAGCGCTACATCACCCTCGCCCCCATCGCGACCGTACTGGGTCTGGCCTTCAAACTGCGCGACCCGGATCACCTGCTGGGTGACGAAGAAGAGCTCGGCATCACCTGCGCCCTCATTCCGACCCACATCAAGGGAGTCGAAATCGGCCGCCGCCATTTCCCGCTCAACGTACCGTTCCAGAACGGCCCGACCCGCGGCAAGGACGTGTTCGTCCCGCTCGACTTCATCATCGGCGGCCCGGCCATGGCCGGTCAGGGCTGGCGTATGCTGGTGGAGTGTCTGTCAGTCGGGCGCGGCATCACCCTGCCCTCCAACAGCACCGGCGGCGTCAAGATGCTCGCCCTGGCGACCGGCGCCTACAGCCGTATCCGTCGCCAGTTCAAACTGCCCATCGGCAAAATGGAAGGGATTGAAGAGCCGCTGGCCCGTCTCGGTGGCAACGCCTACATCATGGGAGCCGCCGCCAACCTGACCGTGACCGGCATCGACCTGGGCGAGAAACCCTCGGTCATCTCCGCCATCGTCAAATATCACCTCACCGACCGCGCCCAGAAGTGCATCATCGATGCCATGGACATCCACGGCGGCAAGGCCATCTGCATGGGCCCCAACAACTATCTGGCCCGCGGCTATCAGGGTGCTCCCATCGCCGTCACGGTCGAAGGGGCCAACATCCTGACCCGCAGCATGATTATCTACGGTCAGGGCGCCATCCGCTGCCACCCGTACGTGCTGCCGGAGATGCTGGCCGCCAGCCACCCGGATCAGGAGCAGGCGCTGAAGGATTTCGACAAGGCGATGTTCAGCCACGTCGGCTTTGCCATCAGCAATCTGGTGCGCAGCTTCTGGTTAGGGTTAACCGGAGCCCGCTTCGCCGCCGCGCCGTTCAAGGATCAGACCAAGGGCTACTACCAGCAGCTCTCCCGCCTCTCTGCCAACCTGGCGTTTCTGTCAGACATGGCGATGGGCACCCTGGGTGGCGAGCTCAAGCGCAAGGAGCGGGTCTCCGCCCGTCTTGGCGACGTACTGAGCCAGCTCTATCTGGCCTCCAGCGCCCTCAAACGCTATCAGGATGAGGGTCGTCAGCACGCCGACCTGCCGCTGCTGCACTGGGCGCTGCAAGACGCCCTGTTCAAGGCCCAGGAAGCCATCGACGAGTTGCTGCGCAACTTCCCGAATCGCTGGATTGGTCTTGCCCTGCGCGTCATCGTGCTGCCGCTGGGTCGCGACCTGAAACGCCCGAGCGACAAGCTGGACAGCCAGGTTGCCCGCCTGTTGCAGACCCCGAGCGAAACCCGCAGCCGTCTGGCCCAGGGGCAGTATCTCACCCGCGAAGAGGGCAACCCCTTCGGCCTGCTGGAGCAGGCACTGGACGACGTGCTCTCTGCCGAGCCGCTGTTTGAGAAAGTATGCAAGGCTGACGGTATCAAGCGTCCGTTTATGCAACTGGACAAGGTGGCAGAGATCGGCCTGGCGCAGGGAGTACTCAACCAGACCGAAGCGGACCTGCTGCGCCGCGCCGAAGAGAGCCGCCTGCGCACCATCAACGTCGATGATTTTGATCCCATCGACCTGGTGGCCAACAAGGCGCTGTTCGAGCCATCGGCCTATCACAGAGCAGCCTGACAGACACATTGATAGTCAAACGCCTCCCAAGTGGAGGCGTTTTTTTATGGGGCTGCAACAGGATGACGACAAAGAGATTTCACAGATCAAATTTTATTTCTCAATAAGTTTCCTATCCTTAGTGAAGCAGTTAATGTAAGCACAGGATCCCAAACAGGATTGCATGATGGATGACCAAATCCTGATTATTGACGATGACGATCTGCCCCTTCTCGATGACCAGCAGGCTGGATGGAAGGTGATGATTGTGGACGATGAACCCGAGGTTCATCGCATCACCAAGATCACCCTGAGCAAGTTTGAATTCGATAATAGACCCATTGAATTTTTGCATGCTTATTCAGCCGCCCAGGCCAGGGAGCTGCTCGCCAAGACCCCGGACGTAGCACTGTTGCTGCTGGACGTGGTCATGGAGGTCGATCACGCCGGCCTCGATGTGGTCAAATTCGTGCGCGAGGATCTGCAAAACAAGATGGTGCGCATCGTGCTGCGCACCGGCCAACCCGGTCAGGCCCCGGAAGATGACGTGGTCACCAACTACGACATCAACGACTACAAGGACAAGACCGAGCTCACCTCCCAGAAGCTGCGCACCCTGCTGCGGGCCAGCCTGCGTTCATACCGCGACATCCGCACGCTGGAGAGCAATCGCCAGGGGCTGGAAAAAGTCATCGAGGCCTCCAAGGGGATCTTCGAGAAACGGGCCCTGCGCCAGTTTGTCGAAGGGGCTCAGGAACAGCTCGGGGCCCTGCTCAGTCTGGAAGAGTCGCAAATCTACGACGTGAAGCAGTTCGCCTACGAAGTGCGGGATCAAATTCTGGAGCCCCTGCTGCCGGGCCACCCGTCACTGCGACTGGCGGATGCTCCCTCCATCCTGCGCCAGGCCATGGCCAATCGTGCCAACGTCTATGATGGCAACCAGATGGTGCTCTACTGCCAGAACCCCCGTCATCACCTGCTGTTTCATATCGAGACCACTCGCCAGCTCAGCCAGATGGACATGGGGCTGCTCAGCCTGTTTACCGAAAACATCATAGTGGCACTGGAGAACATCCGGCTCAACGAGGTCATCGCTGACAACCAGCGCGAGATCATCTATCGGATCGGCGAACTGGTGGAGACCCGCTCCAAGGAGTCCGGGCTGCACGTGAAACGGGTCGCCCTCTACACCGAACTGTTCTGCCAGCTGCTCGGCATGAGCGAGGAGCAGAGCGAGCTCATCAAGCGCGCTTCCCCACTGCACGACATCGGCAAGGTGGGCATCCCGGATGCCATCCTTCACAAACCGGGCAAGTTGACCCCCGAAGAGTGGGAAATAATGAAGACCCACGCCCAGCTGGGGCAGGACATGCTCTCCGGCAGCGATCTGGCGCTGTTCCAGATTGGCGCCACCATCGCCGGCAACCACCATGAAAAGTGGAATGGCAGCGGCTATCCCCGTGGCCTCAAGGGTGATGCCATTCCGCTGGAAGGACGGGTGGTGGCGCTGGCTGACGTGTTTGATGCGCTCGGCTCGGATCGCTGCTACAAGAAGGCCTGGCCGCTGGACAAGGTACTGGCGCTGATCCAGGAGGAGAAAGGTCAGCACTTCGATCCCCAGTTGGTAGAACTGATGCTGGCCAACCTCGACAAGTTCCTCGAGATCCGCGATCAACACAAGGACATCTACGTCGGGGAACATTGATGTTGAAGATTAATACTCACTACCAAGTCCTAAAATAGGGGGCACATTCTCGGATAACCTCTAGTGGCTCAGCGCCTCCGATGCACTGCATCGGAGGCGCTGTATTGCAGTGCCTTATGCGAGCGAACCCAGTTATAAATATCCCCTATCTCATGCGCCAGACCCTACTAGCCCTACATCAGAAACTTACCTTTCAATGTACCACTCACTCATTCCACCAACACATTTTCAAAACTGGATAAACCAATACAAAAAAGGCAGCCCATGGGCTGCCTTTTACATTTTCGGGATGGCGACTTACTGCAGCTCGGGCAGCAGCAACTTGGCGATTTCGAAGTAGATGATAAGACCGGTACCATCCACCAGGGTGGCGATGAAGGGGGCGGATACCACGGCCGGGTCGATGCGGAAGCGACGCAACACCATGGGGATCACAGAAGCAACGGTGGCGCTCCACAGCACGATGGCGATGATGGTCAGGGTAACGACCATGCCGATCTGGGGACCAACCCCCAGGCTCCAGGCCCGTACCCAGGCGGCCAGCGCGATGGCGGCCGAGATGAGCAGACCGGTGGAGATCTCCTTTTTCAGCACGGTGCCGAGGTTGCGCAGACTCACCTCCCCGACCGCCATGGCTCGCACTATGGTGGTAGTGATCTGGGTACCACTGTTGCCGCCAGTGCCGATCAGGAGCGGAATGAAGAAGGCCAGCGCGATGGCCGCTTCCAGCTGCTCTTCAAACGCCCGCAACACGGTACCGGTATAGGCTTCGGCCACGAACAGGATCAGCAGCCAGCCCACCCGCTTGCGCCACAGTTGCCAGGGGGTCGCCTGCAGATAGGGAGTGTCGAGCGGCGAGGAACCACCCTGCATCTCCGCATCCTCGGTCGATTCGAGCTCCAGGATGTCGGCGGCATCGTCCACGTGGAAGATACCCACCAGCTTGCCCTGATCCTCGACCGGCAGGGTCGAGATATCGCGGTCGATCAGCAGGCGGGCGGCCAGTTCCTGATCCGCTCGGGCGTTGATGCGCACCGTCTCCCGGTCCATCAACTCGCTCACCGGCAGTTGCGGGTCGGCAATCAGCAGGGATTTGAGCGAGATGCTGCCAAGCAGGCGGTGGTCGTTGTTGACCACATAGAGGTTCTGGAACAGCTGGGCGTTGTCCCAGGCATCGTGGATCAGCTGCTTGGCACTGCCCACCGTCTCCTGATCGCCGATGGCCAGGAATTCGTGGCGCATGTTGGCGCCCACCGATTCGGTCGGCCAGTCGAGCAGGGAGTAGAAGGTGGACTGTACCTGCTCCGGGAAGCGGGCAAGCAGCATGGTGCGATCACTGCTGCCCAGCCGGCGCAGAATGGCCAGCATGTCGCGACGGGGCATGGCCCCCTGCAACACGCTGACGATGCTGGCATGCAGCCGCATCAGCAGGCGCCCGGCACAGTCTGCCGACAGCGAACTGAGCAGCGCCGCACCCTCGGCAGTAGGCAGTGTATCGAAGATGCAGTTGAGCTCTTCCGGACGCAGGGTCAGCAGCTGATCGGCACGCTGAACCGGATCCAGGTTGTGCTCCAGCCAGCCCTGCAGGGCAGCCAGATCGAGCAGTTGATGACGATTGAGTAGAGTCTGTGTTTTCTTCATCACAAATGACCTCATGTGATTTCAGGCAAGCCTGAGCGCGAACGGTGATCCGTCGCCGTCTGAAAGAAAACAGCAATTTGATTGACGAGTAATAGGCAGGAAATGACGCCGTCCGGCGTGTCATCATCCCCACGTACCAGCTTTAGCACTGCATAACGTATCCGGCATGCCGGAAGCCACTTGGGTTTACACCTTAATCCGATGAAAACTGTCCTGATCTTGGGCGTCTCTGGACGTCGTGAGATCAGTGGCCTGTGTTTATACAGGAGCCTCGCCTAACGAGATGCTGCAAATATGCGCACAACCCTCTGTTGTGCGGGCTGCATGATTATCGAATGCTCAATAGGAGTCAACCCGTCACAATGCGCTAAATAGCCTGTGGCAACAGCTTGTTACAATTGGCCGGCATGGGGAGTTGAATGAGGATAAACGAGCGGGAAAAACAGGGGCCAAGCGGGTAACCATCGCTCGCAGCCATCAGGGCCGCGAGCGATGGGTGACCGGTCAACGAATGTAGTCGAACAGGGTCAGCTTGCTGATCTTGCTGAAGGAGAGCTGGGTGGCGCTCAGTGCCGCATCCTCTTTTGACAGGGTGGCAATCACCTCATAGAGATCCGCTTCGGAGACCTTGGCCCTCGCCTGCTGATTCAAGGTGCTCAGCCCTTCGTTCGAGCCCATCACCTGCTCCAGCCCGTTCATTCTGCCGCCAATCTCCCCCAGCCCCTGATCCACGTTCAGCCGGGCATTTTTCATATGGGAAGTGGCATCCGCCACCTTCAGCTGGAAGGTATCCGGCGTGATGTTGGGATCCCGCAGCGCCGTGATGAAATCGGACATGCCATCGAGGATGTTGTTGTTTTGGGGCGGATCCAGCACGAAGTTTTGCGCCGCTCCCCCCGCCGGCAACGACAAGGTCAGCTCCAGCCCGTTGAAGGGGATCTTGTTGCCCGCCACATAGTCGCCGCTTTGCAGCAAGGCACCGCCGCCATCCCTGATCTCATAGGTATCCGGCGTGCCGGCAATGGTGTTCACCGTATACTGGTTGCTGGCGAGCGAAGGGTCGTAGTTGTTGCGGTAGAAGCTGTCGAAGTGGCCCTGATCGGCCACCCCGACCTGAATATTGGCACTCCCCGCGCTGCTGGTCCTGCGGGTCGGCACTATCTCGAACAGGTTGAAGCCGGAATCATTGGCAGGGATCTGCACCGTCGGCGACACCTGAATGTTGCGCTGGCCGGTATCCCCCTGAAAGACATAATTGCCGCTGGCATCCTGAATGAAGGGCTGGGTCTTGCTCTGGTTGCCGCCGAAGATATATTCGCCCTGGGAGTTCTTGCTGTTCATCAGGTCGAACATCTGCTTTTGCAGCCCTTCCAGCTCGCTGGCAATGGCTTGGCGATCCTCGTAGCCCACCGCCGAGTCGTTCGCCTTCTGGATCAGGGTCTGGGCACTGGTCATGGCGGTGTTGAGGGCGGTCAGCACCGTCTCCTCGTGGCCCAGGCTGTTTTCCAGCAGGCTGCCGTTGACTCCGTACTGCTTGAACAGGTCGATCTCCTTGGTCAGCGCCAGCTTCTGGCTCATGCCGGAAGGATCTTCCCCCGCCGTCTTGAACTTGTTGCCGGTCATCAGCTGCTCATAAGCCGTGCTCAGCCGTTCGTTGGCGCCGTTCAGCGAGGAGATATTGCGGTCATAGACCATGTTGGTGGTGATACGCATCTGCTTACCTCACTGATGACAACAGGGTATCGAAAATGGTCTTGGCGGTGCTGACGATCTGGGCGGAGGCGGCATAGGACTGCTGATAACGGATCAAGTTGGCCGCTTCCTCTTCCAGGCTGACGCCGGAGACACTCTCGAAAATCCCCCTGCTCTGGGTCAATTTCGTTTCGTCTGCCTTGAGCTGGCTCTTGGCCTGGCTGGCGGTGTTGCCCACCCCGGTCACCAGGCTGGAGTAAGCCTCGTTGAAGGTCATCTTGTCGTTGCTGGTGCCGGCGTTGCTGCTCTTGCGCACCAGATCCTTGTTCTGCAGCTCGGCCAGTGCCAGCCCGTTGGCGTTGTCGGCAAAGCCGTCGGTGTTGTAGCTGAGGGTAAAGCTGTCCTTGGCCTCCACCTTGCCGGTGATGCTGAACTCGTAACCCGGAGTCTGGGCCGGGGTGGCGTAGACCTTGGGCCCACCCAGCGGACTCTCGAGGGCGGCCATCAGGTTCTGCCCCTTGCTGGAAGCGGGGGCTACCCCAATCAACGTGGTACCGTCCGCCGCATAGACCTGGTAGTTGCCGCTGCCGTCTATCTTCACCACCTGGGGTGAGGCCGGATTCAGACTGTTGGTACCAAAGCCGGAGCCAGCACCGGTATTGGTGATGCCGTTGAGCTTGATCTCGCCCGCACCGAAGTTGTTCTTGCCTTTGTCAGCCTTGAGCGGCGATGCCAGCGCCAGATCTTCGGCCCGGGTTGCCAGCTGGCCCAGGCCGGCTGCCGCCCGCTTGGTCGGTTGCAGCAGGATCTTATCCCCCGCCGCCGGGGTGCCGGAGAGATCGATCTGGATACCGTGACCCGCTACCTGCACAGTGGCGGGCGGCGTGGTACCGGTGGTCAGCGAGGTGCGGTTGCCATCCTTGTCCACCGAGAACACCTCGTAACCGGTGGCGCTGCTGAACTGCACTTCGTAATCAAAGGTGGTCACTTCCGTGCCCTTGCCGGGCACGAAGCTCACCTTGGCAGCGCCGCTGCCGGTGTTCTGACTGTAGGCCAGGCCATCGCTCGAGCCGAGGGAGAAGAGATCCCCCCCCAGTTCGTTGTCCAGATCCATCCCCAACCGGTTCTGCTGGTTCATGGCATCGGCCATGGCGGAGGCCAATTGGCCCAGCTCGCGCTTGGACGGCTCCAGATCGTTGCGGGCGGAGAAGAGACCGCCGAGACCGCCACCAATGTCCTTGTTGTTCAGGGTGATCTTGTTGGGGTCCATGTTCAGCTGCAACTCGGGCTCACGGGCATCGGGGTTGCCCGGCACCACGCTGAGCTGGGCAACGCTGCCATTGAGCACCAGGGAGTGGCCGGTGCTCATGTTGACCAGCATGCTGCCGTTGTCCTGCGGTACGGTGCGGATCTCCATCTTCTCGGAGAGCTGACGGATGGCCTCGTCGCGCTGGTCGAACAGCATCAGGTTCTCTTCCGGTGTGCCCTGGGTGCGAATGATGGCCTGATTCAGATCGTTGATGCTGTTGATCAGGCTGTTCACCCGCTTGGCCTCATCGCCGATGGTGGTGTTGATGGTGTCGGTCTGCTTGTCCAGCTGGGCCGACAGGGTGTGAAAGCGGTTTACCATGCCACTGAGCTGGCTCAGGGTGGTCTTGCGGCCGGATATATCGGCGGGGGCTTCGTTGGCGGTATGGAAGCCCTCGAAATAGGAGCTGATGGCGGCGCCGACGCTGTTGCTGGTGTCACCCAGCAGGCTGTCGGTGTTGGCGAGCTGCTGATAACGAGTGGAGGAGGCATAGAAGGCGGACGTGTCGCGCCTGACCTCTCCCTGGGCATAGGCGTTGATGACCCGCTCGGTCAGCATGTCGCCGGTACCGAGTCCGTTGGCATTGGTATAGATCAGGGTCCGTTCACGCACATAGCCTTGGCTATTGACGTTGACGATGTTGTTACTGGTGGTCTGCAGCAGTCGCTGCTGGGCCATCACACCCGAGGTACCAATTCCAAGCAGATCGCTTGCCATGACTTACAGCTCCATTTCTGTATTGTTGGTCGCGGAGTAGCCGGCAATGGCATCACTGCGCAATACCTGTTTCAGTTTCCTGGCGTAGTGCGGGTCGGTGGCGTATCCAGCCTGTTGCAAGGCTTCGAAATAACGGTCCGGACTGTCCACCTTGGCCAGGGCTCCCTTGTAGCGGGAACCCGAGGTCAGGAAATCCACATAGTCGTTGAAGCTCTCCTCGAACGACTCGTAGGAGCGAAACGCCGCCTTCTGGCGCGATGCCACTCCTTTCTCGTATTCCAGGGTGCTGACCACCGCCTTGGGCCCTTCCCAGCGCGGATCGGCCTTGATACCGAACAGGTTGTGGGTCACCTGCCCCTCCCCGTTCTTGATCACTCGCTTGCCCCAGCCGCTTTCCAGCGCCGCCTGGGCTACCAGCACTGCCGGGCTCAATCCCAGCTTGTCGGCCGCCTTCTTGGCCAGCGGCATCAGCCGGTTGACAAACTCTTCAGGGGTGTCAAACACCTGTGTCGTTTCATCGAGCGCCTTGGCGCCGCGAATGCCGTGTCCCACTTGCGCAGGCCCCATCGGCGGTATGGTGCGGCGACTGCGGTGAGCCGTTGCCAAAGGCTGTACATCGCCACTCATCTCCTTGTCAGCAAAATCTTTGCCAACTTTTGAGGCTGAGATGAGATCGTTGGCGGCCGAGGTGGGCGGTTGATAGGGTTTATAGACCCGCTCCGTACGCTGCGGCATCTTGAGCACCCGCCCATCGTGGTGGGTAAAGGTCTCTGGCGAGAGCTGCTTGGCCACCATGGCAGCCAGCCCGATGCCCCCCTTGCTCGACATGTCGGCGACCCGCTGTTCGTCCAGCATCCCCTCGTAGAACTGGGTGTAGCTGCTGTTGAAGGGGCTATCCTGGGTCAATACCTGGTTGGCCTGGCGCATGCTTTGAAACAGGGTCTGGGTAAAAATGGACTCAAACTGGCGAGACGCCGCCATGAGCGCATCCGCCTTGCCCTCCTTGCTCTGGCTCAGCTGGCGCAGGCGATCCAGGTTCTGGATATCCTGCACCATGCCCAGATTCACGCCGCTGTTGGTATCTAACTCTGCCATTTTACTTACCTCATTGCCGCCCGTGGCAACCCCTTGCCGCTTTATTACAGTATGACCAGCTGGCCTTCGATGGCGCCGGCCTGTTGCAGCGCCTCCAGGATCGCCATCAGATCGCCAGGGGCCACCCCGACCTGATTCACTGCCCGCACCAGATCATCCAGAGTGGCCCCGGTATCCAGCTTGAACATGCGTCCCTGCTCCTGCTGCACGTTGATGGTGGAGTTATTGGTGACCGCCGTCTGCCCGCCGGAGAGCGGATTGGGCTGGGACACCTGCTGATTTTCCGCGATGGTGACCGTCAAGCCGCCGTGACTGATGGCCGCCGGCTTGAGCCGCACCTGGCTGCCGATGACGATGGTGCCAGTCCGGGAGTTGACGATGATCTTGGCCGCCTCGCTGGCCGGATCCACCTCCAGATTCTCGATGGTGGCGAGGTAGGAGACCCGCTGGCCTGGGTCCCGCGGTGCGTAGACCTTGACCGAGGTGGCATCGAGCGCCTGCGCCGTATTGGGGCCGACCAGATCGTTGACCACGTCCGCCAACCGGCGCGCCGTGGTGAAGTCGGGGCGGTTCAGGTTGAAGGTGATGGTATCCCCCTGGCTGAAGGAGTTCGGGACTTCCCGCTCCACGGTCGCCCCGTTGGCGATACGACCCACGGTCGGGGTATTGATCACCACCTTGGAGCCGTCGGCCCCCTCGGCCCCCAGCCCGCCAACCACCAGACTGCCCTGCGCCACCGCATAGACCCGGCCATCCAGCCCCTTGAGGAAGCTTTGCAGCAGGGTGCCGCCGCGCAGGCTCTTGGCCTCGCCGATGGCCGACACCGTCACGTCTATGGTCTGGCCCGGCTTGGCAAACGGCGGCAGATCCGCATGAATGGCCACCGGCGCCACGTCCTTGATCTTGGGCTTGATGTTGTCCGGCACCTTGATGCCGAAATTGTTCAGCATGGTGCGAAAGGTCTGCTCGGTGAAGGCGTTGCTCTTCTCACCCGTGCCCGGCAGACCGACCACCAGACCGTAGCCGATCAGCTGGTTGCTACGAACCCCTTCCACCGAGCTGATGTCCTTGATCCGGGAGGCATGGGCCATCCCCAGGGGCAACAGGCAGCAGAACAGGGCAACAAGACGGAGCGACTTCATAACACCTCCTAGAGCGGCCACCAGGGACCATTGAAAAAGCTGGTGAGCCACCCCTGTTCCTGGGTATTGGCCAGATCGCCGGTGCCACCGTAATGGATGCGCGCATTGGCCACCTTTTGGGATGAAACGCTGTTGTCAGTGGTCACATCCTCTGGGCGGATCATGCCGGTGATCCGGATATATTCGTTGCCGTTGTTGAGCATGATCCACTTCTCGCCGCGCACCAGCAGGTTGCCGTTGGGCAGAACCTTGGCCACGCTGACGGAGATGTTGCCCTGCAGGCTGTTGCTCTGATCCGCCTTGGCCTGCCCCTTGAAGGCACCGTTCTGACTGAGGGAGGCCGACAGATCATAGGGGCCGGCCGTCACCGGCACACCGCCCAGCATTGCAGTGTTCATCGTCAGCTTGTTGTCCTTGCCGCTCTGGGTATTGGCCTTCTTGGAGGCGGAAGTGGACTCGGCCAGCTCGATGGTGATGATGTCGCCCACCTTGTGCGCCTTGATGTCCGAATAGATGCCGTTGACCTGATCGGGCTGGAAGATGGCACCGGTCGGCCTGACCGAGACCGGCTCCGACTCCCCGTAGACGGGGGCAAACTCGGGATCATCGGGCTTAGCGGTATTGGGCGTGCTGCTGCAGCCCCCCAACGCCAGCAGTCCCAGCATCCATATGGCTTTCATCATGCGCCTCCTACTTATGTGCGCTGGATCAGGAAGGACATCATGCCATCCACCGCCGAGAGAACCTTGGAGTTCATCTCGTACACCCGCTGGGCCTGGATCAGGTTCACCAGCTCTTCGGTCACGTTGACGTTGGAGGTCTCCAGCATGCCCTGCTTGATCACCCCCAGTCCGTCCGTCCCGGCGACACCCTGCACCGGCGCACCGCTGGACTGGGTCTCGACAAACATGTTCTCGCCCATGGGTTGCAGGCCCGAGGCGTTGACGAAGTCGGTGGTGTTGATTTGGCCCACCACCTGGGAGGCGCCATCCCCTTTGAGCTGCACCGACACCTGACCATCCTCGCCAATCGTCACGCTCTGAGCGTTCTCCGGGATCTGGATCTCCGGCTGCAGCGGATAACCGTTGCCCGGCGTGACGATGGTCCCTTCACTGTTGAGGGTGAACTGGCCGTTGCGGGTATAGGCCGCGCTGCCATCGGGCAGCTGGATCTCGAAGTAGCCGCGGCCGCTTATCATCAGATCCAGCGAGTTGTCCGTGGTTTGCACGTTGCCCTGGCTGTGGTTCTTCTGGGTGGCCACCACCTTGGCACCCGCCCCCAGCATCAGGCCGGAAGGGCGCTCGGTGTCGGCCGATGAACGGCCACCGGGCTGGTTGATGTTTTGATAGAGCAGATCCTCGAAGATGGCCCGGGATTTTTTGTAACCCACGGTGCTGGCGTTCGCCAGGTTGTTCGAGGTAACCGAGATGTTGGTCTGCTGTGCATCCAAGCCGGTCTTGCTGATCCAGAGTGCAGGGTTCATGTAAAACTCCTTGGTTAGCTGATACGCAGCAGCTGGGTTTGAGCCTCGTCATTCTCTTCCGCGGTCTTCATTATTTTGACCTGGGTTTCAAACTGACGTTGCAACCGAATAAGGTTGGTCATTTCATCGACCACGTTGACGTTGCTCCCCTCGAGGGAGCCGGCAATCAGGCCGACAGTGGCCGATGCCGCTTCATTCTGGCCATCCTTGCGACGGAACAGGCCGTCCTGCCCCTTCTCCACCGCATCTACCGCCGGATTGACCAGCTTGATGCGCTGGAAATTCTCCGGCAGGTTGGCGGCCGCCCCTTCCGGACGGCCACTGATGGTGCCGTCCCGGTTGATTTCAATTTTCTCCATCGGCAGCGGCAGCACGATGGGCTGACCGCCGTCGTCCACCACGTTCAACCCGGTGGAGGTTTGCAGGTTGCCGGTCGCGCTCAGTTGCAGATTGCCCATGCGGGTATAGGCTTCGCCGCCCTTGGGATCCTGCACCGCAATCCAGCCCTGGCCGTCGACGGCAACGTCAAGATCCCGACCCGTGGTCATCAGCATGCCATGCTGCAGGTTCTGGCCAGGCCGCTCCGCCATGGCGAACACCCGGGTGGGCAGCCCCTCGCCAAACGCCTGCATGCTGCGCGCCTGCTCGAAGTCGGACTTGAAGCCGGTGGTATTCGCGTTGGCCAGGTTGTTGCTTCGAACAGCCAGGCTGTTCATGCTCTCCTTGGCGCCCGACATGGCGATGTATAGCAGGTGATCCATGGGATCCTCCGTCAAACTGATGACTCTGACAGAGGAACTGCAATTTGAATGCCAATCCCCATTACCTCGGGTCGCCAAGGCGGCAAATACCCATGAAAAAGGGCGCCGAAGCGCCCTTTGTTAACAAAAGGATGATTAGCGGATCTGCAGTATGGTCTGCTGCAGGGAGCTGTTCACTTCCAGCGAACGGGAGTTGGCCTGGAAGTTGCGCTGCGCTGTGATGAGGTTGACCAATTGGGAGGTCAAATCCACGTTGGATTGCTCCAGCGCAGAGGACTTGATGCTACCCAAGGTGCCCGAGTTGGGGGTGCCGGGCAGCGCATCGCCAGACAGCAGAGACTGGCGCCAGGAGGTATCGCCGACCTGGGTCAGTCCTTGCGAGTTGGAGAATTTGGCAAGTGCCACCATGGCAACCTTCAACGTTGTCGCATTGCTGTAGGTCGCCGACACAATACCATCCGGCGTAATCTCGACCTTGGTCAGATTACCAACGGTGGCACCATCCTGGGTCAGTTTGGTGACGTTGAAAGGTGAGCTGTATTGCGTCACATCACCGAGACGGATCTCCAATGTCTGAGTGGGATCGGCACCGTTGTTGATGATCCCGGCCGTCGTGCCAAGGGCGACAGTTTTGATCGGATCCAATGGAACAGTCAGCGTGGGATCCAATTTACCGGCGGAGGTAAACGTCATCTTCACGCCAGTGGGGATGCCTGCGGCTGGGCTGGGTGAACCACCAGCGATATCGATGGGTTTGTTCCCTTCATACATGTACATGCTCCAGGTACCCGGTGTCAGCGGCGTTCCCGGGGCAGCCGGATCCTCATGGCGGACAAAATATTTGGTGATCACATGGGGAGCACCAAGCGAATCATAAATTGTCACCGAGGTTGAGTGGGCAAAGGTGGCCGAGTTGGTTGGATCAAACGAAGCCGGTGACGTTGGTTTGGTTTTCGACTCGATACTCAGGTTGAAACTGGCTTCCACCAGCTCGGTCATTTTGGGCTCACCCGCCCGATCCGGTATTTGAATCGGTTTGGTGGCGTTGATGCTGACCGCCTTGGGCGTCCCATCCGTGTTGATTTCATAACCTTGCAGATAGTTGCCCTGATTGTTGACCATGTAGCTGTTTTCATTCAGCTTGAAGGCGCCGGCCCGGGTAAAGGTACGATCCAGGTTGGTCAGACCGTCCGATGTCACGAAGAAGCCGTTGCCCTGAATGGACAAATCAAGGGCGTTGTTGGTGAACTGCAGCGCCCCCTGGTGAAACTGCTGTGCCACCGCCCCCGTTGCCACACCGTTGCCGACCTGGGTCTTGGCATTGACGAAGATGGAGTTGGCATATACATCCGCAAACTCGGCACGAGACTCTTTAAAGCCCGTGGTATTGACGTTGGCAATGTTGTTGGCGGTAACGTTCAGATCTTTTTGTGCCGCGTTGACACCGCTCAAGGCATTGTTAAATGACATATCCAGCTCCTTAGATCGATGCTGTTGGCGTGGGGGTTGATGGTGTTTTCACCGTACCTGCAATCTGCAAGATACTGTTCAGGCTTGTTGTACCGAGGCCTTTCAAATTGAGCTGAGTCGGATTGCTTGCCGTACCCAGGATCACGCTGTCGACCTTGCCATAGGCAAAGATCGGGACACTCTCCGACTTCCCGTCCACGGTACCGTTTGCCTTGAGGGTGTATTTGCCCTCTTTGGCCGGGTTGCCGTCCTTGTCCTTGCCATCCCATACGATTTCGACGTTGCCCTTCTGGTCACCTTCCAGCGGAAACTCCTTGATGACCTGCCCGCTCTCGTCTTCGATGGTGATCTTGACGTTCGAATACTTGTTTTCTGTGCCCACGGCGACCACGCCTGGCAAAGAGCCGTCTTTTTCCAGGTAACCCACATTGCTCTGCAGCAAGACGTTTTGCCCCACCAGCGCCGAGGCTTGCAGCGCCTGGCTGGAAGTCATCAGGCTATTGAGGCTGCCAATCTGGTTGGAGAGGCTGCTGATCCCCTGTGACGTCGACATGGAGGTCATCTGGGAAAGCATCTGGGCGTTGTCCACCGGCTTGAACGGATCCTGATAGGAGAGCTGCATGGTCAGCAGCTTCAGGAACGACTCCTGATCCAGCTCCTTCTTGGGCGTCGACGTCGTGCCCGTGGTCTGGGTGGTCGTGCGGCCGATGCCGTTCACGCCACTGGTTGTATCTGCCATCTATGCGTCCCCCTGTCAGGACTTGCCGAGGTTGAGCGTCTGCTGCAGCATCTTCTTGGCAGAGTCTGCAACCTGCACATTGGTTTGATAGCTGCGCGAGGCGTTGATCATGTCCGCCATCTCTTCCACCATGTTGACGTTGGGTTTGAAGATGAAGCCGTCTTTATCCGCCATGGGGTGGTTGGGGTTGTACTCCTTGAGCAAAGGTGCCTCGCTCTCGACAATCCCCTTTACTTCAACCCCGGCCGACGCCTGCTTGTCCGACATGGCCTGATCCAGCTGGGCGGCAAAAATTGGCCGCCTGGCATGGTAAGTTTTTTCCACGCTGGAGCTGACGCTGTCGGCGTTGGCCATGTTGCTGGCTACCGTATTGAGGCGAACAGACTGTGCACTCATGGCCGAGCCTGCAATGTCAAAGACCTTGAACAAACTCATCACTGTTCTCCTTTCAAGGCCTTCAGCAGGCCGCTGATCTTGCTGTTCATAAATTCAAGGGAGGTCTGGTATTCAAGGCTGTTGCGCAAAAACTCGCTGCGCTCCTGCTGCACGTCGACCGTGTTGCCATCACCGGTATCGGGCTGCAGGGGATTGCGATATTGCGTAACGCCTGGGGCATCCATCTGCAGGGCGAAATGCTTCTCACTGGTCGTGGCAAGGCCAAAGCCCTGTTGTTGCTGGGCCTCTTCCAATGCTTGCGAGAAGTTGATATCCCGAGCCTTGAAGCCCGGCGTGTCCGCGTTGGCAATGTTGCTGGACAACACCTCTGCACGCTTGGAGCGAACGCTCAGCGTGTATTGATGAATACCAAATGCCTTGTCGAATGAAATTGCCATAGCACACCTCCTGCTTGAGAAATTATTAGCAAGAGGTGTGCCAAAGAGGGATTTAAGCGGGGATCATTTAACCTTGTAGACGATGCCGGGGTTGCACCGGATCATCTCGAACCTGTCGGTCAACCCGGCCAGCGACTCGGAAGCCCCCAGCATCAGATAGCCGCCGGGATTGAGGCTGGCAGCAAACTGGTTGAGGATCTTGGACTTCACTTCCGGTGCAAAATAGATGAGCACGTTGCGACAAAAGATGATGTCGAACTTTCCAAGCAGGCTGTAGCTTTCCAGCAGGTTCAATGGCCGGAAGGTGGTCAATTTTCTGACACGCTCCACCACCCGCATCTTGTTGTCACCATAAGGTTCGAAGAACAGCTTCTTGCGCTCAGGCGACAGACCGCGAGCCAGCGCCAGACTGTCGTACACCCCTTCCTTGCACTGATTGAGCATGGTGCTGGAAATATCAGTCCCGACGATTTGTACCCCGCCTGGCAAGGTGCCCGGTTTCTTGACCTGCTGTTCCAATGCCGTCATGGCAATGGAGTAGGGCTCCTGCCCAGAAGAGGAGGCAGCAGACCAGATCTTGATCGGTCGGCCACTCTTGCCGAGCTCGGGAAATATCTTGTCCGTCAGCAGCTGGAAGGGGTAAGTATCGCGAAACCACAAGGTTTCGTTGGTAGTCATGGCATCAACCACTGCCATTTTCAGGTCACGCTCACGCACACTCATCGCTCGAGTAACCAGATCAGACAGACTCTCAATACCAAACTGAGTCATCAAGGGTGAAAGCCGACTCTTGACCAGATACTGTTTGTTGTCACCCAGCACGATTCCGCTCTGTACCGCCAGAAAATTGCTGAATTGTTTGTATAAGTCGTCCGAAAGTGTCTTCATGCAGTTTGTTCTTCTTGATTAGAGTGCGCCTTGTACGGCCTTGGCCAATTCATCCGGCTGGAATTTGGCAATGAAATTGTTCGCACCAACTTTCTGCACCATGGCCTGATTGAACACCCCACTGAGGGATGTGTGCAGAATAACATGTAAGTCCTTGAGATTGGGATTGTTGCGGATCTCGGCGGTAAAAGTATAACCATCCATTTCCGGCATCTCGATGTCCGAAATCACCAAGGCGATCTGATCCTTGATGGGACCGTTTTTGGACATTTCCAGCAACATGTTGAGCGCTTCACGCCCATCCTTGGCCAGCACGCACTGCACGCCGATGGCTTCGAGAGCACGCTGTACCTGCTTGCGAGCCACGGAAGAGTCATCAGCCACCAGCACCGGACGTCCCAGGGTCGGATGCTCCACGCTGGCTTCCACCAGCTCTTTGCTGACCTCGGTCGATACCGGCGAAATTTCGTTGAGAATGCGTTCCACGTCCAGGATCTCGACCAACTCACCGTCGACCTCGGTCACTGCCGTCATGTAGTTGATGCGCCCGGCCCCTTTCGGCGGCGGCAGGATGGATTCCCAGTTCATGTTGATGATGCGCTCGACCGAGTGCACCAGGAAGCCCTGAATGGAGCGGTTGTATTCGGAGATGATGATGAAGCACTTGGTCAGATCTTCGATCGGACGCTTGCCCATCGCCATGCTGAGGTCGATCACCGAGATGGTCTGGCCGCGGATATGGGCCACCCCGCGAATGCAGGAGTTCAGCTTTGGCATGACAGTCAAGGGAGGACACTGCAACACTTCACGTACCTTGAATACGTTGATGCCAAATCTTTGACGTCCGTTGAGACGAAACAACAATAACTCCAGCCGGTTTTGCCCAACTAGCTGGGTACGTTGGTTGACCGAGTCCAGGATACTGGCCATAAACACTCCCTAAAAACGCTTGGCATTAATCATGCATGCGTGTTGGCTTGCGTCAGACTATCGATGTCACTGCGAACGAATTCTGAAGCAAGCATAGTTAAATATGGTGATATACGTGAACAACTTATCGGCCAGCGAGCGAAAATGATTAGTAGACTTTTCCTCACCTTACTGCTGTTTTGCGGCATTTCTCACGCCACGGCATCCGAGGTGACCAGTTACTTGCAAGAAAAGGCGCAGGATTTTGTGCTCGGCCAGCTCGATGTCCCGCTCGATGCCCAGGTACAGGTGCAGGCAGCCTCCATCGATGAACGCCTGCCTTTGAGTCGCTGCGACGAACATCTTGCCATCACGCTGCCCGCCAAGATGGAGATCCGCCGCAATACCACCGTCTACCTCAAATGCGAGGAAGAGAAGCCCTGGGATCTCTACCTGCCGGTGCGGGTCAGCATACAGAAGCCTTATGTGACCGTCTCCACCCCGGTGGCCAAGGGCGATATCCTCAGCGAAGGCGTGCTGACGCAGGCCTATCAGGATCAGACCCTGATCCGCGGCGACTATCTCAGCGATACCACAGAGCTCATTGGCGTGCGCAGCAAACGCGAACTCAAGCCAGGCCAGCCTATCCGGCTCAGTCAGGTCTGCGTGGTCTGCAAGGGCGATCAGGTGACCCTCAGCGCAGAAAATAGCAGCATGCAAATCAAAACCATGGCCCGAGCCTTGCAAGATGGCAGCTTCGGAGACATGATCAGGCTCGTCAATATCCGCTCAGGCAAAACGGTGCAGGGTAAAGTCAACGCTGTTGGCTCCGTGGTGGTCACCTTCTGAGTATTTTTCAGATCACTTTTTTTCTAAAGTTATGGCGATGACCACCGATAAACAGGTAAGCGAACAGCAAAGCAGACGAAGGTAAACACTATGGCTATTAACAATATCAACAACTTGGCGAACAACCGGTTGCAAAATACCGGGAGCAGCCAGGGTGCCAATACCAAACCAGCGACCTCGTCCCCCGATAACCGTGCGGCGACCGTCAAGACCGACTCCGTCTCCTTGACCAGCGAGGCGCAGCAATTGCAACAGATGCAGAAGAACCTCAACTCAGCTTCCACTGGCAATGAAAGCCGGGTCGAGAGCCTGAAGAAAGCCGTGGCCAATGGTGAATATCAGGTCAACAGCGAAGCTGTGGCCAAGAAGATGTTCAGCTTCGAATCCAACCTCGACAAGTTGCTGGGATAATGGATTTACCTTCGCTGCTGCACACTCAAGACGACTACCTCTCCCAGATGCAAGGCTTGCTGGAGGAGGAGTTCAACCTGCTCAAGCAGCACCAGGCGCTGGCGCTGCCCGAGCTGGCAGAGCGCAAGCAGAAGCTGCTTGCCGATATTGAAGAACTGGACAAGGCCATGGCGCTGCTGCCAGACCTGAAACAGCAACTGAACGCCTACCCCGAGCAGATGCGCACCCTGCGTGAGAAACTCGATGCCTGCCAGGAACAGAACGATCTGAACGGGCGCCTGCTCGAGCTCAGCATTGTCTCCAACCGCCGGCTGGCCAGCTACCTGAGCAAGTTGCGGGATCGCAACTCCCTGACCTATGACGCCAAGGGCAATACCCGCTCCGGTACCCGCTCCATCGGCATCAAGGCCTGATCTCTCCGTTACGACGATTGGCTGCTCCGCAGCACGACCATCCCAACCTCCTCTTTTTTACAGTTCCAGCCGCAACAGCTCTTCGCTGTCCGCACAGGCGTGAATACCGAGCACCCCATCCTCGTAGCGGCCATAACTTGCCGCCAGGTTGCCGCGCGGAAAACAGATGGATCCCGGGTTCATCAGCACCAGCTCCCCTTCGCGTTGCAGCACGGGCAAATGGGTGTGACCGCTGATGAACAGGCTGCCGGCAGGCAGCGGTACCTCTGCTGGCCGATAGAGATGGCCATGGCTGACGAACCAGCGCCGACCATCCACCAGCATCTGGTTGTAAGGGGCTGTGATGGGGAAATCCAGCAGCATCTGATCCACTTCCGAATCACAGTTGCCCCTTACCGCCATGATGCGGGAAGCCAGCGTATTGAGTCGCTCGGCCACGGCCGCAGGGGCATAGCCCGGCGGCACCGGGTTGCGTGGGCCATGGTTGAGCAGATCGCCGAGCAGCAGGTAGTGATCCGGCTGCCAGGGGGCAAGCTGGTCCAGCACCCGCTCCAGCGCACTCAGGCTGCCGTGCAGGTCGGACAGAATGGCAATTTTCATGGCAAGCTCCTTACTGCTGGCTGAAGTAGAGATCCTTGGTGGCGATCGCTCCCTTGAGGTTCTGCACCGGCAGGCCGCGCAGGGTGGGATCCACCAGCCGCATCTGGTTGTAGTGATAGACGGGAATGGCTGGCATCTCGTCCATCAGCAGCTGCTCGGCCTGGTGGTAGAGCCCGGTCCGCGCATTGCCATCCAGGGTATCAGCCGCCTGCTGCAGCAAGCCGTCGAAGGTCGGGTTGCAGTAACCGCTCTCGTTCTGGGGATCCTGGCAGCGGAAGCTGTTGAGCATGGCGGAGGGCTCCACATAATCCCCGAACAGGAAGGAGCGGGCCAGCATGAAATCGCCGCTGTCTTTGGCCACCTGATAGGCATTCCACTCCATGTTGTTGAGCGTCACTTCAACCCCCAGCGGCTTCCACATGGACGCGACCGCCAGCGCCAGCTTCTTGTGATTCTCCGAGGTGTTGTAGGTGAGCGTCAGCTTGAGAGGATGCTGACTGTCATAGCCGGCCTGGGCCAGCAGCGCCGCCGCCTTGGCCAACCGGGTCGGTTGATCCTGCAGGGCCAGGGAGGAGCTCAGCGCCTCGTAGCCCGGCATGCCGGGCAGCAGCGACCAGGCGGCCTGCTCCCCCTGCCCGCTGACCTTCTCGGTCAACAGGTGCCGATCGATGGTCATGGCCAGCGCCTGGCGTACCCGCACATCCTGCAGCTCGGGGCGACGCAGGTTGAAGGTGTAGAGGTAGGTGCCCAGCAGCGGCAGCCCCCAGATCCGCTCGGGAGTCGCCTCCTTGGTCTTCTGGTAATACTCCAGCGCTACCTTGTTGGTGAGCTGGATCTCCCCCGCCTCGTAGCGCAGCCGCTCGGCATGCTGGGAGGCGAGCGGCAGGTAGGTCACCCGCTGGATCCGGGTGTGGGCATCATCCCAGTACTGGACGTTGCGCTCGGCTTCGATACGCTCATTGGGCACCCAGTTCACCAGCTTGTAGGCACCATTGCTCACCAGCCTGCCGGGCTGGGTCCACTGCTTGCCAAACTGGCTGACCGCTTTCTGGTTGACCGGCACGAAGGGGCGCTGGCTTATCAGCTGCAGGAAGTAGGGCACCGGCCGCTCCAGCGTCACTTTGAGGATCTGGTCACTTTCCGCCTCCACCCCCAGGGTGTTGAGATCGAGCGCACCGGCATAGATGGACTGGGCATTGTTGATGCCGGTCGCCAGCAGCAGGCCGGCTGAGGGCGAGGCCTGGGCCGGATCCAGCAGACGACGCCAGGCATAGACGAAATCGGCGGCGGTGAGCACATCACCATTGGACCACTTGAGCTGGGGACGCAGGAAGAAACGCCAGACCAGCCCGTCCTCGCTGGTCTCCCAGCGCTGGGCCTGGGCCGGCACGATCCGCCCCTGCCCATCTTCGCTCACCAGTCCCTCGAACAAGTCCACCAGCACCACTTCACCGGGGAAACCGGAGCGGATCTGGGCCGGATCGAGGGACTCGGGTTCGGCGCCATTGCCCTTGACCAGGGTCTGGCGATCAGACAGCGCGGGCTCCTGGGATACCGTGGTCGCCTGCAGCGGCGGCGCCAGCAGCAGACCCAGCAGCATGGGAGAGAGCCAGCGACGGGCTGGCCGGGAAGCGGGGCACAAAACCATGACATAAACCTCGTTCAAAACACTTATTTCAAGAAGGGGGAAGGCCGGCGGCGCGCCTGAATACGAATGCATGATGCCGCGCTTGTTATCCCCGAAGACGCCCCGTATTGTATCGGGCTTGCCCAAGAGATGGAGTCTCTCGGGCTATTTTTTTCCGTAGTTTTTTATGAGGTGCGAGCGGTTGTCGCCTGCGTTCTGCATCTGGCTACATTTTCAGGAGTTTTTATGGGGTACGAGTGGCTGGCACTGGCAGCAGCCAGTTTATGGGCGGTAGCAGCCCTCATCTCCGTCAAACCGGCGCGCCACCTGGGGGCATTTGCCTACAGCCGCTGGCGCATGTTGCTGGTCAGCCTGATGCTGGGGTCGGCCAGTCTGGCCACCGGTGGCTGGCAGACCCTGACCCAGAGCGCCCTGCCCCTGCTGGCACTGTCGGGCTTGATCGGCATCTTCGTTGGCGACACCGCTCTGTTTGCCTGCATGAACCGGCTGGGGCCAAGACGCAGCGGCCTGCTGTTCTCCTGCCATGCCCTCTTCTCTGCCCTGCTCGGCCTCTGGCTGTTTGGCGAACAGCTCGGCGGCTGGCGACTGGTGGGGGCCATGCTGGTGTTTGCCGGTGTCATGCTGGCCATCCTGTTCGGTCGCCGTGGCAATGCTCAGCAGAGTGAATGGGAACAGGTGCGCGGCCATCTCGTCATCGGCATCGGTCTGGGCCTGACCGCCGCCTTCTGCCAGAGCCTGGGTGCCATCATCGCCAAACCAGTGATGATGAGTGGCACCGTGGATGCGATCAGCGCCTCCGGCATCCGCATGGGCAGCGCCCTGCTGGCCCACTGCACCCTGCGGGCGCTGAGAGTACCGCTGTCATTGCCGCACAACCCCATCAACCGCCAGGTATTGGGGATGATCGGCATCAACGGCTTTCTGGCGATGGCCATGGGCATGACGCTGATCCTGGTCGCCTTGCGCCAGGGAGACGTCGGCATGGTGGCGATCCTCTCCTCCACCACCCCGGTCATCCTGTTGCCACTGCTGTGGTGGCACTCGGGTCAGCGCCCTTCCCTAGCGGCCTGGGCCGGTGCCCTGCTGGCGACCCTGGGCACCACGCTGGTACTGGGAGCCAGCGGACACTGACTCCAGAAGGGTCAGAACCGGGCGATCTCGTCGGCGGTCAGCTCGCGATATTCGCCCAGTGCCAGCTCTTCATCCAGCGTCAGATCACCCACCCGCTCCCGGTGCAGTCCCACCACCTTGTTGCCGATGGCGGCAAACATCCGTTTCACCTGATGGTACTTGCCCTCGTGGATGGTCAGACGTGCCTCGCACTCTCCCAGGATCTCCAGCTGGGCAGGCCGGGTCTTCTCGGTCTCGCTGCGCAGCAACACCCCTTCGGCAAACAGCGCGATGGCATCCGGGCTGACCGGATCGGCGAGCCAGACGTGGTAGGTCTTGGCGCACTCATGACGGGGTGAGGTGATGCGATGAGACCACTGGCCGTCATCGGTCACCAGCACCAGACCGGTAGTGTCGAGATCGAGCCGCCCCACCACGTGCAGCTTGCCCATGGCCGGCTCATCCATCAGGAAGAACACGGTGGGGTGATCCGGGTCTTCGTTGGAGCAGACATACCCTTCCGGCTTATGCAGCATGAAGTAGCGGTTGCGCTGATCTAGGGTCAGGGTAACACCGTCAAATTCCACCTGGCTCTGCTCGTTGATGTGGAAGGCGGGCTGCTTGACCACGATACCGTCCACCATCACCTCTCCCTGCCGGATCAGTTTGCCCGCCAGCGAGCGGGTCAAGTCGGAACAATCGCAAAGAAATTTATCGAGCCGCATGCACAACCTCAGAGTCCATCAAGAAAGGGGCGTCATTATATCGGCCGGGGCCGACAACTCCAGCACTAAGCGCCCCGGCCGCCACGCATGTCGCCATGACGAACCGGGGCGCCGGTGTTAGACTGCCAACAGAGGGCCTAACGTTACGCATAATAATAAAGTTCAGGAAGCCGTATGAAGTCGCAAACACCTCATCCCGTTATTCCCGTCAACCAGCTGCAACCCGGCATGTACGTGATCGCCATCATCAGCCAGACCGGCGGTATGGAGATTGCCCAGATGGGGCTGGTGACCACCCGCCAGCAGATCAACGATCTGGTCAAGCGTGGCGTGCTCACGGTGCGGGTTGATCTCGCCCGCAGCAAGCTGCCCGGCATCGAGCAGGTCATCTCCCCCGATCCGGCCATCTCCCCGGCCAGCACCCAGCGTTCCTCCGGCAGTGGCAACGGCGAGGGGCGCGAGCTCAAGATCCGCCGGCTTTATCAGGAGGCCCGCGAGCTGCAGGGCAAGTTCATCCGTCATCTCAAGGCGGGAGAGCCCATCGACATCACGCCGCTGGCGGCGGTCGCCGAGGAGATGGTGGACACCATGTTCACCCACGGTGACGCCATGCTCTGCCTGGCCCGCATTCGCGCCAAGGATGCCTACCTGATGGAGCACTCGATGAACGTCGCCATCCTGCTGGCGAACTTCGGCCGCTATCTGGACCTAGATCGCAGTGTGCTCAAGGAGCTGACCCTGGGCGGCCTGCTGCACGACGTGGGCAAGATCATGACCCCGGACGAGGTGCTCAACAAGCCGGGCAAGCTCACCGACGAGGAGTTCGCCGTCATGCGCCAGCACGTGGTGCACAGCTACGAGATCCTGAGCAACACCCCCGGCATCACCGCCACCATGCTGGAGGTGGCCGCCAACCATCACGAACGGCTCGACGGCACCGGTTACCCGCAGCGGCTCAAAGGCGAGCAGCTCTCGCTCTATACCCGCATGAGCGGCATCGTCGATGTCTATGACGCCGTCACCGCGGATCGGGTCTACAAGCAGGGCATGCAGCCGACCCAGGCCTTTCGCATTCTGCTCAAGGGGATCAACCACCACTTCGATGCCGAACTGGTCACCAAGTTCATCAAGTGCATGGGGGTCTATCCGGTGGGGACGCTGGTGCAGCTCTCCAACCAGCGGCTGGCCATCGTCATGCAGCGTAATCCCCATGAGCCGCTCAAACCGGTGGTGAAGGTGATCTATCACGGGGCCCAGCGCCACTATCTCGAGGTGCAGTGGCTGGATCTGGCCAAGAACGGGGTGCAGGAAACCATCGAGAGCACGGTCGATCCCAAGGAGTTCGGCATCAACCTCGCCAACTTCGTCTAGTCGGCATCTCCCTCCCGCAACCGCTCGGCGCAGTGCTGGATGAGAAACTCCTCATCCAGCGGCGACAAATCGAAGCGGATGCAGGCCTCTTCGATGGCCCGGATGTCGTGTTGATGGTGCTCGCTGAGCCAACGCACGGCGCGGCGCAGATCTTCACCATGGGGCAGCAGGGTATGGTCGCTCATGGGGCACCTCCGATCAGCCATCGATAATGGCCCGTCACTGCGGGCCCTCTCTTCTAGCTTAGCCCGCCTGCCGCCCCTTCATCCTGCCTTCAAGCAGCCTCAGGCAAACGCCCGCTGCCAATCCTCGTCAAACTTCGCCAGCGCCGCGTCCACCGCCGGTACTCTCAGCAGCTGTTCGGCCACATCGAGCGGCAATGTGATGGACTGGCAACCTGCCAGCAGGCAATCAAGCGCCTGGCGCGGAGTGCGGAACGATGCCGCCAGCACCTTGCTGTGCGGCGCATGCAGCGCCAGCAGCTGTTGCAGCTCCTGTACGGTGGCGATGCCATCGCCCCCCTGGGCATCCAGCCGGTTGACGTAGGGCGCCACGTATTCGGCCCCCGCCACCGCCGCCAGCCAGCCCTGCAGCGGGGTATAGACCGCCGTGCCCAGGGTCGGCACCCCGTTGGCCGTCAGGATCTTGATGGCCGCCAGCCCCTCTTCACATACCGGGATCTTGATCACCAGGTCCCGGTCCAGCTCACGCAGGGAAAATGCCTCGCGCACCATCTCGGTTTCGGTTTTGGCCATCACCTGGGCAAACAGCCGTGCCTTGGGACCCAGCACCTCCCGCAGGGCAGGCAGCAACTCGGTCAGCGGCATGCCGCCTGCCGCGGTAATGGACGGATTGGTGGTAACGCCGGCCAGCGGCAGGATCCGTGACCAGCGGCGCACCGCAGCCACATCGGCAGTATCGAGATAAAGCTCCATCTCTGACTCCTTAATGGGATGTTCAATCTGTCGCCATTCTAGCGAGATAACATCCGCACATTGTTTGATCAAGATCAAATCAACTTTCGAACGAAAGAAAATAGAATGCAAAAACAAAAGGAGGCGGTATGATTTTCGACCTGCAACGCTATTCAACTCACGATGGCCCCGGCATTCGCACCCTGGTGTTTCTCAAGGGGTGCTCGCTGGCCTGTCGCTGGTGTCAAAACCCGGAAAGCCGCTCTCCCAAGCCGGACATACTACTCGACCGGCGCCAATGCATCGAGGGATGCCGGCTCTGCAGCGACGCCTGCCCGGCAATCTTGCGTGACAGCCAGGGTGTCCAGCTCGTCCGCTCAACCCTCGGCAATCAGGATGTGGAACGGCTGCGCGGCCTCTGCCCCAGCGAAGCGCTGCAGGTGTGCGGCCGGGAGGAGAGCCTGGACACCCTGATGGCCACCATCCTGCGGGATCGCCCCTTCTTTGAGCGCAGCGGCGGCGGAGTGACCCTCTCCGGCGGCGAGCCCTTCATGCAGCCCGAATTTGCCGCCGACCTGCTGGCCCGCTGCCAGGCCGAGGGGCTGCATACCGCGGTGGAAAGCTGCCTGCACGTACCCTGGCACCAGATTGAACCGAGCCTCCCCCACCTCGACCTGCTGCTGGCGGATCTCAAGCATGTGGATGAGGATCGCTTCTTCGACTGGACCCGCGGCAAGGTCGCCCTGCCCCTGGCCAATCTCAAGCGTCTGGCCGAGCGCGGCGTGGCCATGCAGATCCGGGTGCCGCTCATCCCCGGTTTCAATGCCGACCGCGCCTCCATCGAGGCCATCACCCGGGCCGCCGCCAGCCTCGGCACCGTACAGGAGATCCATTTTCTCCCCTACCACACCCTGGGCGCGGGCAAGTACGCCCTGCTCGACCAACCCTATCAGGCGCCACCGCAACCGCTCGATGACCCGGCACTGCTCGCCTTTGCCCATGAGTGTGCCCGTGCGCAGGGGCTGACCCCGCTCACCCGGGGCTAGGAGCACCCCATGACATCAGCCACTCACTGCCCAATGACCAGAGGATAAGACCATGACCCAGCTCGACCTCACCACCTTGCCCCCGCGGATCCGTGCCCACAAGGAGAGCCTGATCCACATCGTCCAACCGCCGGTCTGCACCGAGCGCGCCCGTCACTACACCGAGGCCTATCAGGCCCATCTGGCCCGGCCGCTGCCGGTGCGCCGCGCCCTGGCGCTGGCCCACCACCTCAAGGAGCGCACCATCTGGATCAAGCACGACGAGCTCATCGTCGGCAACCAGGCGAGCCAGGTGCGGGCGGCGCCGCTCTTTCCCGAATACACGGTGGGCTGGATCGAGAAGGAGATCGACGAGCTGGCGGATCGCCCCGGCGCCGGCTTTGCGGTGAGCGAGGCAGACAAGCTGGCCATCCACGCCCTCACCCCCTTCTGGCGCGGCCAGACGGTGCAGGATCGCTGCTACGGCCTCTTTACCGACGAGCAGAAGGGGCTGCTGGAGAGCGGCATCATCAAGGCTGAGGGCAACATGACCTCGGGGGATGCCCACCTCGCGGTCAACTACGAGCAGCTGCTTGCCCTCGGTCTCGACGGCCTCAAGGCCAAGGTGGCCGAGCGGCGCGGCCGGCTCGATCTGGCTGACTGGGCCGATCTGCAGCGCGAGCAGTTCCTGCAGGCCGTCGCCATCACCTTCGATGCCGTCAGCCAGCACATCGAGCGTTACGCCGCGCTGGCCCGAGAGCTGGCGCTGCAGGAGCCTCGCCCAGAGCGCCGCTGCGAGCTTGAGACCATCGCCCTCAACTGTGCCCACATCGCCCACCGGCCTCCCGAGACCTTCTGGCAGGCGCTGCAGCTCTGCTACTTCATCCAGCTCATCCTGCAGATCGAGTCCAACGGCCACTCGGTGTCGTTTGGCCGGATGGACCAGTACCTCTACCCCTGGTATCGCCGCGAGGTGGAATTGTCGGAATCCCTGCCGCGCACACGTGCCATCGAGCTGCTGCAAGGGTGCTGGCTCAAGCTGCTGGAGGTAAACAAGATCCGTTCCGGCACCCACTCCAAGGCCTCCGCCGGCAGCCCGCTCTATCAGAACGTCACCATCGGCGGCCAGAACTGGCGGGATGGCAAGGCCCATGACGCGGTCAACGGCCTCTCCTACGCGATTCTGGAGTCCTGCGGCCAGTTGCGCTCCACCCAGCCCAACCTCTCGGTGCGCTACCACGCCGGCATGAGCGAGGATTTCCTCGACGCCTGCATCCAGGTGATCCGCTGCGGCTTCGGCATGCCCGCCTTCAACAACGACGAGGTGGTGATCCCCGAGTTCATCAAGCTCGGGGTGAGCGAGGAGGATGCCCACCACTACGCCGCCATCGGCTGCATCGAGACCGCGGTACCCGGCAAATGGGGCTATCGCTGCACCGGCATGAGCTTCATCAACTTCGCCCGCATCCTGCTGGCGGCGCTCGATGGCGGCCGCGATGCCACCACCGGCAAGGTCTTCCTGCCCCAGCCCCAGTCACTGCGGCAAGGCTCGTTCGGCCACTTCGACGAGGTGATGGCCCGCTGGGACGAGCAGGTGCGCTACTTCACCCGCAAATCCATCGAGATCGACTGCGTGGTCGACAGCGTGCTGGAGGCCCAGGCCCACGACATCCTCTGCAGCGCCCTGGTGGATGACTGCATCGAGCGCGGCAAGACCATCAAGCAGGGGGGCGCCGTCTATGACTGGGTCTCCGGCCTGCAGGTGGGGATCGCCAACCTGGGCAACAGCCTGGCGGCGCTGAAGAAACTGGTGTTCGAGCAGGGAACGGTGGATCAGCGCGAGCTGGCCGAAGCGCTCGAGCAGGATTTTGCCGGGCTCGAGGGCGAACAGCTGCGCCAGCGCCTCACCCACGCAGCCCCCAAATATGGCAACGATCTGGACGAGGTCGACCTGCTGCTGGTGCAGGCCTACCAGAGCTACATCGACGAGCTCAAGGGGCTGCACAACACCCGCTTCGGTCGTGGCCCCATCGGCGGCACCTACTATGCGGGCACCTCCTCCATCTCGGCCAACGTGCCGTTTGGGGCGGCCACCATGGCCACCCCGGATGGCCGCCACGCCCGCACCCCGCTGGCGGAAGGGGCCAGCCCAGCGTCGGGGTCGGATCGCCTAGGCCCCACGGCGGTGTTCAACTCGCTCGGCAAGCTGCCCACGGCGGCCATTCTCGGCGGCGTGCTGCTCAACCAGAAGCTGAGCCCGGCCAGCCTTGAAAACGAGCGGGACAAGGCCAAGCTGATGAGCCTGCTGCGCACCTTCTTCGAGGTACACAAGGGGTGGCACGTGCAGTACAACATCGTCTCGCGGGAAACACTGCTGGCCGCCAAGGCCCATCCCGACCAGTATCGGGATCTGGTGGTGCGGGTGGCGGGCTATTCGGCCTTCTTCACCGCCTTATCCCCCGATGCGCAAGATGATATCATCGCCCGCACCGAGCACAGTCTCTGACGGGCCCCACCAGGGGCAGCTGTGCCCCATTATGACCGGCAAGCCACCCGCGCGGTGGCTTGCCGCTATCCACTGCCAGCCAGCGAGGCCCCATGAACCCACGCCACCAACTGATCCTCACCCTGGTCCATCAGGCCCGCAAGATGAGCGTGAGCGAGCTCTCCCAACGTACCGGGGTCTCGGAGGTGACGGTGCGCAACGACCTGACCGCGCTCGAAAAACAGGGGCTGCTCAAGCGGGTGCACGGCTCGGCCATGGCGCTGGAGAGCGACGATCCCGACGCCCGGATGAACATCAATTACCTGCTCAAGGAGCGCCTCGCCGAGCGAGCCGCCCAGCTGGTGGAGGATGGCGAGACGGTCTTTATCGAGGGGGGCAGCGCCAACGCCCTGCTGGCCCGCCATCTGGCCCTGCACAAGCGGGTCACCATCATCACCATCAGCAGCTACATCGCCCACCTGCTGCGCGACACCCAGGCCCAGGTGGTGCTGCTCGGCGGCCTGTTCCAGCATCAGAGCGAGAGCGTGGTGGGGCCGCTGACCCGGCTGTGCATCGAGCAGGTGCACTTCTCCAAGGCCTTCATCGGGGTTGACGGTTTTCATCCCGAGATGGGTTTCACCGGCCGCGACATGATGCGGGCCGACGTGGTCAACAGCGTGCTGGCCAAGGGGGTGACCAATGTGGTCATCACCGACAGCAGCAAGTTCGGCGCCATCCACCCGAGCCCGCTCGGCACGCCAGGCCAGATCGGCGTGCTGGTCACCGACGATGCCCTGCCCGCCCCCATGCGGGCCACCCTGGCCGCACGCGGCATCACAGTGCACTGCGTCGCCGCCTGAATCGCACCTTGCCCCCCGTTGCCGGGTTGCTCCCCCGCCTGGCGGCTTGACGGCGCCCACCGAGGCTGGGGTATGCTCGTCCTCTTTTGGCCTCTCCTGCCAGAGGCCACACACCGAAGGACGCCGCATGCACACCAAGGACAAGTTTCTGGCCGCTCTGGTCATCCTCTGCTGGGGGCTCAACTTCGTCGCCATCAAGTGGGGGCTGGAGGGCATTCCCCCGCTGCTGCTGGGGGCGCTGCGCTTCGTCGGGGTGGTCTTTCCCGCCATCTTGCTGGTCCCCAGACCCGCCATGCCGTGGCGCTGGTTGCTGGCCTATGGCGGAGCCATCAGTCTGGGCCAGTTCTCCTTTCTGTTCTGCGCCATGAAGTTCGGCATGCCGGCGGGCATGGCCTCGCTGGTGCTGCAATCCCAGGTGGTGTTCACCCTGCTGTTCGCCATGATCTGGCTGGGTGAGCGCTGGCAATCCCACCACTGGGTGGCCCTGCCGCTGGCGGGGGCCGGCCTCTATCTCATCGCCACCCATGGCGAAGGCAACCTGACCCTGCTCGGCTTCGTTCTGACCCTCTGCGCGGCCGCCTGCTGGGGGCTTGGCAACGTCATCAATCGCCAGATCGGGCTGCGCTACCAGACCACGCTGCCCAGCCTTATCGCTTGGGGCGGACTGGTGCCCATCCTTCCCTTCTTCGCGCTTTCCTGGTTGTTCGAGGGGCCCGAGCTGATGGCCAGCAGCCTGCTCAACATCAGCTGGCAGGGGTTCCTGTGCGTGCTCTATCTCTCCTTTGTCGCCACCTGGCTCGGCTACGGCCTGTGGGGACGGCTGCTGATGCGCTACCCGGTGGCGCAGGTGGCCCCTCTCTCCCTGCTGGTGCCCTGCGTCGGCATGGTGGCAGCGGCCCTGCTGCTGGATGAGCACCCCACCCCCTTGCAGTGGCTGGGCTCGGCCCTGGTGCTGCTGGGATTCGTGGTGCATCTGCTGGGCGGCCGGCTGCGCTGGTTCAAGCCGCAGACCACCTGACCCTTATTTGCCCGCCGCCATTGACCAGGGCGGGGAAACTTTCCATGATGAGCCAGCCCCCATCGGGGCTGGAGCCACCAGCAAGTGGCCTGCAGGACGCAGCCATCAGGAGAGCAAGGACATGCCATCGACCTTCACCACCAGCCCCCGCATCATCCCGCGCCTTCTGCGCACCACTGCCATTGCCCTGACCCTCTGTCTGAGCCACTACGGCTGGAGCGCCACCCTGCCGACCGATCTGACGTGGGAGCGCAACAACGCGGATCCGGCTTTCGCGGATCCGGCCGCCAAGCGGGGCGGTACCTTTCGCGGCTTCATGACCAGTTTTCCGCTGACCCTGCGGGTGTACGGCCCGGACTCCAACGGCGGCTTCGCCGGCTATATGCGGGAGACCAACCTGCCGCTCCTGAGCACCCATCCCGTCACCGGCAATCCCATGCCGATGCAGGCCAACGAATGGGCCTTCGGGCCTGACCACAAGACCCTCTATCTGCGCATCAATCCCAAGGCACGCTGGTCGGACGGCCAACCGGTCACCGCCGATGACTGGCTGTTCACCCTCAAGCTGCTGCGCAGCAAGGAGATCAATGACCCTTGGTACAACAACTACTACAGCACCCAGATAAGCGAGGTGACCAAGTTTGATGACCACACCCTGGCCATCTCCAGCGGCACGGCCAAGAGTCGCCAGGATCTGCTGGAATCCCTGCCCTTCAGCCCGGCCCCCAGCCACGCCATCAAGATCACCGCAGACTGGGTCAAGGTGTACAACTGGAAGCTGCTGCCGGTGACCGGCCCCTATCAGCTTGGCGAGGTGAAGAAGGGCAAGTCGGTCACCTTCGAGCGGGTCAAGGATTGGTGGGGCAATGACGAGCGCTACTTCCAGCACCGTTTCAACCCGGACAGGATCGAGCTCAAGGTGCTCAGGGATCAGAACATCGCCTGGCAGCACTTCCTGCGCGGCGAGCTCGATACCTTCCCGCTGGTGATGCCAAACTGGTGGCACGACAAGAGCAAAACGCCGGAGTTCGCCAAGGGCTATATCGAGCGACTCTGGTTCTACAACCAGACCCCCCAGCCCCCAACGGGGCTCTATCTCAACACCGCCGATCCGCTGCTGAGCAATCTCGATGTGCGGCTCGGCATCCAGCACGCCCTCAATCTCGACAAGATGCTCACCACCCTGCTGCGGGGGGATTACCAGCGCCTCAACAGCTACGGCTCCGGCCAGGGGGAGTTCACCAACACGGATCTCAAGGCCCGCCCGTTTGATCCCGAGCTGGCGCGCCACTACTTCGCCAAGGCCGGTTTCACCAAACCCGGCCCCGACGGCACCCTGCAAAACAGCCAGGGCCAGCCGCTGACCCTGGCCATCACCTACACCACGGCGGAGCACGCCCAGCGCCTCACCCTGCTGCGCGAAGAGGCCAAGAAGGCGGGGCTCAACCTCGAGCTCAACCTGATGGATGCCTCGGCCGGCTTCAAGTCGATGCTGGAGAAAAAACACCAGAGCGCCTGGATGGCCTGGTCAGGCAGCCGTTATCCCGCCTATTGGGAGTTCTTCCACAAGATCAATGCCAACAAACCGCAGACCAACAACATCATGAACATCGATGACGACACCATCACGGCCCTGGTGGAGCAGTACGACAAGGAGTTCGACTTCGCCAAAAAAGCGGCGCTGTCGCGCCAGATCCAGCAGCGGCTCTATGAGCTGGCCAGCTTTGTGCCCGCCTACCAGGTGCCCTACACCCGGGAGGGGGCCTGGCGCTGGATAAAACTGCCCAAGCTGCCGGCTACGCCCAAGAGCGAGTTACTCTACTGGCCGCTGGACGGCAGCAACAGCGGCTACAGCTACGGTGGCCTGTTCTGGATTGATGAAGAGGCCAAGATGCAGACCCAGGCCGCCATCAAGGCGGATCAGACCTTCCCGGCCGTCACCCGGGTTGATACCACCTATCAGCAGAAATAGGGGCCTGTGCAGCCTGCCTCTTTGCCAAGATTGGCCTAGGCCACCAACAAAAAGACCCCGCACAGTGGCGGGGTCTTTTTTGCAACCGGGGTTGCCAACGTGAAGCAGAGGCGATTAACCGCGCTTGGCCTGCTTCTGGGCAATGGCGTCGGCCACGTCGGCCGGCTCCAGCACGATACCTTCCTGATCCGGGGTCGGGAACACTGCAACGCAGAGTTCATCCTGCTCCATGCCGTCGATCCAGCGCTCCAGCCACACCTTGAGGGTGATGGACTGCGGCTTGCAGTCAGCCCACTCCCCTTCGGCCCACGCCTTGGCGTATTCCGGGTGCGGCCATACCGGGATGCAGTCTTCATCGTCGGTGGTCAACATCATGACGCCGTGCTCGTCGGTCAGAACGAACAGCTCTTCGTGCTCGACCAGCTTGCTGATGAAGTGATCAAAGCGGTAGTCCGCGTTCAGTTGCAGCGCTGCATTGCGCTCGGTGTCGCTCAGTTCATAGCTCATCGGTCAAGTCTCTTGTGCAATAAAGGGCGCCATGTTCACATCTTGCCGGCGCCTTGTCCAGTATGAGAGATCGGTCACCGATTTTTCGCGATCTCATCCCAGCTCGGGGGTCACCAGAGTGATCTCCGCCATCTCGCTGAAACGCTGGCGCAGCCAGTAGGCGGACTCCACCTCGACGAAGCAGAGCTGCTCCCGTCCGGCCAGGGCAGCGGCCATGATCTGCTCGAAACGGGCCTGTTGTTGCGCTTGCCAGGCGGCGGCCAGCTTGCCGCCATGGGCCTCATCCACCACCTCACGGCGCAACTCGAACAGGTTGTCGGTGATCGGGCTGTTGATCTTGGCCGGGCTGTGCCAATACATCAGCAAATTGTTCATCATCTCGCTGTCGTAATTGGCCAGCGCATCCAACTCGGGCGTCGCACCCTCTTCACCGGTGGCAAACTCACACCAGGCCGCCGTCAGCGGGGCCAGGGTCTGGGCGGCGCCCCCCTTGCCATGCTGACGCAGGGCGGCGACATCCGCTCCCTTGCAGGCCGGCAGCCAGACATCGCCCTGATGCTGCTCGAGCAGGGGCAACAACAGGGAGGCGGGATAAACGGGGAAACGCGTCCCCAGTGTGTGCAGCAGTGATACCAGTGTGATCTTGACCATGGAATACGCCTTGAACCGAAGGCCGATACGCAGTGTTCGGCCAGAAAGACAAAGGAGGCTCCTATCCTATCATGTTTGGCATGGCAGGGGCGGACTCAACTACGCCTCCAAAAAGCACTGGCAGGACGACCAAAAAAGCAGCGTCTGAGCACGCATGGCAAGGAGAAAGCCCAATAGTTTGAGCCAGCGCCCACTAAAGTGGATCCGGGAATGCTAGTTTGCATACATCTTTAGCGTAAGGAGTGCATTCATGATCGGGATCGACCAGGTTTCTAACGAGTTTGTAAACGATTTGAAAATACTGGCATGTTTTGATCCGGCCAACATGAGCCTGGGGATCAAGTTGCGCAGCGACATGTCCGACGAACTCTGCCAGGCAGCATCACGCCTGCATCAGCAGGGGCTCATCAGCGCGGAAGATGGTGGCTATCTGACGCCATTCGGCATGACCATGGTCGAGCACCTGCAGCACCTGCTGGTCGCACTCAAACCGCTTTGATCGCTTTGGGAGCCCACAGCGAAAAGTTGAGCAGCTCCCAGCGTTTCCCCTGACGCAGCAGACAGGCAAACAGCAAAGGACCTTCGGGTCCTTTTACTTTGCCATCGACCATCCACTCCCCCACCCGTTTTGGCAATGGTTGAGCCTTGATCTCGTCGGGCAGGGAGCCGCCGCCCACGCGCACCTCGACAAATTGCTGGCATACGGCTTTTGCCTCGGCCTCAACAGTATCCTCCCCCTGTACATCGGCAGAGGTGATCAGCGTGGCGACGAGCAGAAGAGATGGCAGCATAGTGGAGGCAACGAGAGAGTAGGAAGTAGCATCATCACTCCCCACAGATGAGAGTGAAGCGTCCATAAACAAAAAGCCGTGGAACCAGAGGCACCACGGCTTTCTTAAATTCTGTAAGAATTACAGAGCAGTTACGTTCTCAGCCTGCGGGCCTTTCTGACCTTGGGTCACAGAGAACTGTACGCGCTGACCTTCAGCCAGGGTACGGAAGCCGTTACCGCTGATAGCGCTGAAGTGAACGAAAACGTCCGGGCCGTTTTCTTGCTGGATGAAGCCAAAACCTTTGGTTTCGTTGAAAAACTTAACGGTACCGGTGATCATGTTAGACATATCTTTAAACCTGTATTCAAAATAATTACTTATGCTTTTCAGCGGATAAAGCTCAAAAAACGGGATTAACTTATGAACAACAGGAAAAGATGTAAAACATCATATTCATTGACATAACTATCGCCCTTTCAAGCTGGTTTAGATTATACGTGGCTTTGGGGATTACGCAAACAATTTGTGCCCTGCCACGGCAGGGCACACATGTCACAATGAGGGGGCTTCCAGCGCCTGTACCAAGGCCTTAAGGAAGCGTGCCGCCTCACCGCCGGTGCAGGCTCTGTGGTCGAATGTCATCGACAACGGCAGTGCTCTGACCGGGCGTGCCTCCCCGTGGATGAACACGACTTTCTCGAACAATTTGCCCGCTCCTATGATGGCCACCTGAGGTGGCGTCACGATCGGGCTGGCATAGCGCCCCGCGATGGCGCCGAAGTTGGTGAGGGTGATGGTCGCCCCCTGCAACATCTCGCGCGGCACCGCGCGCGCCTTCACGTCGGCAATCATTCGATCCAGCCCTTGGCGCAGGTCGGCCCCTTCCCGCTCGGCCACATTTTCCATTACCGGCACATAGAGCCCGTGCTTGGAATCCACCGCAATGGCCACATTGACCTCTCTGAACAGCCGCCTTGACAAGGTGTCGCCGTCAAACCAGGCATTCATGGAGGGTTCGGCCCGACAAGCCACGCCGATGGCCTTGATGAGGCGCACCGTGACGTCTTCATCGGGGCGCCAGTGACGCAAGTCCACCTCGTCGGTGATGCTGACCGGCACTACCGTTTTGTGGGACAACTCCATCGCCTTGGCCATGGCCCGGCGCGAGCCCTTGAGGAACTCGTTGCCACTGCTCTGCTGGGCCTCGAATGCCTGCTGCACATCCTGTTCGGTCACCATGCCGGCACTGCCGCTACCCTTGAGCCGCTCGATATCCAGCCCCAGTTTCTGGGCCAGCAGGCGCACGGCCGGCATGGCCTGCACCAGGGCACCGCCGGGGGCGATGGCCCCCACCACGAAGTGATCCTCGATGTGCTGCTGATGGGCATTGACCTTGCCGACGACAGTGCCGTCATCCTCCCCGCCTTCAAACTCCACCAGCGGTGCGCCGATGTGCAGGATGTCCCCCTCGGCACCACACAACCTGGCGATGACCCCCGCCACTGGCGAAGGTACATCCACCAGCGCCTTGGCCGTCTCTACTGACAACAACACCTGGTCGACGCTCACGGTATCGCCGGCGCTGACCTTCCATTCGACGATCTCGGCTTCGGCCAAGCCTTCACCCAGATCCGGTAATTTGAAAAATTTCATAGCCACTGGTTCTCCATCAGCTGATGAGCCGCATCGGCAATGTCCTGCTCGGTGATGAGGTAATACTCTTCGTTGCGGTAATAGGGGACGGCGGCGTCCACCCCGGTGAGCCGTCTGGGCGGTGCCTTGAGAGAGGTCAGCGCCTCCTCGGTGACCCGCGCCACGATTTCGGCACCGACCCCGAAACTGCCGCACGCTTCGTGCACCACCAGCAGGCGGCCGGTCTTGCGTACCGACGCCAGGATGCTCTCCATGTCCAGCGGCTTGATGGTGGCAAGATCCAGCACTTCACACTGAATGTCCTGCTCCGCCAGCAGATTCGCGGCCCGCATCACCTCCTGGATGCAGGCTCCCCAGGCAACGACCGTGAGGTCACGGCCGGGACGCAGGGTAAAGCAGACATCCAGCGGCAACCCGATGCCGTCATCCACCACGTCGGATTTCATCGAGCGATAGATGCGATCTGGCTCGAAGAACATCACGGGATCCGGGTCGCGAATGGCCGACAACAGCAGGCCATAGGCCCGTTTCGGGCTGGAGGGGATCACCACCCGCAGCCCGGGAATGTGGGCGAACAGGGCTTCCACGCTCTCGCTGTGGTGTTCGGGGGAGTGAATGCCGGCGCCGTAGGGGGAGCGGTAGACGATGGGGCAGGTGATGCGGCCCCGGGTGCGGTTGCGCATCCGCGCCGCCTGACAGATAATCTGCTCCATGCCCGGGAAGATAAAGCCCTGAAACTGGAATTCAGCCACGGGCTTGAGCCCCTGGGTCGCCATCCCGACTGCGACCCCGGCGATCAGCCCTTCGGCCAGCGGGGTGTCGATCACCCGCTTGAAGCCGAACTTGTCGCGCAGGCCCACGGTGGCGCGAAACACCCCGCCGTTGACCCCCACATCCTCGCCGAGCACCACCACGTCCGGGTCCCGCTCCATCTCGTGATGCAACGCCAGATTGACGGCCTCGAGCAACGTCATATCACTCATGCTTCCTCCCCGCTGTGCTGCTGCATGCCCTTGGCGATGATGCGCTGGCGCTGCGTGCGGTAATCCTTTGGCAACTCGGCAAACTGGTAGTCGAGCAGGGTTTCCGGGGCCTGCGCCGCCGTGTTTTCATACACGGCCACGGCGCGCTCGACCTCGCGGGCCGCCTCGGCCAGCAATGCCTGCTCCTGCTGCTCGTCCCACCAGCCCTGCTCAAACATGAACTGACGCAGCCGCTTGACCGGCTCCTTGGCCCAGGCGGCTTCCACTTCGGCCGCTTCCCGATAACGGGTCGCATCGTCGGCCGTGGTGTGATCCCCCAGCCGATAGCTGACCGCCTCGATCAGGGTCGGTCCCTTGCCGCTGCGGGCGCGCTCGACGGCGCTGCGGGTGGCCTCATAGACGGCGACTACGTCGTTGCCGTCCACCTGAATGCTGCGCACACCGGCCCCTATGCCTTTCTGGGCCAGGGTGGGAGCGCTCGACTGCAGCTTGCGCGGCACCGAGATGGCCCACTGGTTGTTGTTGATGATCATCACCATGGGCAGGTGCCAGACGCCGGCACAGTTGAGCCCCTCCAGGAAATCCCCCTTGGAGGTGCCGCCATCGCCGATGGTCACCACAGCGACCCTGGGTTGATTGCGCAGTTTGAAGGCCGCGGCGATGCCGGCGGCATGGGTGATCTGGGTGGCGATGGGCACGCAGATGGGCAGGTCCTCGGAGAGTTCGCCATCCGCCTTGTAAAAGACGCTGCCACGCTCGTCCCCGCCCCAGTACTGCAGGTTTTTCTCCATGGGCACGCCCCGAACATAGAGAGTGGGCATGTCCCGGTAGTAGGGCACATAGACATCCTGCGGCTGCATGGCGAGCCCGACTCCAATCCCGACCGCCTCGGCGCCCAGGTGGGAGGGAAACGTACCAAGCTTGCCGGTTCGCTGTAGCGCGATCGCTTTCTTGTCATAGCTGCGCACCATCACCATGTTGCGGTAGAAGGTGTGCAGTATCGCCTTGTCCAGCCAGGTCGGTAGTGTAGCGACCGGGCGCCCTTCCTCATCGAGGTAACGAAGGAAAGGGATGTCGACATGGGTCATAACTGGCTCCTTGCCGTTGTCAACGTCACCACCATGAGGTGACCCTTTGAATGTAAATAGATTGTTAACCAAAGGGCAATGGGATTTAGCCAGGTAAGACCAGTAGAAACTTCTTTAATTTCAGAAAGAAGCTGGATTTTTCGGCTGAGAGGAAACGAAACAGGGAGCCGCATCGGGCTCCCTGTGAGGATGGGGACGGGATCGCTCAAGGCTCCCGAAAAGGGCTGCACGCCCTGCAATGCCGGTGGCAGCCTGCCATTGCCATAAGAAGTGGCGCCGGGTTACTCCCACAGCCGGGTCGGCACCACCAGCAACACGGTACGCTGGCCGATGGCCACGTTGGCGTTGGGGAACACCACTGCCTCCCGCGGTTTCTCTACCGTGTAGCGCAGCTCGCCATCCTCGGCCAGCACGAAACCCTGGGGAAATTCGGTGAAATTGTCCACATCGCTGGCAAACAGGAAACGAAACTGCTCCGAGCGCTTGTTGATCACCCGGTCGATGGCAAAGATGGTGAAGTCATCCGCCCGCCAGGGCTCCAGCACCACCTCGTCCCGGGTCACCAGATCCTGCAGCGCCTGCCGGGTTTCGATGAAACGGGTCATGTCGTTCTCGCCAAACGGGCGCACCTTGCCCAGCTCCACCGTGAAGGCGTGAGCACCGTGGCGGTGGGAGCTGTAATAGCTGAAGGTGGTGGTGGGGCCGCTGGAGAGCAGAATGGTGCGCACGCCGCAGGCACCGAGAAACTGCACCTGCTCCTTGCAATGGGGCCGCTCGTGGGGGAAAGGATAGACGGCAAACTTCTCGTGACGCGAGCCGCGAATGGCGGTGTGCAGGTCGTAGTGGTAGCGCGGTCTGGCCGGATCGGCAAAGAAGCGGCTCACATACTGCTCGAGGCGCATGGCGCGGATCCGCTCCTGATTGCACAGCCCCTCCCCCTTGCTGTGAGCGCCGGAGAAGAGCCGGTTCATGTTCTCCTCCACTTCGCGCACGCCCAGGTTCATGGCCGCCGGGTTGCCGAACAGGAACAGCACCCGGTGACGGGCCCTGAGCTCGCCACTGAGCAGGCGGCTCAGCAGCTGGTTGCAGATCTCGATGGGGGCCGTCTCGTTGCCGTGGATGCCGCAGGAGAGCACGATATCCTTGCGCCCACCCGGCAGGCCGCCGGCACCGCTGGCAGGCTCCAGGCAGAGCACCCCCGTATCCCACACACTCGCACGAGCACCATCCGGCAGATCAAACAAGAACGGCTCAAGCTGCCACTCGTGGCGGCGAGTCAGGGCCAAAAAGTCATGCTGGGGAATCATCCATCTCACCCTTTTGTCAGGAACGCTTGGCCGGATTATACGCAAGGCCCTCGGGCTTAAAATCAATTTTTAAACAAATTCAAACAGTAATGTTACAAGTGTGAAAGGGAGGAACAGCACGAGGGAACAAAAGGGGTCGGCTACAGGCCGTGAGAGAGGGAAACGGGTACAACGCAGAGAGCGGGCCCAGGCAAACGGGGCCATATATCACGCCATGGCAGCGCTGGCTGGCAACAGTGAGTCAGCAGTAAAACGAGGCATCCTTGCCCGGCAGATCAACCACGCCAGAACGGCTTGGTGGTCTCTTGATAACGATCGGCTTCGTTCAGACCGATGTCCTTGAGCAGGTACTCGGGCAGCTCGGAGAGCTGGCGACGGCTGCGGCTGCGTTCCAGCCAGGTCAGTACGGTCATTTTGACGCGAGCAGCCAGATTCAGTTGGCTGGAATGCTGGTAACCGGCTTCGGTATAAGTCATGTTGGCCATGATGTGGCTCCTCTTTACGATGTCTGCGCGGGGTGCGAATTTGTTGCGCAAAGCTTAGTCAGGGGGGGTAGCCGACTCAATTGACGAATTTTGATAGCAGACATTATTAAAACTAATGGTTGATGTCGTCATGAGCATGAACATAACACATTGATTAATAACAACTTAATCGTCTTTTCGCCTGTACAGAATACCCTGCAGCATATTCTCCTGCATGGATCCCTTCTAACTATGCAGTTTCCTCTACTGGCTATGCATTCACTGTGGGCACAAGCAAGGTGGGCAACCTGGCCTTTACATTCAGTTGTTAACCAAGTGATCTTTTATTGATCCTTTATTAACAGCTAGATACAAAGACGTCACCTTCGAATGACTCCGATCTTTTGTCCCTCTCCAACTCCCCGGAACGCAGGCACTTGGCACCCATGCCGCAGGCTGATATGGTTATTTATACAGTGCTTTCACTGCCCTACGTTCAGCCCGTTCACCAGGACTGACAGAGGCAAACACAGGACATGCCGATGGAGACATTTACCCCCACAGCCGCCTTGCGCCAGCAGATGGAGCGGCTTGAACAGGCGCTGGACAGCCTGGCCGCGCAGTTGGAACAGCTTGAGTTGCTGGAGGCCCACGTCTATCCCCTGCCCGCCGTACCGCAAGGGCAGGAGCATGAGCCCATCGAGCAGATCGAGGTGGGCTATCTGGGCGAGGAGGCCGCACTGACCGCGACCCTCAGCGCCTATCGGGATCACAGCGCCCGCGCCGGCTGCTCCACCAAGGCCACCCACCGCCTGCCGGGCTGGCTGCGCTTTCCTGCCGCCTGTGCGCCCCTGCTGCGACCGCTGATCGACGAGGTCAACGGGTGCAAGCTCGCCTTCAAGGCACTGGTGCAGCAGGCGGGCGGGCGGGATGAGAAGTTCGAGCTGGTGCACAGGGCGCTGCCCGGGGTCATTACCCTGCAGGTCTATCGCAAGCTGACTTGGCTTGAGGGAGAGCTGCACTCGCTCGGCTTCACCTGGGCTGACAAGCAGAGCATCAGTCGGCTCAGCCGGGAGCAGGTGCTGGAGATGCTGGAGCGCAGCCGCCGTTATATTCCGGCGCTGTCGAACAATGAGGAGTGGAGCAAGATGGTGGATCAGGAGGTGTACGACATCCGCCGTCTGCCTGCGGACGCAGAGCTCAGGATCCGCCGGCCGGTCAAGACCCACCCGATGATCAACCTGCTCTGGCAGGACCGGGAGCCTCGCAAGCAGCAGCTCAAGGCGAGCCTGCCCCTGCTGCTCTGCTCGGACACCCAGCCCGCCGTCACCCACCTTGGCCACTACCCGCCCAAGCTGCGCCAGGCCCGGCGGGATCGCAAAATTGGCGGCGAGCCCATCATAGAGCGGCTGCATCTCTACCTCTATCAGGGATAACCGGCACGAGCGGTTGTGCGGCCTCGCCAAGGCGTCACGTGCGCCAAACGGCAAGCCAAACAGCACGTACCAAACAACAAGGGGAGCATCACTGGATGCTCCCCTTGTCTGTAGCCCGAGTCAGCTGATCGCGGTCAGCTCATCAGCAGGGCCCGCAGGCTCTCCACATCCAGCCCGCGCACTTCCGACTGGCCGCTCAGCAGGCCGTCGGCCAGCGCCCGCTTCTCATCGTGCAGGGCGACGATCTTCTCCTCCACCGTCTGCTCGCACACCAGGCGATAGACGGTCACCGGCTGGGTCTGCCCCATGCGGTGGGCCCGATCGCTCGCCTGATCTTCCACCGCCGGATTCCACCAGGGATCCAGGTGCAACACGGTATCGGCCTGGGTGAGGTTGAGGCCTGTGCCCCCCGCCTTGAGGCTGATCAGAAACAGCGGCACCGCCTCGTGGCGAAAACGCAGGATGGACTCCTGCCGTGACTTGGCCGAGCAGCCGCCATCCAGATAGCAGTAGTCCCACTGCTGCTGCTCGATGCGGGCCCGCAACAGGCTCAGCAGATCGACGAACTGGCTGAACACCAGCACCCGATGACCATTGCCGATGGCCTCCTCCAGCAGCGCCATCGCCTCGTCCAGCTTGCTGCTGGCCTGGGACCACTCCGGCATCACCAGCTGGGGCGAGCAGCAGAGCCGGCGCAGCCGGGTCAGCCCGCTCAGCACGTGCATCAGGGCGCGGCCGTCGGCACTTTGTACCTGCTGCACCACTTCGCGCCGGGTTGCCTCGTAGAGCTGACGCTCTTCGGGGGAGAGGCTGATGTGATGAATGATCTCGGTCTTGTCCGGCAGCTCGGTCAGCACCTGCTGCTTGAGCCGGCGCAGGATGAAGGGGCTGATCACCGCCCGCAGCAGGGCCATGTGCTGGGGATCCTTCACCGCCTTGCCGAAGCGGCGCTTGAACTCGCCCAGGCTGCCGAGCAGACCGGGGTTGATGAAGGTGAACAGGCTCCACAGCTCCCCCAGGTGGTTCTCGATGGGCGTGCCGGAGAGGGCAAGCCGAAAATCGCCGTCCAGCTGGAACAGCAGCTTGGCCCGCTGGGTACCGGCATTTTTGATCTGCTGCGCCTCATCCAGCACCATGGAGGACCAGCGGCGGGCCTTGAGCGCCTCCGCCAGACTGCCGAGCATGCCGTAGTTGAGCAGGATGATCTGGCCCGCCTTGGCTTCGCGGATCATCCCTTCCCGCTCGGACGGGTTGTCGAACACCACCACCTCCAGCTCGGGAGCAAAGCGCGCGACCTCCTCCTGCCAGTTGGTGACCACTGACTTGGGTACCACCACCAGCGCCGGGCCCAGATGCTGGCGCATGCGCAGCACGATGAGCGCCTGCAGCGTCTTGCCAAGGCCCATGTCGTCGGCCAGACAGGCGCCAAAGCCATGGTGGGCCAGGGTCGCCAGCCAGCGTACCCCCTCCTTCTGATAATCACGCAGCGGCCCCATCAGCTCGGCCGGGCACTCCACCTCCTGCTGCCACTCCTGTTGCAGGGAGTGCCAGGCGGCATCTCCCTCGGTGGTGATGACGGAGAGCAGGCGGGTCAGCGGGTAGGCCAGCTTGTGATTGATGCGCTGCTCTTCGTCGAGCATGGCGCCCAGCATGGTGAGCCGCTCCACCAGTTTGTCGCTCAACATCAGGCTGGTCTTCTCGTCCAGCTGAACGGTGCGCTGACCCGGGGTCAGCTGGCGCAGGATGAGGCGCAGGTCGAGGATCTGGTGCTCATCAAGCGAGAGCGCCCCCTCCACCTGGAACCAATCCTGGCGCCGCTCGATCCGCAGGCTCAGGGCGGCTTCATCGAGGCTCTTCAGACGTGCGCTGTCCTGATGCCAGTGAATGACCACGCCGGCATCCACCAGCTCCGGCAGGGCGTTGACCAGCGCCAGTGCCTGCTCTCCCTCGAGGCGCCACTCGCTGCCGGGCAACTCGATGGGCAACTGGTTGCGCAGCCGCTGGGCCTCGCCCTTCTCGGCCGCCAGGTCCCGCTGCCAGTAGTGATAATCCTTGATCCCCTGGCGCACGATGGCCTCGCCCTTGCCAAGGGGCTGCGGCGGCAAGTCATCGAACCGGGTCACCAGCCGGACCGCCAGCTGGCCATCCTGCCAGTCGAGCTGAACCGAGGCCACGCCGGGCCAGGGAGCCAGCTCGGCATTGCCGTGCAGGCCCGCCACCTGGCTGTGCCAGGGCAACCCCGCAATGGCGTCCAGGGTATGCTGCAGCTCCGCCAGCCCCTCGGCCGGCAGCAGCGGAATGGCCTCCAGCGCGGGCAGCCGGTCGAGCAGCGGCTGCGGGGTGAGGATGAGCTGCCACAGATCCTGCGCCAGCGGCAGTATGTGAGCCCCTCGCGCCGCGGCAGCCGGGCTCAGCACGGCGCTCATGCCCTGCTCAGTGGCCACTATCTGCAGCAAGGGTGCCGTGATGGCCAGCTGCAGCTTCTGCCCTCTGGCATTGAACAGGCGGGAATGGTTGGCAAGCGGGGCCCACACCTCGCGCGGCAATCGCCCCAGCGTGCGTGGCAGCGTGCGAACCAGCGCCCAGTCCTCCTCGTCGAGCAGGTTGGCGTACTGGGTGGAGAGCAGGGTGGGATCGACCCGGCGACCGGCAGTCCACTCTCCCTTGGTGCTCTGTTTCTGGATCTTGCACTCGAGTTCGGGCCCTTCCGCATGCAGCAGCCAGACCAGCCGCTCCTGCGGCTTGCGCACGCCGCTGGCGCGTCCCAGCCCCTGCAGCCAGTTGAGCCAGCTGGCGGAGGCGGGCGTCTTGTCCTCGGTGTCTTGCTCGTCGACCTCCTGCTCGCCGCTGGCGGCGCGCAGTTGCTGCAGCGGCGGCTGCTGCGCCCCCTGCCCCAGCAACAGCCGCAGCAGATCCTGACAGAAGGCCATCAACCGGTGGCGGGGCGCAGCCTCCAGCACGTGGGAGAGATCCCATTTGTGCAGGATGGCCACCTGGGGGCTCTGCTCCCCATGCCGGGCAAGGGCGCAGAGATCGAGCCAGAGGTAGCCCCAGTGCAGCTCTTCCGGCGGCAATTGCAGGGTGTCGAACAGCCCGACCGCCTGGCCGTGGCGATCACCCGCCCACTGCCCCAGCAGATCCGCCAGCAGCGGAAACTGGTTGGCCAGGCTGCGCTGCCACTTCTTGCGCTGCTCGCTGGCGAGCACGGGATCGGTCTGCTGCAACCAGCCAAGCCAGAGCAAGGCACTGAAGGTCAGTGGCCACTTACCCTGCCCATCCTCTTGCCCTTCCTGCGCCTGCCAAGCCCCAAGCGCTGCCAGCAGCCGCTCGGCCAGGGGCTGCTCTCCCCCCTGCTCTGCCAGATGTTGCAGGGCGGGCCAGTGAGTGTTTGCTTTCCCGCTCAGCTCGCCACAGAGCCACTGCCACTCGGCCGCAAAGCCGTCGATCAGCCTGGCCAGCTCGGCGGCACACTCTCCGGCCGCCTGGGCCAGCGGCCACTGCTCATGGGGCTCGGCATCCAATAGCGTTTGCAGGGCGAAGTGCTGCAGCATCAGCCGCTGCCACTGGGGGCTCGAGCCTGCCAGCAACCGGTGGGCATCGGGCAGATCGAGCAGGCTCAGCAGATCGGCCGCCAGATAGTAAGCAGGCACTTGCCCGGCCTCTCCCAGACAGAGCTCACGCACCAGCGCCTGCGCCATCTCCTGGCCGGTGACCGATGGCACCCGCGCCCAGTTGGGCATGGGACAATCGCCGCGGCGCACCGCCAGGATCAACGCCAGGGTTCCCTCTGCCGTCAGACTCCACTGTTGTTCCCCACGCAGCCGCACCAGCCCCAGCAGTTGCAACTCACTCAACTTGTCGAGCAGGGCCTGCCCAAGCGGCAGCTGTTCTTGCAAATAGTGGGTACTGGCGGTGCGCTGCAACTGCAGCTCACCGAGCAGGGCATAACAATCTGAAGAGAGAGTGGACGCAGACATCGAGACTCACGGGCAGGTGCAAAAGCGGAATTTTAACGGGAAAGCGACGGCGGCTCGACCCTTAACGACGAAATAACGCAAAAAAGCTGCGGCATCCCCGTCAGGGGCGGGCTTGGGGCAAGGCGAGGCCATGGGGTTCACCGGATGGAGATGACAGAAAAAGCGCACAAAAAAAGGCGCCTGGGCGCCTCTTGATGCACATATTGCCAGCACGTCAGCCTTCCAGCTGCGCCAGACGCTCGGCCAACAGCTGCAGCTGCGCCTTGAGACTCTCGACCTCTTCCTCCAGCGCCGTCAGTCGATCCGCCGCGGGCGAGGCATAACTGCCGGCGGGGGCAACCTCGGCCAGCGCCTGCAGATCCACTTCGCCACTGAACAGGTGGGCGTAACGGGACTCCCGCTTGCCCGGCTCGCGTGGCAGCTTGACCACGTAGGGCCCCTGCTCGGCGAGCTTGGCCAATACGGCATCGACCTGGGTCACGTCGTCGAAGCTGCACAGGCGGTTGGTGCGCGAGCGCAGCTCTCCCGGCGTCTGCGGGCCACGCAGCAGCAGTTCGCAGATAATGCCGAGCTCTTGTGCCGTGAACTTAAGCTCGCCGAACTCGGTGTTGCAGAAGCGGTGCTGATAACGGGGAACCCGGGCATTGAAGCCGGCGGTATTGACCACCAGCCGCTTGCGGATCAGCTCATCCACCACGGCCCGGATGTCGAGCTCGGACAACTCCAGCACCGGCTCGCGGTTGCTCTTCTGGTTGCAGGCATTGACCAGCGCATTGAGAGAGAGGGGGTATTGATCCGGGGTGCAGATCTCTTTTTCGATCAGACAGCCGATCACGCGGGCCTCCAACGGGCCAAGCACTAACTCCATTTCATACTCCCTACTGAACAAGACGTTGAGGCCACCATCTTAGCCATGGCGCCTCTGCCGTCCAGCAGCGGCCGCCATTTTTGCGAGGCGATGGGGCAGTTGATGAAACATCGCGCAGCCTGTCGGCCCCACATGGCCTCGACAGCTGCTATCAGGCCGAGGGTTTGCGCTCCAGCGCCGTGGCCACGGAGGTGGCGGCCGAGCCGGTCAGCAAGGGATCACCCGGGTAGAGCGCCAGCGCCTCGCGGCGCAGTACCCGGGCCTCCTCTTTTCGTCCCAGCGCATCCAGCGCGATCACCATGTTGGCGTAGATGTTGGCTCTCGGGGTGTGACGCACAAACGCCTGGCCCCACTCGAGATATGCCTCCAGCTCTGCGTGATTGTTGGCCTGCAAGCCCACCATCAGCCGCACCGAGTTGACGTCAAACTCGACCCGGGTCAACCAGGCCATGGGATTGACGACATCGAGCAGCAGGGTCGGCTCCTTGTAGCCACCGCGCTCGTACTTGGTGACCACCCAGGCGGTATGAATGGCGGTCAGCATGAAGGGCACCACCAGCAGGGGAATGATGATGGCCACGAAGCGCAGCAACAACCAGGGGCGATAGACATACTCGCGCCAGCTGGCACGACCCGAAGCTTGCAGCTCCTCTTCCACTTCCGCATCCAGCACATACACCAGCAGCAGCAGGGCCCACCACAGGGCGATGGCGTGATAAAGCGGATACTCGGTCTGGGTGTGCAGCAGGATGGGGGTCACCAGCGCCAGCAGCGCCGCCCCCTTGACCCAACCGGCCTTGCTCACGCGCCACAACAGAGCGCCGCCCATCAGCACCATGCCGATCATGGGAGCCAGCCCCCCTTCCACCGCCCAGTAGAGGAATTCGTTGTGGGGGTGATCGAGGTTGTATTCAATCTGTACCATGGCCGGGTTCAGCGCCTTGTCGGCCATGTAGTGGTGCAAAAAGGTGGTTTCAAAGCTGCCGTAACCCCAGCCAACCCAGGGAGACTGGGCAATCAGCTTGGCGGCATAGGGCCAGTAGATGGAACGCATGCCGCCGGACTGATAGGCCTCCAGCCCGCGTTTGACACCGCTGATCCCGTACTGGGAGGCGATCCCCAGCCCGACACCGATTGCAACCACTCCCAGTACCTGCGCCAGCCGCCGCTGACGATGCAATGCGGGCACGAGCAGGAGCAGCGCCAGCAGCCCCCCCAACTGCCCCACCCGGGATTGCAGCGCAACCAGCAGCAGGCTGGCCGCCAGGATCACCCCATAGCGCAGCCCCTTGAGCCAGGGGTTGGCATTAGCGCGCAGCTCCTGCCAGCTGGCCAGCACAAGCCCGGTCGCCATGAAGGTCGCCATCACATTGGGTTGTTGAAAGATGCCGTAGGGGCGATTGGCGCGGGTGTCATACCCCAGCCAGTTACCCGGGATCAGCAGGTAGTACTGCACCAGGCCGAGCAGCGCCTCGATGGCCACCGCGCCCAGCAGCAGATAGAGCAGCCGGTCACGAGACGCCCGCACCAACTGCCACTGGTAGAGACAGAACAGAAACAGCAGACCGGCAAACAGCCCCAGCAAACGGGGAATCGCATAGTCTTTCAGGTCAAAGCCGGGATAGGCCATGGGTAGCAGCAGCAGCAACGCCCCCAGCCAGAGGCAGCCCTGCAAAGAGGAGAACACCAGCCGCTGCTGCAGCGTCACCTGCCACAGCCCTAGACCGATGACCAGGCTGGCGAAGATCCAGCCCCAGGCATTGAACGGCAGATAGAGCCCGGCACCACCGGGGTTGTGCATGAAAAAATGCATGCCCAGCAGCCAGTACAGAGCGCAGACGGCAGCAAAGAGACCCTTATTGCCCATCTTCCTTGATCCCCTTTATGTTGTTAAGCCCTGTTCATAAGTCAGCGACGTGACGAAAATACCGAAAAAAAGGGGGCCATAGCCCCCGTTACTTATTTCATTTGGTCATCATACCTGCTCTGGCCGGCGAAAAGCATGTCGCACTAGAACCACACCGACCCCCAGCATGCCACCGAGCAAGGTGGCCAACACCACGATCAGAGGACGCTTGGGTTTGTCGCGGCTAAGGGGCTCGCTTGGGGAGGCGGAGTAGGTAAAAGACTGGAATGATTGCTGCCCAAGCTTGACGGCCTTCAGACTGTTGAGTTGCAGACGTAAACCGCTCAAGACAGGATTCAGAAGTTCGAGATTCTTGATCTCCTTCAATACAATGAGTTTCTCGGCAAGGGCACGGGAACCCCATTCGATATTGAATCCATCACGCACATTGAGGTTCTCGACCGGGGTATCAATACCGGCTGCACGGCTGATGCGCAGACTATATTCTGTACGCTCAACGTCATCCTGCAACTGTGTCAGGGTATCGCTCTTGATGCTGTCATACTGGGACAACAGGATCTTGATCCGGTTTTGCCAGATGGTCTCCAGCGCCTTGCTCTTCGCTGCAATCTCCTGTTGCTGGATGAAAGCAATGTACTGTTCCAGCCGTTGTAGCGCATCAGCGGCCGTAGCAGCCCCAAAAGCAAGGGTGATATTGCCACTCGATGCATCCAACGCGGTCGCACTGATCCCGTCAACTATTTTCCTGAGCAGGGCACGTTTCCCTTTATCGTCAGCTATGCCGGATGCAGCTGCATCCATATCCAGATAGCCCTTTTCTATCAGAAACTGGCGTTTGTTATTAAAACTGTTGAAATTGCTAACGAAATCGCCATAAATAGCACCTTTGTCAAAGGGGCCAAACACGGCGGCAGGTATCTGAGCGTTAATCAGCTGATTGACACTGAGTTCAAGCGATTCCACTTCTTGCAGTGAAGGGGGTTTTATCTGGGCTTGGCTGACCCAGACCTGCGGGGCCAACAAAGCATAACCGATCCCGGCCACAGCAAATACTGCGGTGATCAGCAGGATCTGTATCTTCTGACGCCACAGCACCAGAAACAATTCATGTAAATCAATCTCATTACCAGAAGTGGCCTGCCAACCCTGCGGCAACTTCCTATCCAAGTCATCTAATTGCTGTTTGTTCATGTTGAGCTCTGAATATGAAAGACTTCCAGTAAAGACACATTACGATCACGGTCCTCCAGATCGCTAGTGTATTTTCTATCAGTTATGAAGTTATAGCCAGTCTCGGATCAAACTGGTTGGAGACATTTTTTTCAAGTGGAAGATATGACAGCCAATCTGTGCTCCTGTGCGCAGCGCTGCTCACTTTTAGAACAAAGACAATGTAAAATCAGGGGACATCATCGTTATCTTTAGCTTTTATATCAATAAAACAGGTAGTTAGTCATAGCCAGTCAAAAGGCGAGATGCTGTTGATGGTAAACATGCACCTGCGGCAATATCTGGCGCCACCAATAATACGCGACGTAACCTGTCTTGAGTGAAGTAAACATCACCACCAACCTGTCCCAGATAGAATATATAAGAAAATATATGTAAACCTATATTGCAGAGACAATCTTATAAATAAGTGTTATTGCATAGACTTAACACATCAATAAATAGATTAATCTCAATACTTCATCATGTATTATCCATGTCTGACATATTGAGTTCCGTCAGCCACGCATTCATATGCTCTTGCCACGACGGTAACTCAAGGCCAAACACTCTTGAGAAGCGATGGCTATCAAGCCTCGAATTCAAAGGACGAAGAGCCTGTTGCGGCCATTCATCTGAGCAAATTGCACCAATACTCACTTGATCTTTCAACTTGCCTAACCGATAGGCTTCGCTCACCAGAGCCGACGCAAAACCATGCCAGCTTGTCTCACCCCGGCACACCAGATGGTATAGCCCAGCCTTATTAGGTGAATTCAACACTTGCGACAGCGCCAATACAGATGCTCTCGCCAGCCAATCAACCCGGGTCGGAGCCCCCCACTGATCATCAACCACAGCAAGTACCTGTCCTTGCATGGCACGTGCCAAAATGGTACGAGCAAAGTGCCTGCCTTCCCCACCGTACAACCAGCCAGTACGAATAATCAGATGGTGTGAGCACTGGCGTTGTATGGCCAGTTCACCAGCATACTTGCTCATTCCATAGACATTCAGAGGTCTGGGTTGATCAGTTTCAAGCCAAGGTCGAGTCCCTGTCCCGTCAAATACATAATCCGTCGAGAAGTGCACTAGCAACGCCCCCGCATTCCTGGCTTCCCTCGCCATACACAACAAGGCCTGGTGATTTGCCATGTCGGCCAGTTTCTGCTCACTTTCCGCCTCATCGACTGCCGTATAGGCAGCACAATTGATGATGACATCGGGACGGCAAGCACCAATCCAGCTACACAAGACATCCGGAATCGTGATATCGCACTCTTCCTTTCCAAGCGCATTTACTTGCCAATGAGGAAACGTCCGGCGCAGTGCAGAAAAAAGGGCTCGTCCCAACTGGCCACGAGCCCCCAACAACAAGATCCTCATCCGGGATCACCGAGCCCCAAAACCGGTCAGGATAGTCCGAATCGTTTTGAACACGATGAGAACATCCAGCCAGAGGGAGAAATGCTTGATGTAGTAAAAATCATGTTCGATCTTGATACGGGTGTCATCGGCATCGGCTGCATAGCCATGCACGACCTGGGCCCAACCACTGATACCGGGTCGTACGATGTGACGATACATGTAGAAGGGTATTTCCCGTTCAAATTGGTCCACGAAAGTGCGCTGTTCCGGTCTCGGGCCTATCAGGCTCATGTCTCCCTTGAGCACATTGAAGAACTGAGGCAGTTCATCAATGCGTAACTTGCGGATCACCTTGCCCACCCGGGTGACGCGCATGTCCCCATCTTGCGCAAATTGAGCACCGTGCTGCTCGGAGTTCTGACACATGCTGCGGAATTTATAAATCCTGAAATCCCGGTTGCCCTTGCCTACTCGGTTTTGCAAAAACATCACCGGCCCCGGACTTTCAAGCTTGATTAACACGGCAGTGACCAGCATCAATGGTGAAAACAGTGGTATGGCAATCACGGCAGCCAGTATGTCAAGGCCCCGTTTGACACAGGCATAGACCGGAGAAGGCAGCAGAGAGCCGAGCTGATTTTCATGCAGATGATCAATCTTCACCCTGCCCGTCAGGGTCTCACTGATCTGCTTGATGTGGTAAACAGGAATGTGGGCCAATGCACAACGGGCCAGGAAACGTTCCCATTCCCCTGCCAGGTTGTCATCGCGCAAATCAGCCACGACGGCATCGTAACGTATGGCCCCCAGATCAGGTTTGTCCAACAGACGCCACTCAACCCCGGTGTGATGCATGAGCGCCTGGTAGTCACCGAACGGGAGCAATGCATATTTGGGAGTACGGTAACGACGGCCGATGAAGTAGACCACCCAGCAGCAGAGCAGTGCAACTACATAAGATTCGAAAAGAACCTGTCTGCTATAAGGCAGGCGCAGGAAGAAGAGGACTCCTACGAGTGCCCCATAAAGAGTTGTCACCGTCGGGATCATATAGGCAACGGGGCTTGCTCCGGGATAACGCAGGAACCGATAAAGTACGATTCCCGTCAACAGGAAGGCGATGAAAGCCCCACCCAAGGTATTGACCCTGACGGCATCGAGATACTCCCAAAATCCCCACCCCCAACGCTCAAGGGCGGGCAAACACACAGCAAGCAAGGCTCCCAAGAAAAACAGAGAAGGAGGACTGAACAATACACGCTCATACCAGCGTGAGTGACGGCGTTGATAACTCAATGTATTACCCCATGAGCTTAAAGTTTGTGCACATTGCTTTCCAAAAGCGATTTTAAATCTATTTTTGCAAATAACCAAGACACTGATTCACAATAGACTTCGCGCCTTCCACACTATCAGACTCGGCATAACAGCGAAGCTCTGGTGCATTGCCTGAAGGTCGAAGATGCAATACATCTCCTCCGACAAATAAAATTCTCAAGCCGTCAGTTTGATCAACCGACATTATTTCAAACTCATCAAAATGCAATTTCAGCATGAGTTTGGCAATATCAGTTTGCCCCAGCTCTATTATTTCTCTGCTTTTCTCTCTGGGAAAATCTTTGAGCCGGTCAGAGCAGGTAAATCTGTTGGGCAGCGCCTCAACCAATGCTGATATTCTGGAAGTCCGTGAACTGACAAACAATATCAAGGCTGGCAATACTGCATCCCGCGTTGGCAAAGGAGCTAAAGTTTGCCCATTGAACGTCACCTGACTACCAAGCAGAAATCCACCATTGGCTTCAAAACCAGCCACGGATCCATATTGAGCATTCAATATTGGAAACGCTTCTAGAACATAGGGTGAACCAATTTTGGTATGGGTTACATTGGCAAATTTTCCGGATTCACTGACGGCAGTATTGCAACTGACAGGAATAGCAACTGCTTCAATACCCAGATTGGCGGCACAGAGCAGGCCCAATATGTCACCTCTCAACCAGTTGCCTGACTCGTCAGCCACCAAGGGCCTGTCACCATCACCATCTGTCGAGAAAATCGCATCGAGATTATATTCATGGGACCATTGTCTGGCCTTCTCTTGATCAGCTTCGGAAACGGCTTCTGTATCGATGGGAACAAAAGTCTCGGTTCGCTCAAGAGAAATGACCTCGGCCCCCAATGCGGCAAAGAGCACGGCATAGAGGTCACGCCCCGCACTCGAGTGCTCATAGATACCAAGGCGCATACCAGTGAGCGGTGCATGCTGGAACAGCGATGTATAGCGCGCGATGTAGGCTTCGGCTGCATCATTTTTTGCACCCAGGCTCACCAGATTGTCTGCAACGCAAAAGGTTTCTTCTGCAGAGATAATGGCCAGTTCGTCGCCCTTGGTTATCTCGCCATCGGGACGATAAAATTTAAGCCCGTTGCGATCAAATGGAATATGGCTGCCGGTCACCATGATGCAGGGGATACCGTCATTCATAGCTTTGTAAGCCAATGCAGGTGTCGGGACAACGCCGTAATAGACAGGTTCCAATCCGATTGCCTCGAGGGCCGTTGCACAGGCCATTGCCATATCATAACTGCTTGGTCTGTTATCGATGGCGAGCGCGACCTGATTGAAGCGATAAGAAGTCCTCATCACGGCAACGAAGGCACAGGTAAATGCAAAACACACGGGTACTGTAAAATCGGTCACAAGACCTCGTGCACCACTGGTACCAAATTCAATACCACTGTGCTTGATCACGTCACGGCTCAAAAGGTAGTCTTGTTTCATCATTTTTCTCCCCCATCAACTCGGCCATATTTATCACTAAAGCGAATGATATCATCCTCATCGAGATATTTTCCGGAGCGGATCTCGATCAACTCCAGGTCAACCTTGCCCGGGTTTTCAAGGGAGTGTATTGCACCTATTGGAATAAATGTGGATTCGTTTTCGGTGATCAGAAACTCACGTTCAGCATTGGTCACCTTCGCAGTACCTGAAAGCACGATCCAGTGCTCTGCTCTGTGGTGATGCATTTGTGTTGATAGACGCTCGCCGGGTCTGATCAATATTTTTTTGACCTGATAGCCATTGCCGTCATCAATTGAGTCGTACTGACCCCATGGTCTATATACCTCGCGATGAGTGCTATATTCTTTGCGGTCACAGCGTTTCAATTCTTCGACTATCGACTTGACGTCCTGCACCTTGTCCTTGTTTGAAACGAGGATGGCATCCTTTGTTTGAATGATGACCAGATTATCCACGCCAATAGTGGAGACGAGGATGGACTCAGCAGAAACATAGTTATTATGGCTTTCGCTCAAAATAACATCGCCACGGCTAACATTGCCGCATGCATCTTTATCCGATATTTCCCACAAGGATGACCATGAACCTACATCATTCCAGCCAGCATCCATTGGGATGACAACCGCATCCGAGGTTTTCTCCATAATGGCATAATCAATAGAGTCACTGGGACATTGCTTGAATTCATCGTTATTGATCCGGATAAAATCAAGATCACTTCTGACATCATTCATCGAAGCCACGCATGCATCGTATATATCAGGACGTGACTGTTTCAACTCAGCAAGATAACGGCGAGCACTGAACATAAACATGCCACTGTTCCAGTAATACTCTCCACTCGCCAGATAGCTCTTGGCAACATCCAGATTGGGCTTTTCGACGAATTGATTGACACAATATGCCTTTGCTTCATCCCGAGAGGCATCCAGTTCACTACCGCGATGAATGTAACCGTACCCCGTCTCCGGTGCGTTCGGAACAATTCCGAACGTGACCAGCTTGCCCGACGTGGCAAACGGAACGGCACTGTTGATTGTATTGGTAAATGCCTGTTGATCCTTGATCAAGTGATCTGCAGCCAACACCAGCAATATCGGGTCATGCGCATCATCCACATTTCTCAGGCTTTGTATTGCAGCCAACGCGATTGCCGGAGCAGTATTTCGTCCTGCCGGCTCCAGAATGATGTTATTGGCAAGGATATCGAGCTGACGAAGTTGCTCTGCCACAATAAAGCGATGCTTTTCATTACACAGGATCAGGGGAGCACTACATTCAATATCAGCAAGCCTGTTTACTGTCTCTTGCAGCATTGAATTATTGCCATACAAATTAAGGAACTGTTTTGGAAAATGCTCACGAGACATAGGCCAAAGCCTGGAGCCAGAGCCCCCAGCCATGATTACGGGAATAACAGCCATATTAATTTTCACTTCTTGCCAACAAGTTATCAAGCCATGTAGATATGGACAACGCATCTACACTCAGCGCGGAATTCGACATCGCATCCAGGTACCGAGCACACTGTGAATCAGACCATCGTTTTCCTGTATTCCTGTCAATGACAACAATCTCTCTCATGTCTGCATGACAGAGCACTGCTGCATTCGTCGTTACTAATTGATGCCCATCGCCCAAGGTTTCCCAAGTACGCATGGTGAGGCCGGTTTGATTGGCATTATGTATGTCGATGACATATTCACTGTGCTCAGCCACATCAGTAATTGCTCCCCTTGTCAGTGGCTTGAATGTGAGCCACTCTTTGGGTGCAGTGCGCAAGGCAGGATCGAGAAGATAGTAAAATGCAAATTGCAATTTGCTCTGGAAAAATATTTTTACATATACACAGGCATCATGTTCATGGGAGAAGATGCGTTGCAAGACGGCTACACGATCACCATGATAACTGCCGATGAAACTATATTTATATTTCTTGGCAAAAATATGAGTGTGGGGTTTTTTATCCGAATAGAACAATGGCAAATAGCCATAGCCGTACTTTTTGCAATCGGAGATATCAAATGTATATGCCGCATCGGCTTTGACTGCCAATAAAGGAAACGTCTTTATATTTGAAATGGAATCCCAGCTGTAACAGATCACTCTTGTTTTTGGATTGATTTTTTTAATTTTCTCGATCAGACAAGGAGAGACACAAGTCCCCTTGACAATAATAACTTCAGCGATGCCAGAAAGCTTGTCAGCAATAGAGTCTAAAATTTCAGCACTATATTTTTTGGCAGCAAAATGGGCATATCCAAGAATATTGAATTTTATCAATGCCTTTGCTAAAGAGGTGCATTTCGGCCGGTCAGAAAAAGAGAGCACCGATGTGTAACGGTGTTCAAGCTCTGCCGTAAGCAAATTTTTATAATCAAAAAAATCCGGGCATATCAACACGGCACCAGCATTACTTCGCATCAACAGCCACCCATTGCCCACGTTGGAAATCAAACTGCTTAATCACTCTTGCCGGATTACCTACCGCAATGGAATTTGCCGGTATGTCTCTGGACACTACTGAATTTGCACCGATGATGGAAGACTTGCCAATTGTGACGCCAGGCAACACGACTACACCCTCACCAAGCCACACATTTGACTCAATCACAACCGGTTTGGTATGCAGCGTCCGCTCCCTGCTGATGGAATCAGGATGAGAGTGTTCTTCCCCGCTGTAGTTACCATGATTGAGGTCCGTGATAAACACCCGGCTAGCGATCAACACATCATCACCGATCACAATACTGTCGGCTGCTGCAATATGAACCGCATCATTGAGTTGGCAATTCAACCCTATGTCCAGGTTGATACCATCTGAGCCATGAGCCTCCAGCCGGCAATATCTTCCGGTGGTAAATCCTCTCCCCAAGCGGATCCTTGATGCTCCCCTAATTTCAAAAGGCCGCCGGATCAGACGAGCATTCCGAAAACACACTCTGGTGATGATGTATTCTACCATCAATCGAATACATCCCCAGAGACCATAGTGCTGGATATATTTTTTCATGATCTAGACAATCCCGTCTTTTATTATATTTTCTACACAATACTTGTTGATACCGGCCTGATTATAATGCGCAATAACCTCTTCCCGAGAGCCGGTCAGTTTTCCAGCCACTCTCTCTTGCAGCAGCACATACAGGGACTGTTCATTGAGAATATACCCATTGCAGCCATGTTTTATTTTTTTGTTAAAAAATGGAAGATCCGTCACCAGCACAGGAACACCAAATGCATTTGCGATGTCTATTTGTGATGTCGCCGTAACGGAACTATACATCGAATACATGTAGTCAGATACATGCAACTGAGCCACGACCTCTTCAGCATCAACAAATTTATTAATCCAGGTGACATTTCGCCCCTGTGTGGCCCGTAGATAAAGACCCTCTGAATATTTTTCCAGCGCCCCTCTACCCATGATGGTCAAGTGAATATCATCATCGTTGAATTTATCGAGAACCCGCCCCAGAATGTCCAACCCCTTGTAGGATGTGATGGCACCAAAGAAAAGGATCTCCAGCCTGGCATGAGTGCGTTCACCTTTAGTGTCGGCTTTGTTAACCAGGCACGCAAAATCTCCCGACATGGGTAAACAGGTTTTGGTTATTTTCTTCTTTGGGTAGCAAGCGACCGCTATCGATTCCAGCTCATCAGAAGCGACTATCATTCTGGCAGTTCTCAATGCCATGACGCGATCTGACAGAAAGTAATTCATGCCCCGCAAAAAGCCGGCTCTCTCGACATGCTTTATGAGTTCATGACCCCAAGCGACGACTTCAACCCTCCTATTCAGCAACATGGTCAGATAGGCAGAGAAAATACCTTGTGAGAAGATGACCACACGATCATATTTTTCATTGATCACTCTCGCCAATGCTAATACTGAACGAGCGGTCTTGATGGGACTCCGCAAGTTGTAATAAAAAAGATGCTCTGTATATTCAGTTTCTGCTGCTGGATTAGACGATGGAAATGCAAAAGAAACATCGTATTCTTCAAGCGCATGGGCCAGCCCGGTAAACGAAAACCACATGGCAGAGTCGCGGCCCGACATGGAAACAAATATGACTTTTTTATTTTGTGTAACCATGCTGATAGGTGCCCTCCTGAATGGCATGCTGGTCGGCTTGCAACAGCAAATATGTCTTTCCTATAGTCATGAAGAAAGAAATACAAACGAATAAACAGAGTGTTGTCATCTTCTTGTTTCCTTTTGCCATGGCAATTGATGGCAACAGGATCAACAAAGCAATCGGATACAGCCTGATCAAAACAGGGATAAATGTCATGAAGCAAAGAGCCACATAGAGCAGGGTCGGGAGCAAGCCACCTTGAGTTTTGAAGAACAGGAACGGCAAGATCATGAGTACTATCAACTGCAGCGTCGCTACGTCTAGACGGATATTCAACGCGCCCAAGGCCTGATAATCATTGACTTTGCTCATGATCGCCGGCAAGGCAAGCATCAATATCATCAATCCCGCCATACCTAACAAAACCAGTACTTTGGCCTTTATCTTGTTCAAATAAATCAAGGTCATCACGATTGCAGAGAGGTGTGACATGACAGCCAGTATCATGAACGCATAAGAGGTTTTGTCTCTGTTCTTGAGATAAAGACAGACGGCTACCAGCCCAAAGTGCAAAGATAAAGATTGGCGCAACAAATTCAATTCAAACGTGATGAACGAAATCGGAATGTACAGTCCCATCAGAAATATGAATTTGGTTTTGTCCAGTTTGAGACACGCATACGTAAACAAAATAAAACTAATCAGTCTCAGAGCGACTAAAAATTCTATGTAGTCGAGCCCAAACAGCTTGGCAGTAGCCAACAGCAAACCAAAGACTGGCTCAAAGGGAATGGAGAATGGTGGCTCATAATAGGCCCACTGATATACATGATGATCCGGTCCGGCATCTATATGGAACAAGATGAAGAACAGGAGAATATATAAAAATGCTCCTTTCAACATTCCTTCATCTTTTTCAGAGCAGATAGAGAGAAGTATCAGAGGAATATAAAGTAGCAGAACCAGATATAGTGTCATACATGCATACTACATTTTGAAGCCGTCAACCAGCCCCTTGATGAATCCCTGTCTTACTGCGCCAGCAGAAAGCAATATACGTCCCAACCGAGTGATGGCGGTATAGGAAATACTTATTTCTCTTTTTGGGAAAGGCAGATTCTTTTTAGCAAAATAAATTCTGTTTCGGGTCAGATGATACGCTCCAAAGAAACTCAAATCCCCCCCTGTTGATACGCTGACTTTATGTGATATCACTACATCCTGCTCGAGCTTTACTTTATAACCTGCAATATAAGCACGATACAGGAAGTCGGTATCATCATAATAAGCAAAATAGCGTTCATCCATCATGCCGACTTGCTTGAACACATCACTATTCACGATCAGAAAGCAGGTGGGTGCATAAGCATGATATTCATCAAATTTTGCTACTGCTGCTTTATCCATCCCTGCGTAATCATGAGGAGCCAACGCCCGATACTCATCGAAATGTCCGCCGGCATACCAAAGCTTGCCTTCTGGATAATTCAATATCAACGGGCTGACGAGGCTTTCCCCATTGATGGCCACCTGCATCAACTTGTCAAAGACATCTGGCGCCTCAAAAAGAAGATCATTGTTGATGATCAAAACATATTCGCAACCATCCACCAGAGCGGCTTTAATTCCCTGATTATTACCGGCCGCCACGCCGACATTGCTGCCCTGATTGTCGATGAAAGTAGTTTCAATACCGTACTGAGAGGCCAACTCTCGCGCCAGACGAAGTGACTCGGGTTTAGAGCTGTTATCTATTACATAGAGGATAAAATTTTTATAATTTTGACATACAATGCTTTTAAAAAAATCGGGTAAAACTTCAGGTGTATTATAAAGGACAGTAACAAGACCTAACTTTGGTGAATACACTATATTTTCTCCCATACATTCTTATCAAAATTATATTTCTTAATTGTTCTTGCAGGGTTTCCAGCGACTACACTGTAATCATCTACATTTTTAGTGACAACAGATCTAGCTCCTACAATGCAGTTACGGCCTATTGTCACGCCAGGGTTTATATGTGAACCGAAGCCAATAAAACTTCCATCACCTATCAGAACTGGCATACATGTATCTTCTATTCGATCACCTATTTTATTGGCTGCGAACAAATCATTATATGGATGGACAACGTCTACAATAGAACATCCGCCAGTAATAGATACATTATCACCTATTGATATATTGCATCGAGCAACAATATGAACATATTGCTCTATATTAACATTATTCCCAATTTTTATTACAATCTCATTCTGTGGGTCAACAACCTCTAACCTAACTCCATTTCTTATAATAACATTATCGCCTACAGAAATATGCTTATGGTTGGAGATTAGCATAGGTTTTATAATTCTACTCTTATGGCCAAAACTATACATAAGAATTTTGTACTTTAGCTGACTGTATATCAAAAATATGCCATTGATGATTTTTCCAAAAATCATAATTAACTCACCCATTTATTAGATTGGGAATCATATTTTTTAATTATTTTAGCTGGATTTCCTGCAATCATTACATAACCAGGAAACGACTTTGTCACAACCGCACCAGCACCGACAATACACCAGTCTCCTAGTGTGACATTAGGCATAATTTTACAGCCAAAGCCAATGAATACATTTTCACCTAAAATTATTGGTCCTTTATCATAAGACTCTTGCTGCATTATTGGTCCTACTTGCGGATCCAGGCCATGTGAGAGAGTGCTTAAATACACATAGTCACTTAAAACAGCTCCCTCCCCAATTATAATTTGAGAGCCAGTATGTATATTTGCATATCTCCCCACATACACATCTTTATTTATTGTTATCTTAGAGTTTGAATTACCAGTAACTATAAATGTCGCAGCATTATGGATGAAAACATTATCAGGTGAAATCTCAACTCTCTTATCAAGGAAGAATTTATATTTTATTTTATATATAAAGTTGATCAATCGTCCTATCATGAATCACACCTCGAGTATTTTTTGAATATTTTTTGTTTTTCTCAACACCAAATATCCACCGATTGTTAGAGCTAGAATTGATAAAACATTTAGCATATAACTTACGATATCTATGTTTTCTTTTCTCGCTTCTACTAAACCAATAATAAAAACAAACATTGATAGTGGATATATTAAGAAAATCAATTTATATCTGATAAAATAACTATGATCATCTAGTATATTTAATAGTTTAAATGAATATATAAATAGTATTAGAAAAGCTGAAATAGCTAGCCCTATAGGTACCGCATACATTCCATAGGAGTGAATCAGAATAATTGTCAATACAACACTAATGACACTTTCCATTAACGGATAATGCATTATTTTATTCTGCTTAGCTTGAGCAATATATAATAGACCAAGTGGAGCGCCGACTAACCTAACAAGATTAACAGCCATCAGAGATACAAATATATTCTCTACATGAGTAGAAATCGAATCTCCTACCCATAAACTCAAAATGTATGGTCCAACATAAAATGCTATTATTATAGAAATGATAGACAACAACATGACAATAAAAGTCAAGTTGTATAATAATTTATTTAAATTTTCTAAAGAATCATTTCTATTGGAGAGCTTCACCAACGGCTGTATTATCGGTGACATTGCGGCATTAATAAACCCTACAGCAGCTGTTACCAAACTCATTCCCAGTGAATAGTATGCAAACTCATCAAAAGCATATTTCCCTACTAGTATCCCATTTAATCCAACCAACATAAAAGAGGCTAAATTGAAGACGCTTATACCAATGAAATATGAAAAAAATTTGCCAAATTTATACTCAGAACCATCTTTTGATGGTTGATTATCTAGAGGATTTCTGAAAAATGAATATGATATATATATCGTCAAGTAAGATAGAATATTAACTACTAGATAAACATATGACATTACTTTAATGCCATATTGCGCCGACATTACAATTAGGATACCTAATATAACTCTCGACAATAAATTTATCATTGCTGGGATGTCATTCCTCTCTATCCCAGTGAAAAAACCACTAAATACAGATGATATTAGACCAATAACAAATGATATAGCTACAACAAAAAAAGTTACCTTATCCTCAGATGCTTCAATCCCTTCCACTTTACTAAATAAAGAATAAAAGTTGTTATAAATTAAAGTTAATAATAGACAACTAAGAATAATCCCTAGAGAGCTTAAAAAAATACCATTTTTTATTATATGGCGCTCCATTATGGAGTCTTTTTTCTCTCTCGCAATTGTAATGTTTCTCGCAACAGTTAACTGGCATCCAAAACCAATGAGAGCAAAGAACGCTCCAACTTGAATACTCAAATTCCATATCGAGAAACTATCAATTGGTAAACGTTGCAATAAGAAAGGGGATATAACTATCCCCAAGATTACATTTGAAAAACCATTAATTATATTTGCTACTGAGTTCTTCAGCAGTCTATTAAACCCACTCATCAGTGTGCAGCCAAATGAGTTTTAAATTCTGCTATCATCAGCTCAATGTCTTCGAGTACATTCCTTGGTTGATAATCAGGGATGAGAGACATGATCTTAGTGATAGCTGTCTGAGGGAAGTTTTCATTCGGGAAAGCAATCTTATGCCACACGATTTCACATTCTGTGAATTTATGTAAGACATACGCTATTTGCTTAGCCGTAATATTATATCCCGCAGCGATATTGATGATTTGTCCCACACTCTCAGGATGAGTGGCCAAGGTTATACAGGCGCGGGCAACATCCGTTACCGAAACGTAATCTTTTGCATAATCCTGGTCAATATACATATCGACCTTGCCGTGATTGATTGCATTACGGGTGATCGCCGGCAGGAAGAGTGGACTGTGCAGAGCAACACCATAGACATTGCTTGGTCTGACAATAGTGATATCGCGCCCACTTTTCAGGCACAGTTCTTCTGATACCAGCTTGGTCAGGTTGAACAACCGGCGCTGATCATCGGAACATACTTTCAGGTCATCTCCTTCTACCGCCGAGTCCTGGTTCATGTATACACGGGTGGAAGAGACATAAAGGAGACGCTCAAACTTGCCTCGAGCCAGCAGATCGGCCAGCAAACGACAATTGGCATCAAACACCCCCAGCGGAGCATTCTTGCAGTCACCCTGTCCCGCACTGTAGATCACAGTCCCCAGATCGGTGTCGAATACACTTTCATCATCGCGCGGCGGCACCCAGACATTCTCGCCAGCAGCTTCCAGCATGCTGACGATCTCGCTGCCGATAAAGCCCCGCCCGCCAAACACTGTGTAACGTTTCATGCTCACCACCCATTCACCAGGTTGTCACGGATCTGGGCCAGCGTGGGTTGCACACTGTCTTTCGGTGACAACAGCGGCGCCGTCAACGGCCACTCTATCCCCAGCGCGGGATCATTCCACAGCAACCCGCTTTCATCGGTCGGGTCATAGTAATCGGTACATTTGTATTGGAAATCGGCAGTTTCACTCAGTACGCAGAAACCATGGGCAAATCCAGGCGGAATGTAAAACTGAACCTTGTTTTCTCCTGTCAGCAAGACAGATTCATGCTGACCAAAGGTAGGAGAGTCTGGCCTTAAATCAACAGCAACATCAAATACACGGCCCTGGGTCACAGTGACCAGTTTTCCCTGTGGCTTGGTTTTCTGGAAATGCAGACCACGCAGTACATTTTGTGTAGAACGCGAGCGGTTGTCCTGGACAAAATCCGCCGTGATTCCGGCGGCCTTGTAACGCGCTTCCTGGTAAGTTTCATAAAAGAAACCGCGCTCATCGCCAAACACTTTCGGCTCAATAATCAGCAGGTCTGCAATTTTTGTTTTGATTACATTCATGTCGACATCTCTTATTTGATCAGACTCAACAAATACTTGCCATAACCAGTTTTCACCATGCTGCTGCCAATAGCCTTGATTTGGTCACGGTTCAACCAGCCATTGTTAAGCGCAATCTCTTCAAGACATGCGATCTTGAATCCCTGACGCTTTTCAACGGTTTGCACGAACTGAGAAGCTTCAATCAGAGAGTCATGGGTACCGGTATCAAGCCATGCGAAGCCACGGCCCAGTTGTTCGACCTTCAGCTGGCCACGCTCCAGATATGCCTGGTTGACGCTGGTGATTTCGAGCTCACCACGCTCGGACGGCTTGATGCTCTTGGCGATCTCGATGACGGAGTTGTCATAGAAATACAAACCGGTGACAGCCCAGTTCGATTTCGGTTTTACCGGTTTTTCCTCAATGGACTTGGCACGGAATTCTTCATCAAATTCAACGACGCCAAAACGCTCGGGATCCATAACCTTGTAACCGAATACGGTGGCCCCTTCCTGATTGGCTATCGCCTTTTGCAACTGCTTGCCGAAGGCCTGACCAAAAAAGATATTGTCGCCAAGCACCAGGCAGACGCTGTCCTGGCCGATGAACTCCTCACCCAGAATAAAGGCCTGGGCCAGTCCGTCCGGTGACGGTTGAACCGTGTATTGCAGATTGATGCCGAACTGCTCACCGTTGCCAAGCAGGCGCTGGAAACTTTCCGAATCCTCGGGCGTCGTGATGATCAAGATATCCTTGATGCCTGCCAACATGAGCACCGAGAGGGGATAGTAAATCATCGGCTTGTCATAAATCGGCAGCAGTTGCTTGGAAATGCCACGCGTGATGGGGTGAAGACGAGAGCCTGAACCACCTGCCAGAATAATACCTTTCATTACTTCTTCTCCCCGTACTGCTGATCGATCCAAGACTGATAGGATCCACTCTTCACGTTATTGACCCACTGCTGATTGTCCAGATACCACTGCACTGTCTTGCGAATACCGGATTCAAAGGTTTCTTGTGGCTGCCAGGCGAGCTCGGCGCTCATCTTGCTGGCGTCAATGGCATAACGGCGGTCATGGCCAGGGCGGTCGGCCACATAGGTGATTTGATCGCGGTAGGAGCCGGCCTTGGGCACCATTTCATCCAGCAGATCGCAGATGGTATGCACGACTTCCAGATTCTGTTTCTCGTTGTGGCCACCGATGTTGTAGGTCTCGCCGATGACACCTGTGGTGACCACGGTATAAAGCGCGCGGGCGTGATCTTCCACATAGAGCCAGTCACGGATCTGGTCACCCTTGCCATACACCGGCAGCGGTTTGCCATCCAGCGCGTTGAGGATCACCAGCGGGATCAGCTTCTCGGGGAAGTGGTACGGGCCGTAGTTGTTGGAGCAGTTGGTGACGACGGTCGGCAGGCCGTAAGTACGGCGCCAGGCGCGCACCAGATGGTCACTGGAAGCCTTGGAAGCAGAATAGGGGCTGCTGGGGGCATAAGGGGTAGTTTCAGTGAAGAGCGGCAGTGCCACACCGGGGGCTACTTCATCCGGATGGGGCAGGTCGCCATACACCTCGTCGGTGGAGATATGGTGGAAACGGAAAGCCGCCTTGCGTACCTCGTCCAGACCGTTCCAGTAGGCGCGAGCCGCTTCCAGCAGCATGTAGGTGCCGACGATGTTGGTCTCGATGAAGTCAGCAGGACCGGTGATGGAGCGATCAACATGGCTCTCGGCTGCCAGGTGCATCACGGCATCCGGCTGGTGCTGGGCAAACACCCGGTCCAGCTCGGCGCGGTTGCAGATATCCACCTGTTCAAAGGCATAACGTTCACTGTTTGCGACACTGGCCAAGGATTCCAGATTGCCCGCATAGGTAAGTTTGTCGAGGTTGATAACTGAGTCGTTGGTATCCCGGATGATATGACGAACAACCGCCGAGCCGATAAAGCCAGCGCCACCAGTGACAAGAATTTTCATAGGTATGCTCTTGAAAATTAATAGAAATTTGGTTCTTTCTTGAACCTGTTACGAATAGCTCATGGCAGTGGAAACGCTCGCTCAAGCGGCAAATTTCTGGCACCAACCAAGAAAAAGACAATAGCTACCGCCCCTGAGTTACAGCCCCCAGATTGCTGCTTTAACCGGATTGTGTGCGTTGCTGGCCATGATGCCCTCCAGCTTGGGATAGTCCTGTCACCGTCCATGATGACAAAATGTTGGTATGTACGAGAGATGCTGGCCGCCTGACAAGGAACAACGAAGAAAGTTCCATGCCCCTCAACGGCAAAGTGTGGATTCTAGCGTCTTTCCTAGTGGCTTGAACAGCCAAAACAACCGCATTCGACGTGGTAGATCTGCTGCTTGTTCATTAATTCTCCAGGCTCGGCCCCTGTAAAAAACATGTTGTTTTACCATGACAAAAGAGGCCGATTGACACTCGGTTGAGCAACGCTCAGTGAGACGCCATGACAAGGGACAACAGCGGATAGCAGGCAAGGCATGGTATCACTCCTCCCCCACTTGCTCCCCTCTGTTGATACAGTGCCCATTACCCGAACGACGTATTATGTCACTCAGGTTTCATATGTATATGTTTTTGCTCAAAAGAAACGGGGCGAACCCGATGGTTCGCCCCGTATTGGCCTGCTGATGGAAGGTATGAGTGTGCCTACTGCTGCCCCTCGCCCTTGTCACTCTCGGCATCGGTGGCTTGCCAGCCGCCGCCGACGGCTTTGTAGAGCGCGACCTGGTTGCTGAGCTGCGCCAGACGAGTACTGATCAACCCCTGCTTGGCACTGAACAGCGAGCGCTGGGCATCGAGTCGGGTGAGATAACTGTCCACCCCCTTCTCGTAACGCACCTCCGCCAGCTTGAAGTAGGTCTGGTTTGCCTCCACCAGTGCCTGCTGCGCCTGCAGTTGCTGCTGATAGTCGGCCTGGGCGCCGAGCGTATCCGCTACTTCCTTGAACGCGGTCTGGATACTCTTCTCGTAGCTCGCCACCGCCTGCTTGGTGCTTACCTCGGCCACGTCCAGATCCGCGATGCGCTTGCCGCCATCAAAAATCGGCAGGTTGATCTGCGGCATGAAGGTCCAGGTGCCGGTGCCGCCATCAAACAGCCCGCTCAACTGGTTGCTGGCGGTGCCCGCCGTCGCGGTCAGCGAGATGGTCGGGAAGAAGGCCGCACGGGCGGCGCCAATATTGGCATTGGCCGCCTTCAGGCTGTGCTCGGCCGCCAGGATGTCCGGGCGCTGTTGCAGCAGGCTGGATGGGGCGCCCACCGGGATCGCAGCCAGCTGCACCTCGGCTAGGGTTGCCGGCTGGGTCATCAGCGCGGGGACGCCGGTCCCGAGCAGCAGCGCCAGGCCGTTGCGATCCTGCTTCACCTGCCGTTGATACTGGGCCAGGCTCACTTTGGCACTCTCCAGCGCGGTACGGCCCTGGGCCAGCTCCATCTCGGAGGCAGCCCCCAGCCGGTACTTGTGCTCGGTCAGACCATAGCTCTCCTGCTCGGTGACCAGGGTCGCCTCGCTCAGCGCAAGCAACTCCTGATCCGCCAGCAGGGTGAGATAGGCGTTGGCCACCGAGGCGATCAGCGCAATCTGGGTGCTGCGCTGGGTCTCCACCTGCGCCAGATAATTTTCCAGCGCCTGATCTTTGAGGCTCTGGATCCGGCCGAACAGGTCCAGCTCGTAGGAGGTGATGCCGATGTTGGCACCATATTGGCTGCTGATGGTGCCCTGCCCCGTGCTGCTGAGATCGTCCGATCCCTGCTGGCGGGTACCCGAGCCATTGGCCGCCAGGGTCGGCAGCTGGGCCGCCCGCTGGATCCGGTATCTGGCCTCGTAGGCCTCCACGTTGAGGGCCGCGATGCGCAGATCCCGGTTGTTCTCAAGAGCCGTGGCGATCAACTGCTGCAGGGCAGGATCGAGGAACTGCTGGCGCCAGGGGGAGACGACCGCCTCCCCTACCTGGTTGCTCTGCCAGGCGGCGCCTTGCGGCAGCGTTGGGCGCTGGTAATCGGGGGCCATGGAACAGCCCCCCAGCAGCAGGGTCACGCTCAGGGCGATCAGGGTCTTAGTCATGTTTGATCTCCTCGCCATGGGCCAGACGCGCCTGCTTGGTGCTGTGTTTGGTGAAATAGCGCATCACCAGCACGAAGAACAGCGGCACGAAGAAGATGGCCAGCACGGTGGCACTGATCATCCCCCCCATCACGCCGGTACCGATGGCGTTGCGGCTGCTGGCGCCGGCACCGGTACTGATCACCAGCGGCAATACGCCGAGGATGAAGGCGAGCGAGGTCATCAGGATCGGACGCAGACGCAGGCGCGCCGCCTCCACCACGGCTTCGCTCAGCCCCATGCCCCTGTCATAGAGCTCCTTGGCGAACTCGACGATGAGGATCGCGTTCTTGGCCGACAAACCGATGGTGGTGAGCAGGCCCACCTGGAAGTAAACATCGTTCTCCAACCCGCGCAGGGTGGCGGCCACAATGGCCCCCAACACCCCGAGCGGTACCACCAGCATCACCGAGAACGGGATGCTCCAGCTCTCGTAGAGGGCGGCCAGACAGAGGAATACCACCAGCAGGGAGATGGCGTACAGGGCCGGTGCCTGAGAGCCTGCCTGCCGCTCCTGATAGGAGAGACCGGTCCACTCGATGCCGATGCCTTCCGGCAGCTGCTTCACCATCTGCTCGATGGCGGCCATGGCGTCACCGGTACTCTTGCCCGGCGCCGCTTCCCCGACGATCTCCATCGCCGGCACGCCGTTGTAACGCTCCAGCCGTGGCGAGCCGAAGCTCCAGTCGGTGCTGGCAAAGGCGGAGAAGGGCACCATCTGACCGGCGCTGTTGCGCACGTACCAGAGCTTGAGGTCTTCCGGGTTCATCCGGAAGGGGGCATCCGCCTGCAGGTAGACCTTCTTGACCCGGCCTCTGTCGACGAAGTCATTCACATAGGCAGAGCCCCAGGCACTGGAGAGCGTACTGTTGATGTCGCTGATGGAGAGCCCCTGCGCCAACGCCTTCTCGTAGTCGATCTTGATGTCGAGTTGGGGGGTATCTTCCATCCCGTTCGGGCGCACCCGCACCAGGTTGGGATCCTGCGCCGCCATGCCGAGCAGCTGGTTGCGCGCCGCCATCAGCTTGTCGTGGCCCACGCCGGCCCGATCCTGCAGGAAGAAGTCAAAACCGGTCGCCGTTCCCAGCTCCGGGATCGGAGGCAGGTTGAAGGCGAACACCTGGGCTTCCTTGATGCTGAACAGGTAGCCCATGGCGCGGCCGATGATGGCATTGGCGCTGCGATCCGGCGTGTTGCGCTCCTTCCAGTCTTTCAGCTTGATGAACGCCATGCCGCTGTTCTGACCGCTACCGGCAAAGCTGAAGCCCGCCACCGTCAGCACGGAGTCGACGTTATCCTTCTCGTTTTTCATGAAGTAGTCGCGCATGTCGGCCAGCACCACCTCGGTGCGCTGCTTGGTCGCCCCGACCGGCAGCTGCACCATGGACATGATGACCCCCTGATCCTCTTCCGGCAGGAAGGAGGTGGGCATGCGCATGAACAGGATGGCCAGTACAGCCAGCATGGCCGCATAGATGATGCCGTAGCGCACCCCTTGCTTGACCACCTTGCGCACGCCGCTCTGATAGCGGTTGGCGCTGGCGTCGAAGGCCCGGTTGAACCAGCCGAAGAAACCGCGCTTGGCACCGAACTCGCCATGCTTGATGGGCTTGAGCAGGGTGGCGCACAGGGCCGGGGTCAGGATCAGCGCCACCAGCACCGACAGCACCATGGCCGAGACGATGGTGAGCGAGAACTGGCGATAGATGGCACCGGTCGAGCCGCCGAAGAAGGCCATCGGCACGAACACCGCCGAGAGCACCAGGGCGATCCCCACCAGGGCGCCGGTGATCTGGGTCATGGACTTGCGGGTCGCCTCGAGCGGAGAGAGATCCTCCTCGCTCATCAGGCGTTCCACGTTCTCCACCACCACGATGGCGTCATCCACCAACAGGCCGATGGCCAGCACCAGACCGAACATGGTCAGGGTGTTGATGGAGAAGCCGAACGCCGACATGACGCCGAAGGTGCCCAGCAGCACCACGGGCACCGCGATGGTCGGGATCAGGGTGGCGCGGAAGTTCTGCAGGAACAGATACATCACGCAGAACACCAGGAAGATCGCCTCCACCAGGGTCTGTACCACCTCCTCGATGGAGATCTTCACGAACGGCGTGGTGTCGTACGGGTAGACAATCTCCATGTTGGCCGGGAAATAGGTGGAGAGCTCATTCAGCTTGCCACGCACCTTCTCAGCGGTATCCAGTGCGTTGGCCCCGGTCGCCAGCTTGATGGCCACCGCCGCAGTGGACTGGCCGTTGTAGAGCGCCTCGGCATCGTAGCTTTCACCGGCCAGTTCGACCCGGGCCACGTCTTTGAGCCGCACCTTGGAGCCGTCCTGGTTAACCCGCAGCAGGATGTCGTTGAACTCCTCCACGGTGGAGAGCCGGGTCTGCCCCATGATGGTGGCGGTGAACTGCTGATCGGTCACCGCCGGGGTGCCCCCCAGCTTGCCGAAGGCCACCTGGGTATTCTGCGCCTTGATGGCGGCCTGCACGTCACCCGGGGTCATCTGCACCCGGTTGAGCTTGTTGGGATCGAGCCAGACCCGCATGGAGTACTGGCTGCCGAACAGGGTGATGTCCCCTACCCCGTCCAGACGGCTGAGCGGCTCCTTGATGTTGGCCACCACGTAGTCGGCCAGGTCATCGTTGGTCATGGCGCCATCTTTGGAGATGAAGGCGGCCACCATCAGGAAGCTGCTGGAGGTCTTCTGGACCCGGATCCCCTGCTGCTGCACCTCTTGCGGCAACAGCGACATGGCTTGCTGCAGCTTGTTCTGCACCTGCACCTGGGCGATGTCGGGGTCGGTCCCCGGCTGGAAGGTGAGGGTGACCGATACCCGGCCGGAGGAGTCCGACTGGGAGGACATGTAGAGCAGGTGATCCAGCCCGGTCATGTTCTGCTCGATGATCTGGGTCACCGAGTCTTCCACCGTCTTGGCGGAGGCCCCCGGGTAGCTGGCAGAAATGCCCACCGCCGGCGGCGCAATGCTCGGGTACTGGGCGACCGGCAGCTTGATGATGGCCAGGCTCCCCGCCAGCATGATCACCAGGGCGATCACCCAGGCGAAAATGGGTCTGTCTATGAAAAATCGTGCCATGAGGCGACTACTCCATCCTACTTGTTGGCCGGGGCATTGGCCGGCGCCTGGGCAGACTGCGCAGCGGCACTCTGTTCAGCAGGTGCCACGACGACCCCGGGTTTTACCTTTTGCAGGCCGGCGACGATCACCCGTTCGCCCGCCTTGAGACCGGATTCCACCACCCAGTCACTGCCGACGATGCGGCCCAGCTGCACTTCACGCAGCTCCACCTTGTTGTCCGCCGTCACCACCATCACGGTGGCGCCGCCTTTCGGGGTACGGGTCACCGCGGTCTGCGGCACCAACAGCCCTTCGGCGCGCTCGCCCTCCTGCAGGGTGGCACGCATGAACATGCCCGGCAGCAGCAGCTGATGAGGGTTGGGGACAATAACCCGCAGGGTCACCATGCCGGTGGTCTCATCCACGGTCACGTCGGAGAACTGCAGCGAGCCCTCTTCGCCGTAGGTGGAGCCATCTTCCAGCTGGAAGCTCACCCGGGCGCCTTTCTGCTCGTCCTGGGTCAGCTTGCCGGCCGCCACCTGGCGCTTGAGGCGCAGCAGATCGGCGGTGGACTGGCGCACGTCCACATACATGGGGTCGAGCTGCTGGATGGAGGTGAGGCTGTCAGCCTGCTGGGCCGTCACCAGTGCCCCCTCGGTCACCGCGGACTTGCCGATGCGGCCGCTGATGGGGGCCGTGATGCGGGTGTAGGCCAGGTTGATGTTGGCGGTCTGCAGCGCCGCCTTGGCGGCACCGATTTCGGCCAGCTGCTGCTTCCAGGCCGCGTCGGCGTCGTCATACTCCTGGCTGCTGATGGCCTTCACCTTCACCAGCTCGGCATAGCGCTTGGCCTTGAGGCGGGCGCTCTGCTCGTTGGCCTGCGCCTTGGCCAGGTTGGCCTTGGCACTGGCCACCGCGGCCTGATAGACGGCGGGGTCGATCTGGTACAGCAGCTGGCCGGCTTTGACGTCGCTGCCCTCGGTAAAGAGACGCTTGAGAATGATGCCGCTCACCTGGGGGCGCACCTCGGCGACCCGCAGCGGGGCGCTGCGACCGGTCAGCTCGGTGGTGAGCTGCAGCGGCGCCGTGTGCAGGGTGACGACATCCACCGCGGCCGGCGGCATCGCACCGGGCCCCTGCTGGGCACTGCCCTGTTCGCCGCAAGCGGTCAGCAGACCGCTCGCCAGCAGCGCAAGGCCGACTGAACGTGCGAGAATATGTTTATGCATGGAGAACCTGAGCCTCTGTCTATCAATGAATAACCACAGGGTTTATAGGACCCGGTTGGTAAAATCGGAAAGATGAGGCAATATACATACATTCATAAATGTATGTAAGTGACTTTTTTTACTTTTACAAGGTACGCGCAGAGATGGCCAGAAGAACCAAAGAAGAGGCGCAGCAGACCCGCTGCCACATCATGAGTACGGCCCTGGATCTGTTCTGCTCACACGGCCTGGCCAAGACCAGCCTGACCGACATCGCCAGGGCCGCCGAGCTGACCCGGGGCGCCATTTACTGGCATTTCAAGAACAAGGAAGAGCTGTTCGTCTCCCTCTGGGAGGAGCTGTGCCAGCCCCTCTCCCATCAGCTCGATGCCTGCGTCTCCGAGCTGGAGCCCGACCCCCTCGGCAAGCTGCGTACCTTCCTCAAGGAGGTGCTGGTCAAAATCTGCACCAACCCGGCCCATCAGCAGATGTTCACCATCATGTTCAACCTGGAGTCGCTGGAGGGGGAAGCCATCTCCTTGCGCGAACACATGCGCAGCCAGTCCAGCAACTTCTTCCGGGATCTGGAAACCACCCTGGGCAATGCGGTGCGCCTCGGCCAACTGCCGCAGGGGCTGGATCTGCAGCGGGCCGCCACCCTGCTGCACTGCACCCTGGATGGCTACATCATCAACTGGCTGCACTTTCCGGAGCGCATCGATCTGCGCCAGGAGGCCGACTTCCTGCTGGACAGCCTGTTCGCCCTGATTGCCCTGCCAACCGGCCCGGCCGCCCGTCGCCCCTGAGCCAGCAAGGCCGAACACTGGCGGCCCTGGCCCGACGCAGACAACCCCTCACTTCCTTCCATCTCCTTCCATCCCTTTGGCGCCCCGGCGCCAAATTGGCTCAAGTTTGCTATACTCACGCCCCCGAAATTGAGTTGCGCCCCCCGAACCAAGGTGCCCGCCATGTCCCGTTCATCCTCCTCTTGCCCTCCGGCCTCCATTGCCATGCCCTCAGCCGACCCATGGTCAGCGGCGCGCCAATCGTTTCTGACTCTGCTGCCCCCCGGTGCCCACCTGCTGGAGGCGGACTGTGGCGAAGGCGACGATCTCTGCTTCTTTCGCCAGCAGGGGCTGGTGGTGACGGCCTTCGATGCCCGCCTGGCACAGGCCAGGATCGCCTCGCGGCGCAGCGGCCAGCCGGTGCGGATCTGCCGCATCGAGCAGTTGCATAGCGTGGTGCCCTATGACGGTATCTGGGCGCGTGGGGCCTTGCCGGCGATCGCGCCAGACGAGCTCAGCGACGCACTGGCCCATCTGGCCGGCCTGCTCAAGCCCGCCGGAGCGCTCTACTGCGCCTTTCCCCACCCCAGTGGCCAGATCGTTGCCACCGGCAGCACACTAGGCGCTCCCGCAGCCGAGGTACACCTCTGCCAGACCCGGCTCGATGAGGATGGCCTGCGGCAGCTCATCGCCCCGCTGCCGCTGCAACTGAAGCAGTGCTGGGAGAGCGAGCAGGCGGATGGCCGCTGGCTGCACACCCTGCTGATCCGCGCCTGAAGGGCCGTGGAAAATTAATCACCCACCGCACCTCGCGATCACCTCGCCAGTGGCTATCACCGCCATGATCACATTTAACAATATTTAACTCGACATTAACGCACACGCGACAGACATTATGCGGATTTTGTGTTAAAAAGCGGCATTAAAATCAAAATTAAATAACAAATCAGACACTAACACCTGGATTTACTTATGAAACTTGTCCTCAAACTGGTTGCCGGCATCCTCGCCGGTCTCTTGCTCGGTCTCTACGCCCCGGAATGGGTCGCACGCGTGCTGTTTACGGCCAAGACAGTCATAGGTCAGCTGATCACCTTCACCATTCCGCTCATCATCCTGTTCTTCATCATGAGCGGCATCGCCAGCCTGCCGAAGAACTCCGGCAAGCTGTTGGGCAAGACGGTCGCCCTCTCCTACTGCTCCACCATACTGGCGGGTCTGTTCGCCTTTACCGTGGCCAGCAACCTGATCCCGCGCCTGACCACCGCCGCCGAGCCCACCGCCGAGAGCGTCATCAAGCTCGCCTCCTACATCAACCTGGAGATCCCGCCGCTGTTCGGGGTGATGTCGGCGCTGGCCGCCGCCTTCGTGTTCGGCATCGGCATCAGCGCCACCCAGGCCACCGATCTGCGCCGGGTCGCCGATCAGGGTCGTGACATCATCGACCGCCTGCTGGCCAAGGTGATCATCCCGCTGCTGCCATTCTACATCGCTGGCGTCTTCGTCGAGATGACGGTGGAAGGCACCGTATTCGCCACCCTGAAGACCTTCGGCGTGGTGCTGGTGATGGCCATCGTCATGCACTGGCTCTGGCTCTCCGTGCTGTTCGTCGGTACCGGTCTGGCCCTGGGCCGCTCCCCGGCCCAGCTCATCAAGAACATGCTGCCGGCCTACTTCACCGCGCTGGGCACCATGTCCAGCGCCGCCACCATCCCGGTCGCCCTGCAGGCCAGCAAGAACAACGGCGTGAGCGATGGCATCGCCAACTTCACCGTGCCGCTGTGCGCCACCATTCACCTGTGTGGCTCCACCATCACCCTGGTGACCTGCGCCACCGCGGTGATGTTCCTCTCCGAGCATCTGGCCATTCCGGGTATCGACACCATGCTGCCCTTCATCATGATGCTGGGCGTCATCATGATCGCCGCGCCGGGTGCCCCGGGTGGCGGCGTCATGTCCGCGCTGGGTCTGCTCACCTCCATGCTGGGGTTCGGTGAGGCCTCCATCGCCCTGATGATCGCCCTCTACCTGGCCCAAGACAGCTTCGGCACCGCCTGCAACGTCACCGGCGACGGCGTGATTGCCCTGTGGGCCGACCGTTTCGCCCAGAGCGACGAGCCAGCGCTCAGCGCCGAGCAAGACGCAGCCTGATCGAGCAAGCAGATAAAAAAACGGGAGCCATCGGCTCCCGTTTTTTTATTAGGCATTTTCTTCCGGCGGCAGCGGCTCGGTAAACACCAGCCGGTTACCGAAGGGATCCCGGACCTGCAGCTCGCGGCAGCCCCATGGCATGGTCTCGATGGCGGGTCTGGCGTTGGGATACCCCTTGGCCTGCCACTCCGCAAACAGGGCATCAAGCTTGTCGGTCGAGAGCCGCAGAGCCGCTCCTGGGCAGGCATCCCCATGGTGCTCGGAAAGGTGGATGACCCAGTCCCCCCGAGAGACCTGCAAGTAGAGCGGCATCTCCGGGCCAAACCTGTGCTCCCAGTCGATGATAAATCCCAGGTAGTCGAGGTAAAAGTCACGCAACTTGCCTTCATCGAAGCTGCGCAGGATGGGTATGATCATGATGTCTCTCCTCTGCCGTTTGGGTAGTCGGGGTAAAGCCCCAAAGTCTGGCCTGCGCAAAACTGCGCAGGTCAGACACCATCATGGCGTCCCTCTTCGGCCATGTTGCCTGCTCATGGGTTACTGCCACGGCGGCGGATCACCCCTTCCTGCGCCGTGCTCGCCACCAGCACGCCATCGCGGGTGAAGAACTGGCCGCGCACCAGGCCGCGACCGGCGCTGGCGCTCGGGCTGTCCACCACGTAGAGCAGCCAGTCGTCCAGCCGGAAGTCCCGGTGGAACCACATGGAGTGATCGATGGTGGCCACCTGCATATCCGGCTCCCAGTACGACACGCCGTGGGGCTGCAGGGCGGTGAACAGGAAGTGGAAGTCGGAGGCATAGGCCAGCAGGTACTTGTGCACCCGCTGATCATCCGGCATCTGGCCATTGGCCTTGAACCAGACGTGGCGCAGCGGCTCGTGCACGTCGGGGCGGATCGGGTCGACCAGGGTCACCGGGCGAATTTCGATGGGCTTCTCGCACATGATCTTGTCGCGCAGGGCCGGCGGGATCTGCTGCTCGTAGGGGCGTACCAGCTCCAGCTCGCTCTTGAGCTGCTCGGGCGGCGTGATCCCCGCTGGCATGGCGATCTGGTGTTCAAAGCCGTCCGCCTCGACCTGGAAGGAGGCGTTGAGATAGAAGATGGGCTTGCCGCCCTGAATGGCCTTGACCCGGCGGGTGGAGACGGTCTGGCCGTCGCGGATGTTCTCCACGTCGTAGACGATGGGACGGTTGGCATCGCCGGGGCGCAGGAAGTAGGAGTGGAAGCTGTGCACCTGGCGATCGCTTGCCACCGTCTGCTTGGCGGCTGACAAGGCCTGCCCCATTACCTGTCCGCCAAACACGGCCCGCAGACCGAGATCCTGGCTCTGGCCCCGAAACAGGCCCTCCTCGATTTTTTCGAGCGCCAGCAACGCCAGCAGCTCATCAAGTACCTTGCTCATTATTATCTCCTGTGTCAGTGCGGGAAGGCTAACAAGCCCGCCCGTGCCGAGCAACCACCCCCGCCCCTGCCAGTCACCTGCCCGGTCCCATTAATTCAGCATTACGCTCGCTCGAACAATAACGAACTCAAAAGGCACCAACGAAAAGGCCCACCGAAGAGGCGGGCCTGTTGCAGTGCGGCCTTGCGACCACGCAGCGCTTACTTGCTGCCGGTACCCGAGTTACGGGTGGAAGAGGTCGGCTTGCGACGGGCCGTGGTGGCACGGGCGCGCGGCTCCTTGCCCTGCATCTCCTTGTGGCGCTTGACGGCGCGACGGATCTGGGCGGCCTGCTTGTGACGACTGGTTTTGCCATCCTGCTGCAGATCGACCTTGGACTCGGTCTCGTTGGGCAGGTTGACCAGGCCACGCAGGTAGTTCACCTCGGGCAGTTTCAGCTCCTGCCAGCCACCACGCGGGATGCCGCGATCCAGCTGCACGTCGCCGTAGCGAATGCGCATCAGGCGGCTCACCTGCACTTCCTGGGATTCCCACAGGCGGCGCACTTCACGGTTGCGACCTTCGGTCAGGGTGACGTTGAACCACTGGTTCAGACCCTCGCCACCGGCCGGCTTGATCTTGTTGAACTTGGCCATGCCGTCTTCCAGCTGCACGCCCTTGCGCAGACGTTGCAGCATGGCTTCGGTGATCTCGCCAAAGACCCGCACCGCGTATTCCCGCTCCACTTCGTGGCTCGGGTGCATCAGCCGGTTGGCCAGTTCGCCGTCGGTGGTGAACAGCAGCAGACCTGAGGTGTTGACGTCGAGGCGGCCGACCGCGATCCAGCGGGCCCCTTCCATCTTGGGCAGACGATCAAACACGGTGGGACGACCTTCCGGATCGTGACGGGTACACATCTCCCCTTCCGGCTTGTGGTAAGCCAGCACGCGGCAGATCACTTCCTCTGCGGCACGGGTCTTGATCTGGTGACCATCCACCCGGATCACGGCGTTCACTTCGACGCGATCCCCCAGTGTGGCGACCTTGCCATCCACACTGACCCGACCTGCGGTGATCAGGGCCTCCATCTCACGACGGGAGCCGTGACCCGCGCGGGCCAACACTTTTTGCAGTTTTTCACTCATCGGGGTTACCTGATTGTTGATCGCTGCCCGCAGCTGCCAATGTCAGCGTGGACAACGAGGGTTGCAGTTCGGGATCAAGCTCGGGGAGCTGCTCCAGACTCTGCAGATTAAAATAATCCAGAAATTCTCGGGTGGTGGCGAGCAGCTCCGGGCGGCCCACCACCTCCTTGTGACCGATGCTGCGCACCCAGCCACGTTCTTTCAGGGTATTCACTATCTGGCTCGAGACCGCCACCCCGCGGATGGCTTCGATCTCGGCCCGGGTGATGGGCTGACGATAGGCGATCAGCGTCAGCGTCTCCATCACGGCGCGCGAATAACGGGGAGCCCGCTCACTCCAGAGCCTGGAGAGCTCCTCGGCGTACTCCTGGCGGGCCTGAAAGCGCCAGCCGGAGGCCACCTCCTTGAGCTCCACCCCCCGTTCGCTGTAATCCTGCCTTAGCTCCGCCAGCAACAGCTGGACGTAGCGGCTGGTGACCGGGTAGTCCGCCAGTACGCTGCTCTTGAGCTCGCTGACATTGAGCGGGCGCCCGGCGACGAACAGTGCCGCCTCGATCAGCGTCTTGAGTCGTTCAGCCGGCAGCGCCATGGTCCGCTCCTCGTAACATCGGCCTCTTCAACCGTTCAGTGGGCAGCGCCACGCTCGCTCTCCTCATGCTGGCCGGCCAGGGCAAAGTGGATCGGCCCCAGCGGTTCCGCCTGCAGGATCCAGATCAACTGCTCCTTGCACAGCTCCAGCAACGCCAGAAACGTCACCAACACCCCCATGCGCCCCTCTTCGGCGCGCAGCACCCGATCCAGGCGCAGGGTCTGGCCCAGCGAGAGCATGGCAAGGATCTCCGCCATGCGCACCCGGGTCGGGATCTGCTCACGGCGGATCTGGTGATGTTCAAAATGAGTCGCGCGTTTTACCACACTTTGCATGTAAAGGGCGAGCTCAACCAGCGAAACATCGGGCGTCAATGGTTTGAGATCGCCAAAATCCGGCGGCAGGGCGGTAGCGATGAAGATCTCCCGCTCCAGCCGCGGCAACTCGTTGACCCGCTCCGCCCCCACCTTGTAGCGCTCGTACTCCTGCAGCCGGCGAATGAGGGTAACGCGGGGGTCTTCCCCCTCCTCCTCATCTTCCAGCTCAGGCGCCTTGGGCAGCAGCAGACGGGATTTTATCTCCGCCAGCCAGGCCGCCATCAGCAGGTATTCGGCCGCCAGCTCCAGATTGAGGCCCTGCATCAGCTCCACGTACTCCATGTACTGGGCGGTGATCTGCAGGATCGGCAGGTTGAGGATGTCGAGCTGCTGGCGCCGGATGAGGTAGAGCAACAGATCGAGCGGCCCCTCGAAGGTATCGAGAAACACCTCCAGCGCATCGGGCGGGATGAACAAATCCTGGGGCAGCTCGTGATAGGGCTGCCCCAGTACCCGGGCGATGGGAGACGGGACGGCCTGGGGGGGAGCTGCCTCCCCCGCCACGCTCGCCACTCTCTCGCCCGCCATGGGCGTGGTCGTCACCGGTACAGGATCGGCAGTATCACTCAAACGGAGTCGGGTCCCCGGCACCACGCCGACGCAGCACAGGCTCGTCGTCGGAGAAGTCCACCACGGTAGTGGGCTGCTCGCCCAGATAGCCACCGTTGACCACCAGATCCAGCTGCTTGCCCAGCTTGTCGAAGATCTCCTCCGGGTCGAACTCCGCCATGTCCGATTCCGGCAGGATCAGGGTGGTGGAGAGCAGCGGCTCGCCGAGCGCTTCCAGCAGCGCCTGGGCAATCTTGTTGTCCGGTACCCGGATGCCGATGGTCTTCTTCTTCTCGTTCATCAGGCGGCGCGGCACCTCCTTGGTGGCCTTGAAGATGAAGGTGTAGGGGCCGGGGGTGTTGTTCTTGATCAGGCGAAACGCCGTGTTGTCCACCTTGGCATAGGTGGAGATCTCGGAGAGATCGCGGCACACCAGGGTGAAGTCGTGGTTGGGATCGATGCGGCGGATGCGGCAGATACGCTCCAGCGCGCCCTTGTCGCCCATCTGGCAACCCAGCGCATAGCCCGAGTCGGTGGGATAGACGATGACGCCGCCGTTCTGAATGATCTGTACCGCCTGGCTGATCAGACGGGCCTGGGGGTTTTCCGGATGTACGTAAAAGTGCTGACTCATGACTCGTTCTCGCAATGGGGGCGGCAATGCCTGCCCGCTTGATGGCCGTGGAGCCAGGCTCCACGACACTACCTTAATCTGTTTGACGCCCGCCGGCGCCCCTCAACGGCTGGCCAGCAGGGCGGCGTGCTGCTCGGCGCTCAGGCCGAAGTGGCCGGGATGGGCCAGCCAGAGCGGCATCCCCTCCTTGGGCAACCAGAGGTGGCGCCCCAGCTCGGTCCAGTTGGAGGGGAAGTGAAAATCCGATCCTACCGAGATGTAGAGGTCGTGCTCCTTGGCCCACTGGCCGAGATTCGCCCGCTCCTGCGGACTCTGCTGGGGCAGCGAGACCTCCATGGCATCACCACCGGCCGCCTTGAAGGCCACCAGCAGCCGCTTGATCCACTTGGCGGTGAGGTCGTAACGGCTCGGGTGGGCCAACACCGCCAGACCGCCAGCGGCGTGAATGGCGCTGATCGCCTCGCCCATCTCGGGCCACTCGGCCGGAGCATAGCCCTTGTTGCCCCGGCTCAGGTACTTTTTGAAGACCTTCTGCATGGTATCGGCCACCCCGCGCGCCATCAGCACCCGGGCAAAGTGGGCCCGGGTCACGGCGGCGTCGCCGGCCAACTGCTTGGCCTCTTCATAGGTGCCGGGGAGCTGGCACTTCTCCAGACGACGCCCTATTTCCTGGGCGCGCGCCTCCCGACGGGCCAGCTGGCCGGCCAGAAACGCCACCAGCTGCGGATTTTTTTCATCCACCCCCAGCGCCACGATATGAATTTCGTGGTGCTCCCAGCCGGTGGAGATCTCGACCCCGCTCACCAGCCGCAGCGGCAGTTGCTCGGCGTCGATGGTGCGGCGCACCTCATCAAGCCCGGCAAGGGTGTCGTGGTCAGTGACCGCTAACACCTCGACCCCTTGTGCGGCGGCTCGGCGCACCAGTTCGGCGGGGCTCAGCACGCCATCCGAGGCCGTGGTATGGCAGTGTAGATCGAATCTCATCAGATTATTCCGCTCTCGTGGTCAGGTCACCATGGGTACACATTCGGTGAAAGAAGGCTAAAAAGCGACTTGACTTGGCCGCGGCTTTATCGTTTTCTGTAGGCACTTCATTGCAAACATCTTTTTACAGGACTTTATCATGCAAACGACTTCCATCCTGACCATCTGGTGGTGGCACACTCCCTGACATGCGGGCGTGTGGTCGTTGCTGTACCTGTAAATCTGACAGCAAATAAAGAACCCAAAGAAAAAGCCCGCTGACCCCAGCGGGCTTTTTTATTATCCGGCAAATGGACCTGTGATGAAACCGAGAATTCAGACAAGCAAGCTGACCTGGCGATGGCGCCCCTGAACCAGCCACCCCAGACCCATTAAATTTTCAAGGAATTCAACGTCATGAACATCGGTAAACAGCATCACACGCAAGGGAACGCACTATGACAGCCAGCCATCGCCTTCCTCTGGGTGAATTCGATACCCTCACCCTCAACGCCCCCTATGTGGCCGATCCGCTGGCACTCTACAGCGAGCTCTGCCAGGGGCGCCCCAACAACCTGCTGCTGGAATCGGTGGAGATCGACTCCAAGGCGGGCAAACAGAGCCTGCTGCTGGTGGACGCCTGCCTGCGCATCGAGTGCCGTGGCCGCACCGTGCGGGTGCGCAGCCTCAACGATAACGGCGCCCAGCTGCAGAGCCTGCTGGCCGAGCGCCTGCCCGCCGCCGTTGCCCAGAGCCTGGTGGCCGGCGAGTTGCAGCTCGACTTCCCGGCCTCCGATCGGGAGCAGGACGAAGACAGCCGCCTCAAGGGGATCAGCGTGCTGGACGTGCTGCGCACCCTGCAGCGGGAGCTTGATTGCCAGCTCGGCAAAGAAGCCCTGTTTATGGCCGGCAGCTTCGCCTACGACCTCATTGCCTCCTTTGAAGATCTGCCAGAGGTGCCGGAAGGAAGCAACGACTGCCCCGACTACTGCTTCTACGTGGCCGAGACCCTGATCACCATCGACCACATCGCGCGCTCCACTGCGCTGCTCGCCTGCATCTTTGGCGGTGACAGCGACGAGAGCCGGGTGGAAGACAGATACCACCGCCTGAGCGAGCGCCTCGCCCAGTTCAAGCACGCCTGCCAGCAAGCCCCTGCGCAGGCCCCGGCCACCCCGGCCCTCGCCGGCGGCATGAGCGTGGACAAGAGCGACAAGCAGTTTTGCGCCGAGGTGGAGAGGCTCAAGGGCTTCATTCGCCGCGGCGACATCTTCCAGGTGGTGCCGTCACGCTGCTTCTCCCTGCCCTGCCCCAGCCCCGTCGCCGCCTATCGCCGCCTCAAGCAGACCAACCCCAGCCCCTACATGTTCTACGTGCAGGACGAGGGCTTCACCCTGTTTGGCGCCTCGCCGGAGAGCGCGGTGAAATTCTGCGCCACCAGCCGCGACGTGGAGATGTACCCCATCGCCGGTACCCGCCGCCGCGGCTTCAACCCCGATGGCAGCATCAACCGGGATCTCGATGGCCGCATCGAGCTGGAACTGCGTCAGGACGAGAAAGAGGTGGCCGAGCACCTGATGCTGGTGGATCTGGGCCGCAACGACATCGCCCGCATCTCGGAGCCAGGCACCCGCTACGTCAAGGAGCTGCTGAAAGTGGATCGCTACAGCCACGTGATGCACCTGGTCTCCAAGGTGGTCGGCACCTTGCGCGCCGACCTTGACGCCCTGCACGCCTATCAGGCCTGCATGAACATGGGCACCCTCACCGGCGCCCCCAAGATCCGCGCCAGCGAGCTGATTCGCATGGTGGAAGGCAAGCGCCGCGGCAGCTACGGCGGCGCGGTCGGCTACATCAACGGCGCCGGCGAGATGGATACCTGTATCGTCATTCGCTCCGCTTTCGTTAAAGATGGCGTGGCCCATGTGCAGGCCGGTGCCGGCGTGGTCTATGACTCCAAACCCCAGGCCGAGGCGGACGAGACTCGCGCCAAGGCGGCGGCCGTGCTGGCCGCCATCGCAGCCAGCCATGGCACCTCCCTGCAAGCCCTGAGCGCCCAGCAGGAGCAACATAAGGACGTGAGCCATGACTAACATCTTCCTGCTCGACAACTTCGACTCCTTTACCTACAACCTCGTCGACCAGTTTCGCTCCCTCGGCTATCCGGTGCGGATCTACCGCAACAGCCTGCCGGCCAGCCGCATCATGAGCGAAATCGCCGCCTGCGAAGGGGACGCCGTGCTGGTGCTCTCGCCGGGCCCGGGCGCCCCCCACGAAGCGGGTTGCCTGATTGATCTGATCAAGCTGGCCCGCGGTCAGGTGCCCATCCTCGGCATCTGCCTCGGCCATCAGGCCCTGTGCGAAGCCTACGGTGGCACCGTCGGCGCGGCGGGCGAGATCGTCCACGGCAAGCGCTCGCTGATTGAGCACAACGGCCACGGCGCCTTCGCCGGTCTGCCAAGCCCGCTGCCGGTGGCCCGCTACCACTCGCTGGTCGCCACCTATGTACCGGAAGAGCTGACGGTGATTGCCCACTATCAGGGCATGCCCATGGCCATCGAGCAGCAGGATGAGCGGGTGCTGGGCTTCCAGTTCCATCCCGAATCCATCATGACCTCGGAAGGGGCCCGTCTGCTGACCCAGGCGCTCGCCCATATCACCCGTCCAGAAAGCAGTGTGCGGTAAGGAGACCAACATGCATCATCATCTCAACACCCTCTATCAGGGTCAGTCTCTGAGCCGTGAAAGTACCCGCGACGCCTTCGGTCAGGTGGTACGTGGCGAAGTGGACCCCATCGTTCTCGCCAGTTTATTGACCGCTCTCAAGATCAAGGGGGAGACCCCGGAGGAGATCGCCGGCGCCGCCGAGGCCCTCTTGGCAGAAGCGCGCGACTTCCCGCGTCCGGATTACGAGTTCTGCGACATCGTCGGCACCGGTGGCGATGGCCTCAACACCATCAACGTCTCCACCACTTCGGCGCTGGTCGCCGCCGCCTGCGGCCTGAAAGTAGCCAAGCACGGCAACCGCTCGGTCTCGAGCAAATCGGGTTCGAGCGATCTGCTCGACAAGATGGGCATCAAGCTCGACATGAGCCCGGCGCAGGCGCGCCGCTGCCTCGATGAGCTCGGCATCTGCTTCCTGTTCGCCCCCCAGTACCACGCCGGGGTGCGCCACGCCATGCCGGTGCGTCAGGCCCTCAAGACCCGCACCCTGTTCAACGTGCTGGGGCCGCTTATCAACCCCGCTCGCCCCACCTATCAACTGATGGGGGTCTATGCCCCCGAGCTGGTGCGCCCCATCGCCGAAACCCTGCTGGCACTGGGGCTGAAAACCGGTATGGTGGTGCACGGTGCAGGCCTTGACGAGATTGCCATCCACGGCCCGACCCAGGTAGCCCAGATCCGTGACGGCGAGATCCGCGAGTTTCTGTTAACCCCGGCTGACTTTGGCCTGGAGACCTACCCGGTCAGCGCCATTCAGGGCGGCGAGCCTGAAGAGAACCGCGCCATCACCGCCGCCATTCTGGAAGGGCGTGGCACCCCGGCCCACAACGCCGCCATCGCCGCCAACGTGGCGCCACTGCTGCTGATGGCGGGCAAGGCGAAGGATCTCAAGAGCGCGGCGGCCGAGGTGCTGACGGTGCTGGCAAGCGGCAAGACGGCGGAGCTCGCCGCTCGGCTGGCCACCTTGAGCCATCAGGAGGCATGATGTCAGCCACGACTCTGCACAGCAGTCATTCAGAACGCCCAACCGGCAATAACCAGCTTCGCAAGGATAACGAGATGTCAGACCTTATTGCCCCCCATGCTTTTCTGAACATGGCCTCCATCAGCCAGACCATTCTCGGCAAAATCGTGGCGGCCAAGCAGGAGTGGGTCGCCGCCCGCAAGCTGACCCAGCCACTGGCGAGCTTCCAGAGCGCGCTGACCCCAAGCGATCGGGATTTCGTCGGGGCGCTCAAGGCGGGCTCCACCCGCTTTATTCTGGAGTGCAAGAAGGCCTCCCCCTCCAAGGGCTTGATCCGCAATGATTTCAGCCCGGAGGCCATCGCCGACATCTATGGCAAATACGCCACCGCCATCTCGGTGCTGACCGACGAGAAGTTCTTTCAGGGGGATTTTGCCTTTTTGCCGCGGGTGCGCAGCCGCGTCAGCCAGCCGGTGCTCTGCAAGGATTTCATGATTGACCCCTATCAGGTCTATCTGGCTCGCCACTATCAGGCGGACGCCATCCTGCTGATGCTCTCGGTGCTCACCGACGAGGGCTATCGCGCCCTGTTCGCGGTGGCCAAAGAGCTGGGCCTTGGCGTGCTGACCGAGGTAAGCAACGAGGAGGAGCTGACCCGCGCCATCGCGCTGGGGGCGCCGGTGATTGGCATCAACAACCGGGACCTGCGGGATTTGAGCGTCGATCTCGCCCGCACCAAACAGCTGGCCAAAGACATTCCAAGCGATCGGGTAGTGATCAGCGAATCCGGCATCAACCACCGCGCTCAGGTGGCGGATCTGCGCCACCACGCCAAGGGCTTTCTGGTGGGCTCGTCCCTGATGGCGGAGCCGGATCTGGAGGCAGCGGTGCGCAAGCTCACTCTGGGCCAGAACAAGGTGTGTGGCCTCACCCGCGCCGAGGATGCCGCCGCCGCCCATCAGGCAGGCGCGGTATTTGGGGGTCTTATCTTTGTGGCCAAAAGCCCGCGCTATGTGGACATCCCCGCCGCCCGCGCCGTGATGGCGGGCGCGCCGCTCGCCTATGTGGGGGTATTTCGCAACGCCCAGCCCGCCACCATCGCCAAGACGGTGGAAGCGCTTGGCCTCGCGGCCGTGCAACTGCACGGGGATGAAGATGCCGCCTATATCGAGGGACTGCGCGCGCTGCTGCCGGCTGGCTGCCAGATCTGGAAGGCAGTAGGCGTCTCTCTTGGTAAAGAAAGCGGCGAACCGCTGCCCGCCCTCGATTACCCGGCGGATCGCCTGCTGCTGGATACCAAAGTAGGCAGCCAGAGCGGTGGCACCGGTCAGGCGTTCGACTGGGCCCTGCTGGCCCATCTCGATAAAGCCAAGCTGATGCTGGCGGGCGGCCTTAATCCCGACAACGCCCTGCAGGCGGCACAAGTGGGCTGCCTCGGCCTTGATTTCAACTCCGGGGTCGAGAGTGCCCCGGGCCAGAAGGATGCGCACAAGCTGGCGGCGGCGTTTGCCGCACTGCGCAACCTGTAACGCAACCCTTTTTGATGTTTCGATTTAGCTAATACAAGGAAGAAGCCATGACCCTGCTCAACCCGTTTTTCGGTGAATTTGGCGGCATGTACGTGCCCCAGATCCTTATCCCGGCCCTGCTCCAGCTGGAGAAAGCCTTTGTCGATGCCAAGGATGATCCGGCCTTTATCGCCGAATTTCAGTCCCTGCTGACCGAGTATGCCGGTCGCCCGACTCCGCTCACCCTGACCCGCAATCTGACCAAAGGCACCAAGACCCGCCTCTATCTGAAGCGTGAAGATCTGCTGCACGGCGGCGCCCACAAGACCAACCAGGTGCTGGGTCAGGCGCTGCTGGCCAAGCGGATGGGCAAGAGCGAGATCATCGCCGAGACCGGTGCGGGTCAGCATGGCGTCGCCACTGCGCTGGCCTGCGCTCTGCTCGGCCTCAAGTGCCGGGTCTATATGGGGGCCAAGGATTGCGAACGCCAGAAGCCCAACGTCTTTCGCATGAAGCTGATGGGCGCCACCGTCATTCCGGTGCACTCCGGCTCCAGCACCCTGAAAGATGCCTGCAACGAGGCGCTGCGCGACTGGGCTGCCAACTACGAGTCGGCCCACTACCTGCTCGGTACCGCCGCCGGCCCACACCCCTTCCCCACTATCGTGCGGGAGTTCCAGAAGATGATCGGCGAAGAGGCCAAGGCCCAGTGCTTCGAGAAGGAGGAGCGGCTGCCCGATGCGGTGATCGCCTGCGTCGGCGGCGGGTCGAACGCCATCGGCATGTTTGCCGACTTTATCGATGAGCCGTCGGTGCGCCTCATCGGCGTCGAGCCGGGTGGTCACGGCATCGAGAGTGGCGAGCACGGCGCGCCGCTCGGTCACGGCAGCAAGGGGGTCTTCTTTGGCATGCACTCCTACCTGATGCAGGACAATCAGGGCCAAATTCAGGAGTCCTACTCCGTCTCGGCGGGGCTGGACTTCCCCTCCGTCGGCCCACAGCACGCCCATCTGGCCGCCATCGGCCGCGCCGAGTACCCCTCGGTGACCGACAAGGAGGCGCTGGACGCCTTCCAGGAGCTGGCCAAATCCGAAGGCATCATACCAGCGCTGGAGTCCTCCCACGCGCTGGCCCACGCCCTCAAGATGGCCCGCAGTGAACCGGAAAAAGAGCAGGTGCTCATCGTCAACCTCTCCGGCCGTGGCGACAAAGATATCTTCACCGTGGCTGACATTTTTGAGAAAGAAGGAACCTTGTCATGAACCGTTACGCACAACTCTTCTCCCGTCTGGACGAAGCCAATCAGGGCGCCTTTGTGCCGTTCGTGATGCTGGGTGACCCCACCCCCGAATTGTCGCTGGCCATCGTCGATGCGCTGGTCGCAGGGGGCGCCGATGCCCTCGAGCTCGGCATTCCCTTCTCGGATCCGGTGGCGGACGGCCCCACCATTCAGGGCGCCGCCCTGCGCGCCTTTGAGAGCCACACCACCCCGGACGACTGCTTCGAGCTGCTTGGCCGCATCCGCGCCAAGTACCCGCAGCTGCCCATTGGCCTCTTGGTCTACGCCAACCTGGTCTATGTGCGCAAAATTGACGGCTTTTACGAGAAGTGCCAGCAGGCCGGCGTGGATTCGGTGCTGGTGGCCGACGTGCCGGTGCAGATGTGCGCCCCCTACAAGGCGGCCGCCGACAAGTTCGGTATCGACAGCATCTTTATCGCCCCGCCCAATGGCGATGCCGAAACCCTGAAACAGGTGGCGGAGCTCGGCAATGGTTACACCTATCTGGTGAGCCGCGCCGGTGTGACCGGTGCCGAGACCAAGGCCGGCATGCCGGTGGAGGGCCTCATCAATACCCTGCGCGAGTTCAATGCCCCCCCCGCCCTGCTCGGCTTTGGTATCAGCGAACCGGCTCAGGTGCGTGAAGCCATTGCCGCCGGCGCCGCCGGTGCCATCTCCGGCTCCGCCGTGGTGAAGATCATCGAGACCCACCACCAGAACCCGGAACACATGCTGACCCGTCTGAAAGAGTTTGTGGAAGGGATGAAGGCGGCGACCAACCGCTAAGGTCGTGCTGGGTTCAACTGTCTGTGGATTTTCCCCCGATTGCCAGTTTTCATGACCACGTAAAAGGGAGCCTGACCGGCTCCCTTTCTTTTTATCTCGCTTACACCCGCTTGCAGCCCCCGGCTGTTTGCCCCCTCTCCCTCCGGGAGAGGGCTGGGGTGAAGGGGAATTGTGCATTTCCAGCCAAGCAAATCTCTCACCTCAAATGTCACTGATGACTAATTTATTGATCCAACACAGATTCCCGCCAAAGCCCCCTTCTCAACTATCACCATCCCCCTTAAGATACCCGAATGACAATCAACCTCTCGGAAGAACGCCATGACAGCGATTGTTGCTATCTCGCAGGTTAACAGCAGCGAACTGGGAACTGAAACTCAGGGGCGGTAGCCTTGCCAGCACCGACTCTTTGATTGTCATTTGTACAGTTGTATCAGTAGTGTTAGAAGGAAAAATCAAGAGAAGATATTCCGATCCATAGGTGGGATAATAAGTATATTATTTATTGATTAGATTTTAACAGCGGCAGCCAGAATTGTATAGAGTTTCTTAGAATACTCTATTGCAGGATTAATCCAACCATCAAACAATTACTATTAAGCATTAAAGGGAGTTAATTTTGACTTTAGTTGCAGCTTGGGTTAGACATAATAACACAACTAGAGAATTGTATGTCGCGAGCGATTCGAGGCTTAATGGTGGTAGACAATGGGATATCGCCCCCAAAATATTAGATTTAGGCAGAAATGATTCCGTAATTGCTTTTGCTGGCAACACCGATAACGCTTACCCTCTCATGTTACAACTTCAGAGAGCCGTGCAAATGCATCCAAAGCTGAAAAGCAGAGGTTTAGACCTTACAATTTTACGTGGTTATGTTCTGAAAATTTTCAATGAAATGTGGAGCACTATTTCAAAATTACCAGTAGGTCAAATTCTTCCCGAGCCAGCAGATGTTCAATTCATACTGGCGGGTTACTCTTGGAAAGTATCTGACTTTAGAATTTGGACCGTTTATTTCGAAAGTGAAAATAATAAATTTGTATTTCGCAGTGCATCAAAGCATGAGAAAAAAGGCGGAGGAAATAAATATTTTGCATATATTGGTGATGATGCAAATATTGCCATGAATAAAACTTATGCATTATTAAAAGAACGAAATAGAATCACTTCCCCAGGCATGCATATGGAGCCCTTTGAGATTTTAAGAGAATTCATACATGACCATCAAAGACCATATATAGGTGGCTCACCTCAAATTTTCAAAATCTACTCACATATGAATGTGCTTGCATTAAATGTGTACTGGCCGACTAAAGATTCAAATCAAGTTGCTTTTGGTGGCAGAATACTTCTCCCATTCGAACGGAATGAATATCTAGCATTCAATCCTGAAAACTTCGAAGTTGAAGCAACAAGATGGCCTAATCCTCATAGTTAATAAAACTCTAAAAATCGGTGTGGAAACACTAAACGCCCCACAAGTAAGCGTATTGTTTCATTTAATTATTATAAATAATAATGAATGAAAGAAAAATTGATGAAAACAAGATAGTAACCGTTTAGTATTTTTACGCTATTCATATTTTCACTGACACTATTTTCACCCTCAGGTCACTTATGAAACCATCACTGGGAAGATTAGATCTAACACTCTATTAAACAGTATTGTTTTACACCATGCCCACTCATTTCACCAACCACACAACTTATTAAGTTTTAATTGAAAATATCCCATACAGCATTAATTTACAATTAATTTTATCATGAAATAACTTCATGCTTTCCTTTCGATGAGAACGTAACAACCGACAATTAGGACATACATTCTCTGGAGCAAGATGTTATATAGCAAGAAAAATATGAAAGTCCCAGTTTTTATTGCAAAGCAAATATTTCAGTCCATCATGATTAGCAACTTCATTTTAGGTTACCAAGGAGTTTGCATAAATTAACACTCAAACTAAAACATAATTAATATAATTAATATAATTAATATAATTAATATAATTAATATAATTAATATAATTAATATAATTAATAAGGTGACACTAGAAGCAACACATTCAAAAATTGCTACGATGAGCCTAAAGATATTTAATGTAAAATCGTTGTAGGCAGTGTCCACAATTAATATCCAGTACGTGGAGATACTTTTTATTTCCCTTATTCTAAAACTCTAACCGCATATAAAGGACCCTCAATGAACCCTATAACATCAATTCTTGAATTGCTTTCATTAAAGGAAAAAGTCCAAAGCCCTGTGCACTTCTCCTATATTGAACCAATGATCCACCCTATACCTAGAGAGGTTTCAGAAAAGTATTTCAATAATGGTGACTACCGATTATTAACTTCATATGTTGGATTAGAAAACATATCCAACAAAGTGCTCACTGAAGTTCGCATTAAGTTAAAGTCACAGTTAAGATTTAAACCAATTGTAGAAAGTAATGAAGCTAAAAATTATGACAACTATGAATTCAATGAAGCCCTCAACGAGGTAGTCATTAAAAAGATAGACCCCAAGGAATCTATTTATTTAAGCTTATTCCCTTCGCCATCTAAGCTAGTAAAAAACTTTGAACCAGATATCATTATAAATGGTGAGTTATTGACCCGTAGAATGAAAAGAATTGGCTTCTATAGCAAATACCCATCGCTGATAGCGCTAATCACATTAACTACGACTTTATTATTATCCATTCCAGTTTTTATGTTCTACAGCAATGAAGTCATAGATTATATACGAAGAACAGACCCTAGCTATCAGCTCATTCAAGACGCACATGAGCGTGTTAAGGGGGATTATTGTACATATCAACCGATTGAAGTAGGGCCATATCTGGATTGGTATTTAGACCGTTCTCCTATGCCAAGAGAATATACGTACCGCATAAATGGTGTTGTAAACTACGACGAATTAGTTACAAAGAATGAGGTTGTTTTATGTCTCACAAATACAGTAAGTAAACGAGCTAATTAGACCGATCGCATGTACCTAAAAATTAGAAAATCTATTTTTTAGCAAAACGTTGCATCGCCAGAACATTAGAGATGGGTGTCCAAATTTTTATTTATGTCCGATTATTGATAAGGCTCGATATATCCAACAATCCTTTCCAACCCAGCCACTACCGCCCCCTGCTACGCACCCGCCATCCCATCAATACCAGTATCAGCACAACCCCCGGCAGCCAGACCCAGTAGAGCTCGGAGAGGATCACCGCCTCACCTCGGGCAGTGAGATAGGCCTCAAGCTTGAAGGGAGTGACCCGGATCACCTGCCAAAGAGCGAAGAAGCGCTCGTCACGCCACGGCCAGAGCCAGCCAACCCCTTTGCCACCGGTGGTGAGGGAATCGAGCAGGCTGTGGGAGAGTAGCGACACCAGCAGAAACGACCAGACGGTGGCGGCGCTGGCCCTTAACTGGCGGTGAAACAGCATGGCCAGCGTGGGCAGGGCAAAGGCAAACAGCAGGGAGTGGGTAAAGCCGCGGTGGCCAAAGACATGGCCGTAGGCGACCCCCAGTTTAAAGGCAAGCACATCGGCATCGGACAACATGGCGATGGCAACCCCTGCCAGCAGCAGGCGCGGCGGGATAATCCGGCTGCCAAACCCGAGCCCAAGACAGAGAGGTACGGAGGCGTGGGTGACTATGGTGGGCATAGGGTGAAGCTCCAACTGAAAACGTGAGCCTACCTTATCCCCGCTCGGTGAAGTGAAGGTGAAGTTGCGTACCACCAGCCTTGAGCCCATGGCGGGCATTGCCTACAATGACCCACTTTTTATCACTCTCAGGTAAATAAAATGAGCGACAACAAACCGGCCCTGCCCGACCGCCTGGCGGCCAACCCGCGCAGCCCGCACCACGTGGCGGAGTGCTTCCAGCACGAGATCGGCATTCGCGTGAACGGCAAGGAGCGCACCAATGTCGAGGAGTACTGCATCAGCGAAGGTTGGGTGAAGATCCCCTCCCCCAAGGCCAAGGATCGCTACGGCAACCCCATGCTGATCACCGTCAAGGGCACCGTCGAGGCCTTCTACGCCTAAACGGCCCTGACCGCGCGCCCCGCTGGGCCCGCCGCCATGCTGTTCAGAACACCGGCCTTGCGCCGGTGTTCTGCTTTGGGCCTTTCATCTTTGCGTCGATGGCGGGCAAGGAGTGTCGCAGCGGGCGCCGCCCCCTCTTGCATCGGGGCTGCGCCTCGGCAATTCTTGCCGCCCCTTGAACTGGCAAGATCTCATCCATGAACAAGCTGTTTGTCCTGCTGGCGCTGTTGACCCTGAGCACAGCGGTCCGCGCCGATATCCTTATCAATCCCCAGATCGTGGTGAACGGCCAGAGCCAGGGTGGCGGGCGTATCCACATCTGTACCCTGACCCCCTTCAACAGCGTCTATGCCGATGCGGGGCGCAGCGAATGGCTGGCGCGCCAGAAGGTGAGCCGCCGCTGCCAGCAGGGCCAAGGCAACAACAGCCTGTTTTGCGAGGCGGCCAAGGCGAGCTGCCTGACAACCCGATTGGACGAAGGGGACGACGCCAGCACCCTGTTGGTGTTTGACGGCGCCCATCAGAGCGGCGACTCCCTGCGTATCGACCGGGATATTGCGGATCTAGGCCGCTACGGCTTTGCCAACCGCATCTCCTCCTTCACCGTGCCGGCTGGCTGGGTGGTGCGTTTCTTCGAGGAGACCGACTTTCGCGGTGGCTACTACACCCGCAAGGGCGGCGAGCAGGAGGCGACCGACTTCAACAATCGCATCCGCTCGGTGCGGATCCTGAGCCGCTAGCGCCCTGCCCCATCACCTCTTCGCCATAAAAAAACCTCTGCCTAGGCAGAGGTTTTTTCTTTTTAATGCTTACTGCCAGTTGGGGTCGGCCTCAACCTGCTTCATCAGGGCGGCCTGCATCCCCTTGTCCGGCTGGCCAAGCCAGGTGTAGCGGGCAAACTTGGACGGGGTTTCGCGGGCGGCGTCGCTATCCGGCAGATCGATCAGCACGCCCCACACCCGCTTGGCCTTGGCATCCACCAGCAGTTGCATGTAGTGGCTGGCGCAGTCGTGGGGCTTGCAGACCGAGCCGCTCTGATACGGGGTACCGACCACGGCTTCGAGCGGGGAGCTGGTGCCGTTGCCGCTGCGCACCCACTTGGGCAGGTTCTTGATGCCCTGAGTCGCCTTGGCCCAGGGGGCCTTGAAGTCTGCCGACAGCAGCAGATCCGAGGTATAGGTGGCGGCGGCAAACGCCGGCGCGGCGCCGACCAGCAGCAGGGAGAGCGCCAATGCGCGCGAGAGACGGGTCATGGTGTGATTCCTTGTTATATGAATGCCTGAACGGGCGCGGGCTGGCCGCGCGCCATCACGCTACCGCCTGTGCCCGCCCCTGTCGAGTCCAGGCCGCACCGAGGCGTCAGTGATTGGCGCCAGATGGACGACACCCCGCCGCGCCAGTGGCGAGACGGGGTGTGCATGGGGCAAGGGTCGCTTAGCCGAGGGAAGCGAACAGCCCCGCCAGGGTGGCGCTCATCAGGTTGGCCAGGGTCGCCGCCAGCACCGCCTTGAAGCCGAGGCTCGCCACGTCGTGGCGGCGCTCCGACGCCATGGTGCCGATGGAGCCAAGCTGCACCGCAATGGAGCCCAGATTGGCAAAACCGCACAGCGCGAAGGTGATGATGATCTGGGTGTGGGCGCTGAGATCCTGCTTGATGTTGGCGAAGTCCAGGTAGGCAACGAACTCGTTCATGATCACCTTCTGGCCGATCAAGGATCCTGCCGCCATCATCTCGCTGGCCGGTACGCCGATGAGCCAGGCCACCGGGGCAAACAGGTAACCCAGCAGCAGCTGCAGGGAGAGATCGGCCCAGCCGAACCACTCACCCACCATGGTGAGACCGGCGTTGATCATGGTGATGACGCTGACAAAGGCGAGCAGGATAGTGCCGATGGCCACGGCGATCTTCATGCCGCTCATGGCGCCGCCCGCCAGGGCGTCGATGGCGTTGCTGTAGTCACTCTTGTCGAGGGTGATCTCGGCCTGCTCGCGCACCTGCTGCTGCTCCGGCACCAAGAGTTTCGCCATCAAGAGGCCACCCGGCGCCGCCATAAAGGAGGCTGCGATCAGGTATTTCAGATCCACACCGAGTCCGGCGTAGCCACCGAGCACCGAGCCTGCCACCGAGGCCATGCCGCAGGTCATCACCGCAAAGAGTTCGGAGCGGGTCATGCCGGCGAGGAAGGGGCGGATCAGCAGCGGCGATTCCCCTTGCGAGAGGAAGATGTTGCCGGTGGCCACCAAGGACTCGGCGCGGCTGGTGCCGAGCAGGCGGTGAATGCCGCCCCCCAGCACCCGGATCACCCACTGCATGATGCCGAAGTGATAGAGCACGGCGATCAGTGCGCTGATGAAGATCACCAGCGGCAGCACCCGCACGGCGAAGATGAAGCCGTTGCTGGCCAGATCGCCAAACACGAAGCGGATGCCGCTGTCGGCAAAGCCGAGCAGGGCGGAGACGCCGTTGCTCATGGCGCCGAGCATGATTTGACCGGGGGGGAAATAGAGCACCAGGGCGGCAAAGCCGGTTTGCAGGGCGAGCGCCCCCAGCACGGTCCGCCAGCGGATGGCACGCCGGTTTTCACTGGCCAGCCAGGCGATAAACATCAGGGCCAGCATACCGACCAGACTCAATAACAGCGTCATCTTGCACCTATGAAGAGAGAAGTTTCATACGGCAAGTCTGCAGACAGGTATCGCAGGGAGCGGGCGGGAGAGGTGCCGACCCCGCGACACGCAGACCACAAACCTACAGGTTAGTGGCGGGTCCCATCCTGGGGTCATTCACGTTCCGGGTGACGGCGAGTATCGGGTGACGCCAGCGCCGTCGCAGGGGGAGCTGCGGCCGGGTGGCAGGTCGGGCGGCGATGGTACAGTGATCACCGTCACAGAAAAAGCGGTAAAACGATTGGCCCCGCCAACTTTTTCACGGCTGCGGCGAGCCTTACCCAAAACGCGGCAGGATTGCGCCGCAACTGAGCAAACCCACAGGGAAAGCACTCCCTGCAACACTTGGTTAAGCAGGCGCCACCCCCTTCCCCGGATAACCGAAGCGGTTCACGTTTTTTCACGCCGCGACGCGGTACACTGGCCAATCACCAAGTTTATGTTTTTATTGAAAAAGCCCCATGGTCCTGGAATGGCCTGGTGCCATCAACCTTCGGTGGAACGCCATCATGATGAAAAGAACCGCGATTGCCCTGACGCTGGCCGGCCTGCTGACACTGCCTGCCGTGCTCCCTTCCGCAGCCTGGGCTGCTCCGGTACGCTCCCTGCAAAAGGAGCAGAATTACGATCAGTACATCAGCAAGCGCCAGGTGGTAGATCAGCTGCTGGCAGACGCCTGGCAGATCTTCAAATCCCCCGCCCGCATCTCCACCGCCGGCTTCACCGCCAAGATGCCGAGCAACATGGAGCAGGTGACCGAGCTGCTGCTGCAGGCCTACCAGCTCGAGCCCTATCGCACCGACCTGCTCATCTCGGCGGCCAACGCCCAGATCTACAACGGCAACGTGGACAAGGCCATCGGCCTGTTCGAGCAGGCCCTCAGCACCGCGCCCGATGACATCGACCTGCTGAGCTACCTCGCCACCTGGCAGACCTTCAAGCACAACGAGGCCGCCGCCAAGGGGTATCAGAGCAAGCTGGCGACCCTCAATCCCGGCAGGGCTGCCGATCTGCAGCGCATCTTCGACACGGTCGAGCGCGTCATCGCCACCCCGCTCAAGGAGCAGGGGGAGCGCTCACCCAAGCCGGGCAACCGGGCCATCGTCACCCTGGGCTATGCCCTCAATCCCGACGGCTCCATGCACGACATCCTGCTGGGCCGGCTGGAAACCACCCGGGCGCTGGCCAAGGCCAACCCGGCGGCCCTCATCATCCTGACCGGCGGCGTGCCCCAGAACCGTCAGACCGAGGGCAAGCTGATGGCCGACTGGCTGGTGAAAAAGGGGATCGACCGCTCCCGCATCATCGAGGAGAACTACGCCACCAGCACGGTGGAGAACGCCCTCTACAGCGGCTATGCCCTCGCCCGCCACCAGATCGAGTACGCCACCCTGGTGAGCTCCGCCAGCCATGTGCGCCGGGGCCAGACCCTGCTGGAGATCGCCTGCTGGCAGAGCGGGCCGGCCGGGATCCGGATAGACAGCGTCAGCTATCCCGACAAGTCGCTCTCCGAGCTTGCCAAGGTGAGCGACAGCGAGCTGCTCGGCATCTACCGCGATGCCCTGCGCACCTACGGGCTCTGGAGCTACCGCTCCGCCCCCCTGCTGGAGCGTTGAGTCATGTCTAATAAAAAAACCGCCGAATGGCGGTTTTTTTATTCTGTCGCTAATGATTATATTGCTTTGGGATCATCACCAAAACGGTTCTCTCCCGTAGTCCCTGCGCAGAAACTGAAGTAGAGCAAAATAAAGGGGCCCACCACAGGAACACAAGAGATGAGGATCCACCAGCCACTACGGTCGATATCGTGCAACCGGCGTACCGTCACCGCAAAACCAGGGAAGGCAACCAATAGTAAATAAATACAGAGAACTGATACACCCACTTCTGGACTAGCAGACAAGACACACACCACACCAATGATGCAAGCAACCAAAAAGTTGAACAGGCTGAACATCCAGTACTCTTTACGTCGAGCTCGCCCGCGCAGTACTGCATATTTTTTAAGAGCAGAAAGATACCATTGCATTGTATTAACCCAAATTTATCTATTGTTATGTTTATGCCATTTCATGGCCGTGGCACGCTATCACTAGAACTCAATGGAGTCCAGAAAAAACTACCTTTCAATCAACTTTTGTTCTTGAATGTTCAACACGTTACAAGGGTGAGAAAACAGCATCGCCATCTTGGACAAGATTTTCACCCAATATAACGCCAGTACCAGCCCCTGCGCCGACCGGTTGCGCCGCCGTTATTGATCCCGCATAAAATAACGGTGCGCGTTGCCGGTCATTATTTTCAAATAGATCAACTGGGCCATCAAATATCACCAGAAATATGTAAATCGACACACCTTGCAATATTTCCATACAACTTCCGGCTGCCATCCGGTCGGCCCGTCCCCGTACTATTTCGGGGTTCAGGCTAGATAAATGGAAATAGACAATGAAATACACGCTGCTCATGACCCTGCTGGCACCGGCATTGCTGGCAGGCTGCAATCTGGAAAAAAAAGAAGAGCCCTTCCAGGCCCGCCATATTCGCGCCGGCTATGACGCCGGCCAGGTCTGCCAACAGCTGCGCCAGGGCTGGCAGGAGGACGGCATCGCCATTCCCGCCAGTCAGGTCAGTTGCCACTACCTGACGGCGCCGCTCGATTACGACAAGGAGTGGGTCCAGATCAAGGAGACCAAGTGGGAAAAGCGCTCCGCTGCACGCGCCGACAGTTCCCTCTTCGCCGACAACAGCCCCCGCTTCTCCTCCTGGCCGGACAAGCCCGTCCGCCCCCATGTCAAACAAGAGACCCGCACGGTCAAGGGCGACACCCTGGATATCTTCTATCTGCACTATCGCGCCAGCGGCGACTATCGCGGCACTCTGTTCTACAACCCGGGCGGCCCCACCTCGGCCACCCCGGATCTTGGCCTCCTGCTCGACCTGCTGCGCAGCGCCAACCCCGCCATCCTTGAGCACTACGACATCGTCACCCTGGATCCCCGCGGGGCCGGTTACAGCGCCCTCGGCCACGAACTGCGCAGCTGCCTGCTGACCGACAAGCAAGGCGTTCGGCCAGACATGAGCCCGGCGCAGCTCGCCCAACTGTTCACCAGCCGGGACAAAGGCGCCCTGCCGGCGCTCCAGAGCGGGGCCGATCAAGGCAAGGCCTTCAGCACGGCCCTCCTGGCGCGCTGCGACAAGCCGTTGCGGCTGCATGCACCGCACCTGGGCTCGCGGGCCGTGGTCGAGGACATGGAGCGCCTGCGCCAGCACCTGGGGCGCGAGCGGATCACCCCCATCACCTTCTCCTACGGCACACGCCTGGCTGCCCTCTATGCCGCCCGCTACCCGAGCCACGTGGCCAATCTGGTGGTCGACTCGCCGATGTCCCCCGCCGAGAACCGCTACCCGGCCATCTTCCGCGGCGATGCCGAGAATGCCAATCGCATCCTGGCCTGGCGCTTCGGGGATCAGGCGCTGCAGCGCAGCATGGCGGTGACCCGCCAGGTGCGTGACAACGGCCGCTATGTGGACAACCAGGGCAATGTGCTCGACCGCGACCGCTGGGAAGCGGTGATGAGCGATGCCATCAGCGGCAGCCGGCGCGACGATCAGCTCGCCTTCTGGCAGCAGGACGATGCCGGCCCCCTGCTGGCCCGCCTCGCCAAGGAGCAGGCCGACGAAAACCCCTATTCAACGCTGCAGGAGATGCCCTTCTTCAGCGCCATCCACTGCACCGACAACAGCGAGCCCTATGGCTGGCAAACACTGGACCCGGAAGATGCCGCCTTCCAGGGGGCCGGCGCCCTGCTGCTGGCCAACAGCTTCAACACCTGCGCCGACTGGCCTCATCCGCGCCAGCCCATCGCCAGCTACGGCGCCGGCGAGATAAGGCTGCCTGATGATGCCAGGGCCCTGGTGCTCGGCGCCGAGTACGATCCCAACACTCCCTTCGCCAGTGCTCGCCAGATGCAGGCCGCCTTTGGCAGCGCCGCCCGCCTGGTGCTGGTAGAGCAGAGCAACCAGCATGGCCAGCTCAACAGCTCCCGCTGCGCCCAGACGGCCCTCAGCACCCTGCTGCTGGGGGAGGCCGCGAGCCTGCCCGCCGAGCAGCGCTGCCTGGCTGACTGACGGAGCACGACCCAGCTGAGCACAATCCAGCTGAATACTGCCCAATAAAAAGCCCGCCGAATTGGCGGGCTTTTTCATGCAGGCAGGCGTCCTCAGGCGGCGACCAGCGACTCCAGATCGCGCCGGCTCAGGCGCTTGCTGTCCACCTTCACATAGACGGAACGTTCCGAGGCGGCCAGCAGCACGTCGCTCACCCCCTCGCAGGCGCGGATCTTCTGCTCCAGCGCCGCGTCGGCCGCCACCCCTTCCGGCAATACGATGCGCAGGCTGCTCACATAGGGGGGCTCGGCCATGGTGAGGCTCACCCCGAGCCAGACCAGGGCCAGCGCGGCGCAGCCGCCAAACACCAGGGCGCCGCCGCCCAGGCTGTAGAGCAGGCCGCCGAGGCTGCCACCGATGGCCACCCCGATGAACTGGCTGGTGGAGTAGATCCCCATGGCGGTGCCCTTGTAGCCGGGGGGCGACTCCTTGCTGATAAGAGAGGGCAGCAGCGCTTCCATCACGTTGAAACCGATGAAGAAGATCTGCAGGCCGGCGAGCAGGCCCCACAGCTGCAGGCCGCTTTGCCAGAGCACCAGCTCGGCGACGAGCATCACCAGCACGCAGATCTGGAACACCCGCTTCATCTTTCTGCGCTTCTCGGCATAGATGATGAACGGCACCACGCTGACGAAGGCGATCAGCATGGTGACCAGATAGGCCTGCCACTGGCTGTCGCGGGGCAAACCAGCGCGCTCCAGCAGCGGCGGCAGCGCCACGAAGCTCGACATCAGCAGGGTGTGCACGCAGAGGATGCCGAAGTTGAGCTTGAGCAGGCGCGGGTTGGTCAGCACGGTGCGCATTCCCCCCTTCACCATGCCGGACTCGCGATTGAGCAGGTGGCCGCTCGGGGTAGGCACCAGCCAGAGGGTAACGGCGATGCCCCCCAGCGCCAGCAGGGCGATCAGCCAGAACAGGCCGGATAGCCCCAGCGCATGAGTGATGAGGGGGCCGGTCACCATGGCGATGGCGAAGGTGATGCCAAAGCTCACCCCGATGAAGGCCATCGCCTTGGTGCGGTTCTGCTCGCGGGTGAGATCCGACAAGAGCGCCATCACGGCAGCCGAGATGGCGCCGCTGCCCTGCAGGGCACGGCCAAGGATCACGCCCCAGATGGAGTGGGTCAGCGCCGCGATCACGCTGCCGAGGGCAAACATCAGCAGGCCGCCGACGATGAGGGGCTTGCGGCCCACCTTGTCGGAGAGCAGGCCGAACGGGATCTGGAACAGCGCCTGGGTCATGCCGTAGATGCCGATGGCCAGGCCGATCAGCGCCTCGGAGGCTCCCGCCAGCGACATGCCGTAGGTGGTCAGCACCGGCAGCACCATAAACATGCCGAGCATGCGCAACGAGAAGACGGAGCCGAGCGCCCAGGTGGCACGGCGCTCGCCCCTCGTCATGGTGAAATCATTCATGATGGCCTCGATAGGTCAGGGAAAAGGAAGACTCAAGGGGCGGCCGACACGCGCCATGCCACACCCGGCAGAGGGGAAAAGTGCCCGACGGGGCGGCCCCATAATAACAGAGCCGGGAAGGTTCCCGGCTCTGGATTCTACTGATTTTCCCGCGTCGCATCACAACACGGAGCATGACAGGTATGCACCTTAGGGCAGCATGCTCACCAGCACCGCAGGCTCGGCCTCCGGCTGGAAGTCCACCGACATCATCACGCTGAGGCAAGTGATGGTGACGATGGAGAACATGAACAGCTTGCGCGCCCACAGGGAGTCATCCACCGCCGCCTTGTAGCCAGACAGCGCCATCCCCAGCCACCAGACGCTGACCGCGGTGGCCACCACCAGATACTTGTAGCCGGCGTAACCGCCGAGGAACAGCATCAGGGTCGGCACCATGAAGGCCAGGATGTAGAGGGTGATGTGGAGCTTGGCCACCGGGATCCCCTTCACCACCGGCAGTACCGGGATGTTGGCCGCCTGGTAATCCTTGAAGCGGAAAATCGCGATCGCATAGGAGTGCGGCATCTGCCACAGGCTGAAGATCGCCAGCAGGATCAGCGCCCCCGAGTCGAACTGACCGCTCACCGCGCAGTAGCCGATGACCGGCGGCGCGGCGCCGGAGAGGCTGCCGACCAGGGTGCCGTAGACCGAGTGACGCTTCATGTAGAGGCTGTAGACCCCCACATAGACAATGAAGCCCAGCACCGCCAGCAAAGCGGCCAACGGATTGGCCGCAAAGTAGAGCAGTGCAATGCCCGCAATGCCGAGCGCGGTGGCATACCAGAGCGATACGCCGGGGGCGATCAGACCCTTCACCAGAGCACGGTTCTTGGTGCGCTCCATGATGCAGTCGATGTCCCGGTCGATGTAGTTGTTGAACACGCAACCGGAGGCGACCACCAGTGATACACCAGCCATGGTCAGAATGAACAGGGGCACATCCAGGCTCCCCTTGGAGGCCAGCAGGAACCCTCCGATAACCGAGATGAGGTTACCGAAAATGATGCCCGGCTTGGTCACTTGCAGGTATTGCTTCATCATCATTGCCAACCTGCTCAGTGAACCATCATGTTGATGTTGAGGTTGTACATGATCCACAGGGAACCCACGACCACGATGGCGATGATGAGCACGGTAAAGATCAGTGCCACCAGGTTCCAGCGCTCCTCGGACGAGGTGTTCATGTGCAGGAAGTAGACCAGATGCACGAAGATCTGCACCACCGCCATGCCGACCACGGTAGCCAGCACGGTGGTGTGGGAAGCGGAGCCGTCCATCACCATCCAGAACGGCACCGCGGTCAGGATCAGGGACAGCACGAAGCCGATCAGGTAGCTCTTGGCGCTGCCGTGGCTGGCGCCGTGATTGTCAACAGAATGACTCATTTACATGACCCCCATCAGGTAGACCACGGTGAAGACGCAGATCCACACCACGTCGAGGAAGTGCCAGAACAGGCTCAGGCACATCAGACGGGTACGGTTGCGATCGGTCAGCCCCTTCTTGGCGACCAGCACCATCATCACGATGATCCAGACAAGACCGCTGGTCACGTGGATACCGTGGGTGCCCACCAGGGTGAAGAAGGCAGAGAGGAAGCCGCTGCGATCCGGACCGTAGCCCTCGACAATCAGGTGATGGAATTCATAGATCTCCATCGCGATGAAGCCGGCGCCGAACAGGAAGGTGATGAACAGCCAGGTGTTGACCGCCGCGACCTTGTTCTTGTTCATGGCCAGCATGCCGAAGCCGAAGGTGATGGAGCTCAGCAGCAGCAGCATGGTTTCGGCAAACACGAACGGCAGTTCGAAGATGTCCTTACCGCTCGGGCCGCCGGCAGTGCCGTTGACCAGGACCGCATAGGTCGCGAACAGGGTCGCGAACAGGATGCAGTCACTCATCAGGTAGATCCAGAAGCCGAATACCTTGTTGGCACCGGCATCGTGGTGCCCATCCTCATGGGCACCCTGGGTGTGATGTAGAACGTCAGTCGCCATGGAATTAAGCCACCTTGTTGATATTTTCAAAATGCTGACGCTCGATCCGCTCGATCTCGTCAACCTGCACGTAGTAGTCCACGTCGTCGTTGAAGCTGTGGATGATCCAGGTGGCGATCATGCCGACGAAGCCGGCGATGGCCATCCACCAGATGTGCCAGATCATGGCAAAGCCGAACACCACGCTGAAGGCGGCGATGATGACGCCGGCACCGGAGTTTTTCGGCATGTGGATCGGGTCATAGTGCTTGGGCTGCTGATAAGCGGAACCGTCCTGCTTGGCTTCCCAGAACGCATCCAGTCCCTTGATCTTCGGCTCGATGGCGAAGTTGTAGAAGGGAGGCGGCGAGGAAGTGGACCACTCCAGGGTACGACCGCCCCAGGGATCGCCGGTCAGGTCACGGTTCTTCTCGCGGTCGCGGATACTGACCACGATCTGGATCACCTGGCACAGAACGCCCAGCGCGATGAGACCGGCACCGCAGGCAGCCACCACCAGCCAGCCGTGGAACTCGGGATCGATGTTCTGGCTGACACGACGGGTCATGCCCATGAAGCCCAGTACGTAGAGCGGCATGAAGGCGACGAAGAAGCCGGTGATCCAGCACCAGAAGGCACGCTTGCCCCAGACGTCATCCAGCTTGAAGCCGAACGCTTTCGGGAACCAGTAGGTGATACCGGCGAAGCAACCGAACACCACGCCGCCGATGATGACGTTGTGGAAGTGGGCGATCAGGAACAGGCTGTTGTGCAGCACGAAGTTGGCGGCCGGCACGGAGAGCAGTACACCGGTCATGCCACCCACGGTGAAGGTGATGATGAAACCGACGGTCCACAGCATGGGCGAGGTGAACTCGATGCGGCCGCGGTACATGGTGAACAACCAGTTGAAGATCTTCACCCCGGTCGGGATGGAGATGATCATGGTGGTGATGCCAAAGAAGGCATTCACGTTGGCGCCCGACCCCATGGTGAAGAAGTGGTGCAGCCAGACAATGAAGGAGAGCACGGTAATGGCGATGGTCGCCCACACCAGCGAGGTGTAACCGAACAGCTTCTTCTTGCAGAAGGTGGCCACCACTTCGGAGAAGATCCCGAAGACCGGCAGTACCAGGATGTACACCTCGGGGTGACCCCAGGCCCAGATCAGGTTGATGTACATCATCATGTTGCCACCCATGTCATTGGTAAAGAAATGGGTACCCAGGTAGCGGTCTGCGGTGAGCAGGGCGATGGTGACGGTCAGGATCGGGAAGGAGGCGATGATCAGCACGTTGGCGCACAGGGCGGTCCAGGTGAACACCGGCAGGCGCATCATGGTCATGCCAGGGGCGCGCATCTTGATGATGGTGGCGAAGAAGTTCACGCCGGTCAGCAAGGTCCCCAGACCCGAGATCTGCAAACTCCAGATCCAGTAATCGACCCCGACCCCCGGACTGAACTCCAGCCCAGACAAGGGCGGATAGGCCAGCCAGCCGGTCTGGGCAAATTCACCGACCCCGAGGGAGACGTTGATCAGTACCACGGCTGCGGCGGTGAACCAGAAGCTCAGGTTGTTCAAGAAAGGGAAGGCGACGTCACGGGCACCGATCTGCAGCGGCACCACGATGTTCATCAGGCCGATCACCAGCGGCATGGCCACGAAGAAGATCATGATGACGCCGTGGGCGGTGAAGATCTGGTCGTAGTGGTGCGGTGGCAGTATGCCCTCGCCACCGGCCGAGGCCATGACCTGCTGGGTACGCATCATCACCGCATCGGCAAAGCCGCGCAGCAGCATCACCATGCCGAGGATGAGATACATGATACCGAGGCGTTTGTGGTCCACCGAGGTGAGCCACTCTTTCCACAGATATTGCCACTTGCCGAAATAGGTGATGAGCCCGGCGACGGCCAGGCCCCCCAGAATGATACCGGCTATCGTGACCATGATGATGGGTTCATGGTACGGAATAGCGTCGAGTGTTAATTTTCCAAACATCAGTTAGTACCCGCTTTCACAGTCTTGTCGGCCGGCATGTGGCCGGCGTGGTCCATCTGCTCGCCCTGGGCCTCATGGTGCATGGCGTCGCCGTGCTCCATGTCTGCGTGGTTCATGGAGGCGTCATGCTCCATCCCCTCGTGGCTCATGGACTCGTCATGGGACATCGCGGCCTGCTTTTCGCCGTGTTGCATGGCGGCGTGCTCGCCGTGCTTCATGTCGCCCATGAACTTGTTGATGATGTTGACGAACAGCTTGGGATCGGCGCTGGCGAAATACTCCACCGGGTGGTTTTCGCTCTTCTTGGCCAGGGCATTGAACTCATCCATGGTGTTGAGCGCCTTGGAGGAGGCCTTCACCTTGGCAACCCAGGCGTCGAAACCGGCTTGATCCTGCGTCGCGATGGCGTTGAACTTCATGCCGGAGAAACCGGCGCCGCTGTAGCCGCCCGAGATACCCTTGTACTGGCCTGCCTCGTTGGCGATCAGGTGCAGCTTGGTCTGCATGCCCGCCATGGCGTAGATCTGGCCGCCCAGCTGGGGAATGAAGAAGGAGTTCATCACTGTGTCGGACGTCACCCGGAAGTTGACCGGGGTGTTGACCGGGAATGCCAGCTCGTTGACCGAGGCGATGCCCAGTTCCGGATAGACAAACAACCATTTCCAGTCAAGGGAGATGACATCGACCTGGATCGGTTTCACCTCGGATTCCAACGGTTTGTAGGGATCCAGAGAATGGGAGGTTTTCCAGGTGATCACCGCCAGGATGGCGATAATGATGACGGGTACGGTCCAGACGACCGCTTCAATCTTGTTGGAGTGGGCCCAGTCCGGTGCATAGGTGGCCTTGGTGTTGGACGCTCGGTATTTGTAAGCGAACGCCACCGCCATCACAATCACCGGCACCACCACGATCAGCATCAAGCCGAGTGCGGTCAGTATCAGTGACTTCTGCTCCAGACCAACTTGTCCCTTGGGGCTCATCAGAGCCATGTCGCAGCCGCTCAGCAAGCCGGCAGTCGCGAGCAACAGCAAAGCGCCCAAGCCCCTCTTTACATCAAAAGGTCTCATGCAATGTCCTCATCTTCGCAGGGCTAAAGTTGTAAGAAAAACGCAGCATTCTATTTCACCCGGGGGGGATGTGAACAACATGAAAAATTAATCTTTCACTTGTGTGTGGATTGCGATTTCTGTGTGTTGCATGTTAATGCCTTGACGTCATGAAAATTATCAAAACCGCCTCGACCCCCTTTCATCGCCAGCTGGTGCCATTTCACCCTGTATCTGTTTATTAAACAAACATCCCGCGATTTAACCCTTTACTTAACAAGGGCAAATGACACCCCTTTGTGGCTAGCCGGCGAAATTCCGGGCTGAAATCCGCGCACATTTGGTCGCTCAAGGCAGAACAATTAAGGGACTCGAAATTAACCATAATTAATCAAATTAAATTTCAATTAATTCCATGAGATTGGTGCGGCTTTACCCGCAAACATGCACACCGCATGCATCTCATGAGGTCTCGCCGATCACAGGGTCCATCATTTTGTTTAATAAGTTATTATCAAACCCATGGACTCCATCCGGATATGGCGGTAGGTTGCGCCCCTTCGTTACTCGCCAGTCACGAATTCAACCTTATCCCATTTCTCACTCGACTCTTCATACACAGGGATTGCCATGAGCATCACACGCAGAGACTTTCTCAACGGCGTCGCCATCACCATTGCGGCCGGGGTCGCCCCCATCAAGCTGCTGCAAGCGGCCGAAGGCGACACGGCACTGGCTGAAAAAACGCTGGTCTACCCGCCCGCTCTCACCGGGCTGCGCGGCAACCACCCGGGCTCCTTCGAACCGGCCCACAGCATCGCCCGCGACGGCAAACAGTATGACTTCGCCAACATTCCCCTCGAGGGCGAATACGATCTGGTGATCGTCGGCGCCGGCATCAGCGGCCTGGCGGCCGCCTGTTTCTATCAGCAACTGCTCGGCGCGGACAAAAAGATCCTGCTGCTCGACAACCACGACGACTTCGGCGGCCATGCCAAGCGCAACGAGTTCACCACCCCGGACGGCCTGCGGCTGGGTTACGGCGGCAGCGAATCCCTGCAATCGCCGCGCTCCGTCTACAGCCCGGTGGCACTGGGGCTGCTCAAGGCGCTCGAGGTCAACATCGACGAGCTGGCCAAAGGCTTCCAGCAGACCTTCTACCCGGATCTGGGCCTGAGCCGCGGCGTCTACTTCGACGAGAAGCACTTTGGCGTCAACAAGGTGGTAAGCGGTGACCCGGGCCACAACGTGGCCGACGACATCCCGCGCGATCGCCTGAACGGGCGGCCGCTGGCAGAGTTCATCGGCGACTTCCCGCTCGATGAGAGCGACAAGGCGGCCCTGCTGGCACTGCACGAGGAGAAGACCGACTATCTGAGCGGCATGACCCAGGCGGAAAAAGACCTCTGGATGACCCGCAACAGCTACACCACCTTCCTGCGCGACAAGGTGGGCCTGAGCGAGCGGGCCATCACCTACTTCCAGCAACGCACCAACGACTTCCAGGCGGTCGGCATCGACGCCACCGCCTGCGCCGATGCACGCCTGTGCGCCCTGCCCGGTTTCGGTGGCATGAACCTGACTCCGCTCGATGCCGAGGAGCAGGCGGAGCTGGACGATCCCTACATCTTCCACTTCCCGGACGGCAACGCCGGCCTGACCCGCTTGATGGTGCGCAAGCTCATCCCGCAGGTGGCCCCCGGCCACACCATGCAGGACGTGGTGCTGGCCAAGTTTGACTACAGCAAGCTCGACCTGCCCGAGCACAAGGTGCAGCTGCGCCTTGGCAGCACGGCGCTGCAGGCCAAAAACGTGCCGCTCAAAGACGGCAAACAGGGAGTGGACGTCACTTACATCAAGGAGGGGAAACTGCACCGGGTGCGGGCCAGGCAGTCCATCATGGCCGGCTACAACATGATGATCCCCTACATGGTGCCCGAGATGGCGGAGCCCCAGAAGGAGGCGCTGCGCCAGAACGTCAAGGCGCCGCTGGTCTACACCAAGGTGGTGATCAAGAACTGGCAATCCTTCGTCAAGCTGGGGGTGCACGAGGTCTACTCCCCCGCAGCCCCCTACAGCCGGGTCAAGCTCGACTACCCGGTCAACCTCGGCGGCTACGAGCATCCCAAGAACCCGGATCAGCCCATGTGCCTGCACATGGTCTACGTGCCGACCCTGCCTGGCAGCGGTCTGTCGGCCCGCGAGCAGTCCCGCAAGGGGCGCGCCATGATCCTCGGCATGCCGTTCGAGCAGCACGAGCAGATGATCCGCGAACAGTTGCAGGGGATGCTGGGCAGCGCCGGTTTCAACCATGAGCAGGATATCCTCGCCATCACGGTCAACCGCTGGTCCCACGGCTACTCCTACATCACCAACACCCTGTTCGATGACGAGGAGCAGTGCGACAAGTGGATCGAGCTGGGTCGCCAGCCGGTCGGCAACATCACCATCGCCAACTCCGACTCGGACTGGAGCCCCTACGCCCACTCCGCCATCGATCAGGCCTGGCGCGCCGTCAACGAGCTGGTTGCCATGCACAAGGGAGGTGCCAAATGATCCGTTCCCTGACCCTGACAGCCAGCGCCGTGCTGCTGGCCCTGCCCGCCTTCACCCTGCAGGCCGCGCCTGCCATGTCGGCCGGCGAATACGTGGCCAAGCTGGGGGACTGCGCCGCCTGCCATACCAGCGAGGCGAGCAAGCCGCTGGCCGGTGGCAAGGGCTTCCCCACCCCGATCGGCACCGTCTATGCCACCAACATCACCCCCGACAAGACCCACGGCATTGGCAACTACAGCCTGCCCGAGTTCATCAAGGTGATGCGCGAAGGGATCACCCGCAGCGGCGATCCCCTCTACCCGGCCATGCCCTACACCGCCTACGCCAAGATGAGCGACGAGGATCTCACCGCCCTCTACCACTACCTGATGCAGGATGTGCAGCCGCAAGCGGTTGCCAACAAGGAGAGCGACATCCCCTGGCCGCTCAACATGCGCTGGCCGCTCAACGGCTGGAACTGGGTCTATCACGATGACAGTCGCTTTACCCCAGTGGCCGGCAAGAGCGAGGAGTGGAATCGCGGCGCCTATCTGGTGCAGGGGGCGGGCCACTGCGGCAGCTGCCACACCCCGCGCGGGCTCGGCATGCAGGAAAAGGCCCTGACCGAGGCAGATCCCCTCTATCTGAGCGGCGCCACCCTGGATGGCTGGTATGCCCCCAACATTCGCGGCACCCGCTACGACAAGCAGGCGTTGATCGACCTGCTGAAAACCGGCCGCAGCCAGCATCAGGCCGTCAGCGGCCCCATGGCGGAAGTGATCACGCACAGCAGCCAGTACTTCAGCGACGCCGATCTGGCCAGCATCGCCACCTACCTGACCGAACTCGACGGTGACACGGCGGCCAGCAAGGGCAACCGGGCCTACGCCAGCGCCGGTGGCAAGGCGGACTACGCCATGTACTGTTCCACCTGCCACGGGGTCAACGGCCAGGGCAATGACCACGTCATCCCCTCGCTGGTGAGCAACCAGACCGTGCTGGCCGAGGACCCGAGCAGCCTGCTCAACGTGTTGCTGCACGGCGCCGAGACCCCGGTCACCCAGGGCAACATCGGCTACCACATGCCGGGTTATGGCTGGACCCTCAACGATCAGCAGCTCGCCGAGCTGGTCAACACCCTGCGTGCCTCCTGGGGCAATGAAGGGGTGGCCATCAAGCCGGAGACGGTCAAGGCCCAGCGCGCCCTGCACCAATAACTCGCGCCGACCATAACGAAACGGGCCTCCAGTGGAGGCCCGTTTGCTATGTGAGTGACGACTCACCCCTTGCGCGGTTTGGAGCCGGAGAGCGGCACCGCCCCCAGCCGGTAGTCACCATAGGGGAAGATATTGCGAAAGCGCTGAGCCACCGGCTCGGGAATGGAGCGGGAGAAGACCAGCTTGACCCCGTCGCCATCGCGCTGACCCAGGATGCGCCCGCGCACCGTCTCGTGGCGCAGGATCTGCCTGGCCTGCTCGATGAACGCCGGCGACACCTTGCCCCGCTTGACCTGCACCTTGCCTGGCGCAAGCCGGATCTCGAACAGGGCGCCACGCCCCAGCTTCATCAACCACCAGATGAGGGCGATCGCCACCAGCAACGACAACCAGGCCATCCTGTTTCTCCTTCTTCACACGGTTGCGGACAGTATAAGCCGCAACTGACCCCCGATTGTTTGGCGCGGATCACAGCCGCGTCTCAAGCCCGGCCGCAGGCCATCCTGCTCGCCGAGCCCGCTAGCGGCTGCGGCCCCAGGCCACCAGCGTCTCCCGATAGAGCGCCAGCAGCGCCTGATCCCGCACCGCCACCCCGACCTGCTGGGCACGATAATCGGCCCAGCCGTCGTGGGGGTGGGACTTGCCGTCAAATTTCTGCAGGGTGTGACCGATGGCGGGCCCCTCGTTGATGACCCGCACCGGCCCCTCGCGCAGGGTGAACAGGGTCGGATCGATCACGTAGGCGATGGCGGACGGGTCGTGCACGTGGCAGCCGTCGAGCCCGATCCGCTCCGAGTAGAAGCGCAGATAGAAGCGGCTGACATCCCACAGGAAGCGCCCCGGCTCGCCCGCGTCGTCGCGCAGCGCGTCGAGATAGGCGCTGCTGAAGAAGCTCTGCTGGGTCACATCCAGCCCGATGATCACCACCGGCCAGTCGGCGGTGAACACCCGGTCGGCGGCATCCGGATCGTCGTGGATGTTGGCCTCGGCATAGGGAGTCACGTTGCCGCGATGACCGTTGACGCCAAACGCGCCCCCCATCACCACCACCTGCTTCACCAGGCCGGTGATCTCGGGGGCCTCTTGCAGCGCCAGCGCCAGGTTGGTGAGCGGACCTATGGTGACCAGGGTGATCTCGCCGGGCGCGGCCTTCACCGCCTCGACGATATACTGCCAAGCCGGCCGGGGATCCGGCGCCAGGGTCACTTCCCCCGCCGTCACGTCCCCAAACCCGCTCGGCCCGTGCACCACGGTGGTCGGGCCCACCGGCTCGCGCCGCAGCGGGGCGGCCGCCCCCTGTGCCACGTCCGCCTTCATGCCGTATTGCTGCTTTAGCCAGAGGGCGTTGTGGGTGCCGTTCTCGATGGTGGCATTGCCAAATACCGTGGTGATGGCGAGCAGCTCGATGGCGGGGTGGGCTTCGGCAAACAGAATTGCCATGGCGTCATCGATACCGGGATCGGTATCCAGAATGATCTTGTGAGTCATGGGGCCTCCTTGGGCAACAGAGCAGCCAGTGTAGCGAGCCGCCGCCGCTTTAACAGCGCCGGGATCACAGCCTGAGGCTTTGCCCTTGCCCGCCTTGCCCAAGTGGCGGCATTTCATACAGGGATGACGACGCGGCAGGAGGCAAAGAGGGGCGAAGTGGGTGGCGCCGGCGAAATAGTGGGCAAGTGGATGGCCGGCGAATGCCGCAGCCTTGTGGAGCGGTGGGCGGGGTGGTATCACTGGGCCACATGATTCACCCCGCTCACCACCTGCCGAGGCGCCATTGATCACCCTGATAAAAGAGTCCGACCAGCTGAAGATGCCCTGGAAGAACAAGCAGGGCACCACAGCCCAGATCCTCATCTCTCCTGCCGGCACCAGCCTCGACAGGCTCGATTTTGCCTACCGGCTGAGCTCAGCGCCCATCAAGGGGGCCGGCCCCTTCTCGAAATTTCCCGGCTATCAGCGCATCCTGCTGCCCATCAGCGGGGCCGGCTTCGTGCTCAACGGCCACCCCTACGCCACCTTCGAGGCGGCCCACTTCAGCGGGGATGACGACACCCACTGCGAACTGCTGAAAAAAGAGGTAACGGATCTGGGGCTCATCTATGATCCGGCCCGCCTCAGCGCCAACGTGCGGGTGCTCAACCTGCCCTTCCCGCTCACCCTCACCCTGGAAGCGGACAAGACCTATCTCTGTTACCTGTTGAGCGGCCAGCTCACGGCGGCGGGCCACCCCATGGCGGTCAACGAGACCCTGCTGATCAGCGGCGAGCAGAGCATCCACTTCGACTGCCAGAAGAAGAGCGCCATCGCCTTCTTTACCCTGCAGCCCAAATAGGCGGCAGGAGCAGGCCTGACCCCGGTCAGCGTTTGGGCGCCCGCCCGCCGCTGTCGAGACAGGCCTGCATGGAGTCGTAGGGGGTGTAGTGCTTGGTGCGGCTGTAATAGGTGCCGCCCTGGGGATGGCAGATACCGTTTCTGCTCTTCTTGACCGGCGGCTCCGCTGCCAGCGCGATGGCGCATACCAGCAGCAGACAACCGCTGATCACCCATTTCATGGCTTTCATGACCACCTTGCTTCCTCTCGAGCGGGCCCAGCAGGCCCGAAAGGCGCCCATCTTACCCTCTCACTCCCCCGCTCACCCGGCGCCGGATCATAAAACGGCGCGCCATAGTGCACGCACCGGCATCCAACTGACGCCAAAATCGCCGCAAGCGAGCACAAAAAAGCCGGGCAGTGCCCGGCTTCTGGGTCGACAAGCGGTGCTTAGCCGACCTTGAAGGTACCCTTCATCATGGCGAAGTGGCCGGGGAAGGAGCAGAAGAAGGTGAGATCTTTGCCGGCCAGGCCGTCGGTCTTGAAGGTGACGCTGGTGCTCTCGCCGCCGCCCACCAGTTTGGTGTGGGCCAGCACGCGCGGGTCATCCTTGGGCAGGTAGTTGTTGTCGGCACCGGCGCTCATGCCAGCGGTGGCCACGGCCTGATAGTCGGCGGTGTTGGCCAGCGCCCAGTTGTGACCCATGGCGGTCACCGGCATCTTGCCGGTATGGTTCAGGGTCACGGTGACCTCTTTGCAGGTGGCCGGGACGCTCATCTCCTTGAGGTTGTACTGCATGGCATCATTGCCTTCGATGACCAACGCGCACTCATCGGCCAGAGCCGGGGCCGCCAGGGTGCTCAGAAACAGCAGGGTAATCGCCTTTTTCATCATCCTCTCCTTTGATTGGCAATAGATGGCAACACAATTGCCTGCGGGCTCGCACCATGGCTGGCAAACATGCTGTCAAAATCGACCTTATTCTACTCAACTGTCGTCATTCGGCTATGTCTTTAGCGTAAAGCTGCGGGTCAGGTCACCAGATTGCCCCCATTTTTTGTCTGGACGAACCGGCCGCGTCACCCACTAACCACTCTTTGTTTAATTATCCCCTGCACTTTTGTCCAGCCGCGACTCGCCCACCGCCGCCCCCTTGGCTAAGCTGGCGACCCCGGCACGCTTGCGTCCCGTGCCATCCGTTTCAGCCAAAGAGATCCCGCATGTCGCTTCTTGCTCGCCCGGCCCACCGTGGCCTGTTGTTGACCCTGCTGCTGATGCTGACCGCCTGTCAGCCGGCCCCGACCCAGACCCGCATTCAGGGCAAGACCATGGGCACCTTTTACGCGGTGACCCTGAGCGACCCCTTCCCGGGCGGCGAGCCGGCGCTGCAGCAAGAGGTCGATGCCCTGCTGGTACGCATGAATCACGAGATCTCCACCTACGACCCGAATTCTCTCATCTCCCGCTTCAATCAGGGCAGCGGCCAGCCCCCCATGGCCATTCCCGCCACCATGGCCAAGATCGTGCAGCAGGGCATCGACGCCGGCCATCTCACCGCAGGCAAGCTCGACGTCACCGTGGGCCCGCTGGTCAACCTGTGGGGATTCGGGCCGGACAAGCGGCCCGTCAAGCGGCCCAACGCCGAGCAGATCGCCAGCGCTAGCCACAAGGTGGGCATCGACCGGCTGACGTTGGTGCCCGAGGGGGATCACTTCCTGCTCGGCAAGCGCATCCCCGATCTCTACCTCGATCTCTCCACCCTGGGCGAAGGGGCGGCCTCTGACGAGATTGCCGGCCTGCTGGAGCAAAAAGGGGTGCACAACTACCTCATCGAGGTGGCCGGCGCCGTGCGCAGCAAGGGCAACAACGCCAAGGGCAAGCCCTGGCGGGTGGCCATCGTCGAGCCGTCCGACCAGCCCGGCGCCTTCTCGGACGTGGTGATCCCCAACGGCATGGCCCTCAGCACCGCCGGCAGCTATCGCAACTACTACGAGCTCGACGGCAAGCGCTACTCCCACATCATCGACCCCGCCACCGGCCAGCCCATCACCCACAAGCTGGTCTCCGCCAGCGTCATCACCCCGACCGCGCTCGAGGCCGACGCCCTCGACACCGCCCTCATGGTGATGGGACCGGAGCAGGCGATGGCCTTTGCCAAGGCGCACGGTCTCGCGGTCTATCTCATCGTCAAGACCGAGCAGGGCTTCGCCGCCAGCCATACCCCCCAGTTCGCCCCCTATCTGGTGGCCAAACAGCCGTAAATCCGCTGCCATAACCCAGCCGCCATAAAAAAGAGGCCCCGCACTGCGGGGCCTCCTTGTCTTCACATCGGCGCAAGTCGATGGGAGTGCGCCGGGGCGCCGGAGCCACCGGCAGCTTGGCATCAGGACTGTGACCACCGACCGGCTGCTTTTATGCTACTCCCCGCAGCCGGCCGAGTCGGCGGACGGGCGCGCCACCCGGTTGCCCGCCCCGTAGAGAAGAAACACCAGCACGCAAATTGCGGTCATCACGGCGAACAGGGCCGGGCCGCCCCACACCTGCAACAGCCAGCCCCCCACCAGGGGCGAGAGCGCCCAGCCAAGCCCGGCCAGGGCGCTGGCCCCGAAGTAGCTCCCCTTGAGGTGGGCCGGCGCCATCTCGTCGATCAGCACGTTGAAGAGCGGGAACAGCACCGCCTCCCCCACGCTCAGCAAGAACACCGCCACCAGCCAGGGCCACAGCAGGGCCGGACTCGACAGGGCGAACAGCACCTGGGCGGACGCCATCAGCAGGATGGAGAACTGCAGCCGCAGGCTCACCCGCCAGCGCCGGGTCAGGTGCAGTAGCGGAAACTGCAGGGTGATGATGGTCAGCGCATTGGTGGCCACCAGCAGGGCCACCAGGGTCTCCACCTCGGGGGCGCCGGCGCGGGTCAGGTACTGGATCAGCGGCGATTCCACCTGGGCGTAGACCAGCATCATCAGCAGGTTGGCGAGGATGAACAGCATGAAGGCCCGATCCCGCCCCACCACCCCGAGCATGGCCCCCAGGGTGAGGCCCGCATCCGGCCGACCAGCGCACTCGCGGCGAAAACCGAGCAGGAAGGCGATGCCAAGCAGGCCATAGCTGGCGGCCGTCACCACGAAGGTCTCCTGGCGCGCACCCAGCCCCACCATGACGCCGATGAGGGGCCCCACCCCCGCCCCCACGTTGAGCAGGAAGTAGCGCAGGTGTTGAGCCAGCTCCCGCTGCGCCTTCTCGGGCAGCAGATCCCCCATCAGCGCCTTGCCCGGTGTGTCGATGAAGGCGTAGGAGAGACCCGAGCCAAACACCCCGAGGGCGATGAGCCAGAGGGAGTGGCCAAACCCGAGCAGCAGGTAGGCGCCACACGACAGGGCGCAGCCGAGCAGCAGTATGGTGCGCCGGCCGAGCCGGTCGGAGAGCCAGCCAACGTAGAAGCCGATGAGGCAGGAGAGCACGGCCGCGCCGCCCAGCAGCATCCCGATGCCGGACGCCGACAGATCATACTCCCGATAGAGCAGGATCGAGAGAAAGGGCCAGACCATGAAGAAACTGGTGCGCACCATGAAGGTACCCAGGATCACGATCCAGACCAGCGGAGGAAAGGGGGGCAGGCGCATGGGAACTCCTTGTCGCGCAATGGCAGCTGATCCGCAGGGGAAAGCATTCAGTGGTATCAAAAGACACCTGAGCGCACAATCCCCGCCCGGAAAAAAACCACCCGAAGGGACCAGCTCAGCTGGCCATCGATGGGCGGCTTCATCGCTCAGGTCAAGCAGGCGTCCGCCGTCTGCCTTCCCCCAATCCACCCCCTATTTGGTCCGGCAGAAGCCATGAATGGCGGGGCTTGGCGGAAAAACCGCGGCAGCGCCCCATGTTCAATTGCCTGTCTGCGCGCTTTGGTGGCACACTTCTGTTATCCGCCCGTAGCGCCCTGACCAGACAGATGCAGACACCGGAATCCGAGCCAGAGAAAAAAGCCCCACCCAAACCGAAGCGCATCCTGCTGGTCAACGAACAGCGCTCCTTTCAGGTGATGATGAAGGCGATGCTGATCAACATCGGCATCAGCCGCATCACCTATGCCAACTCGGCCGAAGAGGCGAGACGGCGCTGCCAGAAAGAGACCTTTGACATCTACCTGCTCGATTACGAGCTGGGGGTCGGCGAGAACGGCCGCCAGCTGCTGGAGAGCCTGCGGGATCAGAAGCTCATTCCGCCCCAGAGCGTGGTGATCATGGTAAGCGGCGACAGCTCCCGCGCCATGGTGCTGAGCGCGCTGGAAGCCGAGCCCGACGAATACCTGATGAAGCCCTTCTCCCAGGAGCAGTTTTCGTTTCGCCTCAAACGCGCCCTCGCCCGCCGTCAGGCGCTGGAGAGCGTGTTCAGCGCCCTTGCCAAAGAGGATCTGCCCACCCTGCTCGCCGCCTGCGCCGAGCGGGCCGATGCGGTACCGCGCTTTGCCAACTTCTGCCGCTGTCTGCAGGCCGATACCCAACTCAAGCTGGGCCAGGCCAAGGAGGCCCGCAGCCTGATGCGCCAGCTGCTGGCCGGTCAGGAGAACAGCTGGGCCCGGCTCACCCTCGGCAAGGCGTGCCACACCCTGGGGCTGAACGAAGAGGCGGTGAGCCACCTGCAGGCGACCCTCAAGAACACCCCGCTGATGGTGGAGGCCCACCTCTGGCTGGCAGAGTCCCAGCTCGCGCTCGGCAACGACGAACAGGCCCAGCAGGAGCTGAAGCGGGCGGTCGACATCTCGCCCCAGTCGGTGCAGCTCTCCCGCCGGCTGGCGGAGGTGTGCCTGCTGCGCCACGACTACGCCCAGGCCAAGGACGTGCTGCTCTCCCTCATCGACCTGTCGCGCAACTCCATCCATCGCACCCCCCACTACCTGGGGGCTTATATCCAGTCGCTGACCCTCTACGCCCTCAACAGCAACGACATCTACCACATCGCCAACCTGCAAAAGCAGGTCAACTCGGCCCTGTCGCGCATCCGCGATTCGCTGATGATGTCGGAGTTCAACTACCCGGTGTTCGAGCAGATCTGCCAGGCCCGGGTGCAGATCGCCCTGGGGGAGCTGCTCAAGGGCAAGAAGATGCTCTACCGCGCCAACCAGAACTGGCTCGATCAGCCGGCCACCATGCCCCCCAGCCTGCTGGGCGAGACCATCCTCGCCCTCTATCAGCTCGGCGAGTTCGAATATGCCGAGAGCCTGCAGGCGCTGCTGGCCGAAGACGAGGATCGGCTGCTCACCACCTGCATCCAGGCCACCCGCGACGACAAGACGGTGCTCGAGCGTCGCCAGCGCTACCAGCAGCTCAACGAACTGGGCATCAAGGCCTATCAGAGCGGCGAGCTGGAGCAGGCGCTCGGCCACTTTCGCGAGGCGCTGCGCCGGGCCCCGGCCAATACCGGCGCCGCCCTCAACAAGATCCAGGTGCTGCTGCAGCTGATGCAGAAAAACCGCAAGAGCCCGGAGTTTGGCGCCGAGTGCAAGGAGACCCTGGAGGTGCTGGACGGCATCCCCCTCAATCCGGCCCAGCAGGATCGTTTTCGCAAGCTGCGTCAGGAGTTTACCCAGCTCAGCTGACCAGGGCCCGCTCGCCTATGCTGATACTGACTCGGCAAAGGGAGGAGAGTGGCGATGGCCATGTGTCGATATCTGGTGGCGGACGGTCGCCACTGCAGCGAAGAGGCGGGAGAGCATGATCTGTGCCGCTGGCACGATCCCCACGCCAATCATCAGGATCCCCACACCGCCCGCGAGCTGGAGCACTACATCCAGCAGGGCGGGCTGTGTCACGGCCTGCAACTGGCCCGCGCCAATCTGGCGGGCCTCAACCTGGTGAAAAAAGGGGCCCCGCAGGGGTTCCTGCTGGAGCAGTGCAACCTCTACCGTGCCAACCTGCAGGGGGCCCACCTCTACGGCATTCGCATCAAGGGCGGCAGCCTGATGAAGGCGGATCTCAGTGAAGCGAACCTGCACTGCGCCACTCTCGACGACGTCAACCTGCTCGGCATTCGCTGGCACAACACCCGCCTCGACAACCTGGATACCGGCAAGCGGCTGATGCAGGAGCGGCGCGGCCGCAAGGAGCGCGACCCGGTGCAGGCCCGCATCTGGCTCAAAGAGGCCGAAGAGACCTACCGGGATCTGCGCAAGGCCTCGGAGGCGCAAGGCATCTTCACCATGTCCGGCCGCTACATCCAGCAGGAGCTCACCATGCGCCGGCTGCAGCTGCCGTTCTGGTCGACCCAGCGCTTCACCTCCTGGATCGTCGATCTGTTCTGCGGCTACGGCGAGGCCCCCATGCGGGTGGTGCTCTTCTCCCTGCTGCTCATCTTCATCTGCAGCATCTTCTACTTCTTCTTTGGCCTGAGCTTCAACGGCAACCACCTCATCTACCGGCCCGGCGCCCCTGTTGAGCAGAACGCCATCTTCCTGCTGGAGTGCCTCTACTACAGCGTGGTGACCTTCACCACCCTGGGCTATGGCGACTTCACCCCCATCGGCCTCTCGAGGCTCTTCGCCGCCTTCGAGGCCTTCACCGGCAGCTTCACGCTGGCGCTGTTTGTGGTGGTGTTTGTCAAGAAGATGACCCGCTGAGCCCGCTGCGGCGGGCGGCCCGCCCCGGATGTGGCCCCTCGCCTTCACTTGCATCCACGGCGGATTCCTAGTCCAATAGCCACTTATAAAAATGACATGAGCATCCCGGACATGAAGATCATCTCTTTCAATATCAATGGCCTGCGCGCCCGCCTGCACCAGCTGCAAGCCATCATCGACAAGCATCAGCCGGATGTGATCGGCCTGCAGGAGATCAAGGTACACGACGAGGCCTTCCCGCTGGCCGACGTGGAGGCCATGGGCTATCACGTGGCGTTTCACGGCCAGAAGGCCCACTACGGGGTGGCCATCATGAGCAAGCAGAAGCCGGTCAAGGTGGAGAAAGGCTTCCCCACCGACGATGAAGAGGCCCAGCGCCGGATGATCATGGCCACCTTCGAGCGCGAAGACGGCTCCCTCATCAAGGTGATGAACGGCTACTTCCCGCAGGGTGAAAGCCAGGATCACGAGACCAAGTTCCCGGCCAAGCAGAAGTTCTACGAGGATCTGCAGCATTATCTGGAGACCAACCACACGCCGAATGACCAGCTGGTGCTGATCGGGGATATGAATATCTCCCCCACCGATCTCGACATCGGCATCGGCGAGGCCAACCGCAAGCGCTGGCTGCGGGATGGCAAGTGCTCCTTCCTGCCCATCGAGCGCGAATGGATGGAGCGGCTGAAAGGGTTCGGCCTGACCGACACCTTCCGCGCCGCCAACCCCACCGAGTGCGAGCGCTTCTCCTGGTTTGACTACCGCTCCAGGGGCTTTGACGAGAACCGGGGCCTGCGCATCGACCTCATCATGGCTTCCGACGCCCTCAAGGACACCGTGACCGAGACCGGCATCGACTACGAGCTGCGCGGCATCGACAAGCCTTCGGATCACGCCCCCATCTGGGCCTGCTTCGCCTGATAACGACAACGGAGGGGGCATTTGAAGCCCCCTCTGTGACCAAGCCCCCACTTCCCCCGCTTTTTCCTTCTTATAATTCCCTCCGGGTCTCCTGCTCCCCAGCAAGGCACTATGCAGGGTCTGCGTGCCTGACACAAATTGTCGCGGCCCCCTCCGCCACGGCGCGATCGACACCGACAACTTTCAGTGTCGAGCAGCCTGGGTTCAATATTCGTGCTCTATCATTAGAAAACTGTCAGTAATCCAATGAGTTAAATTTGTAACCATGCAGTTAACCATGTTCATGAAGAAAAAGGCTGGGCGCGGCAATCGCGCACCATCCCACAGGAGTGTGATGATGAAGGTGCAATACGTCAGGGAAGAGATGTTCAAGCGCGGCTGTATCGCCCTGGCACTGGCCAGCGCACTGACCGCCTGTGGCGATGAACCGGCCACCGGGGCCCAGGCACTGCCACCGGTGCCCGTGGTGGTGGCCGAGGTCAAGCTGACCGACGTGCCGATGACCACCGAGATGGTGGGCGAGACCGCCGGTTTTCGCGAAATTGACGTGCGTTCCCGGGTGAGCGGCATCCTGCTCAAGCGCACCTACATCGAGGGGCAGCCGGTCACCGCCGGTCAAGCGCTGTTCCTGATCGACCCCGAGCCCTACAAGGTGGCGCTGGAGCAGGCCAAGGGCACCCTGGCCCAGGAGCAGGCCCGCCTCAACAAGGCCCGCGCCGACCGGGATCGCATCATCCCGCTGTTCAAGCGCCAGGTGGTGAGCCGCAAGGACTATGACGACACCATCGCCAACTACGAGGCGGCCATCGCCAGCCATCAGGCCGCCCAGGCCAAGGTGAAAGAGGCCGAACTCAACCTCAGCTACACCCAGGTCACCGCCCCCATCAACGGCATGGCGAGCAAGAGCTCCCAATCCGAGGGCAGCCTCATCTCCACCAGCGGCGAAAACGGCCTGCTCACCACCATCACCCAGTTCGATCCCCTCTACGTCAACTTCTCCTACTCGGAGCAGGATCGCCTCAACTTCGAGAACTCGGTGAAAAAGGGATTGATTGAGGCCAAGGATGCCACCAACTGGCGCACCCACATCCGGCTGGCGGACGGCTCCGTCTACCCCGAGGCGGGCAAGCTCAACTTCTCCGACAGCCGGGTCGACCCGCAAACCGGCACCATCCGGGCCCGTGCCATCTTCGACAACAAGGACGGCGTGCTGCTGCCAGGCCAGTTCGTGCGCATGACCATCGATCTGGGCACCCGCAAAAATGCCATCCTGGTGCCGCCGCGCGCCATCGTCCAGTCCCAGGCCGACCGCATGGTGATGGTGGTGGACAAAGAGAACAAGGTGGTGCCCCGCCCGGTCAAGCTGGGTTCCGTGGTCGACAGCGGCGTGCTGATCGACAGCGGCCTCGAGCCCGGTGAGCGCTACATCGTCGAGGGGCTGATGAAGGCTCGTCCCGGCGCCGTGGTCAAGCCCGTCACGGCCTCCGAGATGAAGGCGATCACCGGCAAGATGGTCGGCCAGAACGCGGCCAAGTAAGGAGTTCGTATGTTTTCCAAGTTCTTCATCGAACGCCCCATCTTCGCCAGCGTGATTTCGATCATCATAGTGCTGGGCGGGTTGGCGGCGATGCGATCGCTCCCCATCGAGCAGTACCCGCAGATCACCCCGCCGGTGGTGTCGGTGACCGCCTTCTATCCGGGCGCCACCCCCGAGGTGATCTCCCAGACCGTTGCCGCACCACTCGAGCAGCAGATCAACGGCGTGGAGCGGATGCTCTACATGCAGTCTGGTTCGGCCTCCAACGGCCAGATGAACCTCAACGTCTACTTCGAGATCGGCACCGATCCGGATCAGGCCACCATCAACGTCAACAACCGGGTCTCGGCCGCCATGGCCCAGCTGCCGGAAGAGGTGAAGAAGCAGGGGGTGACGGTCAAGAAGAAATCGACCTCGATCCTGCAGGTGGTCACCCTGCAATCGCCTGACGGCACCTTCGATACCACCTACCTGTCGAACTACGCCCTGCTCAACATCATCGACGAGCTCAAGCGGATTCCCGGGGTCGGTGACACCACTCTGTTCGGCGGCACCGACTACGCCATGCGCATCTGGCTGCGGCCGGATCGGCTGGCCCAGCTCGAACTCACCCCGAGCGACGTGATCGGTGCCATCCGCGAGCAGAACACCCAGTTCGCGGCCGGCAAGATCGGCGCCCAGCCCACCACGGCCCCCATCGACTTCACCTACACGGTGCAGACCAAGGGACGGCTGGAGGATGTGCGCGAGTTCCAGAACATCATCATCCGCTCCATGCCGGACGGCTCGAAGATCCGGGTCAAGGACGTGGCCAGGGTCGAGCTCGGCGGCAAGGACTACGACCTGCTGGCCAAGGCCAACGGCAAGCCGGCCATCGGTATCGCCACCTATCTGCAACCGGGCGCCAACGCCGTGGCGGTGGCCGATCAGGTGCACGCCACCATGCTGCGCCTCAAGGAGCGTTTCCCGCAGGACATCGAATACCAGATCCCCTACGACACCACCGAGTTCGTGAAGATCTCCATCGAGGAGGTGGTACACACCCTGTTCGAGGCGATCGTGCTGGTGTTCGTGGTGGTCTACCTGTTCCTGCAGAACTTCCGCGCCACCCTGATCCCCTGTATCGCGGTGCCGGTATCGCTCATCGGGACCTTCGCCGGCATGCTGGTGCTGGGCTTCTCCATCAACCTGCTGACCCTGTTCGGCATGGTGCTCGCCATCGGTATCGTGGTGGATGACGCCATCGTGGTGCTGGAGAACGTCGAGCGGATCATGCAGGAGAAGAAGTGCTCGCCCAAAGAGGCGGCCATCCTCGCCATGCAGGAGGTCTCCGGCCCGGTGGTCGCCATCGTGCTGGTACTGTGCGCCGTGTTCCTGCCGGTCGCCTTCATGGGCGGCATGACGGGGGTGATGTACAAGCAGTTCGCCATCACGGTGGCGGTGTCGGTGGCCATCTCCGGTCTGGTGGCACTGACCCTGTCGCCGGCCCTTTGTGCCGTGTTGCTGAAAGAGGGCCACCACAAGCCGGCCCGCTTCTTCGTCTGGTTCAACAACGCCTTCGACGGTCTCACCCGCCGTTACGTGCGCGGGGTCGCCTTCCTCAACCGCCGGGTCGGGGTGGCATTCACCATCATCGCCTTCATCCTGGTCTCCATCTACGGCCTGCTGATGAAGGTGCCGGGCGAGCTGGTGCCGAATGAAGATCAGGGCTACCTGCTCTCCGCCGTCATGCTGCCGGATGCGGCCTCCCTCACCCGCACCCAGGCGGTAGCGAACGACTTCGACCAGATGGCAATGGCCAACCCCAACGTGAAGGACGTCATCACCTTCTCGGGCTTTGACATCCTCTCCAACGCCATCATCAGCAACAGCGGCATCAGCTTCATCACCCTCAAGGACTGGAGCGAACGGCAAGGTGCCGGGCAGGACTCCTTCTCCCTGGCCAAGACCTTCCAGGGCATGAGTCTGATGGGGCTGGCGGACGGCTTCGTCGCCTCCTTCAACCCGCCCCCCATCACCGGCATGTCCACCACCGGCGGGCTGGAGGCCTACCTGCAGAACCGCAGCACCGGCAATGCCCAGTCCTTCTCGGCCGAGGTGCAGCGCTTCCTCGAGGCGGCCAAGCAGCGCCCCGAGTTCGCCAGCGTGACCAGTACCTACCGCGCCAACGTGCCCCAGGTCTATCTCGATCTGGATCGCGAAAAGGCCAAGGCGCTGGGGCTGCCCATCAACGCCGTGTTCGACACCATGCAGGCCACCTTCGGCCAGGTCTATGTCAACGACTTCAACCAGTTCGGCCGTACCTACCGGGTGCAGTTGCAGTCCGAGGCGGACTACCGCGCCAAGAAGAGCGACATCCGCAACGTCTATGTGCGCTCCGACAAGGGGGAGATGATCCCGCTCAGCAGCCTGGTGACGGTGCGTGATGCCACCGGCCCCGAACTGGTGGAGCGCTTCAACATCTTCCAGGCGGCCAAGATCATGGCCCAGCCGGCACCGGGCTACAGCTCCGGCCAGGCCATCGCCGCGCTGGAAGCCGTGGCCGACGAGTCCCTCGGCAACGACGCCAAGCTGGAGTGGACCGGCTCCGCCTATCAGGAGAAAGCGGCCGCCGGCAGTGCGGGCACCGCATTCGGCTTCGGCATCGTGATGATCTTCCTCATCCTGGCGGCCCAGTACGAACGCTGGAGCCTGCCGTTTGCGGTGATCACCGCGGTGCCGTTCGCCCTGTTCGGCGCCCTGCTGGCCACCTGGCTGGTGGGTCTGACCAACAACGTCTACTTCCAGATAGGACTGGTGACCCTCGTCGGGCTGGCGGCCAAGAACGCCATCCTGATCGTGGAGTTCGCGGTGATGAAGCACGAGGAGGGCATGAGCCTCATCGAGTCGGCGCTGGAGGCGGCGCGGCTGCGTTTTCGCCCCATCGTGATGACCTCGCTCGCCTTCATCCTCGGCTGTGTGCCGCTGGTCACCTCCAGCGGCGCCGGCGCGGCGAGCCGTCATGCCCTCGGCTGGCCGGTCATCGGCGGCATGCTGGCGGCGACCTTCATCGCCATCTTCTTTATCCCGCTGTTCTTCCGCCTCATCATGCGGCGCTCGGAACGCGCCGGCGGCAAGACGGCACAAACCAAGTCGTAAATCGTGAGTCACAGCCCCCGCCATGCGGGGGCTTTTTTATCCGCCAGAGGGGGCAACACCTCGCAGCCGGGCCCGAGCCGCGAGCGGGATCACGCGGCCGCTATCCCGTTGCCCACATACCTTGACCTTGCTCTCAAGGTAAGGTTTACAGTGTCCCCAGTCATTGTCAGGATTTCCCCATGCTCGTAGCGAGATTGCCCATCGAACGCATTGCCCGGCTGTTGCTGGGGCTGATGCTCGTCTGCAATCTCACCCTCTGCATCGGCTGGCACGGGGTGGATGCCCTCAACGCCGCCATGACTCACGGCAATCAGGCCATGAGCGACAGCGCCATGCAGGGACTCTCCTGCCACGGGGCAAGCCCGGATGCAGGAGCCCAAGATGCCGCCAGCCAGGAGTGCCAGATGCACGGCGGGCTCACCTCGACCAGCACTCCCGGCCTGCCACTGCTGGCCGCCCTGCTGACCCTGCTCGCGCTGCCGCTGTTGCTGCTGCCCCTCGGGACGGCGAGCAACGGGCTGGACAACTGGTTGCGGGATCCCTTCCTGCGATCCCGCGGTACCCACCCTCCCTCCTGGCCGCGCCGACACCTGATGTTGTCGGTGCTGCGCCACTAGAAAGATCTTCTCTCGCGGCAACAGAAAGCCCCGGCTTGCCCGCTTCCTGCCGCCTTGCCTGACCCTGCGCCCTGGCCAAACCGGCCCGCGCGCAGGGAGCCGTGCGCGCTGACACAGCTGCGCCCCGTTTGCCGCCTCGTGGTGATGCCCTGCCCGCGCACACCACCACACTGGCGGCCTGACAGAAGAGAAGAGATATCATGTCATCCACCCCCGTTACCCGGTCTGCCAACGCACAGCCGTGCCTGTCGCCCCTTCGCCTCCCGCGCGCCGGAGGCTTGTCATGAACAAGACGTTGTTGATGTCCGCCCTGCTGCTGGCCCTCGGCGCCGGTGGCGGCTACTGGGCCGCCAAACAGACCAGTGCTGGCCCCACTGCCAAGGAGAAGACGCCGCTCTACTGGGTCAACCCCATGGATCCGCGCGACAAGCGCGATGGCCCCGCCAAGGACAACATGGGGATGGACTTTATCCCCATCTATGAGGAAAAACAGGGCGGCTCACCCGGCACCGTCACCATCAGCCCCGAGATCCAACAGAACCTGGGGGTGCGGCTCGCCAAGGTGGAGAAACTGCCCATCCACCAGCAGATCGAGACGGTGGGCTACGTCGGCTATGACGAGGACCGGCTGGAGGCGGTCAACGCCCGCATGGCGGGCTGGATCCGCACCCTCGCCATCAAGAGCGAGGGGCAGCAGGTGAGCAAAGGCAGCCTGATTTACGAGCTCTACGCCCCGGATCTGGTCAACGCCCAGCACGAGTATCTGCTCGCTCTCAACACCGCCAACCCCCTGCTGCTGCGCGCCGCCGAGGGCAAGCTCAAGTCCCTGCAGGTGCCGGCTGATCAGATTGCGGCCCTCAAGCGCAGCCGCCAGGTGCAGGAGACGGTGCGCATCTATGCCCCCAGCAGCGGTTATGTCTCCGAGCTGAAGGTGCGCGAGGGCCAGTATGTGGAGCCCGCCGCGGCGCTGTTCAACATCAGCACCCTACAGCAGGTGTGGGTGAGCGCCGAGGTGTTCGAGCGCCAGGCGGCCCAGCTGAAGGTGGGCGATCCGGTCACCATGACCCTGGACTACGCCCCCGGCCGCCACTGGCAGGGTCGGGTCGATTACCTCTACCCGACCCTGGATGCCGCCACCCGCACCCTCAAGGTGCGGCTGCGCTTTGCCAATCCGGACGAGTTCCTGAAACCCAACATGTTCGCCAAGGTGAGCATTCGCACCGGGCAGGGCGAACCCCGGCTGGTGGTACCGAGTGAAGCGGTGATCCGCACCGGCAGCCAGGACAGGCTGGTGCTGGCGCTGGGGGATGGCAGCTTCAAGTCGGTGGCCGTCACCCTGGGCCCCCAGTTTGGCGACAAGGTTGCCATCAAGGCAGGAGTTGAAGCGGGGGACAGCATCGTCAGCTCGGCCCAGTTTCTGCTCGACTCCGAATCGGCCATCGATTCGGACTTCCAGCGCATGACGGCGGTGCGCCCTGCCCAGGTGTGGACCCAGGGCGAGGTTGAAAGCATCGATCTGGCCAACCGCACCCTGATGGTCTCCCACCAGCCCATCCCCGAGTGGCAGTGGCCCGCCATGGAGATGGAGTTCACCGTGGCCGAAGGGGTCGATATGAGCAAGCTCACCGAAGGGCAGCCCCTGCATCTGCAGGTGATGCAGGAGGGGGATGAGTACCGCATCACCACCATCCATCAGCAGCAAGCACCAGCAAGCGGCGACACCGCCAAGCCTGCAGCGGATGAGATGGAGAAGATGGAAGGCATGGACCATAGCCAGCATCAGATGGCGATGCCCGAGATGGAGAAGAAGTCATGACCCCCTCCATCATTCGCGGCTTTGCCAACAACCGCTCTTTACTCTCTGCGCCCCATGAGAAAGGAGTCCAATCATGATTCCTGCCATCATTCGCTGGTCCGTCGGCAACCGCTTTCTGGTGCTGCTGCTCACTGTCATGCTCACCGCCTGGGGGCTCTGGTCAGTCAAACAGACCCCGGTGGACGCCCTGCCGGATCTCTCCGACGTGCAGGTGATCATCAAGACGGCCTATCCGGGCCAGGCGCCTCAGGTGGTGGAGGATCAGGTCACCTATCCGCTCACCACCGCCATGCTGGCGGTGCCGGGGGCAACCACGGTGCGCGGCTACTCCTTCTTCGGCGACTCCTTCGTCTATGTGCTGTTTGACGACAACACCGACCTCTACTGGGCCCGCGCCCGGGTGCTGGAGTACCTAAGCCAGGTCGCCCCCAACCTGCCCGCCTCCGCCCGTCCCCAGCTCGGCCCCGATGCCACCGGGGTGGGCTGGGTCTATCAGTACGCGCTGGTGGACAGAACCGGCAAGCATGACCTCAGCCAGCTCACCTCGCTGCAGAACTGGTTCCTCAAGTACGAGCTGCAGACGGTGGACGGGGTCTCCGAGGTCGCCACCGTCGGCGGCATGGTGCGCCAGTATCAGGTGCGGGTCGACCCGGACAAGCTGCGCGCCTACGGCATCCCGCTCTCCCTTATCGAGACCGCCATCAAGCAGGGCAATCAGGAGACCGGCGCCTCCGTCATCGAGATGGCGGAAGCGGAGTACATGGTGCGCTCCAATGGCTACCTCAAGAGCGTCGAGGATCTGAAGCAGATCCCGCTCGGTACCACTGTGCGCGGCGCCCCGCTGCTGCTGGGCGACGTGGCGGATGTGGTCACCGGGCCCCAGAGCCGGCGCGGCCTGGCCGAGCTCAACGGTGAAGGGGAAGTGGTGGGCGGCATCATCGTCATGCGTTACGGCGAGAATGCCCAGCACACCATCGACGGGGTCAAGGCGCGGCTCGCCCAGCTGAAAAGCAGCCTGCCGGAGGGGGTCGAGGTCGTCACCGTCTACGATCGTTCCGACCTTATCCAGCGCGCCATCGACAACCTCTCCAGCAAGCTGGTGGAGGAGTTCGCGGTGGTGGTGCTGGTCTGCCTCGCCTTCCTGTTCCACCTGCGCTCATCCCTGGTGGTGGTCATCTCCCTCCCTATTGCGATTTTGACCGCCTTTATCGTGATGCACCTGCAGGGGATCAACGCCAACATCATGTCGCTGGGCGGTATCGCCATCGCCATCGGCGCCATGGTGGATGGCGCCATCGTGATGATCGAGAACGTCCACAAGCACATGGAGCGGGAGGCGCTCACCGACAAGAACCGCTGGCGCATCATCACCGAGGCGAGCATAGAGGTCGGGCCCGCCATCTTCTTCTCCCTGCTCATCATCACCATCAGCTTCCTGCCGGTGTTCGCGCTGGAGGCGCAGGAGGGGCGGATGTTCCACCCCCTCGCCTACACCAAAACCTACGCCATGGCGGCCGCGGCCGGGCTCGCCATCACGCTGGTGCCGGTGATCATGGGCTACTTCATCCGTGGCAAGGTGCTGGCGGAGCAGGCCAATCCGCTCAACCGCTGGTTGAGTCAGGGCTATGTGCCTTTGCTCAAGGCCGTGCTGGCTCGTCCGAAAACTACCCTGGCCATCGCCGCCCTGGTGACGGTGGCGGGCTTCTGGCCGCTCAAGTACCTGGGCTCCGAGTTCATTCCGCCGCTGGACGAGGGGGACATCATGTACATGCCCACCACCGCGGCCAATATCTCGGTGGGCAAGGCGCGGGAGATTTTGCAGCAGACCGACAAGCTCATTCGTACCGTGCCCGAGGTGCAGAACGTGTTCGGCAAGGCGGGGCGCGCCGAATCGGCCACCGACCCCGCCGATCTGGTGATGATGGAGACCAGCATCCAGCTCAAGCCACGCGACCAATGGCGCCCCGGCATGACCCCGGAGAAGCTGAAAGAAGAGCTGGATTCCCTTATCCGCTTCCCCGGTCTCACCAACGCCTGGGTGCCCCCCATCAAGACCCGCATCGACATGCTGGCCACCGGCATCAAGACCCCGGTCGGCATCAAGATTGCGGGGCCCGATCTCAAGGTGATCCAGCAGCTCGGCCAGCAGCTGGAACAAGTAGTCGGCAAGGTGGAGGGCGCCTCATCGGTCTACGCCGAGCGAGTGGCCGGTGGTCGCTATGTGAAGGTGGACATCGACCGGCTGAAAGCGGCCCGTTACGGCCTCAATATCGCCGACGTGCAGGCGGTGCTCGCCACCGCGGTGGGCGGCATGGAGGTGGGCCAGACCATCGAGGGGCGCGAGCGTTACCCCATCAACCTGCGCTATCCCCAGAGCTATCGCGATTCGGTGGCGAGCCTCGAGCTGCTGCCGCTGGTGACCCCGAGCGGTGCGCGCATCGCGCTGGCGGACGTGGCGCGGGTCTACATCAGCGACGAGGCCCCCATGCTGCGCAGTGAAAACGCGCGCCTCAACGGCTGGGTCTACATCGACATTCGTGGCCGCGACATCGGCTCCTTCGTCGATGAAGCCAAAGCACAAGTGGACAAACAGCTGGTGCTGCCGGCGGGCTACGCCCTCACCTGGTCCGGTCAGTTCGAATACATGGAGCGGGCCAAGGCGCGCCTCGCCTACGTGGTGCCGCTCACGGTCGCCATTATCGTGCTGCTGCTCTATCTGGCGTTTCGCCGCTTCCAGGAGGTGCTGCTCATTCTCACCACCCTGCCGCTGGCGGTGGTGGGCGGGATCTGGACCCTCTGGCTGCTCGACTTCAACCTCTCGGTGGCAGTAGGGGTGGGCTTTATCGCCCTGGCCGGGGTGGCGGTGGAGACCGGCGTCTTGATGCTGGTCTACCTCAACCACGCCTGGGATGACCTAGTGGCCTGCGGCAAGCCGGACCAGGCGGGCCTGCACCGGGCGGTGATCCACGGCGCCGCCCTGCGCCTGCGCCCCAAGATGATGACGGTAGTGACCATCATCGCCGGCCTGCTGCCCATCATGTGGAGCCACGGCACCGGCTCCGAGGTGATGCAGCGCATCGCCGCCCCCATGATCGGCGGCATGGTGAGCGCGCTGGTGCTGACCCTGCTGGTGCTGCCCGCCGCCTACTACCTGTGGCGCAGCCGGCACCTGGGCACGACCGAGCACCAACCCGCCGGCTAACCCGGTGGCAGCGCCCTTTTTGACAACCAAGAATCTGAATCAACGACGAGGAAACACCATGAACTACAAGACGCTGACCCTGACCCTGCTGCTTGGCCTTGCCACCCACACCAGCCTGCAGGCCGAGGAGATGATGAACCATGACGGCCATGACATGGGCCAGATGAGCCAGATGGAAGGCATGAACGAGATGGGCGAGATGGCGATGACCCAGGGGGTCATCAGCCGCATCGACGCGGCCAACGGCAAGGTCGGCATCAAGCACGAGGCGATCGACAACCTCAAGATGCCCGCCATGACCATGGTCTTTCGGGTGGCCGATCCGGCCCTGCTCCAGGATCTGAAGGTGGGGGATGCAGTGCGCTTTCACGCCGAGAACCCGGCCGGCAAGCTCACCGTGACCGCCATCCAGAAACAGTAAGCGGAGTCATTTCAATAAAAGACGGCGGGATCATCCCGCCGTTTTCTTTTACTGCGCTATCTACTGCACCATCCGCTACTGCTGCACCATCCGCCGAGCGGCCTCCTCAGCCGTTCGGATAAGCCTGAGCGATATTCGCCTGAGCTATCCCGAGCAACTGAACAGACATGTCCTGCAATACATAGAGGTCGCGGCGACGGGTCCAGGGTTGATCGGATTGCTCGTCATACCAGACGGGCAGTTCGATCCCCTCCGGGGCATGGCTCGCCACCTTGCGGCCACGGCAGGTGATGATGCAGCGTTTGACGTGGTCGCGGTGACCGATGACGGCCGCCGTGCCGAGGGCGGCGGCCTCTCCGCCGGCATAATCCCTGACGATGGCCTCCACCACCCCGTCCGTGCTGAGGTAGACCAGCTTGCCCTCATCATCCCAGTAAGGCTCGATGGAGATGACATCACGGGCCGGGATATCGGGATAGCGGGCCGAGTCGAGGAAGCGGGCGATCTCCCACTGCACATACATGGGCACCGGCTTTTGCCGATAGAGGGCCGCGCAGCAGGCGGCCAGCGCCTCGTTCATGGGGCCGGGCTCGGCCAGTTCATCCGGGTTGCCCGAGGCGTTGGGGCGGTTGCCGAAGGCAAAGGCGATGACGCAGTGGGCCTGGTCGATGGCGACCCGGGACGGGGTCATGTTGAAGCAGGCCTCCTCGATGAAGGGGGCCAGCTGGCGGGCCGTCTGCTCGTCGTGTAGCTCGGCGCTCAGCCGGTCGGTCAGGGTGGTGCGAAAATCCGCCGCACTCCCCTGGCTGTCATTGCTGCTGTTGCAGCCGGCGAGGGTAGCGACCAGGGGGGTACTCAACAGCCCCAGGGTGACTCTGCGTCTGTGCTTGTCCATAACGACTCCTTTGTTGATGTCCACGGCTGAAAATCAACCCGTTGGAGTCCATACCGTACGGAAAAAACAGGGGGATAAAAGTCAGAAAGGGAGGCAGAGGGGCGCAACGTGCAGCGCCTCACACTTCCAAGGCAATTCGCAAGCAAGCCCTTTTGATTCAATTGCTTGGCGTATCAAAAAAACAGGGCGCAGGGGGAAACCCGCCTGCGCCCCGTCACTGCCGCACCATCAACCGCGGATATGATCGATAAAGGCGTCGATCTGTTCGCGGCCGCAGGCCGGGTTCATGAAGACCGCCTTCTCCCCGGCGATGTAGGAGTACTTGCCGCGGGCGTCATAGTCGGAGTGAGCGATGGCCTCCACCCAGTTGGTGTAGAGCCCCACCTTGCCGCGCCCGGTAAACAGGCTGCGGTGGTAGTCGGTGTTGCGCTGCAAGCGCGCCTTGTAGGCCGCATCCGGGCTGCGCGCCAGCTCGAAGGCGAACTCGGCGTCGGGGTCCTGCACCCACTCGGGGTTGTAGATCTTGAAGCCAACGCTCGGCCCCTGGTTCTCCTGCGCCACCAGCTTGACGTTGCCGAGCTGGCTTAACCGGAAGCGGAAGTAGTTGGCGTTTTGCAGGCAGTGGGCCAGCACGGTGCGATACCCCTCCACCCCCAGGTAGTTGAGCGCCGCATAGGCACCGAACAGGCCGCTCGCCCCGCGGGAGCACTCGATGGTGGACTGCAGGTGGGTCTGGCCCTGAATGTCCCGCTCAAAATAGGAGAAGTTCTCCGGGTCATTCTCCATCGCTTTGAGGTCATCCTGCTCCTTGATCATCACCAGGCTGGAGGTGTAGGGCACATAGCCCCACTTCTGGAAGTCGACGGTGAAGGAGTCGGCGTATTTGAGCTCGGCAAAGCGGCTCACGTTGCGCTCGATCCCCGCCAGGGTGGCGCTGTTGATGGCGAGCGGGTTGGCAGCAAAGTCGTAGTCCAGGAAGAAGATCATCGACCAGCCGATGGCGGCGTCGACGTGGATGTGCGGCTTGACCGCCACCTCGAACCGCTCGCAGAGCCGATCCCGCAGCTCGACCACGGGTTTCACCTGGTCCACCCCGAAGGTATCGGTGGTGCCCATGGTGAGCATGATGGTGGGCACCACGTGTTTCAGAGCGAAGCAGGCAGTCAGGGTACGCTCCAGGTGGTCGAGATCGATGTCGTTGTTCTCGCCGACCTGAATGCGGATGGTCTTGTTCTCGATGTCGACCCCGAGCAGGGAGAGGTTGGTGATGTTGGAGTAGTGGCCCCCCTGGGAGTTGATGATGCGGTAATCCTGATAGTGACCGAGCCCCTTGTGCTTGGCCTCCGGCAGGCTCTTGCGGATACCGAGCAGGTAGCCGTAGAGGTTACAAAACGTCCCCCCCTGGGTGAAGATGCCGGTGGCGCGGGCCGGATCGTAACCTGCCAGCAGGGCTATCTGGCGCACCACCTTCTTCTCCAGCTCCTCGGCCACCCCGGCATACTCGGAGTAAACCAGGTTGGGGTTGGCCAGAATGCCCATCTGGGCGCCGTAGATGGCGGGATCCGCCGACATGGTGATGACGTTCTCGACGCTGGAGGGGTTCTCCCAGTCTTTGGACAGGGCGCCGGCAAACAGCAGCTCGGCCATGGGCTCGCCCGGGGTGCGCATGGTGGCTGGCACCGGCATGGTCTCGCACAAGTCGGCGAGGCGGGCACGGCCATCGGGCCAGGCATTGAGCCGCGCGTCCGGGGCCAGGCCACGGGCGCGAAACTCGTTGAGGGTGGCAAAACCGGGTTCACGAAAGACCGGCCAGAGATCGGGGTTGCGCGAGAAGAAGTTGGCTTTGACTGTGGCAAAACGACGTTTGAATTCGGGGTGGATGGCGTTGACGCCTTCATCTTTCAAATAGACCAAGTCACTCATTTTTATACCATTAGTACAGCAAATGTGCAGTCCTTATACCTCCGGGTCGCCGTTTGAAACAGCGACAATATCTAATGGCCTCCCCTACTTTTTGTCATGCATGAGGGCGGACGGCGGCTGGCAAAAAGGCGCCTTTCGGGCGCCTCTTTTGATTTTGTGATCCACCCGCCCCATCGGCGAGAAAAACGTCAGCGCAGCGCCGCCAGCAACCAGCGAGAGAGCTCCTCCAGCTCGGCCTCGCGAGCCGCAAACTCGCTGCGCCACTGGCGCAGCAGATCGTCGAGGGCATCGGCGCGGTAGGCCGTGCCGGGCAGCCGCGCGGCCAGCGCATCGAGCGGCGCCGGATCCAGGCTGTCGCTGAAGATCTGCGCCCGCCCGATCACCCCCTTCTCCACGTCGAAGTGCAGCTCCACCCCGCCCCAGCCGAAGCGCTCGTCCAGCTGATGGCTGAACGCAGGCGCATGGCCGAAGTTCCACTCCCAGCTGCGCTGGCGGGCGAAGGTGTCGGCAAAGCCCGGCAGATCGGGCATCTGCTCAGGGGAGATATGCTCGGGCTGCACCCGCTCGCCGTAATGGCTGAAGAAGGCCTCCTGCAGCGCCTCGCTCACCTGTTGGTGATCGATGCCCGGCAGCAGCTCGCAGAGGTTGGCCACCCGGCTGCGTACCGAGCTGATGCCCTTGGCCGCCAGCTTCTTGGGGTCGGGATTGAGGTAGTTGGCGAGCCGGCCGAGGTCGGCGTCCAGCAGCAGGGTGCCGTGGTGAAAGCCGCGATCATGGGTCTCCCGATAGGCCGAGCCAGACACCTTGCGCTCACCGTCCGGGGTCGCCACCAGCAGATCGTTGCGCCCGGAGGCAAAGGCCTCGACCCCGAGCCGCGTGAGCGCGTCCAGCACGATGGCGGTGGAGATGCTCTTGTCATACTCCGGCTTGCCAGCCATGAAGGTGAAGCAGCTGTTGCCAAGGTCGTGAAACACGGCGCCGCCGCCGCTGCTGCGCCTAGCCAGGGTCACCCCGTCCTCCTCCATGCGGCGGGTGTTGCACTCCTTCCAGGGATTCTGGGCCCGGCCGATCACCACGGTATTGGCGTTGCGCCACAGGAACAGCACCCGCTGGTTCGGATCCATCTGACGGAAGATGCACTCCTCCACCGCCAGGTTGAACAGGGGGTCGTGAGAGTCGGACAGCAACAGACGCAATCGGGACATGAGAAGGCCTCATCGGGATGGAAGAGTCGCTATCATAACACCGGGGTCGACAGGATCCGGCCCCCCTTCTGCCTGTTTCGGCTCGTTACTGACTGATAACGCAACAAATGAAAGATCGACACAATCTGACAGCAACATAAATGTATCCGTTGATACGGCGACACAGGCTGACGCATTGCGCTGAAAATTAAGTAATCACTCACTGATATTGAGGTAAACGGCTGGCAAATACGATTAAAATGCGACCGTTTTTATTGGTCATATGGCTCCGTAATTATTCGCATAATTGCCAAAAATACCGAGCAAGAAAGCCAAATGTGATGAGTGACACAGAAATCTTTTTTTCTGTTACGCATCCCCCATTCCAGCGCCCTTTCGCCCCCTTGCGGGCAACAAGGAATTGTTTGACTCTAGGACTGACCCCCGTCTCCCGAGAGGAATGAGTATGAGTGTCGTAAATTCCTCCCTTCATCGCCTGCTCCGGTATCTCCCCATGCTTGGTTCAGCGATGTTTTGCACCCTTTTCTCCCTGCCATCCAAGGCGGTGGACAAGATAGTGGTGCAACTGCCCTGGCAACATCAGTTCCAGTTTGCCGGTTATTACGCTGCCCAGGCCAGAGGCTTCTATCGAGATGCCGGGCTGGATGTCACCTTGCGACCCGCCGTCACCGGCACCAATGTGGTCAACGAGGTGATGTCGGGCAATGCCCAGTACGGGGTCAGCGGCAGCGATCTGCTGCTGGCGCGCGCCAGTGGCCAGCAGGTCGTGGTGCTGGCCTCCATGCTGCAGCATTCCCCGCTGGTGCTGCTCACCCTGGAGCGGCCCGACATTCGCCAACCGGCGGATCTGGCGGGCAAACGGCTGATGCTGGAGCCCGGCTCCCAGGAGCTGCAGATCTACCTCAATCGCCATGCCCCGCCGGGCAGTTGGAGCAAGCTGCCTTATGAACAGGGGCTGAAGGCGTTGCTCGCCGGCCAGGTGGACGCCATCAGCGCCTACAGCACCACTGAGCCCTTCTATCTGGCCCGGATGGGGATCCCCTACCGAGTGTTCTCCCCCCGCAGCATCGACTTCGATTTCTACGGTGACAACCTGTTCACCTCGGAGCGCGAGCTGAACAACCGGCCGGAGCGGGTCTACGCCTTTCAGCAGGCGAGCCTCAAGGGGTGGCGCTATGCCATGGAAAACCCGGCCGAGATGATCAACTGGATCATGGAGCAGTACCCGAGCGGTTATGGCCGCGAGCAGCTGGAGTTCGAAGCCAGTGCCACCCGGGAGCTGATGCAGCCAGATCTGGTCGAGCCCGGCTACATGCAGCCGGAGCGCTGGCAGCAGATCGCCAGAAGCTACCTCGAGGCCGGCCTGCTCTCGGCCCTGCCCGATCTGGAACACTTTCTCTACAACCCAGATCGGGAGCGGATCCGCCAGCAGCGCCAACTGCTCGACAAGAGCGTGGCGGTGGCCATGCTGGTGACCTTCTCCCTGCTGACCCTGCTCGGCATCTTCTGCTACCTCTACCTGCGCCTGCGCCAGGAGGCGCGCGACCGCCAGCGGCTCACCCGCGAGCTGGCCCAAAGCGAGCAGCACTACCGCTTCGTGGCGGAGAACAGCGCCGACGTCATCTGGACCATGGACACCGCCACCCTGCGCTTTCGCTACGTCAGCCCGGCCATTCTGCCGCTCAGCGGTTACGAGGCGATCGACGTGCTGACCCTCCCCATCAGGCAGCTTATTCCGGAGACATCCAGAAAGCAGCTGCGCGCCGAGCTGAGCGGTTCCCTCGCCGCCTGGCAACGCGGCGACCACGAGCAGACCCGCTGCGTCATTCGTACCCAGCTGCGTCACAAAGAGGGACATCTGGTGGCCACCGAAACGGTCACCACCCTGCATGGCAACGAGCAGGGGGAACCGGAGGCGATTCTGGGGGTGACCCGTGACATCACGGAGCGGGCCGCCCGCGAGGAGATGATGCGCCGGCTCGCCTTCTACGATCCCCTCACCAACCTGCCCAACCGCCGGCTGCTGCAGCTGCGGTTGAAAGAGGCCATGGAGGGCGAAGCGCAGCTGGCCCTGCTATTCATCGATCTCGACCACTTCAAGCCGATCAACGACACCTTCGGCCACGAGACCGGTGACGTGCTGCTCAACATGGTGGCGGAACGGATGCGCCACTGCGTGCGGGAGCGGGATCTGGTGGCACGGCTGGGAGGGGACGAATTCGTGATCCTGCTGCCCGACACCGGGGACGAGGCGCTGGCGGTGGCCGACCATCTGCACCAGAGCCTGCGCCATCCGTTTCGCATCGACGAGGAGCAGGAGCTGCGCATCTCCAGCAGCATAGGGGTGGCGCTCTATCCGGAGCACGGCACCGACCCCAAGACCCTGATGCACCACGCCGACCAGGCCATGTATCAAGCCAAGGGCAGAGGGCGGGGCCGGGTCTGTCTGTTCACCGCCGGGCTGGATCCGGAGCAGGGCTCGCTGGTGTGGCAGAGCAGCCACGAATGCGGCCATCCCCGCATCGATGCCGAGCATCGTCAGCTGTTCGTGCTGACCAACCGGCTGCTGGAACACATGAAGGATCACCAGGAGCACCCGGCCCTGTTCCTAGAGTGCATGGAGAGCCTGTTCGACGTGGCCCGCCACCACTTCGCCTTTGAAGAGCAGATGCTGGCCGAACTCGGCTACCCGGAGCTGGCCAGTCACCAGCAAGACCACCAGCTGTTGCTGCAAAAAGCCAGCCAGCTGATGACCGCCGCCAGGGCGGGCACCCTGGGCAACGACGAGTTGCTCAACTTCATCATTCAGGAGCTGGTCGTCGGCCACATGAGCCAGGCCGACCGGCGCTACTTCCCGCTGATGAAAGGACGCTGACCCAGCGCCCCAGCCACCTGAACGTGTGAAACGAGAAGGGCCACCGAGGTGGCCCTTCTGTCATTGTGCGCCCGGCTCGGCTGCCGCGATCGCGACCCCAGGGCGCGACATCAGGCTGTAGTAGAGCAGCGGGATCACCACCAGGGTGAGCAAGGTGGAGACCAGGATCCCGAAAATCAGACTGATGGCCAGCCCGTTGAAGATGGGATCATCGAGGATAAACAGGGCCCCGATCATCGCCGCCAGCGCCGTCAGCAGGATGGGTTTGGCCCGCACCTGCGCCGCCGCCATCACTGCCTGCTCGAACGCCACTCCGGCGCTGCGCTGCTGCTCGATAAAGTCCACCAGCAGGATGCTGTTGCGCACGATGATCCCGGCCAGCGCAATCATCCCGATCATCGAGGTGGCGGTAAACTGGGCCCCCAGCAGGGCATGGCCCGGCATCACCCCGATGAGGGTAAGCGGAATGGGGGCCATGATGATGAGCGGCACCAGATAGGAGCGGAACTGGGCCACCACCAGCAGGTAGATGAGGATCATCCCCACCCCGTAGGCGATGCCCATGTCGTGGAAAGTCTCGTAGGTGATCTTCCACTCCCCGTCCCACAACAGCGCCACTTCTCCCAACTTGTCAGGCTGCTGCACGTAATATTGGGGCAGGTCGATATCGGCACCGGCGGCAAACATGCCGTAGAGCGGACTGTCGGTGTGGCCGCCCATGTCAGCCACCACCATCACCATGGGCTGCATGTTCTTGTGCATGATATAGCTGGGGGCCACCTCATCACGGCGACTCACCAGCTCGGAGACCCGGATGAGCTGGCCGCTCTGGCTGCGCACCTTGAGCGCCAGAATACCGGCCAGATCCCGCTTGTCGCCGGGAGCCAGTTCGATGCGGATCGGCACCGGATACTTGGCGCCGTGCCCTTGCAGCCAGCTGGCATCCTGATAACCCACGCCCCCGTTGAGGGTCGTCACCAGATCCCCGAGTTCGACCCCGAGCAAGGCCGCCTTGCTGCGATCCACCACCAGCCGCCACTTGGGTTGCGGGTCGGTCAGATAGATATCTACGTCCACCAGATCGGCCGTGGCCACAAAACGGGCCTGTACGGCGCGCGCAGCCGCTTCGCGAGCGGCCGGTGTCGGGCCATAGATTTCGGCAACGATGGGTGACCAGACCGGTGGGCCGGGGGGTACCTCCACCACTTTCAGGTTGCCCCCCACCGCGCTGGCGATGGCCTGCAGCGGCTCCCGAACCGACTGGGCAATCTGGTGGCTGCTGCGATGGCGCTCATGCTTGTCCACCAGATTGACCTGAATATCCCCCACGTTGGCACCGCTGCGGATAAAGTAGTGACGCACCAGCCCGTTGAAGTTGATGGGGGCCGCGGTACCGGCGTAGATCTGGTAATCCTTCACCTCGGGCACCTTGGCAAGCTCCCGCCCGACCGCCAGCAGGGTGCACTCGGTCTGTTCCAGGGTCGCCCCCTCCGGCATGTCGAGCACCAGCTGGAATTCCGACTTGTTGTCGAAGGGGAGCATCTTGAGCACTACCCACTGCACCATGGGCATGGCGGCGGCCGCCCCAACCAGCAGCAGGATGGCCAGCCAGAGCTTGTGTCTCGCTCTCCTGGCGCCAGCGCCAATCAGGAAAGGGCTCATCAGCCGGTGAAAGAGGCCGGCCTTGACCTCGCCGTGGGCACCGTGCACCTCCCCCTTGAGCAAATGGCTCGCCAGCCAGGGGGAGAAGATAAAGGCCACCAGCAGGGAGATGAGCATCCCCATGCTGGCATTGATGGGGATGGGGCTCATGTAAGGGCCCATCAGGCCGCTGACAAAGGCCATCGGCAGCAGGGCCGCGATCACGGTCAGGGTCGCCAGTATGGTCGGCCCGCCCACCTCGTCCACCGCCCCCGGAATCAGATCCTTGAGGGAACCCTTGCCCAGGCCACGATGGCGGTGGATGTTCTCCACCACCACGATGGCATCATCCACCAAGATGCCGATGGAGAAGATCAGCGCAAACAGCGACACCCGGTTGAGGGTAAAGCCCCAGGCCCAGCTGGCAAACAGGGTCAGCGCCAGGGTGATGACAATGGCGACCCCCACCACCAGCGCCTCGCGCCAGCCCATGCTCACCAGCACCAGCAGCACCACCGCCGTGGTTGCAAAAATCAGCTTGCCGATGAGGGTATTGGATTTGGTCTCGGCGGTGACGCCGTAGTCACGGGTCACCGTCACCTCGACGCCAGCAGGGATGAGTCGATTCTTGAGGCTCTCGACCCGTGCCTCCACCCGCTTGGCCACCTCGACCGCGTTCTGGCCCGGCTGCTTGCCGATGGCCAGGGTCACCGCCGGATAGCTGCGATCCCCCAGCCCCATCCAGCTGCGCTGCACCGGGGTCTCCTCCCCGAGCGACACGCTCGCCACATCACCGAGATAGACCGGCTTGTCGCCCTGCAGCCCCACCACCAGCTCGCGGGCCTCCTGCTCGCTTTGCAGGAACTGCCCCACCTGCACCTTGATCTCCCGGTTGTCTTGCTCGATAGCCTGTGTCGTTCCCACCTGATTGGCGGCGGCAAGCCGCTGGTTCAGCTCGCCCCAGCTGATGCCATGGGCGCTGAGGGCCGCCGGATCCGGCATCACCCGCAGCACAGAACGTTGGCCCCCCAGGCTGTAGATATCGCGGGTGCCGGGCAGCCGCTTGAGTTCGGTCTCCAGTTCGTGGGCGACCCGGGTCAGCTCAGCGGCGCCCAGTTGCTTGCTCCACTCTTTGCTCCATAAGGTGAGACTGACGATGGGGACATCGTCGATCCCTCTCGGTTTTACCAGTGGCTGACCGACTCCGATCCCCTGTGGCAACCAGTCGCGGTTGGAGTCGAGCTGGTTGTTGAGATCGACGATGGCCTGCTCGCGGCTCACCCCTACCTTGAACACCACCACCAGCAGGGCACCATCGGGGCGAGAGAAGGAGTAGAGGGTATCGACCCCCTTGATTTGGGAGACCACCTGCTCGGCAGGGGTAGTGACGAGAGACTCCACCTCTGCCGGCGTGGCGCCCGGGAAGGGGATATAGACATCGGCGAAGGTGACATCGATCTGCGGCTCCTCCTCCTTGGGGGTCACCAGCACCGCAAACAGACCGAGCAGCAGCCCCACCAGCGCCAGCAGCGGGGTGATGGCCGAGCCCTGAAACAGCGCCGCCAGCCGACCGGCAAGTCCCAGCCTCTCCTTGTTGCCGTTCAGCTCGCTACTCATGGGCCACCGCCTGCTGGCGCGCCCAGCCATCCGCCGCTACCTGATCGCCACTCTGGACGCCCGCCAGAATGTCGCACTGCGACCCCTGACAGTGACCCACCCGCACCGGCGTCAGCGCCCAGCCATCCCCCTGTTTGAGGTAGAGACCGCTGAACTCCCCCTGCCTGAGCAGGGCCTGCTCCGGCACCTGCAACAGCTGACGTTCCCCCTGCTTGAGCTGCACCTTGAGCCACATGCCGGGCAGCACCCCCGCGGTTTGCGGCGGCAGGTCGAGGCGCAGCCTGAAGGCGTGGCTCTGGCTGTCGGCATAGTTGAAGCGAGTCAGTTTGAGGGGCGTAACGGTCCTGCCATCCGGCAACAGCACCTGCACATCAGCAGGTGACCGAGCAAGCGTCAGGGCGGATTGGGGCAACTCCACCTCCACCCGCAGTGTGTCTAGAGAGAAGCCGGAGAGCAGCGGGGTACCGGGTGCCACCGTCTCCCCCAACTCCACCAGCCGCTTGGTCACCACCCCGGCGTAGGGAGCCAGAATGCGGGTATAGCCGTAGGCCTCGCGGGCCTGAGTAAGGGCTGCGTCGGCGGCGTTTACCTCGGCGCGGGCGGCCCGGTCAGTCGCCTGGGCACTGTCGAGCTGGGCGCGGGTGATCACCCCCTTGGCGATCAGCGCCTGAAAGCGGGCAAGCTGGCGCTCAGCCTCCACCTGTTGGGCCTGCGCCCGCGCCAGTCGCGCCTGGGCACCCGTGACGGCGGCAAACTGCTCCTTGCCGCTGATCTCCAGCAGCGGTTGCCCCGCCTGCACCTGATCGTTCACATCCACCAGCATGCGGGAGACCCGGCCGCTGGTCTGGGCCGCCACCGTCCCCTGATTGATGGCACTGACGGTGCCATCCAGGGTGAGCCAGTCGGTCACCTGAAGAGGGGCAAGGGTCAGGGTTGCATCACCATTCACCTCGGCAGACGATGTTATCGGAGAGACAAGAGCGGAGACCACGGCCAGCATGGTGGCCCCCAGCACGCGGATCTGTTCCATGATAATTCCTCCTTCCCCGACACCAGGGGCAATCCATTCAGGCCGAGTGGGGGTGGCAGCGCTTCTCCCGCACCTTCACCCAAACCCGATCAACAAGCAAAATCCCGGCCACCATGGCGGCGACAAACAACAGTACCATGGGCTGGCCGCTGGAAATGAGACTCAAGCCTGGCCCTGGGCAGATCCCCGCCAACCCCCAGCCAATACCGAACAGGGCAGAGCCCCCGATGAGGCGGCGATCCAGTTTGGGGGGCGGTACGCTGGCCATGGGTTCCCCCAGCAGGCTGCGCTTGAGCGGTTTGACCAGCAGGAAGTAACCCGGCATGAACGCCAGCAGTGCCCCGCCCATCACGAACGCCAGGCTGGGATCCCAGTGACCCGCCAGGTCGAGAAACCCGATGACCCGGGCCGGATCTATCATGCCAGAGATGGCAAGACCCAGACCAAACAGCAGACCCGCAAGCAAACTTGTCAACAATGCCATGATGATCAACCTGTTATAAAACGTGGTGGGTGAGAAAGACGGTGATGAAGCCGGCCGCCATGAAGGTGAGAGTGGCGACGATGGAGCGCAGGGAGAGCCGCCCCATGCCGCAGATGCCGTGGCCGCTGGTGCAGCCATTGCCAAGGCGGGTGCCGATGCCGACCAGCAGGCCGGCCAGCAGCACCAGCGGCCAGCCTGGCAGGGTGCTGAATGCGGGCATGCTGGCCCAACCCAGGCTCAGCGCCAGCCAGGCCCCCGCCCCCAGTCCCAGCAAGAAGAGCAGCCGCCAGGGCGCCCTGTGTTGCAGCGCACCGGCCAGAATACCGCTGATCCCGGCCACCCGGCCGTTGAACAGCATCAGAATGAGGGCCGCGAGTCCCACCAGCATGCCGCCGCCCAGAGAGAGCAGCCATTGGCTTTCCATCATCGAGATTCCTTATTTTCTGAGTGACAAAAATGGGTTTGCAGCGCCGCCAGCACATCGACGGCCGCCTCGCTCACCAGCGAGTAGTAGATCTGCTGGGAGACCTTGCGCGAGCGGATAAGGCCCTGGCGCTTCAATACCGACAGTTGCTGGGAGAAGGCCGACTGGCCGAGCTGGCTGTGAGCCAGCAACTCCCCGACCCCCTTCTCCCCCTCCACCAGCTGGCAGAGCACCAGCAACCGCTCGGGATGAGCCAGCGCCTTGAGCAGGGAGGCGGCGGCTGTCGCGTGTCTGTTCATCTCGTCGAATTGGCTCATGGGAGTAAATTAGCAATTGCTGATATTTGGTTCTATTGTATAAAGCGACACTAAATTAGCAATATCTAAATTAACTGAGGAGAAGGTCATGACGGTAGATAACGGAGTCAGAGTCGTCGCGGGCTGCATGTTGCTGCTCTCGCTGATCCTTACCACCTGGGTTCATCCGGGCTTTGTCTGGCTGAGCGTCTTTGTCGGGGCCAATCTGATCCAGAGTGCCTTCACCGGTTTCTGTCCGGCCGCGATGCTCCTTAAGCGGCTGGGGCTGAAATAGCGTGACGGATAACGATGGTCAGAGCAGAAGGTGGAACGAGGGCGGTGAGGGGTGCTCACCGCGCTTTCAGCGTCCTGACGGTAGCCAGCCGGCCCCGATTATTGACAAATTTGTATCTAAATGTTGCTGAAAGGGTGATGAGGCTTTACCTCACCGCTCTGGATGAGTACCATCAGGCCGTCAATCAACAGCGGAGACCATCAGTGGGCAACTCATCAAGTGACAGTTGTAGACCGACCCTCGTCGTCGGTACCCGGGTCGCGAGCTAGCCGCAGGTCTTCCTCTGCCGCATGCTCGCAGCCCTGCGAGAAGCGGAAATCCACTCCCCTCTTCTCTTTTTTACACTTGACGTCAGGTGACCTGGCTTTGCCATGACACCTTGCCTGCATAGTTTCTGCTTCCCACAAGGAGGCTGCTATGCGTTTTGTTTCAACTCTGTCCGTATCCAACCGGACTCACCCTCTGCTGAGCAGACTGGGCCGCGGCTTGCTGCCGCTCTGGCTGCGCGGCAAACGGCGCCAGCACCACTACCGGCTGCAGATCCGTTGCGAGGATCGGGCCGACATGGAGCAGGTGCTGGATCTGGTGAACCACACCCTGCAGCCGGCGGGCCTGCAACCCCTGCAGTCCCTGCGACCCGGTCGCAGCGGCGGGCGGGAGCTGGTGCTCAACCTGCACTGCACCCCGCCCCAGCGTCGCTATCTGGTGCAGTTCGTGCATCAGGTGGGGGTACATCACCCGGTTCGCTGGGAGCTGCATCCCCGCCGCGACCCCGAACTCGTGCTCAATTGATCGTGCACGACTGATATCCGGGGCCAGCCATGCTGGCCCCTTTCAATCCGTTTCACCGCCCTGCCCGCCATCCTGGATGGACGGGCCGGGCGCCTCGTGCGTGTTTCTCGTCAACTCATGGCCTGCACGCACGGGGCCGTTGGCGGGGGGACCGTCCCCTCGCCCGCCTTCAGAAAGGCCATCTGCAACAGAAGGAGTACGCCATGAGAATGTGGCAGCAATTCGACATGATCTCTCTGCTCGACACCCTGGCCAGCCTGCTGCTGGCCTTCGTGCTGGGCAGCCTGGTAGGGCTGGAGCGCCAGTACCGCCAGCGTACCGCGGGCCTGCGCACCAACGTGCTGGTGGCGGTGGGCGCGGCCCTGTTCGTCAACCTGGCCCAGCGCATCTATGACCTGCACGGCGGCACCTATGGTGTGGTGCACGTGGTGGCCTACATCGTCTCCGGTATCGGCTTTCTCGGCGCCGGCGTCATCATGCGTGAATCCGGCAACATCCGCGGCATCAACACCGCAGCCACCCTGTGGGGCGTGGCGGCGGTTGGCGCCGCCAGCGGGGCCGGGCTGGCCATGGAGGCGATCCTCGGCGCCCTGTTCGTGCTGGCCGCCAACACCCTGCTGCGCCCGCTGGTCAACCAGATCAACCGCCGTCCGGTGGACAACACCGACACCGAGGTGACCTACCGGGTGACCGCCCTCACCCAGCGCGAGTACCAGAAGGAGGTGCTGCACTGGCTGGAAGAGATGCTGGAGCAGGCCAACTACCCGTTGAGCGAGCTCGACATCGAGCCCTTCGGCGAGCGGGATCTGGAAATTTCGGCGGTGCTGCTGGCCACCTCCATCGATGGCGACGAGCTCGACGCCCTGATGGTGAAGCTCGGCATCCACCCCCACATCAAGCAGGTGTTCTGGCGCGCCAGTACCACCGACTGACACCAGACTCCGCCATTGAAAAAGCAAAAGTCCCGCCACTGCCGGCGGGGCTTTTGCTTTTCAGGATGCGGGGAGCTCAGGCGACCCGGGCAGCCCGCTGACTGCGCCAGCGAATGCGCGGATTGATCACCTGGGCGGTCTGGGGCGGCGGGTTGCCCGCAATAAGCTTTTGCATCAGCTCGAAGGTCGCCCGGGCCAGGGCCGGGCAATCCTGGGCCACCGAGTCGATGCGCATGGGGATGCAGTCGAGCAGGTCGTGATCGTCGAAGGTACACAGCCGCATGCCCGTCTCCATCAGCCCCGCCTCGTTGAGGTAGCGCAGCACCCCCTCCAGCAGGGTGAAGGAGGCAGTGAAGAGCCCCTTGGGGGGCGCGCCGAGCTCGGCCACCAGCTCGGCCATCAACTGATAGCCCGAGCTTGGCTGGTAGTCGCGGTGGCGCACCCGGGCCGGGTCCGCCTCCAGCCCGGCGCGGTGCAGCCCCAGCTCATAGCCTGCCAGCCGGTGACGGCTGGGGGAGAGATCCAGCAGGCCGCCGAAGTAGTAAATCTCCTCGCCGCACTGGCCGGCCATCTCCTGCACCAGCTCCGCGGTGGCCTTGCAGGCATCGGAGATCACCATGGGCAGGCGTGACTCGCCGATGTGACGGTCGAGCTGCACCACCGGCAGCCGGTCGTGAATGCGGGCATAGATATCGTCGCTGTGGCCGCTGGAGGCGACGATGAGACCATCCACCTGGCGGCTGATGAGGTTGTCCACCACCCGCTGCTCCAGGGTGGGATCATCCTCGGAGCAGGCGATGAGCAGCTGGATCCCCGCCTCCCGGCAGTGGGCCTCGAGGGCGCGGGCTATGCTGGCAAAGCCGAAGTTGGTGAGGTCGGGGATCACCAGCCCCCAGGTGTAACTGCGGGTCTCGCGCAAGGCGCGGGCATGAAAGCTCGGCTGGTAGTGGCACTCGTCCGCCACCGCCTGGATCCGCTTGCGGGTGTCATCGGCGATGCGGTACTCCGCACTCTTGCCGTTGAGCACCAGACTGGCGGTCGCCTTGGACACCCCCGCCAACTCGGCTATCTGGGCAATCGTGATCCGTTTCTTCTTCTCCACCTGGCCTCCCGGCAAACTGACACCGGGCTATTGTACTAGGCAGGCCGCCAGCGGCCAGTGATCGAGGCAAATTTTGCCGCCCGCGACCGGTTTGCCCGGCGCAAGTTGCGGCCCCGGTCCCGGGAAGTAGCGCGCCGACAGGGTATGGCGGCCGCCATCGACGAAACACTCGAGACTGGAGCGATCGCACAAGACGGTGATGCCGCCGCCCTGCCAGGGGCAGCATCGCTCCTCCCACGCCCCGCTCTGCCAATTCAGACGGCGCAGCACCAGGCGCCCTGGCTGCCAGCACAGCTCGGCCACGGCGCCAAACCAGAGGCTCCCCTCGGCGCACAGCGCCAGATCGAGCCAGGCCGAGTCGATGGCCAGCCCCGGAAATTCGCCGAGCGTCCCCTCGAAGCGGGTCTGCTCCCCCTTCAGTGCCGCCAGCTCTGCCACCGGCCGCTGGCAGAGCCAGTCGCCTTGCCAGAACAGCTCCCGCGGGCAGCTCATCTGGTGCAGCCAGCCATAGGGGATGGTGGGCTGGCTCATCTCGTTCTCTTCCGGCAGTCCCAGCCAGCCGAACAAGAGGCGCCTCCCCTGGCTGTCCTGGGTGGTCTGGGGGGCATAGAACTCGAAGCCTCGGTCCAGCTCGTGGAAATCCCCGTGCGCGAAGTGCTCGCCGTCGAAGTCACCCGCCAGCCAGCCGCACTGGTAGAGGTTGCGATAATCCTCTCCCCGGGGGGCAATCCCCTGTGGGCAGCTGATCAGCACATGACGATCTGCCAGGGGGAAGAGGTCCGGACACTCCCACATATAGCCAAACTCATCGAGCCCTCCGCGCCCGCTGCCGGCGATGGGGCCCACCGGCGTCCAGGCATCCAGCGCGTCGCCGCGATAGAGCAGCACTTCACCCTTGTCATCCAGGGTGCGGGCCCCCAGCACCATCAGCCACTGCTGGCCGTCGTGCCACACCTTGGGGTCGCGCACATGGCCGCTGTAGCCTTCGGGCAGATCCAGCACGGGGCCCAGCTTGGCAAAGCCCCCCTCACCGTCGGCGCGGGCCAGACACTGATAGGCGGTGCGGCTGCCATCCGGGTATTTGACGTTGCCGGTATAGATGAGGGTCAGGCGCCCCTGCTCGTCGCTCACCGCCGAGCCCGAGTAGCAGCCGTGGCTCTCATAGGCCTCGGTTGGCAGCAGCGCCACCGGCTCGTGCTGCCAGTGCAGCAGATCGGTGGAGGTGACGTGCCCCCAGCCCTTGTTGCGGTGCTCGCAGCCGAGCGGATTCCACTGGTAGAAGAGGTGGTAGCGCCCGCCGTGCTCGATAAAGCCGTTGGGGTCGTTGAGCAGCCCCACCGGGGCTGCCAGGTGCCAGCGCGGCCGATGGGGATCGGCCGCCGCCTTGAGCTGTCCGGCCAGCAGCGACCGGACAATCTGGTTGAGCAGTGCAACGTCCTTCATCACTCCACCTTGTACTTGAGCAGGTAAGAGGCGACGAAAGCGGCGCCAAAGGCGATCACCAGCCCGATGATGTAGTGAATGAGGCTCATGGGCTGGACGATGGCCATGCCGGGAATACCGGTCAGCCCCACCGCCGTCATGCCCACCTTGGCCGCCACCACGTAGGCGCCGCCGCAGGCCCCGCCAAACAGACCGGCCAGGAAGGGCTTGATATAGCGCAGGTTGACGCCGAAGATGGCCGCTTCGGTGATACCGAGCAGGCAGGACATGGCAGCCGGCACCGTGATGGCCTTGATCTTCACATCCCGAGTCTTGAAGTAGACCGCGAGGCAAGCCCCGCCCTGCGCCACGTTGGCCATGGCCCAGATGGGCAGCAGGAAGTTGACGCCAATTTGCGGATTGGCCAGCAGCCCCGCCTCGATGGCGTGGAAGCTGTGGTGGATGCCGGTGATGACGATCAGCGAATAGGTGCCGCCAAATACCAGCCCCGCCAGCCAGCCCGCCTGCTCATAGAGGGCGCTCAAGCCGAACGAGATGCCATCCCCCAGCACCCGCCCGGCGGGGCCGATGAAGAGCAGCGCCACGAAGCCGGTGATGATGACGGTCAAAAACGGGGTGAGGATGAGATCGAGTGCATCGGGGATGCGCTTGCGCAGCTGCTTCTCCAGGTGAGACATGAACCAGACCGCCAACAGCACTGGGAAGACGGTGCCCTGGTAGCCGATCATCGCCACGTCCAGCCCGAAGAAGTCCATGGTCTTGAAGCCACCGGCGACCCCCCAGGCGTTGGTCAGCGCCGGGTGGGTGAGGATGCCGCCGAGGGTCGCCCCGAGGTACGGATTGCCGCCAAATTCCCGCGCCGCCGTAAAGCCGATCAGGATCGGCAAAATGATAAAGGCCGCCGAGCTGAACATGTCGAGCATCACAAACAGGGCGCTGTCGGCATTGACCCAGCCGTAGGTGCGCACCATGCCGAGTAGCCCCATCAGCAGGCCCGAGGCGACGATGGCCGGAATGATCGGCACGAAGATGTTGGAGAGGGTTCGCGCCAGCCGCTGGGCCACGTTGAGTTTGGCCGCCGCCATGTCGGTCAGCTCCGCCTTGCTGGCGGCGCCGGTACCGGTCAGCGCCACGAACTCCGCATAGACCTTGTTGACCAGGCCGGTGCCGAAGATCACCTGGATCTGGCCCGCGTTGCTGAAGCACCCCTTGACTCCCTCCAGCTTGTCGATGGCGGCCTTGTTCACCTTGCTGTCGTCCGCCAGCACCAGCCGCAGCCGGGTGGCGCAGTGAGCGGCGCTGACGATGTTCTCCCTGCCCCCGAGCAGGGGCACCAGATCCTTGGCTATCGCACTGATATTCATATTCTTCCTCTTATGACCCGCCGCGCTGGCGGGCCCTTGTCACATGAGAGTAGGGGCTGTCGAGCCGGGCTTCTAGCCGCGGATCAACAGCCGCTTGCGCCTGATCGCAAAAAGGCATCCAGTTCGGTGCGGGTCGGTAGTGCCGTCATCGCCCCCTTGGCGGTGGTGGCGAGCGCCCCACAGCCGTGGGCCTGAGCCAGGATGGCAGGCAGCTCGGCCAGGGTCGGCAGTGACGAACGCCCGGCCAGGGCCGCCAGCAGACCGGCCACGAAGGCGTCCCCCGCCCCCGTGGTGTCGAGCGGGGTCACCTTGGGCCCTACCCACTCCAACTGCTCGCCACCCAGACGGGCCACCACACCGGCCGCCCCCTGGGTTACCAGCACCAGCGCCGGCCCCGCTATGGTGGCGAGCCCCGCCGCCAGATCATCCAGACCGCTCAGCAGTTGCAGCTCCTCAATGGAGAGCTTGACCACATCTGCCTGCGCGATGGCTTCGCGCACCAGCGGCAGCATCTCGGCCGGGTTGCCCCACACCTCGGGCCTCAAGTTGGGGTCGAAGCAGACCCGTCCCCCGGCCGCCTTGATGGCTGCCATGGCCTGCAGGCAGCTGGTGCGCACCGGCTCGTTAGCGAGCGCAATGGAGCAGGTGAGCAGCCACTGACCGGCGTCGAAGCGGGGCAACTCATTCGGGGTGAGAAACTGGTCCGCACTGGGGCGCACCATGAAGGTGAAGCTGCGCTCCCCCTCTTCATCCAGTGCCACCAGCACGGTAGAGGTGCGATGGTCAGGATCGAGCCGCAGCGCAGCGATATCCACCCCCTCCCCGCTCAGGGTGTCGGCCATAAAGCGGCCGAACGGATCGCCGCCGACCCGGCCGATAAAGGCCGCATCGCCACCAAGCCGTGCCACGCCAACTGCCACATTGGCGGGTGCGCCACCCGGACACTGGAGGTAGTGCCTCTCCCCTTCCGGGATCAAGTCCACCACCGCATCCCCCATTACCCACACACGATTCGTCACCTTGCTACTCCACTGCTGCATCGGATCGACTGCCAAACCCGGACTCTGTTCTATTGGCTGGTATTATCAGCTAAACCGTTTTAGCCAACCAACAGATCCCGGCACCGGCTGCCATTTTTGTGATCGGGATAACGAACTAGAACCAGGTTTCCATCTGCACGCCAAAGTTCCACTCGCCGCCGGCGGTGAAGTTGCTCTGGCCCATGGCATCGTTGCTGGCGTAGTGGTCGAGCTCGGAAGACCAGTCCATCCAGGTGGCAAACACCCGCAGCTCGGGCCGCTCGAAGAAACCGGCGGTCTGCGCCTTGAAGGTGGGGGCGAAAGTGAGCTTGGTAAAGTCGCCGCTCACCGCCTGGCGGCCCTTGTAGCCCTTGGGATCCAGGTCCATGTACTGCCAGGTCGCCTCGTAGACCAGCTCGACGTTCTGGCTCAGCACCTGGGCCAGCCGGCCATTGAGGGTCACCCAGCGATAATCGTCCCCCTTCACGTAGCGATCCTTGCTCTGCTCGGCCTGCAGGGCCGGGGCGATACGCCAGCGCGGGGCAAGGTCGGTGGCACCAAACACGGCGACCCGCACCGCATCGGCGTCCGGCAACAGCTCGCTGTCGGAGCCCAGTCCTTTCAGCTCGGCACCCAGGCCATGACCATACAGCACCGCCGCCTTGGAGAAGCCGGGGTTGATGCCAAAGAAGCTGTCGGCGTGGTAGGCCAGCAGGGTGTGCGCCCCCTTGTTCGCCGCTTCGCTGCCCGCGCCGCCGTCGTTGATGCGGGTCTCGTTGTCCTTGGCGGAGAGACCGTTCACCATCCACTGCCAGTTGCCAACGCGGTTGTTCATGGTGAGGATGTAGCTCTCGATGTCGGAGAGGCCGCTGGCGCTGATGTCACCGTAGTCGCGCCCGTAGAGAGAGAAGTTGGCCTTCCAGCTGTCGGCCAGCTGCACGTCGTAGACACCGCCGCCGGTACCGGCCAGGAACACCACGTCCGAGTCGAGCCAGTGGATGTCGAAGTTGTCGCGGTCAAAGCGCTTGCCCGCCCACAGCACCGCATTCTTGAAGGGGCCGTCGAAGCTCGCCAGATTGCCGATCTCGGCAAACACCTGACGGGTGTTGAGGCTCGAATCGCTGGCGGTCCAGTCGTTGCTGGTCTCCACCCCGTCCGCCAGCATCAGCTTGTAGCGGGCCCAGCTGCCATCGGCGAAGGTCTGGGTCTTCAGCAGATTGGCCTCCATGTAGGTGTCATCCTCGTTGCCAAGGCGACCCACGGCCCCGCCCACCGAGCCGGCCGGGGTGATGTAGGGGCCGCCGCGGCCACCGTTGCCATTGCCGTTGACCAAGAGGCCCGAGCGGGCATAGCCGTGGAACTCGAAACCTTGGGCCCCGGCGGTCTGCTTGTCCACCTTCTCGCTCTGGGCCTTGGCCACCACGGCCGTCTCGCGGGCTTCGTTTGCCTTGCTCTGGGCCTCATCGGCCCGCGCTTCGGCTGCGGTGGCGCGCGCCTCGGCTGCCTGCACCCGCGCCTCCAGCGCCGCCAGACGGGCCTCGATACCGCCATCCGCCGCCCACAGCGGGCTGCTCATCCCCAATCCCAGCGCTACCGCCAGCGCCAACTTGTTCTTGCACATCGTCATCGTCCTCACCTGTCATCTGTTGCCCGGTCGGGCCTGTTGTTATCGACAGCAAGAGCATAGCTAAACCAATTTAGCTAACTCAATATGCCAGCTAAACCGTTTCAGCTTCAGTGTGAGCGGGATAACATTTGTACAGCAGAAATTGGCGGAAGTTGTGAGGAAGATCCCTCATCGGGATCCACTCAATAAGCGGGGATCTTGCTAAAACAGGGGCAAAAAAAGAGCCGGCACAGGGCCGGCTCTTTATATCTGGGTCGCGAAAATCAGCTGGTCAGATCGTCGAAGAAGCGTTTCACCCCTTCGAAGAAGCCTTCCGATTTCGGCTTGTGGGTCTTGGCGGCGGCGCCGCTGAAGGACTCGTCCAGCTGGCGCAGCAGCTCTTTCTGGGACTCGGTCAGCTTGACCGGGGTCTCCACCACCACCTTGCACATCAGATCCCCCACCTGGCCGGAGCGCACGGACTTCACGCCCTTGCCCCGCATGCGGAACATCTTGCCGGTCTGGGTTTCCGGAGTGACCTTGAGCTTGACCCGGCCATCCAGGGTCGGCACTTCGATTTCGCCACCCAGGGCCGCCGCGGTAAAGCTGATGGGCACTTCGCAGTAGAGGTTGTTGCCGTCACGCACGAAGATTTCGTGCTCCTTGACGTGTACCTGTACGTACAGATCGCCCGCCGGTGCACCGGCTTCCCCCGCTTCCCCTTCGCCGGAGAGACGGATGCGATCGCCGGTGTCGACGCCAGCCGGGATCTTGACCGACAGGGTCTTGGTCTTCTGGTAGCGACCCTCGCCATGACACTTGCGGCACGGATCCTTGATGATCTTGCCGCGACCGTGGCAGTGCGGGCACGCCTGCTGCACCGCGAAGAAGCCCTGACGCATCTGCACCTGGCCGGAGCCGTGGCAGGTCGGGCAGGTCTGGGCCGAGCTGCCGGTATGGGCACCGGAGCCGTTACAGACTTCACAGTGGACCAGGGTCGGTACCTTGATCTCCTTGGAGACCCCGCGTACCGCCTCTTCCAGCGTCAGCTCCATGGTGTAGCGCAGGTCGGAGCCACGGGCCGGGCCACGACGGCCGCCGCCACGGCTGCCACCAAAAATATCGCCAAACACGTCGCCGAAGATGTCGCCGAAATCGGCGCCGCCGCCAAAGCCGCCGTGGCCACCGCCACCCTGGCTCTGATCCACGCCGGCGTGACCGTACTGGTCATAGCGGGCACGCAGATTGGCATCGGTCAGGATCTCGTAGGCTTCCTTGACCTCTTTGAACTTCTCTTCGGCCCCGGCATCGCCCTGGTTGCGGTCAGGGTGATACTTCATGGCCAGACGCTTGTACGCCTTCTTGATCTCGCGTTCGTCGGCATCCTTGGATACCCCGAGCACTTCGTAGAAATCGCGCTTCGACATACTCATCCTGTTGCTATATCAGCAGTTACGCAGACGGGCGTTGGTTACCCAACGCCCGTAAATTCATTGACGAATCTGCTCACACTCTTACTACGAAGCCGTGATCAAGGCTCATGTGCTGCTCAGAATCCTCATGTATTCACATACACTCCGGTTCTTGCGCTGCTCTTTACCTTGCTGACGGCCTCTCGCGACAGACCGTGAACAGATTCTGAGCCGATGGGCGAAGCCTGCTTCGCCCATCTGGGTCGGGCTTACTTCTTGTCGTCTTTCACTTCTTCGAACTCGGCGTCGACCACGTCATCGTCAGCCTTGGCGGAAGAAGAGGACTGACCGGCATCAGCACCGGCGGCACCTTGTGCCTGAGCCTGCTGCTGGGCAATTTCCATCAGCTTCTGGGACGCTTCCAGCAGAGCCTGCTGTTTGGCTTCGATGGCAGCCTTGTCGTCACCCTTGATGGCGCTTTCCAGCTCGCTCAGCGCAGCTTCGATCTTGGTCTTGTCGTCGGCAGGCAGGGCTTCACCGGCTTCGGTGATCTGCTTGCGAACGGAGTGGACCAGACCATCAGCCTGGTTGCGGGTCTGCACCAGCTCTTCGAACTTCTTGTCCTCGGCCGCGTTGGCTTCGGCTTCGCGTACCATGCGTTCGATCTCGTCATCAGACAGACCAGAGGAGGCCTGGATGGTGATCTTCTGCTCCTTGTTGGTCTCCTTGTCTTTGGCGGAGACGTGCAGGATGCCGTTGGCGTCGATGTCGAAGGTCACTTCGATCTGCGGCAGACCACGCGGTGCCGGACGGATGCCTTCCAGGTTGAACTGGCCCAGAGACTTGTTGTCGCTGGCGCGCTTGCGCTCACCCTGCAGCACGTGAATGGTCACGGCAGACTGGTTGTCTTCGGCAGTGGAGAACACCTGGGACTTCTTGGTCGGGATGGTGGTGTTCTTCTCGATCAACGCAGTCATCACGCTGCCCATGGTTTCGATACCCAGGGAGAGCGGGGTCACGTCCAGCAGCAGTACGTCGGTCTTGTCACCGGACAGTACGGCACCCTGGATGGCAGCACCCATGGCCACGGCTTCGTCCGGGTTGACGTCTTTGCGCGGCTCTTTGCCGAAGAAGTCGGCAACGGCCTTCTGCACCATCGGCATGCGGGTCTGACCGCCTACCAGGATGACGTCGTCGATCTCGCCAACGGCCAGACCGGAGTCTTTCAGGGCGACACGGACCGGCTCCAGGGAGTCTTTCACCATGTCTTCCACCAGGGATTCCAGCTTGGCGCGGGTCACCTTGATGTTCATGTGCTTCGGACCGGTGGCATCTGCAGTGATGTACGGCAGGTTCACGTCGGTCTGCTGAGCGGAAGAGAGCTCGATCTTGGCTTTCTCGGCGGCGTCTTTCAGACGTTGCAGAGCCAGCTGATCCTTGCGCAGGTCGATGCCCTGCTCGCGCTTGAACTCTTCAACCAGGTAGTTGATGACGCGGTTGTCGAAGTCTTCACCACCCAGGTGGGTGTTACCGTTGGTCGCCAGTACTTCGAAGGTGGTCTCGCCTTCGACTTCGTCGATCTCGATGATGGAGATGTCGAAAGTACCGCCACCCAGGTCATACACGGCAACCTTGCGCTCGCCCTTGACCTTGTTCACGCCGTAGGCGAAAGCCGCGGCAGTCGGTTCGTTGATGATGCGCTTGACATCCAGACCGGCGATGCGACCGGCATCCTTGGTAGCCTGACGCTGGGCATCGTTGAAGTAGGCCGGCACTGTGATGACGGCTTCAGTCACCGGCTCGCCCAGATAATCTTCTGCGGTCTTCTTCATCTTCTTCAGCACTTCGGCAGAGATCTGCGGCGGTGCCATTTTCTTGCCTTTGACTTCTACCCAAGCGTCACCGTTGTCGGCCTTGGCGATGGCGTACGGCATGATCTCCAGATCGCGCTGTACTTCGTCATCTTCGAAACGACGGCCGATCAGACGCTTGATAGCGAACAGCGTGTTCTTCGGGTTGGTGATGGCTTGGCGCTTGGCCGGCTGACCAACCAGGATTTCGCCGTCATCGGCATAGGCAATGATGGACGGAGTAGTACGGTCGCCTTCCGCGTTCTCGATCACGCGAGCATGGTCGCCATCCAGAATAGCGACGCAGGAGTTGGTAGTACCCAGGTCAATACCGATGATTTTACCCATTTGACGAATCTCCAAATACTTTGAATAAACTGGCGAGGGGCTCGCCTTAATGCGTTAACGGCTAGGTGGGGGCTGCCAATCTGGCTTTCAAGCTCCCGGCATCAAATTTTTTGTGCCGCCGTGGCCTTGCATCCTATATGGGGTCGCAAGCCGCCGCTTCAAGCCCCGCCCTGAAAAAACCTGCCTTCATTCATTGCCATTGGCAGGATGAAGACCGGCTATCAGTGCACCCGGCGACCACAGAGCCGGGGCACTTACCAATAAAAAGCCCGCCGAGCGGCGGGCTCAGCACAGCTGATGGGGCTCAGGCCGGGGCCTTGGAAACCATCACCATGGCCGGACGAATGACGCGGCCGTTGAGCTCGTAACCCTTCTGCATCACCGCAATGACGGTGTTGGGGGCAAGCTCGGCGTTCTCGATCATGCTCATCGCCTGATGGGCATTGGGGTCGAACGGCTGATTGAGCGGATCCAGCGGATTGAGGCCGAACTTGCCGACCGAGCTCTGCATGGATTTCAGGGTCAGCTCCACCCCTTCAATCATCGGCTTGAGCGCCTCGTTTGCCTTGTCGGCCAGCTCGATGGCACGCTCCAGGTTGTCCAGTACCGGCAGCAGCTCGGCGGCGAACTTCTCCAGCGCGAACTTGTGGGCCTTCTCCACGTCCTGGGCCGCACGGCGACGCAGGTTTTCCATCTCGGCGACGGCACGAATGGCACGCTCGCGCTCCTCGAGGGAGGCTTGCTGGGCGGCATCCAGTTGTGCCTCAAGCTCGGCAATGCGGGCCTGCTCGGCTGTCACTTCACTGTCTACATCGGTCGGCTCGACTGGCTGGGCTTCCACTTGCTCCATCGCTTCAACCTTTTGTTCTTCGTGGTTCATGACATCTCCAATTCCGGGGTTACTTATTGAGGGCCCGACCACCCGGTTGAGCGACCGGACGGCAATGGGCCGACTATGTTGGCGCTATTATGGGGATGGATCCCCGGCTTTCAAGGGGAAAAGGGCGCCATTATCGCCAAGAGCGTGCAGCGGCGGGCAATTTGGGGCTTTTTCCCGGCATCCGCTGCGGCCGGACCAGCCGGTGGCAGACAAATCCCCCCCAAAGCGCGGTATACTCCCCCCAATACTCATCCCAGACCCGACAGACTATGGATTCTCCGTTCAAAACCATCGCCCTGATTGGCAAACCCCACCACGAAGGGGCCAACCAGACCCTGACCGGCCTGCATCAATACCTGACCACCCGCGGTTTTCGGGTCCTGGTGGAGAGCCGGGTGGCCCATGCCCTCGGCATCATGGACGAGAACGTGATGGACCTGGTGCAGCTGGGCCAGCAGGCGGATCTCGCCATCGTGGTCGGCGGTGACGGCAACATGCTGGGGGCCGCGCGGGTGCTGTCGCGCTTCGACGTGGCGGTGATCGGGGTGAACCGGGGCAACCTCGGTTTTCTGACCGATCTCTCGCCGCAGGATTACCTGCTGCCGCTGGAGCAGGTGCTGTGCGGCCACTACAAGAGCGAGCACCGCTTCCTGCTGGAGGCGGCGGTCTATCGCCACGGCGAGCGCAAGTCCAACAACCTGGCGGTCAACGAGGCGGTGCTGCACCCGGGCAAGATTGCCCACATGATCGAGTTCGAGGTCTACATCGACGGCAGCTTCATGTACAGCCAGCGCTCGGACGGCATCATAGTGGCCACCCCCACCGGCTCCACCGCCTACTCATTGTCAGCGGGCGGCGCCATCCTCACCCCCAAGCTCAATGCCATCACGCTGGTGCCCATGTTCCCGCACACCCTGAGCAGCCGTCCCATCGTGCTGGATGCCGACAGCGAAGTGCGGCTGCTGGTCTCACCGGACAATCAGGACGACGCCATGCAGGTGAGCTGCGACGGTCAGGTGACCCTGGCGGTCCACCCGGGGGACGAGATCCTCATCAAGAAGAGCAGCCACAAGCTGCATCTGGTGCATCCGCTCGACTACAGCTACTTCCACGTGCTGCGCAACAAGCTCGGCTGGGGCAGCAAGCTGTTCTGACCCACGCTTGACGTTCCTGCACATCCTGTTGCGGGTCGACTCTTTACTGTATGGAAAACCAGTATATACTGGATGCATACACAGTAATGTTGGCCCATACAGGATGAGACCATGCTGACCCAGCTGACCGTCAACAACTTCGCCATCGTCAAGTTTCTCGAACTCGATCTGCAACCGGGCATGACCTGCATCACGGGTGAGACCGGGGCCGGCAAATCCATCGCCATCGACGCCCTGGGCCTGTGCCTGGGAGAGCGCGCCGAGGCCGGCATGGTACGACCGGACAGCGACAAGAGCGAGGTCAGCGCCCGCTTCCTGCTGGACGGCAACCCGGCCGCCCGCGCCTGGCTGGCCACCAACGAGCTGGAAAACGAAGGGGAGTGCATCGTGCGGCGGGTCATCTCCGCCGAGGGGCGCTCGCGCAGCTACATCAACGGCGTGCCCGTCCCCCTCACCCAGCTCAAGAACCTGGGCCAGCTGCTGGTCAACGTGCATGGTCAGCACGCCCATCAGATGTTGCTCAAACCCGACTACCAGCTCGCCCTGCTCGATGGCTACGCCGGCCACCATTTGCTGCTCGATGAGGTACGTCGTCACTACCAGCAGTGGCGCCAGCTGCAGAACGAACTCAACCGGCTCAAGGCCGAGCAGCAGCAGCGGGAGGCCCGTCGCCAGCTCATCGAATATCAGGTGCAGGAGCTGGACGAGTTTGCCCTGCAGCCGGGGGAGTTTGAAGAGATTGAAGAGGAGCACCAGCGGCTGGCCAACGGCACCGAGCTGATGCAGGAGTGCGGCGCCTGTCTGGACCTGCTCTATGACAACGAGGAGACCACCATCGCCGGCCTGCTGCAGACCGTCGTCGATCGGGCCGAGAGCCTGGTCGCCATGGATAGCCGGCTAGGCGACGTGCTCGGCATGCTCAACGAGGCCCTGATCGGGGTGCAGGAGAGCCACAGCGAACTGCGCAATTATCTGGACCGGCTAGAGCTGGACCCCGAGCGTTTCAACGAGCTGGAAGCCCGCCTCTCCAAGGCCATCAATCTCGCCCGCAAGCACCACGTCAAACCGGCCGAGCTGGCCCTGCACCACCAGGAGCTGGCCGCCGATCTGGCCCGCCTCAACTCCGACGAGGAGCGGCTGGAGGGGATGGAAGACGAGCTGGCCGAGGCCCGCCTGGCCTTCGTGCAGGCCGCCGAGGCCCTGAGCCAGAGTCGCCAGCGCTACGCCGAGGAGCTCGGCGCCAAGGTGAGTGCCAGCATGCACGAGCTGGCGATGCCGGATGGCCGCTTTGCCATCGAGGTACGCCCCGACGCCCAGAGCAGCCTCTCGCCCCTTGGCATCGATCGGGTGGAGTTCATGGTCACCACCAACCCGGGCCAGCCGATCCAGCCGCTCGGCAAGGTGGCCTCCGGCGGTGAACTGTCGCGCATCAGCCTGGCCATCGTGGTCATCAGCGCCCGCAAGGTCTCCACCCCCACCCTGATCTTCGACGAGGTGGACGTGGGGATCAGCGGCCCGACCGCCGCCGTGGTGGGCCGCCTGCTGCGCCAGCTGGGTGAATCCACCCAGGTGATGGTGGTCACCCACCTGCCGCAGGTGGCAGGCAAGGGCCATCAGCACATGGTGGTCAGCAAGCACACCGACGGCAAAACCACGGAAACCCAGATGCAGGCGCTGGATCAAGGGGCCCGTCTCAACGAGCTGGCCCGCCTGCTGGGGGGGGATCAGATCACCGACAATACCCTGGCCAACGCCCGCGAACTGCTGGCCTGCTGAGATACAGGTCAGCCATCTGCACGCGGGGCCCACGGTGAGCATCAGGTACCCCGCGTCACCTCGCTAGCTGGTGACGGCGGTTTGCGGCTCTGCGGCTGGTGCATCATCACCATGCCGCCGTTGCCGCTTCCTGGAGAGGCCACTCCCGAGAGCTCACTCCCTGGCGGTTTGGATGGTCACGGCCTGCCTGACCGGGTTGGGGCATCCTTGTCGCTAACCAACCCGAGCCACAGTCTCATCTCTTTGCTTGCCCGCGTCTCCTCTCCAACTCCTGCGGCGTGAACCTTGCGGCGATTAGCGAGCCCGCCGGCGCTTGCCATGCGGCTATCTCCTTCCGCTTGTCTCCCTGTCCGGGTTTGCCTCCCCGCCCTAATCTGCTGCCCTGGTCTGCCTCCCTGCCCCAAGATGATTCAGCAGCAGAAGTGTGCGCCCCTTTGACCACAGGGTTTCACCCGCCGCAGAGCGGCTTGCACCGGTTGCCATCAGCGGGGACGGCGCATAGAGTGAAACCAGAGCGGGGCCAGCCCCTGTTTTCCCATTTGCCCCACATACCTGATCTTGCCTCAGGTGCGTCATCAACCGCAGGAATGGCACCATGCTCCACGTTTTTGGTCACAAGAATCCCGACAGCGACAGTATCTGTACCGCTCTGGTTGCCGCCGACTGGCTCAATCGTCAGGGCCGCGCGGCCCAGGCCTACGCCCTCGGTGAGCCCATTGCGGAAACCCGCTTCATTCTGGAAACCGCCGGCGTTGCCGCCCCGCCTCTGCTGCAGGGCAGCGTGGCCAACAAGGAGGTGTTCCTGGTGGATTTCAGCGAGCTGGAGCAAGGCCCCGAAGGGCTCGCCGAGGCGGACGTGCAGGGTCTCATCGATCACCATCGCATCGGTACCCTCATCACCCGGGGCCCGCTCGATGCCTGGATCCGGGCCGTCGGGTGCAGCGCCACCGTCCTGCTGGAGCTGATGGGCTATGACACCCTCTCCCGCGCCCAGGCTCGCCTGCTGCTGGGGGCCATCATCAGCGATACTTTCAGCCTAACCTCGCCCACCACCACGGCCCGCGACCGCGCCGCCGTCCATGCCCTGCTGCCGCTGGCCGATCTGGCCCTGGCCCCCTTTGCCCAGACCCTGCTGGAACGCCGCACCCAGCTCGGTGACGCCCCCATGACCGAGCTGCTGACCGCCGACGAGAAGGCCTACCAGATCGCCGGCTACCAGCTCTATGTCAGCCAGATCTGCGTGATGGATCCCGCCCAGCTGCACAGCCGCCAAGCCGAGCTGGAACAAGCCATGCAAGCGCGGCTGATGCAGGACGAACTGGATGCCTATGTGTTGATGCTGACCGATCTCGCCAAGGGGGGCAGCCAGCTCTACTTCGCCAGCAACGGCATTCTGCCCGAGCAGCCGACGCATCTGGTTGGCGCAGTCAGCCGCAAGAAAGAGGGGCTGCCCTGGCTGACCCGCTATCTCTCCGGCGAGCAGATCTGACCCCAAGCAGCGGGCCGGCCTCTGCCGGCTCGCCGCCCACTCCTCTTTTCAGCCCCCTCAATATCTGCCTCACCGGCCCATTCACGGCGCTTCCCGGCCAGACGACTCATACTTTGCTCACACTTTTAACGCCTCGTATCCCATTTTCCCGCCAAAACCCGGTTTTCCTTCATTTTCCATTCAACTCAGTCTGTTATGATGATGTAAACGAACATGGCCTGGCGATGCATCACCGACACGAGGTGACGCCTGCCGTACAGAGAGCCAGGTTCGTGCTATGCGACACATAGCGGGCACACAGTGGTATGGGACAGGCCGTTTGTCCCGGGTGACCCGCGCCATGCCAAGGGAGAACTGCTTATGACCTCAACCAATATTGTGCTGTTGCTGGAAGGCAAGGATTACGAGCAGGAGACGCTGGCCAAAGCGAGTCAATTGGCACAAGCCATGGGGGGCGAGCTGACCCTGTTGCACCTGACCCACAGCAGCAAGATGCGCCGCAAGAGCCTGTCGCTGTCGGAAGAGGAGCGCAGCGCCCAGGGCACGCTGGATGCCAAGGCCATCATCAGCGAACTCATCACCACCCTGCAGCACCCGGTGGATTACCAGTGTCTGGTGGTCGATGACGTGGTGCCCGACCTGAAACGCTGGCTGGCCGCCAACCCGACCGATCTGCTGCTGGTCGGCAGCCGCCACCACTGGATGGAAGGCTCCCTGGCACGCCTGCTCATCTACAAGCTGCCGATCGACATCCAGATCTGCCACGAGCCCTACAGCGAGCAGCTCAAAGCCGTCGGTTGATGACCCGGGTGCCCACCCGTGAGGTGGGCCCCCTGTTGCCACCTCCCTTTCGGGGTCCTTTTTACCCCGCCATCCCCTGCTTGCCCTCCTCATTACCCCGGCCTAATGACAAGGCTATCTACATGTTTCCTTACATATTCATCGCTGTTTTTTAAGCCTCGTTTGCTGCAGGATATTGCCCTTGCACGCCTTCGTTCGCTTCTTTCAGGTGAAACATGAACATAACTCCCCAGCAGAGAAAAATTGCCCTGCTCGCCCTCGTCCCCCTGCTCGCCATCGGCTGGCTGATCTGGCCGAGCAAGACGCCCGAGCCGGTGCTGACCGCCCAGGTGACCCGTCAGGACGTGGAGCAAACCGTGCTGGCCAGCGGGGTACTGCAGGCCATCGAGCAGGTGGACGTCGGTGCCCAGGTCTCCGGCCAGGTCACCTATCTCGCGGTGGAGGCTGGCCAGAAGGTCCAGCAGGGGGATTTGCTGGCCGAGATCGACCCGCTCATCGCCCAGAACAACCTCAAGACTGCCGAGGCGGATCTCGCCAGCCGCCGCGCCCAGCTCAAGATCAAGCAGGCCCAGCTCAAGCAGAACGAGCTGAGCTGGCGCCGTCAGCAGCAGATGTTCAGGCAGGAGGCGAGCTCGCGCGCCGATCTGGAGAGCGCCGAAGCCCTCCTGGCCGTGACCAAAGCCGAGCTGCAAAGTGCCCAGGCCGAGGTCGAGAATGCCCAGATCAAGGTGGAGCGCACCAAGACCGAGCTCGGCTACAACCGCATTCAGGCCCCCATGGATGGCACCGTCGTCAGCATTGTGACCCGTCAGGGCCAGACCCTGGCCGCCAGCCAGACTGTGCCGACCCTGCTCAAGCTCGCCAATCTGGAGACCATGACGGTCAAGGCGCAGATCTCGGAAGCGGACGTCACCCGGGTCAAGGCCGGCATGCCGGTCTACTTCACCCTGATGGGGGACCCGGATACCCGCTACCACGGCACCCTGCGCACCGTCGAGCTGGCCCCCACCAACATCAACGAGCAGGCCACCAGCACCACGGCCACCAGCAACGCCGCCGTTTACTACTACGCCCTGTTCGATGTGCCAAACCCCGATCACACCCTGCGGGTCGCCATGACCACGCAAGTCACCATAGTGCTCGGCGAGCGCAAGCAGGTGCTGACCATTCCGCAGACGGCCCTTGGCAAGAAGCTCGGGGAGAACGAGTACGAGGTCACCCTGCTCAAGGAGGACGATCAGAAGGAGACCCGTCGCATCAAGACCGGCATGAAGGACGACATCAAGATAGAAGTGGTCAGCGGCCTGAGCGAACAGGAGAAGGTCACCCTGGGCCAGGGCAAGCCGGCCAGTAACAATGACGTGGAAATCATGCTGTGAGCGAGCCGCTGATCCAGCTCAAGGGGATCGAGCGCCGCTACCAGAGCGGGGAGCAGGAAGTGACCGTGCTCCATCCGCTCGACCTCACCATCGAGGCGGGGGAGATGATCGCCATCGTCGGTGCCTCCGGCTCCGGCAAATCGACCCTGATGAACCTGCTGGGCTGCCTCGATCGGCCGAGCAGCGGCCAGTACCTGTTTCGCGGCCAGGATACCGCGACCCTGGATGCCCTCTCCCTCGCCCGCCTGCGCTGCCACCACTTCGGCTTCATCTTTCAGCGCTACCACCTGCTGCCGCACCTCAATGCCGCCGCCAACGTGGAGATCCCGGCCGTCTACGCCGGTACGCCGCGGGCCGAGCGCCAGGCTCGCTCCCAGGCGCTGCTCACCCGGCTGGGGCTCAGCGATCGCAGCCATCACACCCCGAGCCAGCTCTCCGGTGGCCAGCAGCAGCGGGTCAGTATCGCCCGGGCGCTGGCCAACGGCGGCGAGGTGATCCTGGCGGACGAACCGACCGGGGCCCTCGACAGCCAGAGCGGCAAGGAGGTGATGGCCATTCTCAAGGAGCTCCACGCCCAGGGCCACACCATCATTCTGGTGACCCACGACATGGAGGTGGCCAGCCACGCCGACCGGATCATCACCCTGAAAGATGGCCGGGTGCAGGAGGACAGCGGCCGCAAGCCGGCGGCCGTCCCCGTGACCCCGACCGCAGCCCCTGCCGTCAAGGAAGGGGCAGGCCACGACTGGGATCGCTACCGGGAAGCGGCGCGCATGGCGCTGCACGCCATGCTGGCCCACCGCATGCGCACCTTCCTCACCATGCTTGGCATCATCATCGGCATCGCCGCCGTGGTGAGCGTGGTGGCGCTCGGCCAGGGGGCCCGTGCCAAGGTGATCGATCAGATCAACGCCATGGGCACCAACACCATCGACATCTTCCCCGGCAAGGATTGGGGGGACGAGAAGGCAGCCAGCATCCAGACCCTCAACAAGCGGGATCTCGATGCCCTGCTCGGTCAGCCCTATCTGGAAGGGGCCAGTCCCCAGATAGCCGCCCCCGGCCAGCTGCGTTATCGCAACAAGACCAGCAGCGGCAGCATAGTGGGGGTCGGCAACGACTTCTTCCGGGTCAAGGGGATGAAGCTCACCAACGGCCGGTTGTTCGACGAGCGCGACATCCAGAACCGGGCGGCGGTGGCGGTGGTGGACGGCAAGACCATCGAGAGCCTGCTCGGCAAGCAGGATCCCGTCGGTCAGGTGGTGCTGGTCGGCACCCTGCCGGTGCGCATCATCGGCGTGGTGGAAGAGGAGACCGGATTTGGCCGCAGCAGCCAGTCGGTGAACGTCTGGCTGCCCTACAGTGCCGTGATGAGCCGTCTCATCTCCCAGAACCACTTCAGCCAGCTCACCATCCGGGTCAAGGACGGGGTGCAACCGGCGCTGGCCGAGCAGGCCGCCATCGAGCTGCTGACCCAGCGCCACGGGGTGAAGGACTTCTTCACCTTCAGCAGCGACAGCATCATCAAGTCGGTGGAGAAAACCACCGCTACCATGACGCTCTTGGTCTCCGCCATCGCGGTGATCTCCCTCATCGTCGGCGGTGTCGGGGTGATGAACATCATGCTGGTGTCGGTGGTGGAGCGTACCCGCGAGATCGGCATCCGCATCGCGGTCGGCGCCCGCCAGTCCGACATACTGCAGCAATTTCTGATCGAGGCGGTGATGGTGAGCCTGCTGGGCGGCACGCTCGGGGTCGGCGTCTCCCTCTTCATCGGCCTGCTCTTCTCCCTGTTCGTGGAGAGCATCCAGATGCACTTCTCGCTCTTTTCCATCCTGATGGCGTTTGGCTGTTCCTCGCTCATCGGGATCCTGTTTGGCTATCTGCCCGCCCGCAATGCCGCCCGGCTCGACCCGGTCGAGGCGCTGGCGAGGGAATGACGATGTACCACTTATCCAAACTGGGGCTCTGCCTCACCCTGGCGCTCGGTCTCGGCGCCTGCAGCCAGCAGAGCAGCTATCAGCGGCAGGATCTGGCGCTGGCCGACCACTGGCAACAGCCGGACGACGGCCTCACCCGGCAGCAGGCCGGCCCCTGGTGGCAAGGCTTCCACGACCCCGAGCTGGATCAGCTGATCGAGGCCGTGCTGGCCGCCAACCCGGACATGCAGGTAGCCGGCCTGCGCCTGCGCAGCGCCCTGCTCGGCGCCGACCTGGCCGATACCAACCTGACCCCCTCGGTCAATGCCGGCATCAGCGGCAATGGCACCAAGGATCTGAAGAGCGGCAAGGCCAGCGGCAGCATGGGTCCCTCCCTGACCCTCGGCTACGAGGTGGATCTGTGGGGCAGGCTCGCCTCGGTGCGGGATCAGGCGAGCTGGGAGGCCGAGGCCTCCGCCCAGGATCTGGCGGCCACCCGCCTGATGCTGATCGGCAAGGCGCTGGAGCAGTACTGGCAGCTGGCCTATCTCGGCTCGGCCATCACCCTCGGCCAGCAGCAGCTCGCCAACTATGAGCGTGCCGAGCAGCTGACCCAGGCCAAGTACCGGGCCGGCGCCGTGACCCGGCTCGACCTGGTGCAGGCCAGCCAGCAGAAAGCCGGCAAGCAGGCGGAGCTCAGCTCGCTCCTGATGCAGCAGGAGCAGGCCCGCAATGCCCTGCGGCTGTTGCTCGGTCGCAGCAGCGGCCCGCTGACGTTCGAACCCAAGGCGCTGCCGACGGCTCCCATCCCCACGCTGGCGGTCGGCATTCCGGCCGATGTGCTGGCGCGGCGCCCCGACGTGCGCGCCGCCGAGCTGCGCCTGCGCAAGACCCTGGCGAAGGGGGACGAGATCCGCACCGGTTTCTACCCCACCCTGAGCCTGACCGGCGGGGCCAGCAGCAGCTCGGACACCCTGACCCAGGTGCTGCAAAACCCGGTGGGTACCCTGGGCGCCACGCTGGCGCTGCCCTTCCTCGAGTACAACAAGACCCGGCTTGCCATCGCGGGCTCCCAGCTCGATTACCAGATAGCCGAAGCGGAGTTTCGCAAGCAGCTCTACAGCGCGCTGGTGGAGGTGGAAGATGGTCTGGCCGCCCGCCACCACGGCGAGCAGCGCCTGAGCTACCTGGCCGAACAACTGGACTTTGCCAAGGAGGCAGAGCGGCTGGCCAGAGCCCGCTACCAGGCCGGCGCCACCGGGGTACAGCCCTGGCTGGATGAGCAGAACCGGTTGTGGGATGCCGAGCTCGCCCTGCTCGGCCAGCAGAAGGAGCAGCTCAACACCATGGCCAGGATCTACAAGGCACTGGGGGGCAGCGATCGCAGCTGACCTGCCTTGTCTCATGCCCTCGCACCGCGCGAGGGCATCAGGCATCTCCCTTATTCTTTCCCCTTGTGTGCCTTGTCCCCTCGACCAGGGTCTGACCGCTAGCACACAAAGCAATTGATAATAATTTTCATTTAATGAAAAATGGGCGCCATTATCAGTCAGGAGTATGCCCATGTCCCAGTCCGCCCCGGTCAATCGTCCCCGTCTGCTCACGGTCAAGCACATTCAGGATGTGAGCCCGCACCTGCGCCGGATCTGCCTGACCAGCCCGGAGCTCGCTGACTACCCCTTCACCTGTGGCGGCGCCCATATCAAGATCATGCTGCCCCAGCCGGGCCAGGCCCATGCCGTACTGCCCACCCCCACCCCGCAGGGGCCGCGCTGGGAAGATCCGAGCCAGCGCCCCATCATGCGTACCTTCACCATTCGCGCATTTCGCCGCGAGGCGCTGGAGCTGGATATCGACTTCGCCCTGCACGGCGATGGCGGCCCCGCCAGCCGCTTTGCCAACGAGGTCAAGCCAGGCGACCTGCTGGCCATCTCGGGCCCAGGTGGTCCGGACCCAATGTTGCAGCCTGCCAGCCACTACTACATGGTGGGAGATCTCACCGCTCTGCCCGCCATCAGCGCCATGGCCGAGGTGATGCCCGCCGATGCCCGTGGCCACATCGCCCTGCTGGTGCCCTATCAGGAAGATGTGCAGGATCTGTCGCTGCCCGCCGGGGTGACCCTGCGCTGGTTTGTCGGCTCCCCTGAAGAGACGGCGCCGCTGGTGGAGTACTTCACCTCTCTGCCGCTGGAAGAGCAACAGAGCTACTTCTGGTTCGGCGGGGAAGAGGGATTGGTGGTCCCCATGCGCCGCCACGTACGGCGCACGCTCGAGGTGGATCGCACCCGGGTCTACGCCGTGCCCTACTGGCGCCATGGCAAGGATGAAGAGGCCTATCACCATGCGCGTCACGACGTGATGGACAGCTGAATCAGCTGATTTTCCCCTGAAATATCAAGCTCATGGTCTACCGCCCATGGGCTTGATTGCCATTGGTGCAATGCCACCCGCCTGCTCTCCCCCCCATTCTGGTATGCCGCTCGGTTGTGCTTGCATTTGCGGCCGACAACAAGATAATGATAATCACTCTCAACAATAACAGGTGATGACGCCCCATTGCAGCTCCCTCGTCCGGGTCCCGGTGTGGAGTGCACGTCATTCACTCCATTTGCACAGCAAGGTAATCCAGATGGCAGTCTTGAACTCGGTAATGCGCGCCTTCGCGGTGGAGGCTCTCCCCACTCCTGCCGACCTGTTGGCACTTCACCCCTGTCCCGCCGACCTGGCAACCCGGATCGATCAGCACCGTCAGCAGGTTCGCCAGATCCTGAGCGGGGAAGACGATCGCCTGCTGGTGGTCATCGGTCCCTGCTCCATTCACGATCCCCTCGCCGCACTCGATTACGCCCGGCGGCTGGCAGTGCTGGCCCACGACTATCGGGATCGGCTGCAGATCGTGATGCGCACCTATTTCGAGAAGCCCCGCACCACGGTGGGCTGGAAGGGGCTGGTGTTCGATCCCCATCTGGACGGCAGCAACGACATAGGCCATGGTCTGCAGCTGGCACGCCAGCTGCTGCTCGACATCAACCGGCTGGGGCTGGCCACCGCCACCGAGTTTCTCGACACCACCAGCTTCCTCTACCTGGCCGATCTCATCAGCTGGGGAGCGATCGGCGCCCGGACCACGGAGTCACAGGTGCACCGGCAGCTGGCCTCGGCCCTGCCCTGTCCCATTGGCTTCAAGAACGGTACCGATGGCAACATCCGGGTGGCCATCGATGCCATCCAGGCCAGCGAAGCCTCCCACCTGTTTACCGCCCCCGGCAGCCAGGGCGGCATGGTGGTGATCAAGAGTGAGGGCAACCCGGCCGGCCACATCATCTTGCGCGGCGGCACCCGCCCCAATTATCACCAGAGCGACGTGGAAGAGGCGGCCGAGCGACTGGCACGGCAGGGGCTCACGCCCCGACTCATGGTGGATTGCAGCCACGGCAACAGCCAGAAGCTGCACAAGAACCAGATCCGGGTGGCAGGAGAGCTCTGCCGCCAGCTGGGGGAAGGCAGCGACGCCATCGCCGCCGTCATGGTCGAGAGCTTCCTGCAGGGGGGCAGCCAGAAACCGGCGCCGCTGGCCGAGCTGGTGTATGGCCAGTCGGTCACCGATGCCTGCCTGTGCTGGGACGATACCCAGACCCTGCTCGCCATGCTGGCAGAGGCCGTCGAGACACGGCGCCAACACCCTGCTCGGGCACAACCGGACACCGCCCGCTGGCATGCCCAGCTGGCAAGTTGAACGACCATCAGCAATAAGGCTCCCACAACGGGAGCCTTATTATTTTGCCGATATTCCTGCCCTGTCGACCGCTCTGGTCTACCGATTAAATGACCAGCTCACTCTTTTTCCATGCAAAGTACGCTGACATTCGGATCCGGCTGGAATTAATAATATGTTGGCTCAGGTATTACCCACTGCAGGCCGCAGACAAGCAGTCTCCCCCGGTCAGGGTGGATAATCACGCGGTAAAACCCGGCGGGTTGCGGAGCAAAAAAGAGGCACGCCTTGCGACTGACTTAATGCTTTTCCCATTGCCACATCGTCAGCCAGCTAATACCTGACGGGCTATATGAGTCCAGATATGGCTGGCATTCCGATGATCGCGTGACAGCAAAAACGCGTACAGGGAGCCATCGGTACGATCATTTCCAATTAATCATTCCATCATGGGGCGACCAATTGACGTGCAGAGCACCGGTCTGAATGCGACACAAGAAGGTCGTATCAGGGGAGTTGGGGAATTGACAGAAGATATTTTTGGTGAGCACAAATAATAATGCCGCCTCATGGGCGGCATCATTCATGACTGATCCCGTGGATCAGATCAGGAAATCATTCAGATCCTTGCCCAGTGCCACTTGTTCGGCAATGGCTTTCGGCATACGGCCTTGACCGGTCCAGGTTTTCTCCTGGCCATCTTCCTGGTACTTGTACTTGGCAGGACGCGGGGCGCGCTTGCTCTTGGTCGCACCAGCAGCGGCAGCCGGGGCGGCGGCGCTGTTCAGCAGCTCACGGGGGTCGATACCGGCCTGCTGCAGCATTTCAGTGAACTCGCTCAGCTTGCGCTGACGCTCTTCCTGTTCGGCACGCTCTTGTTCAACAGACTCGGCACGCTCGTTATATACCAGCTCGAACTTTTCTTTTGCTTCTTGCAGCTGTTCAAACGGCAATTCACGGATGGCAGCGCGCAGGCTGCGAATGTTCAGCAGAACTTTCAGAAACTCGTTCATTACTTCCTCACAGAATTATTTTTGTTTGTCACAGGGATAACACAGCTTGAGAATAGCACGGCTGTTTGATGACAACATAATGATTTTATAGCCGCTGTCACTTTCTTAACAAAAAAGTGCGGCTGAATATACCGCTGACTTTATTCAGCCATTACCCATTACGTCACACCAGCTCATCTTTTGCCATGCAATTCCCCATACCGGGTATGGCAAATAGCGCAGATGTACCCCGTTATATTTTCCATCACAGTTGCGACCGCTATTTTTACAATTGGCCACGGTTGTTAAAACCTGACTCACCCACATGAGACTCAAGGTAGACGATTGACACTATATATTACCGGCAGCATCCGCTCGTTACTGCCGGCAATGCAGCTCTGCAACCATGATCTGATCAGTCGCAGGGCGCTGGCGCCCTATTCCAGGATCAACCGCCGCCAGGGACCGGTGATCTCACAGTGGCCTGTTTCTGCCGTATTCTGCCATCCCAATCGATGATAAAAGGCCAGCGCCGCCGTGTTGTGGGTCGCCACCTTGAGCGAGGCGGGCTTTTGAAAAGAGGCCAACCCGTGACTCAGCAGGGCCCGCCCCACCCCCTGCCCATGCCAGTCGGCCGAGACATACAGGTGGTGAACGAAGCTTTCATCTCCCCAGATGGAGACAAACCCGCAAGGCGCTCCCCCCTGCTCGGCTACCCAGATCTGCTCGCCCCGGGTCTGCTCGTCAAAATCTTCCAGCCGAAAATGAGCGGGATCGACCCAGTGAAAAGTCTGCCGCCGCCCTTTGAGAAACAGCTGCGCCAGCTGGGGAATATCCGTCTCTTGCATAACTCTGATCATCAAAGCGTCCTTGTCATTGTGACTGCCTGACCCCACTCTCAATGGAACACAGGCACCATGTCAAATCGCACGGGCATAATAGTCTCTCGGCGATGGCAGGGGTGTGACACACCTCTGTCCATTTCATAAGCCATGGGACTATACTGCCTGAGTCCCATGTATGGATGGTTTGAGGCTCGCTGATTTATGGATAACAAGCAGATAGAAGGCAACATCTTTGTTCCGGCCCATATCGACGATGTCTGGCGCGCCTGGACAACCGAGAGTGGCCTGCGCAGTTTTCTGGCGCCGGAATGCCTGATGGTGCCCGAACCGAATGGTCCCTTCGAAATCTATTTCAGACCCGATGCCCCGTTGGGTGAACGTGGCAGCGAAGGTTGCCGGGTGATGGCCGTCATGCCCCACGACCTGCTCAGCTTCAGCTGGAATTTCCCGCCCTCCCTGCCCCACATCCGCCTGCAGAAGACCCAGGTCAGCCTGCGGTTCGTGCCGGAAGGCCAGGGTACCCGACTCTACTTCCTGCAAACCGGCTGGGCCAACGACCCGGACTGGGATCAGGGCTACGCCTATTTTCGCGAAGAGTGGCTGGAAACCAGCCTGCCCCGCCTGCAATACCGCTTCACCCACGGCCCCATCGACTGGAACAACCCGCCGGACAAGCAGCAACTGAAATCCCTGGCTCAATAAGAGCCCATATAAAGAAGAACACCGCCAGCTGGCGGTGTTCTTCTTTATGCAAGGTCGGTGCAGACGGGCTCACAGCAGGGCGGCACCGTAGCGGTTGGGCAGAGTCGAGCCTTTTTGCAGCTTGAAGAAGAGCAGGATCAGGAAACCCAACACCGGAATGGCCCCCACCAGCAGATACCAGCCGGTGCGATTGGTGTCGTGCAAGCGGCGCACCCCCAGCGCCACGGTCGGGATCAGCGTCAGCAAGCCATATACACCCAAGGGATAATTGAGCTGCTCAGGGGCGTTGAACGCTAGCGACAGGGCAACACATATCACGGTATTGATCAGCAGGAACATGAAATATTCCTGGCGGGATGCCCGCCCGCTGAAATTGAAATAGTTTTTAAACGCATTGAAATACCAGTTCATAATTTACCTCTTGGCATTGCCAGATAGCTGATGGGTTGAAGGGTAATCTTCTCTTACCGTTACTGTTCAATATTCGAGTCAAAACGAGTCACTTGAAAATATATTGATGAGCTGCTATCCGGCAATACAATAAACATTATTAAAAACTATTAACGGGCAACCTCGCATTGCACACTGGTTACCAATACTGCACCAGCCCTCCACTGCCCGCAGCCGGCTAGCCAGCAGAGCCTGACACGGCAGCACCGCTAGACTTGGTACTGCAATGGAGCGGTATGCATATAACCACCTGATTTTATGCATTTTAATAGTTTTTAATAATGTTCTCTCGTTGGCGCCCAACTGGACCGGCGAGTTACTCTGCAGGCCACAACATCAGGTTATAAGCCCCCCTGGCTCACAGGGTTTCAATATGCGAACACGTTTGGCATTGATGATCTCATCAAGCCTTCCCAGCACCCGCTGCCAGAATATAACGAGCCATCATGCGCTTGTTGGCGCCACTGATTCGAGGCTGCCGGCGCCCTCGGTTATTACTCTGACCATCATCATAAAAATAAAAAAATGATGACAGAAGCAATCCATTCAATCGCAATCAATTAAATGGTGAATGAGAAACTGAAACTACTGCCACACTGGCTGAATATGTATTTCAGCTGGTCCATGGTTGGCAAAATGAGCATGGCAAGCACGCCTTTTTAAGCGTCTGGCATAGCGACGACACCTTTTTCGCGTGTCGCTTCCGTGGTGCTGGCACCTTGCTCGGCATGCATGTCGCCCGTTGAGCGGCACCATCCTGCCACGGGGCGAGCGCTTGTTCATCCAGTGCCCGCCCCCTGCCTATCACACTCGTGGGGAGCCAGCCTCTGCAGCTCCCATCTATCCCTTGACAAGGGGTGGCGCCCCCGTCAGATTTCACTCTCTACCTATTAATAAGCAACATCATCTGCGAGACGATCACCGCGCCATGGATCCGGATCACGCCCCTCACCTGCATGCCTTCGGTCGCTTTGTTCTGGATTCGAAACAGCTCACCCTGACCCGCTCCCAGGACGGGAACCCAACCAGCGTGCGCGTGTCTGCCGCGGAGGCACGACTGCTGCACTTCTTCCTGACCCATGCCGGCAGCCTGCACAGCAAGGAGACCCTGCTCGCCATCGGTTGGGACGGACGACCGGTGAGCGCCAGCTCCCTGCCCGTGGCCATTGCCAACTTGCGCCGCTATCTGGATACCCCGGAGCAGGAGGCGGTGATCCGCACCTTGCCCCGCCAGGGCTATCTGTTGATGTTGTCGCCCGCCGCCATGCAGGCCATCCCCACAGCCAGCACACCCTCCCTGAGCGAACCTGCTGCCGACCCAGCGCCGTTGCCGGAGGCGGGCGAGCCTGTCGCCACCGTGCCTGTTGCCGCTTCCCGGGATGCCGTGCCCATCCCTTTGCCACGCTGGCAACAACGGCTGCTGCTCGGGGTGATGGGGCTGTTTCTCGCCTTGCTGCTGCTCACCGGTCTCTACCTGAGCGCGACCTGGGTCTCGGTGCGCTGCGAACCGGCCGGTCAGGGCACGCTCTGCCGAACCCAGAAAGCGGCATCCCGTCTGCCCACCCCGGCTGCCGGCGAGATCTGGCTGATGGTCGGGGAAGATCAGGCCAAATTCGAGGAGAAGAAGCCATGAGACGCGCCGCTCTGATCCGCCTGCTCTTCGGGCTCAGCGCCACCGGCATGGTGCTGGCGGGCCTGGTGCTCATCAACAGCCTGGGCTGCAACTACGAGATGCACCTCTCCTCCAAGGAGGCGGATTACTACGCCGTCTGCCGGGCGGGGAAGTTCACCGTCATCGAGCGCGACCGCTACACCAAGGCGAAGTGGATGGTGAGCGCCTATCAGGCGGTGCTCGGCAACCAGCTCATCTTTCTGGTGACGGATCGCACCCTCATCGAGCGACCCGACAAGCAATCGGCGCTGAGCGACATCAATCAGGTGGAGGGCACCTTCAGCATGCCCCTCAACTACGGCTGGCAGATGATCACGCCAGAGCAGATCGCCATCTTCCAGCACTCGCCCCACACCGAGCTATTGCAGGGCCACTTTGAGGGCTGGCTCGACTTCTACCACAGGTTCTGGCCGGCCACCCCGCTGCGGGCGCAGTAACCACTGACTCGCCGCCTGTGCTCACAGGCCACTTAGCCGCAAAACAACAAGGCCACCCCGGGGTGGCCTTGTTGTTGCTATGGACTGCCTGGCAATCACACCCCCAGCCGATCGCGCAGGGTGTACCAGGCGGCGCCGGCGGCGGTGAAGGGGATCCGGAACAGGCGGCCACCCGGGAAGGGGTAGTGCGGCAGCTTGGCAAAGGCATCGAAACGCTCCGCCTGACCGCTCAGCACCTCGGAGAGCAGCTTGCCCGCCAGATGGGTACAAGTGACGCCATGGCCGCTGTAACCCTGCATGTAGTAGATGTTGGAGCCGATACGGCCAAACTGCGGCAGGCGCGACAGGGTGAGCAGGAAGTTGCCGGTCCAGGTGTACTCCACCTTGACGTCCGCCAGCTGCGGGAAGGTTTTCAGCATCTTGGGGATGATCAGCCGCTCGATGTCCGCCGGATCCCGCGCCCCATAGACCACGCCACCGCCATAGATCAGCCGGTGATCACCGGAGGTACGGTAGTAGTCGAGCAGGTAGTTGCAATCCTCCAGACAGTAGTTTTGCGGCAGCAGCGAGCGGGCCCGCTCCTCCCCCAACACCTCGGTGGCGATCACCTGGGTGCCGCAGGGCATGCTCTTGCCGGCGAGCTCAGGCACCAGATTACCGAGATAGGCGTTGCCGGCCACCACCACGAAGCGCGCCTTCACTGCCCCCTTGGCGGTCTTGACCAGCGCAGGCGTGCCCGGGGTGATGCTGATGACGGCAGACTGCTCAAAGATCTTGCCCCCCTGCAAGCGGATGGCCTCCGCCTCCCCCAGCGCCAGGTTGAGGGGGTGGATGTGGCCGCCGCTCTTGTCGAGCAGGGCGCCGACGTAGCGATCGCTCGCCACCACCTCGCGCACGCCATCGGCATCGAGCAGCTCCAGCTTGTCATTGCCCCACTTCTCCCAGCGCGCCTGCTGCGCCTTGAGCTCATGCAGCTGCTTCTCGGTCTCGGCGGCAAAGACACCGCCCTCCTGCAGATCGCACTGGATGTTGTAGCGCTTGATCCGCTCGCGGATGATCTGGCCCCCCTCAAACAGCATGGAACCGAGCAGCCTGGCCTGATCCGGCGGGCAGTTCGCTTCTATGGTGTCGATGTCACGGCTGTAGGAGTTGACGATCTGGCCGCCGTTGCGACCGCTGGCGCCAAAGCCCACCCGGGCCGCCTCCAGCACCACCACCGAATAGCCCTTTTCCACCAGGTGCAGCGCGCTGGAGAGGCCGGTATAACCCGCCCCGATGACACAGACGTCGCACTCCAGCTGTTCGGTCAACGTCGGATAGGGCGCGTGTTTGTTGGCACTGGCTGCGTAGTAACTGTTTACATGTTCGGTCATGATCCCTGTTTCCTTACCGGTTCTTTTCCCAAACGAGACGATGTCTCGGCACTAGAAGTTGGCCGGGGTGTGGGCGCTGACGATGCGGCAGACCTGCCCCGACGGATTGCTGAAACTGTGGGGCTCGCCCGTGTCGATCACGTAGCTGTCCCCGGCGCTGAGTGGATAGGCCTGGCCCGCCACCGTCAGGATCACAGATCCCTCCAGCACGGTGCCCACCTCCTCCCCCAGATGCGTGACCTGGCCGCCGGTGTCAGTACCGGGGGCGTAAGTCTCCAGCATGAAGCCGAGCTGGCGGCGGTTGTTGCCGTTGTGCACCAGCTTCATCGAGACCCCCTGGCTGCCCAGCTCGATCAGCTGCTCGGCCTTGATCACCACGCTCGGCGTACCGCCCTCCTCTTCCGCGAAGAAGCGCGACAGCGGCAGCTCATAGACACTGAGCAGTTTTTGCAGGGAGGCCACCGAGGGGCTCACCTTGTCCTGCTCTATCATGCAGATGGCGCCATGGGTCAGCCCGCTCAGCTCGGCGACCCGTCGCTGGGAGAGCCCGAGCCGCCGGCGGGTCGCCGCCAGACGCTCGCCCATGCTCTGCGCCACGCCCTTGTCCGTCATGGGGTTGTCGGTCATGGACTGCCAGCGCGTCTCGCCCTGTGGTTGCTGCATTCGGCCACCTCCCTGTGTGCCTGTCAGGTGCCAGCTGGGCACCCGGTTAAAATAGCGAGTCAATCCAACCGGCCTGTTTGTTATCCTGCACAGTGCATACCGTTCATTATTTTGCACACCCTGCACCGCAAAAACCGGTAAAATCGCTCCAACAGCTCCATTTCTAGCATGCGAGACACAGTTTACTCAAATATATTTAACACTTGAAAAACATTTCAGCTCAATTTATGGTCTTCCTGTGCTTATTATTCTATACGGTGGCGGCACAGGATGAGCCGGCCCCCTGACCCACAATCGAGGCTTGCTATCTATGTCAGCATCACAACCCGCACTCTCCCTGATCAAATCCCTTGCCTATATAGATGGCCGCTGGTGTGAAGCCAGCGGCGGACGCCGTTTCGAGGTGCACAACCCGGCCACCGGTCAGGTCATTACCCAGGTGCCCGACATGGACGAGGGCGACACCCACCGCGCCATCGCCGCCGCCCACGCGGCCCAGCCCGTCTGGGCCGCGCTCACCGCCAAGGAGCGCAGCAACCGGCTCTACGCCTGGTTCGAACTCATCATGGCCAACCAGGAAGAGCTGGCCCGCATCATGACCTGCGAGCAGGGCAAGCCGCTGGCCGAGGCCAAGGGGGAAGTGGCGTATGGCGCCAGCTTCATCCAGTGGTTCGCGGAAGAGGGTAAACGCGCCTACGGCCGCACCATTCCGGGCTTCTCCAGCGATCGCCGGCTGGCCACCATCAAGCAGCCGGTCGGGGTGGTCGCCGCCATCACCCCCTGGAACTTCCCCATCGCCATGATCACCCGCAAGGCGGGCCCGGCGCTGGCCGCCGGTTGCACCATCGTCATCAAGCCGGCCGCCGAGACCCCGCTGTGCGCCCTGGCGCTGGCGGCACTGGCGGAGCAGGCGGGCATCCCGGCCGGGGTCATCAACATCGTCACCAGCCATCAGGCCGCGGCGGTGGGCAACGAGCTGTGCAATAACAAGACGGTGCGCAAGCTCTCCTTCACCGGCTCCACCCGCATCGGCAAGCTGTTGATGCGCCAGTGCGCCGACACCATGAAGAAGCTGTCGCTGGAGCTTGGTGGCAACGCCCCCTTCATCGTGTTTGACGACGCCGATCTCGACGCCGCCATCGCCGGCGCGCTCGCCTCCAAATACCGCAACGCCGGCCAGACCTGCGTCTGCGCCAACCGCATCCTGGTACAGGCCGGCATCTACGACGCCTTCGCCGAGAAGCTCACCGCCGCAGTCAAGGCCTTCAAGGTAGGCGACGGCATGAGCGAGGGCACCCAGATAGGCCCGCTCATCAACCCGGCCGCCGCCAGCAAGGTGGCCGAGCTGGTCAAACAGGCCACCGCCGCCGGCGCCGAGCTGCTGCTGGGGGGCGAAGCCCACCCCGCCGGCCCGCTCTTCTACCAGCCCACCATTCTGGGCAAGGTGGATAAAGCCAACCCCATCCTGCAGGAGGAGATCTTCGGCCCGGTGGCGCCCTTGGTGCGCTTTGACACCGAGGCCGAGGCCATCGCCCTGGCCAACGACACCCCCTATGGCCTGGCCGCCTACTTCTATGGCCGCGACATCGCCCGCGTCTGGCGGGTGGCCGAGCAGCTCGAATACGGCATGGTCGGCATCAACGAGGGGATCATCTCGACCGAATTGGCCCCCTTTGGCGGCATCAAGGAGTCGGGCCTGGGTCGTGAAGGGGCTGCCGAGGGGCTGGAGGAGTACCTCGAGACCAAATACCTCTGCTTCGGCGGCATTCGCTAGGCAGTCACATCTTGTGCCGGCGGCCGGGCCTGCAACAGGGGCCCGCCACCCGCCGGCGCAGCCATATCAATTCACAAGGACAAAGTGAGTGCTCCCAAGGGGGCCTCGCCACATTGAGACAGGGGCCCCCGGCCCCTCAGGGAGGAAAGATGAGTCAGTCAGCATCAAACAAGGCGTGGCAAGCGCGCCGCGAAGCGGCCGTGGTCAACGGCGTCGGCACCCTGCTGCCGGTGTTTATCGAGCGGGCGCAAAATGCCGAGCTGTGGGATGTGGAGGGCAACCGCTACATCGATTTTGCTTCCGGCATCGCCGTGCTCAACACCGGCCACAACCACCCGAAAGTGGTGGCGGCGGTGCGCGCGCAGCTGGAAAAATTCAGCCACACCTGTTTCCAGGTCACCCCCTACCCCGGCTATATCGAGCTGGCGGAAAAGTTGAATGCCCTGGTGCCCGGCCCCACCCCGAAGCGCACCCTGTTTCTCTCCACCGGCGCCGAGGCGGTGGAGAACGCCATCAAGATCGCCCGCGCCCACACCGGCCGCAGCGGCACCATCGCCTTCAAGGGGGGCTTTCACGGCCGCACCATGATGGGGATGGCGCTCACCGGCAAGGTGGTACCCTACAAGACCGGCTTCGGCCCCTTCCCGGGAGAGGTCTATCACCTGCCCTTCCCGAGCGACTATCTGGGAGTGAGCGAGGCCGATGCGCTGGCCGCGCTGGATCTCTGCTTCAGCTCGGATATCGAGCCGACCCGGGTCGCCGCCATCATCATCGAGCCGGTGCAGGGTGAAGGGGGCTTCTACCCCGCCTCCGCCAGCTTCATGCAGCGCCTGCGCAGCATCTGCGATCAGCACGGCATCCTGCTCATCTGTGACGAGATCCAGAGCGGTTTCTGTCGCACCGGCAAGACTTTCGCCACCGAATATGCCGGCATCGAGCCGGACATCATGACCCTGGCCAAGAGCCTGGCCGGCGGCTTCCCGCTCTCCGCCGTGGTAGGCAAGGCGGAGGTGATGAACGCCGCCAAGCCGGGTGGTCTGGGCGGCACCTATGCCGGCTCTCCCATCGCCTGCGCCGCCGCCCTGGCGGTGCTGGAGGTGATTGAAGAGGAGCAGCTCAACCAACGGGCCAATGCTCAGGGCGAGCAGATCAAGGCCCGCCTGCAGCAGCTGGCGGAGCGCTTTGACTGCATCGGCGACATCCGCGGCCCCGGCGCCATGGTGGCCATGGAGCTGGTCAAGCAGCGCGATGCGGCCAGACCGGATGCCGACCTCACCAAGCGACTGGTGGCCGAGGCGGGCAAGCGTGGGCTGGTGCTGCTGGCCTGCGGCGTGCGCGCCAACGTCATCCGCTTCCTGGCGCCGCTGACGGCCTCGCCGACCCTCATCGACGAGGGGCTGGATCTGCTCGAGCAGGCCCTGCTGGCAGCCCAGGGCTGATCAGAACCGCAACATCCGCTCATCAGTGCAAAAAAATGCGTTTTTGCCCCCTTGATATGCTTGTCAAGGGGGCAACACGAATGCACAATGCGCCGCCGCAACAAAGGACCGACCACTTGCTGAGTCAGGTTCTTTTTTTGCGGCAAACAAATCCACAACGAGGCCGGAACCGACCGGAAATGATAGCGAGATGGGTTGCCATCTCACGACACCCGCTTCTCTAGTGAGGAACACCATGGGGTATTTCACTGCTTTCCTGCCGGCCCACGCCGGTCTGCGTCGCGTCTCTGGCGCCCCCTATGCCCAGGTTGATACCGTCAGCCTGATCCCTTCGGCCCGGATTGAGGGGAAAGCACAATGAATGCCCAACCCGTCGGCCTGAAAAAAAGCCTCAAACTGTGGCACGTGGTCATCATGGGGCTGGCTTACCTGACCCCCATGGCCGTGTTCGACACCTTCGGCATCGTCACCGAGATCACCGAAGGCCATGTGCCCACCGCCTACCTGTTCGCCCTCATCGGCATGCTGTTCACCGCCATGAGCTACGGTCACCTGGTACGCAAGTTTCCCTCGGCAGGCTCCGCCTATACCTATGCCCAGAAGGTGTTTCACCCTTACGTGGGTTTCATGGTGGGCTGGGTCTCCCTGCTCGACTACATGTTCATGCCGATGATCAACATGTTGCTGGCCAAGATCTACATGGAGGCCCTGTTCCCGAGCGTGGAACCCTGGACCTACATCCTCGGTCTGGCCACCGTCATGACCCTGCTCAACCTGCGCGGCATCAAGCTGGTGGCCAACTTCAACAGCCTGATCGTCATCATGCAGTTCAGCATCATCGCCGTCTTCATCGGCCTCATCGCCTGGGGTGTCTACCATGGCGAGGGGCTCGGCACGGTGGCGAGCAGCCGTCCCTTCTTCTCCGAGCACATGAATGTGGCCCCTCTGCTGACCGGTGCCTCCATTCTCTGCCTGTCGTTCCTCGGCTTTGACGCCATCACCACATTGAGCGAAGAGACCCCGGACGCCTCCCGGGTGATCCCCCGCGCCATCGTGCTGACGGCGCTGATCGGCGGCGTGCTGTTCATCTCCGTCTCCTACTTCCTGCAGCTGTTCTTCCCGGACATCTCCCGCTTCCAGCAACCGGATGCGGTGCTGCCGGAGATCGCCCTCTATGTGGGCGGCAAGCTGTTCCAGGCGGTGGTGCTGGTCTGCACCACGGTGGCGGTGCTGGCCTCCGGGCTCGCCTCCCACGCCGGCGTGTCACGCCTGCTCTACGTGATGGGGCGGGATCGCGCCCTGCCGAGTCGCTTCTTCGCCTACGTTCACCCGACCTGGCAGACCCCGGCCCTGAACGTGCTGCTGGTGGGGGTTCTGGCCCTCTCGGCGGTGTCGTTCGACCTAGAGATGGCGCTGGCACTGATCAACTTCGGTGCCCTGGTGGCCTTCACCTTCGTCAACCTGGCGGTGATCGCCCACTTCTACGTCAAGCTTGGTCACAACAAGACGCTGCGGGACCATCTGGTGTTCCTGCTGCTGCCCCTGTGCGGAGCCGCCTGCATCGGCGTGCTTTGGCTCAACCTGGAGCCGGCCTCCTTCGAACTGGGGCTGATTTGGGCCGCACTCGGCGCCCTCTATCTGCTGCTGCGCCTCACCGTGTTCCGGGTCCAGCTGCGCCGGCCCGAAACCGACGCCTCTTAAGCCTCCTTTGTGTTCACAGCGCCCGCCCTCTGCGGGCGCTTTTTTTTACCCCTGTCAGCCCTGCGCAACAGCCATGTTCGCGCGTGACCTGCGTCGCTGCAGCCCCCGTCAACACTGGCTGCCAGCCCGGTGGCGCAGCCCGACCTGACCCAGGTCAACAAAATCCCCCGACCGGGGCTTTTTTGCTTGTGTCCTCCCCCCCCTGAGGGCACAATACGCCGCCCCTGAGAGCCGATGTTTTTTGCAGCATCGGTTCTTCGTTTTTTAGGGGAAAACCACATTCACCAAGAGGCCGGACTTTGTACCGGAATTGATATCGAGATTGCCAGGCAATCTCCCGACGTTGTGAGGAAAAACATGGGGCATTTCACTGCTTTCCTGCCGGTGCCCGCCGGCGTACGCCACCCGTCTGTGCCGCAGACCGGCGTCCCCTGTGTCCAGCGACGCGCTGCGTCCCTGATCCCGTCCCCCTTCGCCGACCTGGCGATCGCAGAGGAGAAAGCGTGATGGCCGGTGCCAAGCTGCTCAAGACGCTCACCCTCTTCCAGGTAGTGGTGATGGGTCTGGCTTACCTCACACCCATGGCGGTATTCGATACCTTTGCCATCGTCGGTGACATTACCGAAGGCCGCGTCGCCACCGCCTATCTGCTGGCGCTCGGCGGCATCCTGCTGACCGCCTTCAGCTACGGCCATCTGGTGCGCCGCTTCCCCTCCGCGGGCTCGGCTTATACCTATGCCCAGAAGGTGTTCAACCCCTACATCGGTTTCATGGTCGGCTGGTCCTCCCTGCTCGACTACATGTTCATGCCGATGATCAACATCCTGCTGGCCAAGATCTACCTGACCGCCATGTTCCCCGGCGTCGAGCCCTGGATCTTCATCTTCGGTCTGGTGACCGTGATGACCTTCCTCAACCTGCGCGGCATCAACCTGGTGGCCAACTTCAACGGCGTCATCGTCTTCATCCAGCTCGCCATCATCACCGTCTTCCTCGGCCTGATGGGCTGGGGCATCTATCACGGTGAAGGGGCGGCGACCCTGCTGAGCAGCCGGCCGTTCCACTTCGAGTCGGCCGGCATGGTACCGCTGTTTACCGGCGCCACCATCCTCTGCTTCTCGTTCCTGGGCTTTGACGGCTTGAGCTCGCTCTCCGAAGAGACCCCCAACGCCGGCAAGGTGATCCCGCGCGCCATCGTGCTGACCGCGCTGATCGGCGGCATCATTTTCGTGGCCGTCTCCTACTTCCTGCAGCTCTACTTCCCGGATCTGGCCCGCTTCAAGGAGCCGGACGCCGTGCTGCCGGAGATCGCCCTCTACGTCGGCGGCACCCTGTTCCAGAGCGTGGTGCTGGTGTGCACCACGGTCGCGGTGCTGGCCTCCGGCATGGCCGCCCACGCCGGCGTGTCGCGCATCCTCTACGTGATGGGGCGCGATCGGATGATCCCGGAGCGGGTGTTCGGCTACATCCACCCGAAATTCCGCACCCCGGCCATCAACGTGCTGATGGTGGGCGCCCTGGCGCTCTCCGCGGTGTCGTTCGATCTGGACATGGCGCTGGCGCTGGTGAACTTCGGTGCCCTGGTGGCTTTCACCTTCGTCAACCTGTCGGTCATCGGCCAGTTCTGGGTGCGCGAGAAGCGCAACAAGAGCCTCAAGGAGCACCTGCTGTTCCTGGTGCTGCCGCTGCTGGGCGCCGCCACCATAGGCGCGCTCTGGATCAACCTGGAGCAGAGCTCGCTGGAGCTGGGCCTGATCTGGGCCGGCCTCGGCGTCACCTACCTGTTCCTGCGCCTCGCGGTGTTCCGCATCCCCTTCCGTCAGTACGAAGAGGCGGCCGACACCCAGTAAGGGTGACGAGCAGACGCACAAATGCAGAAGGGGAGCCATGGCTCCCCTTCTTGCTGTGCACGCCGCGCTCGCGGCCCCACCCACGGCAGGCAGGCTGATCAGCCCTGATTGATCACCGCGGTGGCGGCCGCCTTGAGCGGATCCTTGGCCACCGCCTTCACATCCTGCTGGGTCTGCTTGAGCTGCTGACCGGCCTGATTGACCTTCTGCTGAGTCCCCTGCAGCTGGCTCTTGCCCTCTTTGAGGCCGGCGGTCTTCTGGTCCAGCACGTCCGTGGTGTGCTTCTTCACCTCGGTCTTGGCCTTCTCTTTCTGCTGGCGCACCAGCTTGTCGGTATCGCAGTTGCCCTTGACCCCCAGGGTCGCGTTGAGCGCCTCGTTCTTCACCGCCTTGTCGAGGTTGCACTCGGATTTGAACACGCTCGCCTGCGCACCGGCAGACAACAGACCCAGGGACAGACACAGCACCCATGCACGCATAACAACATCACTCTCGTTGAGGGAAGGAAAGGGGGCAGCATAGCGCCCTGACTCCCGGCTGCAAGCCGCGCGGGGGATCTGTGGCCAAACCAGCCGGGATCCCGGCCAGCTCCGACACCTCCTGTCCAATGGACCCCGCCGTCCATGTCATCAAAGCATCACAAAAGTGTCACTTTGTCATATTTCTGTCATGGAGCCTTGGTCTAATGCGCCCGTCCATTTTCACGCAGACTGTCCCAAGAGGCTTCATGCACAGCACCCCATCTTTCGCACAACAGCAGACCCGTCGTACCGGCCCACTGTTCAACTGGCTCGCTGTCATCACTCTGATCTACCTGATCCTGGTTGCCGTCGGCGCCGTCTCCCACGGCTTCAAGGGTTTCTCCGGCGGCGCCGAGGGCGCGGCCCAGATCTTCGCCTTCGCCAGCAACCCCTTCGTCGCCCTGCTGCTCGGCATCCTGGCGACCGCCCTGGTGCAATCCTCCAGCACGGTGACCTCGGTCATCGTCGGCCTGGTGGCCGGCGGCCTGCCCATCGGCATGGCCATCCCCATGGTGATGGGCGCCAACCTTGGCACCACCATCACCAACACCATCGTCTCCCTCGGCCATATCCGGGATCGGGGCGAGTTTCGCCGCGCCTTTGCAGCCGCCACCGTGCACGACTTCTTCAACCTGCTGGCGGTATTCATCTTCCTGCCGCTGGAACTGATGTTCGGCCTGCTGCAAAAGAGCGCCGAGGCGCTGGCCGACCTGCTGGCGGGCTCCGCCGACATGTCGATGCAGGGAATGGACTTCATGAAGCCGCTGCTCTCCCCGGCCCTCACCTTCATCGACGGCCTGGTGGCCTTCCTGCCGGGCAAAGGACCCGCCATCGCCACCATCTGCATCGGCATCCTGCTGATCCTCGGCTGCGTCACCTGGCTCGGCAAGGTGCTGCAACGGGTGCTGGTGGGCCGTGCCAGGGATCTGCTGCACCGGGCGCTGGGCCGCGGCCCGCTGACCGGCATCGCCTCCGGCACCCTGGTCACCGTGATGGTGCAGTCCTCCTCCACCACCACCAGCCTGATGATCCCGCTGGCCGGCGGCGGCGTGTTCAGCACCCGTCAGCTCTACCCCTTCACCCTGGGCGCCAACATCGGCACCACCATCACCGCCCTGCTGGCCGCCACCGCCATCAGCGGCGCCGGAGCCAAGCTGGCGCTGACCATCGCCCTGGTGCACGTGCTGTTCAACCTGTTCGCCGTGGTGCTCATCTACGGGGTGCCCTTCCTGCGCGAGCTACCGGTCAAGGCGGCCGAGGGGCTGGCCCGGGTCGGCAGCGAGAACAAGCTGCTGGCGCTCGGTTACGTGGCAGGCCTCTTCTTCGCCCTGCCCGCCCTGATGATGGTGGCCGCCAAGTAACGACAGGGGCCGGGGGATGCGCTGCGTCCCCCGGCTCTGACTCTGGCTCAGGCTTTGCCCGTCCAGTCACATCTTGCCGCCCGCCGGCTCGCCCTCGCCCCCCGGCTGGGATAAGATGCCGCTCTCACTGCCCTCTCGGCATTTCACGACATAGGGATACCCGATGAAATTCGTTTTGATCGCGCTGCTGGTTGCCGGCGTCGCCTACTACTTCTACTCGAGCAGCAACAACAAGAAGCAGGCCGTGGAAAACGTGCGCAAGGGCGCCGAGTTCCTCGCCGCCAACAAGGAAAAACCCCTGGTGACCACCACCGCCTCCGGCCTGCAGTATGAAGTGCTGACCCCGGGCACCGGCACCATTCACCCCACCACCACCAGCAAGGTGAAGGTGCACTACGAGGGCAAGCTGCTGGACGGCACCGTCTTCGACAGCTCGGTCGCCCGTGGCGAGCCCATCGAGTTCGGCCTCAACCAGGTGATCGCCGGCTGGACCGAAGGGGTACAGCTGATGGTGGAAGGGGAGAAGACCCGCTTCTACATCCCCGCCAACCTGGCCTACGGCGATCGCGCCGCCGGCAAAATTCCGCCGGGATCCGTGCTGATCTTCGACGTGGAACTGCTGGGTATTCAGTAAACCGGTCAGACCCCACCCTGCGCCCGTGCTGATCTTCGATGCGGAACTGCTGGGTATTCAGTAAACCGGCCAGATCCCACCCAGCGCCCGTGCTGACCTGCGAGGTGGCGCTGTTAGGGATAAAATCCGCATCAAGATGAACTGATGGCTGTGGGGCAAGACGCTCTCAGCCTTTCCCTGGGCCGGCCACTGCGCCGGCCTTGTTATTGGTGACCCCCTCCTTCCCACCCATCACTATAAACCAATAGTGAACAGTGCTTATTCATTACGCTAGATTGTTAACTTCATTGTCGGGGCAGATAATGACCATATCGTCAGTGGCATGTCGCCCTGGCCCACAGTTTTCGGTGCGCCGCGCACCGGCATAACGCATATGGAGTCTGTCATGTCTATCGCCCCCGTCTGGTTCATCTCCCATGGCGCCCCGGATCTGGTTCTGCGCGACCAGCCGGCGACCCATTTCCTCAAAAATCTGCGCCTTGGCGATCTCAAGGGGCTGGTGGTCATCTCGGCCCACTGGTTTACCCGCAGCGAGCTGCAGATCAACGTCGAGCCCAACCCGGCCTTGATGTACGACTTCTACGGCTTCCCCGAGCCGCTCTACCACATCCGCTGGCCGGCCAGCAGCCCGCTCTGGCTGCAGGAGGCGGTGAGCGATCAGCTGCTGCTGGCAGGCCTGCCCGCCGAACCGGTGCGCCGCGAGCTGGATCACGGGGTCTGGTCGCCGCTCTCGCTGATGGATCCCGCCAGCAGCGTCCCGCTGGTGCAGCTCTCCATCCCGGCCAGCTTCACCCCGCGCCAGCTGTGGCAACTGGGGGAAGCGCTGCAGCAGCTGCGCACCCAGGGGATCGGCATCCTGGCCTCCGGCGCCATCACCCACAACCTGCGGGCGCTGGGGCCGGAAAACTCGCCAGTGCCGGGCTGGGCCCGCAGCTTCGTCAACTGGCTGGAGCTGACCATGAGCGAGGGCGATCGGACCGCGCTGGAAGATTACCGGGCACGGGCGCCGGGGGCGGTGGAGTCCCATCCCCACGACGATCACCTGCGTCCGCTGTTCGTGGCACTCGGCGCCGCCGGCCAGGACAAGCCCGTCAAGCTGCACGACAGCTGGGATGGCGGCAGCCTCTACATGGGCTCCTACCGCTTCGGTTGAGCCCTGGCAGTGCCAGACAACGCAAGATGGCGGGTCGCTTCCCGCCATTTTTATGGCGCCGGCACTGACAAACAGCTGATTAAAGGTTCATTGTCCGCCGCTCTTCGGTAGAATCGCCGCTTTCGATCACCATCTGACCAGCGGGAGGGGCACAAGCCGGCAATGAACCTTATTCGACCCCTGCTGCTGCTCTGCCTGCTGTTCCCCCTCTGCGCCCAGGCGCTCACCCTGCACAGCCGTCACTACCTGCAGAGCAGCCCGGCCCCTACGCAGGCGGCCGAACAGCAGTGGCTGGCCCGGCACCCGTTGCTGCGCGTCGGCGTGCTACGCCACGACTACCGCCCGTTCGCCATGACCGGGCCGGACGCGCACTTCGAGGGGATCTCTGCCGATTATCTCGACATCGTCGCCAAGACCCTGCAAAAGCCGGTCGAGCTGCGGGTGTTCGACGACAAGCGCAGCGCACTGGCGGCGCTGCGGGCGGGGAAGCTTGACCTCGTCAATCTCGGCAACCTCAGCCTGAGCGGCCCCGACCAGGCGGGCATCGCCCTCAGCCAGCGCTATTTCAGCAGTGCCCCCGTCTTCTCGGCGCTCGCCGCCGAACAGGGCCCGCTGCTGCTGCCGGGCCAGCGGGTCGCCACCGTGCAGGGTTATGTGGACGAGGTCGCCTTCAAGCGCTACTACCCGGATCTGGTGCTGGTCAATTACCCCTCCAACGTGGCGGCCTTCGATGCGGTCTTCTTCGGCCGCGAGCCGCTGCTGCTAAGCGATCCCCACTCCCTGCACTACCTCAACAGCGAGCGCTTCGACAAGATCCGGCAGCGCAGCCAGGCACAGCCCGCCATCGCGGCGGACGGCTTTCGCTTTGCGGTCTCGGCCGACAGCCCCCGGCTGCTGGCGCTGCTCAATCACGCCCTGGCGGGGGTGAGCGACATCACCCACAGCCTCATCTTCAGCCAGTGGAACGGCCCCATCCGCGACATCGTCGAGCGCCCCAGCGATCTCTACAGCGCAGAGGAGCGCGCCTGGCTGGCGACGGCCGGCCCGGTCAGGGTGTGGTTGATGGACGATCTCTACCCCTACGGGGTGCGCGACTACGACAACCAGCTCACCGGCATGTCGGTGGAGATGCTGGAGAAGATCAGCCGGCGCTCAGGCCTGCGCTTCGAGTTCGTCAGTTATGGCTCGGAGCTGGCGCGCAACGAGGCCCTGCTCAGGGGCGAGCTGGATCTCATCGGCGCCATCTCCCGCCCGGTGGCCGAGAGCTACCGGCTGCGCCCCTCCCTGCCCTATGCCACCGACGACATCTATGTGCTGGTGGCCCGCAAGGGGGATGCCTTGAGCGGCGATCTGGCACAGCTCGCCGGCAAGCGGGTGGGCAGCACCCACTACAACCCCATCGCCCGGCGGCTCGACAGCAGCCGGGTGAGCTATCTGGAGAGCGCCGACGAGGCGATGGCGGCGGTCGACGACGGCCGGCTCGACGCCGCCATCGTGCCGCTCTATTTTGCCCAGCATGCGGTGGAGTGCGGCCGGCTCAGCCAGATCCGCATCGCCGGCCCCGCCGACAACCACCCCATCCGGATGGGTTTTGCCAGCCTGCCGGGCAACCGGATGCTGATGGATGTCATCGACAAGACCATCCTCTCCATCGCCCCCAACGAGCTGGCCACCATGAGCTACCAGTGGCGCAACCGCAAACTGCCGGCCCCCACCTTCATGGAGCGCAACGCCCCCTACTTCTACCTGCTGCTGGCCGGCCTGTTCGCCGTCGCCCTGCTGCTGCTCTATCGCAACCGCATGCTCAACCGGCTGGCCCGCTCGGAGCAGGCCTCCCGCCGCCAGCTGGAAGAGCACGTGCGCTTCATCGAGGCGCTCGGCGAGAGCCTGCCCCACCCCATCGTCGTGCGCGACAAGCGCGGCAAGGTGATCCTCTGCAACAGCAAGTACCTGGCCATCCTCAACGCCCCCATCGAGCGGGTGCTCGGCACCTCATTTGCAGAAGGGCTCAAGGGGCTGCTGGGCGCCGAGGCCATCACCACCCTGGAGCAGGATTTTCAGCAGGTGCTGCAAAGCGGCAGCCCCATCTTGTCGGATCGCATCTTCAGCCAGCGCGGCCCGCGCCAGTTCGTCTACCACTGGATGGTGCCCTACTTTGACTACCGCGGCGCCATCAGCGGGGTGATCAACGGCTGGATCGACATCACCGAGCGCAAGACCATGGAGGAGGCGCTACGCCGCGCCAAGGAGCAGGCCGACCGCGCCAGCCGCGCCAAGAGCGACTTTCTGGCCACCATGAGCCACGAGATCCGCACCCCCATGAACGCCATCCTCGGCATGCTGGAGCTGGCGAGCCAGGATCCCGCCCTCGCCCCCGACACCGGCGAGCAGCTGCGCATCGCCTCCGAATCCGCCAACGGCCTGCTGGATCTCATCGGCGACGTGCTGGACATCTCCAGCATCGAGTCAGGCCAGCTGACCCTGGCCCCCGAGCCGTGCGAGCTAGCGCCGCTGCTGCAATCGGTGGCCCGCGCCTTTGCAGGCATGGCCGAGCAGAAGGGGCTCAGCTACCGGGTCGAGCTGGATCCCCTGCCGCGGGTGCTGATCGACGGGCCGCGCCTGCGCCAGATCGTCTTCAACCTGCTCGGCAACGCCATCAAGTTCACCGAGCAAGGGGAAGTGAGCCTGCAGGCCAGCCTCGCGGGGAGCGCGGAGCAACCCCAGTTGCACCTGCTCATCCGCGACAGCGGGGTGGGCATCGCCCCCGACAAGCTGCCCGGGCTGTTCAACCCCTTCTACCGTGCCCACGACCCCTACCAGTTCGCCGGCACCGGTCTTGGCCTCAACATCGCCCGCATGCTGTGCCAGCTGATGGGGGGCAAGATAGCGGTCAGCAGCGAGCTTGGCACCGGCACCGAGCTCAGGATCCGGCTGCCGCTCACCCCGCTGGCACCAGAGCCAGCGTGTGAGCCGTTGCCTGCGCCGCTCGATGCCGAATCGGCCATGGTGCCCTCCCCCAAGCGGCCCTCACCCCCTCCCGCCTCCGGCCGCCTGCGGGTGCTGGTGGTGGACGACAACCACGCCAACCAGGTGCTGCTGCGCCAGCAGCTCAAACACCTGGGCCACGAGGTGAGCGTGCGCGGCAACGGCGCCGAGGCGCTGCGGGCCATCCAGAATCAGGACTTCGAGCTCATCATCACCGACTGCCAGATGCCGCTGATGGATGGCTTCGAGCTGACCCGCCGCCTGCGCGCCCGCGGCCACACCCTGCCAATCTGGGGCTTTACCGCCCACGCCACCGCGCGCGAGCGGGAGCGCTGCCTGGCCGCCGGCATGGACGAGTGCCTCTACAAGCCCATCGGCCTGGCCCGGCTGCGCACGGCCCTCGCCAGCCTGGAGCAAAACGGCGCCGGCGCCCTGATCCCGGCCTGATTATCTGGGCCGGATGGCGCGGGGCTGTGCTCCCGCCGTGTCCGCCCCAGTCCCGCCAGCCCGATCTCCGTCACACCCTCGCATGCTCACGCCGGCCCTCAGCGCCTTCGGGCTGGAGTCTGCCAGCGGCAGGGTGTGTAATAGCCGTTTGTGTTTGGCGACGACCCGGAACCCCATGCAACTCAAACCCCTTCTCAAGGGGCGCTTTCAGCCCCACTGGCAAGCCGGCCACGATCTCATCGAACAGGTGGTCAGCTCCTGCATCACGGAGCGGCGCCTGATCCCCGAAGGGGAGCCCCTGATGCGCCAGGGTGAACCGCTGCGGGATCTGGTGCTGGTCAAGAGCGGCCGCATCGCCATGGGCCACACCGCCATGAATGGCCGCCGCTTTCAGCTCGGCACCCTGGAGTGCGACCACCAGCTCTTTGGCGAGATGGAGTTCTTCACCGGCTACCGCTGCCAGCTCGACATCATCGCCGAGGAGCCGCTGGAAGTGGCCCGCATCGACGGCGAGCAGCTGGAGCAGGCGCTGGTCGCCCACCCCAAGGTGGCGCTCTTCTTTGCCACCGCCATTGCCATCGACTATCAGGACACGGTGGATATCTTCACCTGCCGCATGCTCTACCCCATCAGCTACAACATCGCCCTCGACCTCTATCACAGCCACTGCCACCACAACCCGGTGAGCGGCTTTCGCAAGGGGTATCAGGAGGCGGAACGCTTCGGCACCACCGACAGGGTCTACCGGCGGGCGGTGAAAGAGCTGATGGATAAGGGACTGGTGGAGCGCGGTGAGGAGGGGTTGCAGATCCGCGATCTGGCGGGGCTCAAGGCCTTTCTGGAGCAGCCATAAGTCGCGGGCATCAGTTGCCGGTTAAAGACAAAAAAGAGGGGCGGTCGATACCGCCCCTCTTGCTGTTTACTCCCCCGCTCAGGCGAGACAGGGCTGAGGCCGGGCCATGCGCAGCGACGCCACCAGCATGGCGAGGATCACGCCATAGATGAGCGGGATGGCGTACATCACCGCCTGCAGACCGATCACCTGCTCCAGCAGGGCGCTGATGGCCGGGCTGAACATGGCCCCCGCGCTGCCGCTGATCAGGATATAGGAGACGTTCTTGCTCGATGCCTGCCGTACAAACGACACCCCGTAGGCGATAAAGGCGTTGTAGAGCGCGGCGCAGACAAAGCCGTAACCGTAGGTGAGGTATGGCAGCTGGCTCAGGTTGTCGGTGGTGACGATAAGCGCCGTCATCCCCATCGCCAGCGTGATGATCACCAACAGGAAGGTGCGGATCGCAATGCGGGTTACGATGGCGGTGGAGACCAGCGCGCCGAGCAGGGCCGCCGTCCAGTACTGGGTGATGATGTTGCCCGCCTCCTCGAAGGGGATGCCGAACTTGTTCTTCACGAACATGGGCGCCCAGGTGAGGAAGGTGTAGAGCGCCAGCATGCCGAGAAAGAGCCCCAATCCGCCGCTGATGATGCCAAGGTTCCACTCCGAGTGCTCGTTGCCGGCGCTCTCGCCGCCCGCCTCGCAGCTGCGAAAGTTGGTCAGCACCGCCACCAGCATGGTCGCCAGCGCCACTACGCCCACCGCCAGATAGCTCCAGCTCCACGCCATGGCGTGAGTCAGGGTGTAGGTGGTGATAAGCGGGAAGACCACCCCGGCCACGTTGAAGGTGGCATCCTGCACCACCAGCATGGTGCTCTGCATCCGCGCCTGCCAGACGCTCACCACCAGGGTCCCCGCAATGCAGAGCCCCACCCCGCCGCACAGGCCGATCACCGTCATGGCCGCCATCACCACATAGAGCGAGCCGGTCAGATGGAGCGAAGCCGCCGCCAGCGCGATCAGGCCGTAGCAGAGCAGCGTCATCCGCTTGAGGCCCACCCTCTCGATGAGGAAGAAGGCGGCAATGGTGCCCGCCAGCGCCCCGCCGTTGAGCAGGGAGAAGATGGAGGCCACCTGATTGACGTCGGCGCCGAACTTGGCGGCGATGGGGTCGATCAGCATGCCGAACTGGGTCGCAAAACCGGCCATCACGAAGTTGGCCAGGAAGCTGATGGCAGTGAGGGAGAGCTTATTGTTCATATTGGATCTCTCTTGGGGTCAGGGTGCGTGCAGGGTTGGGCGGGCCGCGGCGCTTACAGCGCGGTATGCAGCGCCAGCTCGATCATCTGGTTGAAGGAGAGTTGCCGCTCTTCAGCAGTGGTCTCTTCACCGGTCAGGCAGTGGTCAGAGACAGTCAGGATGGCGAGCGCCTCGATCCCCTGCTGATGGGCCAGCCCGTAGAGACCGGCCACCTCCATGTCGATGCCGAGCACGCCGAACTTCTCCAGCGCCGGAATGAGGTTTTCGTCCGGATCGTAATAGAGATCGCCGGTGAAGATATTGCCCACCTTGACCGGAATCGCCCTCTCCTGCGCCTTGGTAAACGCCTTGTGCAGCAGGGCGAAGTCGGCCGAAGTGGCCATCTGGTAACCGGCGCTGCGCTTGGCGTTGGTCGGGGAGTCGGTGCCCGCCGCCTGCGCCAGAATGACATCACGCATCTGCACGTGGCGCTGGGTCGCCCCCAGACTGCCGATGCGGATGATGCGCTTGACCCCGAAGTCATTCACCAGCTCGTGGGCGTAGAGCACCATGGAGGGGATCCCCATGCCGTGCCCCATCACCGAGATACGCTGGCCGTTGTAATAGCCGGTGTAGCCCAGCATGTTGCGCACATTGGTCACCTCGCGCGCATCGGTCAGAAAGGTCTCGGCGATATAGCGGGCCCGCAGCGGGTCCCCCGGCATGATGACGGTCTCGGCGAAATCGCCCGGGTTGGCATTGATATGAGCGGTCATTGTTGTTGTGCTCCAGTTTGACTCGTGTGGATGAGCGCATCCTAGCCCCCGCCCCCTCGCCCCTTGCAGGACAAAAGTCCTGTTGCCCCGATCGAGATCCCAGTTCCGGCAACTTCTACAGGGCCGCCCCTGCTTGCCCCCCTTCACCGCCGCTTATTGGCTCTTAATCAGCCCTGCCCTTGCGGCATGCGCTGAATCACCCGCTCTGCAATAGCGCCCCTGCACCCAAAAAGCGCGGGGGGCCTGATGGCCCCCCGCAAACACACCGGATGAGAAAATGCCTTACTTGGCGGCGCTATCCTTCACGCACTTCTGGACAAAGCTGTTCTTGGCCGCGCCAGCCAGCTTCTTGTCGGCCGCCGCCTTCTCGCACTTGGCTGCAGGATCCACTGCCGCGCCCGTCTTCACGCACTTCTGGATAAAGCTGTTCTTGGCCGCACCGGCCAGCTTCTTGTCGGCGGCCGCCTTCTCGCACTCGCCGCTCGCGGCGCCAGCGGCATCTTTCACGCACTTGCCGACAAAGCTGGTCTTGGCGGCGCCGTTAAGCTTTTTGGCCGCGGCCTGCGCCTCGCACTGCAACTGGGCTGTGTCGTTGGCAAAGACCGGATTGGCCAGCAGCACGCTGCCGCAGAGCAAACCGAACAGGATGGCAATACGCTTCATATGACGTTCCTTATTGTGATGTGTTGGCATGGTGACCTGTTTGCATGATGATCTGATTGCAAGTAACTGTTATGACAACAGCTGATTGTTGCCGCAGATCCCTCGCCTCGCCAGCTTGGGAGACGGATCACAGGGCACCATAGCCGCACTATAGCGCCGATTGGCTAAGCGGGATTGCCCCCAACTGGCCTCCCTCAACAACAAGCCAGCCACTCTTGTCCCCGCCACGCTCGCCTCCCCCAATAAAATCAAGTGCCATGGGAATCCTGTTCACCGCCATAGCGATTTGTTGAGCCAGCGCATAAAACGCAGATATTCCTGATAGTTACGTCAATTTTTGACTGGTGAGACCAGAATCGATTGGCTTAACATAGCCATCCGGTGCCTATTCATCTGCGATGGGCGGCAGCCCTCGTTGGCCAATTTAGCATTCTGGAAAGTGTATTTTAGGAAAGTGAGTTGCGTGATGAATACTAACAACTGTTAAATGTAACAAAAACTAGATAATTAACCCAATAATTTTTTAGAGACGGATATATGACTGACGAATTAATTGTTTCAGCTGCCGTTGGTGCAGGAGGGATAATTTCCAATGTCTTTGAACACAAGATAAACGAAATTAAAGATTATTTTTTGAAAAAAGAAATGGCAAAGGAATTAGAGCCAGAAAATCTAACTAAGGCTTTAGTACTATATTTTGAGAAGCTATCCAAACGAGTTAATGAAATAACAACTGTAGCCTTTCCACAACACAAACTAGATTTCATAAAAATTTATGAACCATTGACTCTAATAAAAATAGAGAAAAATGACTTCTTTAGAGAAACAATATCAGATATCCATGAAGAAAATAATTTTGATATTATTAATCAACTGAAATTTGGAAGTGGCGCCTATATTATCATTGATAGTGCAGGGATGGGGAAAACTACTTTTTCTAGATATTTAGTTCATGAAATTTTATATAAAAGTGAAAAAATACCAATTTTATTTGACTTAAGAAGAATAAATGATGACTCTGACTTGATTGAGCTTTTGGCAAAAGAATTAGATTTCCCATGGAAAGTCTTCTCGAGGGATTTATTTTATCGTTTATTGTCTATCAATAAATTCATTATTATACTGGATGGGTTTGATGAGGTAGCTCCCCACGCTCAAGAATATATCGCTAGTCAGATTCATATCTTATCAAGTAAATGCTGTGACAACTCAATCCTTCTTACATCAAGGCCTCAGGAAGGTTTACCTGATTTAATCAATAGCAACTTACTTAGATTTGAAGAGCTCAATATAGAGCAAGTTAAATCATTACTTTTAAGATATGATAAATGCTCATCATCGAATGTTGGAAGGAATTTAATATTACAACTTGATAAGGTACCACAAAACTTTTTAAAAACACCATTAATTGTTTCATTGTTATATAAGACATTTGGGTTCAACAACTCAATTGCTGATCGCCTGTGTACTTTTTATGATGATGTTTATCAAGCCCTTTATAAAGGCCATGATCTCATTAATAAAGGAGGCTTTAGTAGGAAAAAACTATCCCTTCTAGATTACGAAGATTTTAGAAAACTTGTAAGAGCACTTTGTTATTTAATGACTGTACATAGAAAAGTTTCATTTTCAGAGAAAAGCTTTTTTTACTCTATTTTAGATCAAGCAACAAGATTGACAGGTATAAAGCCAAGTTCTAACAATAATTTCATTACAGATTTACTTGTTTCAGTTCCTTTGATGGTGAAAGAAGGAAATGAGTACAAATTTATACACAAGACAATTTTAGAGTATTTCTCAGCGGAATACATCGTATATCATTCAGAAAGCTATAAAAAACTATCCGCAATGCTAAAATGTGATTCATTTTCATCATTTTCAAAAATAATGGATTTTGTTCACGATATAGATAAGCTTCTTTATGACAAGGTTATAACTAAGTCCCTTGCCATGTCTATCAATGATAGAGTAAAAGAGAGCGATCACTTTAATAATCTCGCTGTTTCGTGTGCTCTCCTAGGTAATTGTAAAGTTGGTATATTTGACCAAGCGTTCATTGACGATATTCTTAATGAAAATACCGATATGTTCTCTTCAAATGATGACAAGGATAACCAAGAAGGATTTGCGTTACATCTATCTCTTTCTAAACTAGAGTTAATGAGTTACATGTCAAGAACTATAAAAGTAGTTATTGATAATGAATTCTATTTTATTGGATTTGCAAGACAAGATAACATTGACCCTCCACCATTTCATCACTATGCATACAGTCATATTTGTGATAATTACACTCATGAGGAGCTTCTCAATATACTGGGCGTTGAAAAATATAGATATACAAAGGGTGACATCAGGGAATATAGCTCAGTAATTTTAGAAGCCACTGATATAAATAAGTGGTGTGATTTAGATGAAAATATAAATTTTATATACATGACTAAGGAGTACATTGTTGACTCAATGATTAATTGCATTTCACCTTTATATGAAAAATCGTCTATTAGCATATTATCAAAAAGAAAGATAAATAATTTCTTAGCCGAGTTAGCAAAAGAGGAAGCATTAGAGAAAGAAATCGAAATGCTCCTTTAAGTTAACAATATATTCATATTTCTGAGCCAGCCATTCTAGGCTGGCTCACGATTTAGCCCCTATCCCTCCAACCAATACTCCCTTTCAACCCCCACCCCGACCACAAAGTCAGGATCGTGGGAGACCAGCAGCAGGGTGCCCGGATAGTCTACCAGCACCTGGGTAAGCAGCTGGCGCGAGGGGTGATCCAGATGGTTGTCCGGCTCGTCCAGCAGCAACAGGTCAGGCAGTTGCGCCAGCACCATCAGCAAACCCAGTTTTAGCCGCTCGCCCCCGCTCAGACCATGACAAGGCATCAGGGCGCGATCGCCGCGCAGTGCTATGCCCGCCAGCCGGGTTCTTGCGTCGCTCTCAGAGAGCGTCGGCGCCGCTGCCTGCAGGTTGGCCAGCGGGCTGAGGTCTCGCGCAATCAGGCTGAGCCCCTGATCAAGACACGCCAGCCGGCCATTGATGCGAAAGCTGCCCGCCTCGGGCGCCAGCTCACCGCGCAGCATCTGCAGCAGGCTCGACTTGCCACTGCCGTTGCGACCGGCCAACAGACAGCGAGCCCCCCGTTGCAGCACCAGATCGACCTGCTGACCATGCCAGCGCCAGTGGCGCGCCGCCGTGATCACCAGCGGCTGGGCTGCCCCCTTGCGCTCGCTCTCCGCCGGCCACTGCATGACAAGCGGCTGCACAGCCGCCAACGCGGCCGCCGCCTCGGCGCATGCCTCCACCTGGGCACTGTGGCTCCGCTCGTGGCGATCCAGCACCTTGCCAAGGGATTTGCCCGCCTGTTCCGCTTTAAAATCGAGCAGGATCTTGGCCTGGGAGCCGCGCTCGCGCCGCCCCTGACTGGCTCGTCTGGCCGCCTGTTCGCGCACCTTTTGCACGCTGCGCGCCGCCGCCTTTTCACGGCGCTCCGCCTGCGCCAGCCGGGCGCTGCGGGCAGCCTGCAGCTCCGCCTGCTGCGCCAAAAACGCCTCAAACGAGAGGCTGGCACTCTGCAGCCCCTGCTCCCCCAGCTCCAGGAGCTGGCTCCCCTGATTGAGCAGGCGCCGATCGTGGCTTACCAGCAGATAGCCACCACTGTGGCTGGCCAATCGCTGGCTCAGCCACGCGATGCCACTGGCATCCAGGTGGTTGTCCGGCTCATCGAGCAGCAGAAAGTGAGCAGATCTCGCAAACAGCGCCAGCAGGCGCAAACGGGTGAGCTGGCCGCCGCTCAGGGTGCTGACCGGGGCATGGGCATCGAGTCTGAGGCCCGCCTCTGCCAGCAGATCGGCAAGATCGCTGCGCAGGTTCCAGCGATCAGCCAGCAACTCGAAATCGTCCAGGGCGCAGCTCCCCTGCTCGATGCGCTCAAGGGCCCGCAGCGGCTCTCCCCAGCCAATAACGTCGGCCACGCTGGCTGCGCCATCATGATCTTTAGCGGACGCAAACTGGGACAACCAGCTGATGGGAGTCAACCACTCAATCTTGCCAGAAGCCGCGCGGCGCTGGCCCGCCAGCAGTTCGAGCAGCAAGCTCTTGCCGATGCCGTTGCGGCCGATCAGGGTGCAGCCCGCTGCGGGCAAAGTGAAAGTAAGGGGCACGGTGCAGGCGCCGAAGGGCAGCTGCAAGGCGTTGATATGACATGCGATATGGGTCATCTGAACTCCTGTGGGCCAGTGCGAAAGCCGCAGGCCAAGAGCCAAGCCAAATGACAGGGACACGTGTCCACAAGTTGGAAAAAGCAGAGGAATCAGCATCAACCTGTCACGGTAAGACGCACCCGATCTCCCTGGCGGGAGAGGAATCAAAAGCGGGGTGCGGACAGGTTAAATGCGCATCGGAGGAAGTACTCATATATCAAAGGAGCCAAGAGGCTAACCCGACGTATGCGGGCAGGTCAACACACATCATCTGGCTCAGATCCTGTTGTCGGCCAATCTCAGCCGCCATAAAGGCTCGTACGAAAACCACCTCTAGGGAGATAGTTCAATACCCATATGGAGCACAATTGACGGATGACATGATCTAGAATGTGCGCTCTTTTTTTATTCGGGATTCGATTATATGAAACGCGCTTTCTTCGCCGCTCTGACCATGCTGGCTGCACCTGCCATGGCCGAACAGACCATTGCCCACCACTTCGCCACACTGGAATACCAGCGGATCATCGATGGCTGCCAGATGTATCGCCTCAATACCCCGCAAGGCGCGACCTTGCTGTTCGGACACAACTTCAATGACACCGGCGTCAATGCGGAAGGAGGTGCCTCTGCCGGTACTATGGATCTCTACTCCTACATGTATTCGGACCCGAAATATCGCAGCTACTCCCTGCGGGGCACCAATAATCTCTATCGGCCCTCCACCAGCGACTCTTATACCTTTATGACCCTTTCCGTCGGGGCCGGCAGATCACCCGACAACTTCATGTTGTCCCAGCGCAAGAACATCGAACGGGCGACCTCTTACTCCAGCGGCGATACCCAGCTCTCGATGCATTTCTACGACGGACAGGATCAGCCGAAATATGACAAGGCGATGCCGAAATATCTCTCGCTGTGCGGCAGCAATATTGCCTCCTTCGACTCATTGACCAGCCTTAGACTGCGCATCGCCAGCTCCACCATCAAGGTGCAGTACCCAAGATTCAACCAGCCTGCCGGGATCAAGGCCAGCAATGATCTGGTCAGCGAAGTCCAGCTCGCCTGGAGCAATGCCGACAACAGCGCCATCACGACCCGTCAGCATAAATACACCCGCATCTCCCGCGCCGAGAAACTCGACAAGCCGCAAGATCAGAAATTTGTCGAACTGGCCAAACTCGGCATCAACGACGACCGCTATATCGACATCAATGGCGACCAGAATCCTCTGATCCCCGGCAAGGAGTATGTCTATCAGGTGCAGTACTGCGACGGTTACGACTTCTGCGAAGCGAGCCCTCAGGTGATTGGCAAAGCCAATTAAGCAGCCCGCTATCGAAGCAATAAAAATCCCCCGCACTCGGGGGATTTTTGTTTCCTGTTTGGCGAGTCACTATCTGCGCCGGCGGGCAGGGATGGGCTGCTCACCATCAGCGGTTATTCAGCGCTTCCACTTTCGCGATCATGATGGCCATCAGGCTAGAGACGAGCATTAGCGCCATGGCAATGGGCAGCGAGAACATAAGGTAATAAACACGTCCACTTGCCACCCAAAAAGAGTCTGACGTCACCATGAAAGGCAGCGGCAGCAGCATGAGCAAGGCGAAGTAGAAAATGATCCTGGCGATCACCAGAGGGGTTTTGAGGGATTGCGTTACGACTTTTCGGTACGGCCACATGATAGTTTGCTCCCTGATTCGTTATTATCCAGCCATCGGCCGCTCCCCCGGAAAGGAGTTTCGGCCTTGTTCATCCATGATGGCTTCATGCAGCACCCTGATTAACAGCCACCGACCGGCTGGTCAAGGGACTCTCCATTACCGGCTTTTTCCCATGTTTTTTATTATTCTGCGCGCCGCCATGATGGCGAGGAAAACCTATATCAAATCGGTGCCGCACCACAGCAATATCTAACAAGTGTTTCTATATCCGCAGTTTATTGATTGCCTGCCATTCGGGGGCTTGTAGCAGCCCCCACTCTGGGATAGCCCTTGAGAGCGTTCAGGCAGAAGGCACGGGGCCCACCGCTGCCAGCAGCGCAGTGCCATAGGAGTTGTCTATGGTGCAGCGCCACTGCCCATCGGCTTCTTTGCGAAACACATAGGTGGCGCGGCGGGTTTCATCAGTCAGGCCCCCTTGGCCATCGGGGTAATTGAGCCGGGTCTCCATGATCACCAGGGCATTGTCGGCCCCCTCGATCACCTCCATGGCGCCCTGCTCCACCTTGAGCTGCCCCTGAAAGTAATCCGAGATGGCAGTAAAGGCGCGGCGGATGGCGGGAATGCCGCGCACCACCATGCCGGGCTTAACCACCAGGGCGGCATCCTCGGCGTAGAAGGCCATCAGGGCGTCGAAATCGCGCCGGGAGATGGCGGCATCGCAGGTCTCGATGAGAGTTCGAAGGGGATGCTGATTCATCTTCACTCCTTATAGGGGGCGGCCTGCCCGCCCTGTCACGGATAAAAAGCAACGGATAGAAAAATCCCCCGAGCTCGGGGGATTGGCAATCAACTCAACCGAGCAGGAAGGCTCTTAGCGGGGCAAACTCCGCCGGCAGGTTGTGGGACAGGAGCGGCAGCACGGCGTGCTTGGCGAGCGGGCCGGGCAGCGGCACATCGAGACCCAGGATCTCGTCCACCGACTCCTTGAACTTGGCCGGATGAGCGGTGCAGAGGAACACCCCCACCTCGTCCTCAGCCAGCTGCTCGCCCAGCAGATCCCAGGCAATCGCCCCGTGGGGTTCGCACAGGTAATCCAGCTCATGCAGACGTTTCAGCGCATCACGGGTTTCGGCATCACTGCGCATGCCAGAACCCAGGGTTTCCAGTGCCCAGCCGTTGCGACGGCACAGCTCCTCTACCCTAGGCCAGTTGTTGGGGCGGCTCACATCCATGGCATTCGACAGCGTTGCCACTGTCTGGTGCGGCTCCCACTGACCGGTTTTCAGGTAGCGCGGCACGGTGTCGTTGGCGTTGGTGGCGGCGATAAAGCGCTTCACCGGCAGCCCCAGCGCTTTGGCGATAAGGCCTGCGGTGAGGTTGCCAAAGTTGCCGGACGGCACGCTGATGACCGCCTTGGCACGATCGGCTTTCGGCAGCTGGGCCACTGCCTCGAAGTAGTAGCAAACCTGGGCCAGCAAGCGGCTGATGTTGATGGAGTTGGCGGAGTTCAGGCCAATGGCCTTTTTCAGCTCCTCGTCATCGAAGGATTGCTTCACCAACGCCTGGCAGGCATCGAAGTCGCCGTCGATGGCGATGGTGCGGATGTTGCCCCCTAAGGTGCAGAACAGCGCCTCCTGCAGCGGGCTGATCTTGCCCTTGGGGTAGAGGATCACCACCTCGATCCCCTCCAGCCCGTAGAAGGCGTGGGCCACGGCGGCGCCGGTGTCGCCGGAGGTGGCGGTCAAGATGGTGATCTTGTCGTTGGTTCTAAAGGCCGCGAGGCACTGAGCCATAAAGCGGCCGCCGAAGTCCTTGAACGCCAGGGTCTGGCCGTGGAACAGTTCGAGGGCATAGGTGCCATCTTTGAGTTTCACCAGCGGCGCCGGGAAGGTGAAGGCGGCCTTCACCAGCTCATGCACCTGAGGCGCGGCCACTTCATCCCCCAGCAGGTGGCTGAGGATGCGGGCGGAGCGCTCCACCAGCGGCAGATCCAGCAGGGCATCCACATCGGCCAGCGGCTCGAGCCGCTCGGGGAAGAACAGACCCTGTTCGCGGCCCAGACCCTGACGCACCGCCTGGGCGAAGCTCACCTGTTCACTCTTGTCCTTGATATTGTAAAGATTCATAGCTCGCTTCCTGTTACCCGTGCCCCGGCCATGTCGAGTTTGCAAACCCGGGCAAATCCATCTTCGTTCTGCACGAAATGTGCGTCCATCCAATCTTTCATCCGCTCGGCCTGGGCCAGATCCTTCATCACCACGAAGACGCTGGGGCCGGAGCCCGAGATGCCTGTGGCCAGCGCCCCGTTCTGGGCGGCCTGGGCCCGTACCTCGTTGAAACCTTCAATCAGCGCCGCGCGGTAGGGCTCGGCAATCACGTCTTTCAATACGCTCGCCGCCAGCCCCTCCTGCCCGGTGTAGCTGGCGTGCACGAAGGCGGCCAGCCGGCGGCCATAGGTGAGGCAATCCTGCCGGCGATACTGGGCCGGCAAAATGGCGCGGGCGGCGGCGGTGGAGACCACTGTGCCCGGATAGCAGACCACCCAATACCACTGCTCAAACACCGGGATGCCCTGGCTGATGACGCCGTGCTCTTCCAGCACCAGCTGCATGCCGCCCAGATAGCAGGGGGCGACGTTGTCGTAGTGGACGGAGCCGGAGATCTTGCCTTCCATCTCCCCCATCAGCAGCAGCAGGTCGTGTTCATTGAGGGGGGCGCCGTGAAAGGCGTTGAGGCCTTCCAGTGCCGCCACCACGCTGCAGGCGCTGGAACCCAGACCCGAGCCCACCGGCAGGTTTTTCTCCAGCACCATTTCGAGCAGCTTGAGTTTCAGGCCCCGCTTCTCCAGCGCCTCGCCATAGGCGAGCCAGCAGTCATGGAGGATGTTCTTTTTCGGGTCAGCCGGCAACTTGTGGGCGTAACGGCCCACGCTAGAGAGGGCAAACGGCACGTCGGCAGCTTTCACCTGGACGCGATCCCCGAGCAGAGAGCCATCCACGGGGGCGAGCGCCGCCCCCAGTACATCGAATCCCACGCTCAGGTTGGCGCTGGAGGCGGGGGCGTAGGCCACCACGCTGCTGCTCTGGTACATGTCTGAACTCATGCTTACAACTCCTGCTTCCAGTTCTGGGTACGCAGCACGTCGGCAAAGACGCCCGCGGCGGTCACTTCGGTACCGGCGCCATAGCCACGCAGCACCAACGGGATCGGCTGGTAGTAGGTAGAGAAGAAGGCGAGCGCATTCTCCCCGTCTTTGACCTTGAACAGCGGCTCGTCGGCGCCGACCGCCTTGATCGCGACCTTGCACTTGCCACCCTCGATGGAACCCACGTAGCGCAGCACCTTGCCCTGAGCTTGCGCGGCCGCAAACTGGTCGCGGAACCAGCCGTCAGCCTCCGGCAGGCGGGCCATGAAGGCTTCCACGTCGCCGCTCACATCAAAGCCCGGCGGCAATGCCTGCTCCACTTCCACATCGGAGAGCTCCAGCGCCATGCCGGCCTCGCGGGCCAGGATCAGCAGCTTGCGGGCCACATCCATGCCGTTGAGATCGTCACGCGGATCCGGCTCGGTAAAGCCGTTGCCGCGGGCAATCTTGGTCGCCTCGGAGAAGGCCATCCCCTCGTCCAGCTTGCCGAAGATAAAGGAGAGCGAACCGGACAGCACGCCGTCGAAGGCGCGCAGCTTGTCACCGGCCTTGATCAGGTTCTGCAGGTTCTCGATGACCGGCAGGCCTGCGCCCACGTTGGTTTCATACAGGAACTTGCGACGGGTCTGGCGGGCTGTGCGGCGCAGCGCCTTGTAGTAATCGAGCGACCCGGTATTGGCCTTCTTGTTCGGGGTGACCACATGGAAACCGGCGGCGAGGAAGTCCGCATACTGGACGGCGATGGCCTCGCTGGAGGTGCAATCGACGATCACCGGGTTGATGAGGTGGCTCTCTTCCACCAGCTTTTGCACCGCTTCCAGGCTGAAGCTGTCACGGGCCTCCACCAGCTGTTCACGCCAGTTGGCGAGATTCAGCCCATCCTTGTTGACCGCCATCTGGCGGCTGTTGGCGATGCCCACCACCCGCAGGCCGGTGCCCTGCTCGGCCAATACCGGCTGCTGACGGGCAATCTGATCCACCAGGGCCGCGCCGACACCGCCGACGCCGACTACGAAGAGATCGATGAACTGCTGGCTGCCGAAGAAGTTCTGGTGGCAGGCCTTGATGGCTTCCGCCACCTTGCGATCCCGCACCACCGCAGAGATGGAGCGCTCGCTCGAACCCTGGGCGATGGCGACGATGTTGATGGAGGCTTGTGCCAGCGAGGTGAAGAAGCGGGCCGCCATCCCCTTGGAGGTGCGCATGCCATCACCGATGAGAGAGATGATCGCCAGATCCTGCATGATCTCGAGCGGATCCAGCAGCTGGTTCTTCAATTCCAGCTCGAACTCGCGCTCCAGCACCTTGCGGGTCTTGTCGCAGTCATAGCTGTGGATACAGAAGCTGACGCTGTACTCGGAGGAGGATTGGGTGATGAGGACGATGCTAACCCCGGCGCGGGAGACGGCGGAGAAGATGCGGCCGGCCATGCCCACCATGCCCTTCATGCCGGGGCCGGAGACGTTGAACATGCACATGCCGGAGAGATCCGAGATGGCCTTCACCTTCAGGTCGTCATCCCCCTGCTCGACCCCGATGAGGGTGCCCGGCCCTTGCGGGTTGAAGCTGTTCTTGATGAGACAGGGGATGTGGAACTGGGCCACCGGCGCGATGGTTTTCGGGTGCAGTACCTTGGCACCGAAGTAGGAGAGCTCCATCGCCTCCTTGTAGGAGAGGGTTTTCAGCAGATAGGCGTCCGGCACCAGGCGCGGGTCGCAGTTGTAGCAGCCCTCGACATCGGTCCAGATCTCGCAGCACTCGGCATCGACGCAGGCGGCCAGCACGGCGGCGGAGTAGTCGGAGCCGTTACGACCCAGCAGCACGGTTTCGCCCTTGTCGCTGCCGCCGGTGAAGCCCGGCATCAGGTAGAGACAGTCGGAGCGCAGGCCCTTGGCGGCGAAGCGCAGGCGGGAGGCTTCGATGTCGACGTGTGCCTCCAAATAGCCGCCGTCGGTCACCAGCAGCTGCTCTGGCACTATGATGTCCAGCTCAAGGCCGCGCACCCGCAGCAGCTCGTGCATGAAGGCGATGGAGAGGTTCTCACCCCGGCTCAGGATACGAGCCTGCACGTTGTCCGGGCAGAGCCCCAGCAGGCGGATGCCCTGCATCAGCCGCTCCACCTGATCCAGTTCGCTGGTGAGACGAGCCTGCAGCGCCTTGTCATCCAGCGCCGGATAGGCTGCCTTCAAGCCGGCCAGCAGGCGGGAGAAGATGCCGTTGATCTCGAACAAGGTGCTGCTGGCATCCATGCCGCGGCTGGTCTGTTCCACCAGGGCCACCAGGTGGTTGGTCACCTTGGCCGGTGCCGACAGCACCAGGGCAACCTGGGATTGGCCGTGGGTATTCACCGCGATATCGGCGACCCGTAAAAAACGCTCTGCATCGGCCAGTGACGACCCGCCAAACTTCAACACTCTCATCGCTTTCTCTCCCTGTGATCCTTGCAAATTTGCCCGAAAATGGTTCTGAAAATCATCCAACAAAAAGGCCCGTACTGGGTGGGTACGGGCCTTTTCTGATTTCTGTGCTTGTTCGTCAGCGCATCAACCGGCCCCAGTGCCACCTGTGGTGGTACCGGTAATAATGGTGGTGGTGATGACGTTGGTGAATAACTGCATGACGAACACTCTTGAACGAAGCTGGCTTTTAGCAATACCGCGCCGGGCGCAGGGCTGTCAACCTAAACCTCTTTGCCAAGTTTGCGGGCAAGGTCTTTGCAGAGCAGGTGGAGCATATTCAAATCCCGCTGCGGCAGCATGGGCACTCGGTCCATCACCCATTGATGCAGTTTTTCATCCTGCGAAACTCCGAGTTCACCGAGAATTTCTGCTGTTTTGCTTTTCAGCACCCGAACCTGGCCGGCGTTATCAACATTTTCTGCTAACACCTCGGGCTCATCGAGCAACTGGCTCAGCTCGTAGGCGTACAGCATGATCGCCTGCCCCAGGTTCAGGGACGGGTAGCTCACCTTGAGCGGCAGATAGCTGATGAGGTCGACCTGGGCCAGCTGCTCATTGGAGAGCCCTGACTCCTCGCAGCCAAACACGATGGCGACCTTGTCCAGCGACGGCTTGGCCTTGATCTGGTCGCGGATCTCGGCCGGCGTGAGGTAGTGCTGATAACGGCCGCGCTGGCGGGCGGTGGTGGCCACCACCAGATCCATGTCGGCCAGCGCCTCTTCCAGGGTGTCGAACGCCTCGGCCTGGGTCAAAATCTCCTGCGCACCGTGGGCCACCCAGCTCGCCTCCTCCTCTTCGTGCACCCGGCTTGCCACCAGTCGCATGGCATCAAAGCCCATGGTTTTCATGGCGCGGGCGGCAGCGCCCACGTTGGCCGGGCGGGCGGGGGCCACCAGCACAAAATAGAGTTTCATCGGGTTTTCTCCTGGGCAGGGCCGAACGCGCAAACAACAGCGGATCATCGGCAAAACAGGGGCGCAATCTACCGTTTTCACCCGGAAATTGCCACTTGAACAGACGTTTGAATGTTGCCATAGTGGCCGGGAATGTGAACAAATTGCAGCCAATCCCAGGCGCCATCGGCCCGACAGATCACAAGGAAGAGAGAGATGCAGCAGCCATTGGAACAGGCCGTCGCCGAGACGATTCTGCAACGCTTCGAGTCGTTTTACAGCCGGTTTCTCGAAATCACCCAGGGCAGCAAGAGTCGCTTCGAGAACAGCGACTGGCTCGGGGTGCAGCTCGCAGGGCGCGAGCGCATTCGCCTCTACGATCACCACGTCGGCGCCACCACGGCGCTGATCAAGCAGATGATGGGGGCTACCCTGCCGAGCCAGGCCCTGCTCAAGCAGGTGAAGGGGGCATTCAGCGATCTGCTGCCCAAGTGCGAGAACTTCGAGGTGGCGGAGTCCTTCTTCAACTCCGTCTATCGCCGCATCTTCCGCCATCGCAACATTCGCGACGAGAACCTCTATATCCATCCGTTTCGCAGCCGGGGGGAGCACCCCGACCTGAGCGCCCTGCTGCGCATCTATCGCACCGATCTCGCCCACCTGCCGCAGACCCTGAGCCAGCTGCTGGGGGATTACAGCTTCACTCTGCCCTATGAGGACAAACAGCGGGATATTGTCGACATCCAGCACCATCTTGCCGAGAACGGGCCGGCCATCCTGCACGATGAGCCGTTCGCCATCGAGCTGCTCAAGGAGGTGTTCTACCGCAACAAGGGGGCCTATCTGGTGGGGCTGATCCGGGTCAAGGGGCAGGTCTTCCCCTTCATCCTGCCGCTGCTCAGCACCGGCCAGAGCATCTATGTGGACACCGTCATCTTCGAGCCGGAGCTGGCCTCCATCGTGTTCGGCTTCGCCCGCGCCTACTTCATGGTCTATGCCCCCGTGCCGGCGCTGTTCGTGCTGTTTCTGCGCCAGATCATGCCCCACAAGCCGGACTACGAGATCTACAACGCCATCGGCTGCCAGAAGCACGGCAAGACTGAGCTCTATCGTCACTACCAGCAGCACCTGGCCCAGAGCCGGGAGCAGTTCGTCATCGCGCCGGGCATCAAGGGGATGGTGATGAGCGTGTTTACCCTTCCCTCCTATGACGTGGTGTTCAAGGTGATCAAAGACGAGTTCACGCCCCCCAAGGATGTGAGCCACGAACAGGTGAAGGCGAAATACCGGCTGGTAAAACAGCACGACCGGGTGGGCCGAATGGCCGATACCCAGGAGTTCACCAACTTCGAGTTTCCGCTCGATCGCATCTCGCCGGAGCTGCTGGCCGAGCTCAAGACGGTGGCCCCGTCTGCGCTGACCCTCACCGACGACAAGCTGGTGATCAAGCACCTCTACACCGAACGCAAGATGATCCCGCTCAACCTCTATCTGGACAAGGCAGATGAGCAGCAGACCCGGCTCGCGCTGGAGGAGTACGGCAACGCCATCAAGCAGCTGGCGGCGGCCAACATCTTTCCGGGCGACATGCTGTTCAAGAACTTCGGGGTCACCCGTCACGGCCGGGTGGTGTTCTACGACTACGACGAGATCTGCTACATGACGGAGTGCAACTTCCGCCAGATCCCGCCGCCGCGCTACCCCGAGGATGAGTGGAGCGCCGAGCCCTGGTACTCGGTGGCCCCCAACGACATCTTCCCCGAGGAGTTCGCCACCTTCCTGCTGCAAAAGCCGCAGGTGCGCGACATCATGCTGCAACTGCACAAGGAGATGTTCGACGCCAACTACTGGAAGATGCTGCAGAGCAACATCAAGGAGGGAGTGTTCGAGGATGTCTATCCCTATCGGCGCAAGAAGCGCTTCAAGTTTCAGCGGGGGGGCTAGCCTATCCTGGAGCCCAGTTGCAAAAGGGAGTGCAAATAGCAAAAGGGACGCCGAGGCGTCCCTTTTGCGTTGGGCTGTCAGCTCGCGCTACGACAGCCCCTGACAAAACCGTCAGTTACTTGGCGGCAGGCATGGCGTCGAAGGTAAGCAGCGCCGCCTTGTTGGCATCGCTCAATACCAGCTGCTGACCGCTGATCTGGAAGCTCGCCACTTTCTCCAGCTTTTGCAGATAGAGCATCTCCTTGCCGGCCAGATCCCCCATGCACATCATGCGGGTCGAACCCATGGGGCCCAGCGCCAGCACACCGTCACCCTGCTGGGTGATGGCGCCGAAATAGCGGTTGCAGCCGCCCTTGCCCGCTACCTTGTCACCGGCCACTTGCAGGGTGAAGGTGTCGCCGCTCGCCCCTTGCAGTTGCCAGGTGGAAGCTTGCAATTGAGTCAGCTTGGAACCAGTTGCCATGGCGCAGCCTCCCAGGGCTAGTACGGCCAGCAGAGTCAGTTTTTTGTTCATGGGTTCACCTCTTGATATCAGCAAAATAGGGGAAGAAACATGGTGATGGGGGCCTGTGTATCATGAGAGCGGAGCAAATCAAAACTGTTTTATTGTGATCGGGGTTCCCTTTACTACCAGCTGGCATGTGCCATGCTTGTATTCCTGTTCCGGACCCAGGGAGGGGAAAAGAATGGTCAAATCATCCGTCATCGCACTCGTCTCATGCCTCAGCCTTACCGCCCAGGCCGCCGACTGGGATTTCCTCAAGAACGACGCCAACAGCCAGCTCTACGTCAAGAGTTACTCCGGCGTGCTGCTCGACAATCAGGCCCATCACAACGACAGTTTCGATCTCTGGCTCATCAATACCGGCTATCAGTATCCGCTGCACGATGGCGTCAGCCTCTACATGGAAGCAGGCCCGGCCATCGGTCCCAGCAGCGAGCAATCAGGCTACAACCTGAGCTCGGGAGTGCGCTATCAGCTCTCCCCCATGCTCAACATCGGCAGCCAGCTCAAACAGCTGGAAGTGAACAAACCCAGCACCCTGCTGGAGCTCAACACCAGCCTGCTGCTGACCCCGCAACTGGCCATCACCGCCAACTACGGCGTCAGCGCCTTTAGCACCGAACAGTCCCTCAGCGTCGGGGTCGGCTTCAACTTCTAGCTGGGTCAGATAAGCCGGGTGGCGCTCACCAGCACGCCGTTGAGATCGGCGTAGACGTAGTCACCCGGATGTATGGTCACCCCGGCAAACGACACCACCGCATCCAGCTCACCCAGCCCTCGCTTCTCGGTTTTGACCGGACAGGGCGCCAATGCCTTGACCCCCAGCGCCAGTGTTGCCAGCGTGCCCACGTCGCGCACGGCGCCGTAGATCACGATGCCTTCCCAGCCCTGCTCCGCCGCCTTGATCGCCAGTTGATCGCCGAGCAGGGCACGGCGCAGAGAGCCACCGCCATCGATCACCATCACCCGCCCCTGCCCCGGCCGGTTGACCAGCTCCCGCACCAGGCTGTTGTCCTCATAACAAGAGAGAGTGACTGCCTGGCCGTGAAACAGCGCCTTGCCACCAAAATCTTGAAACAGCGGTTCAGCCACCTGCAGGGCATCGCCATATTCGTCACAGAGATCGGGCAGTAGATCCAGCATCATAAGTCTCCTTCCATGGACATGAATTCGCTCATTCTTTCATCAAGCAGAGCCCCTGACAATCCAGTGGGATTCAATTCTGCCCAGATGGTGTGGCGCCCCCGCCAACAACACCGGCAACAGCCACAGTTCCCCCTGCTCCACCCAGTAGATGGAATTCTGGCCAAAGCGGGCCGCCAGCCGGATGGCCTCGCTGCGCGTGGAGGCCAGCAACAGCGACGACTCCTGCCAGCTTTCATCCAGCGAACTGCCCCGGCAAGGCCCCATCACCTGCCAGCGAGGAACCGCCGCAATGGACCGCAACAGGGCCCGCTGACGGCGGGTATTGCGACGCATTCCCAGCTGGCGACTGGCAGGATTCCAGGCCGTCACAATGGCGTAGGCAGGCCATTTCGGCGCCGAAAAGGGTGCAATAAAGCAGATTTTTCTGTAGTTTTCCCACAAATTCATGTCAACCACATGTTACATTCCATTACATTTTATAGGGGCGAAAATGGGGGCAACCCCAAGTATCATGCTGTGAACTCAGGGTTTGACCTATATCAAACCAGAGTTAAAAAGTTGCTATCTGACGGCAAAGAGTGTTGTTATGCGCCTGTTAACTGATAAAATGCAGCCACTTTTGTAATGGACTACCTTTCCAGGCTTCTCTCGATCAGACTTATTGAGAGCCTATGTGTGGCACAGGGATGTTTGCCAACGCTGATGCCAAATTCGCGATAATCCGACCTGACATTCATACCCAGGATGACGTAATAAATTTTCAGGACCGGTCGGGTAACGCCAAAGAGTGTTAAAATTTAGATAACTAACTGATAAGAATCTGGGAATACTCATGCAAACACCACACATTCTGATCGTCGAAGACGAACTGGTCACTCGCAATACCCTGAAAAGCATCTTCGAGGCAGAGGGCTATATCGTGCTCGAAGCCAACAATGGCGACGAGATGCATCAGGCTCTGACTTCCCACACCATCAATCTGGTGATCATGGACATCAACCTGCCGGGCAAGAATGGCCTGCTGCTGGCACGCGAGCTGCGTGAGGACGACAACATCGCCCTGATGTTCCTGACCGGTCGTGACAACGAAGTGGACAAGATCCTGGGTCTGGAGATCGGTGCCGACGATTACATCACCAAGCCGTTCAACCCCCGTGAGCTGACCATCCGTGCCCGCAACCTGCTGAGCCGTACCATGAACGTGGCCGCCGGTGGCGAAGAGAAGAAGCTGGTGGAGCGTTACCTGTTCAACGGCTGGGCGCTGGACATCAACAGCCGCGCCCTGGTCAGCCCGGCTGGCGACATGTTCAAGCTGCCGCGCTCCGAGTTCCGCGCCATGCTGCACTTCTGCGAAAATCCTGGCCAGATCCAGACCCGTGCCGAGCTGCTCAAGAAGATGACCGGCCGTGAGCTCAAGCCCCACGACCGTACCGTGGATGTCACCATCCGCCGTATCCGCAAGCACTTCGAGAGCGTCAACGACACTCCGGAGATCATCGCCACCATCCACGGCGAAGGCTATCGCTTCTGCGGCGAGCTGGAGCAGGAGTAATCCTCCCTCCCCCGAGTTGAAAAGGCGCCGATGGCGCCTTTTCCATTTCTGCACCATCCAGCTTGGTCAAGCTGGCACTATCGCCGGCATCAAAAAACAGACAACAAAAAGCCCACTCGCAGGAGTGGGCTTTTTGCATGAACGCTGGAGCGGGCAGCGGGAATCGAACCCGCATCATCAGCTTGGAAGGCTGAGGTAATAGCCATTATACGATGCCCGCCTGGCATCAAAAACTTGCTTGGTGTGATGGGGAAACCCCACGACAGACAGCCGTTTTAGCTGAGGTGACAACGGCCTTGACCGTTATCTGGAATTTGGAGCGGGTGATGGGAATCGAACCCACGTATGCAGCTTGGGAAGCTACCGTTCTACCATTGAACTACACCCGCGTCAGGGCCTCTACTATATGCATTTTGCCGCCGAGCGCAATCACCTCGATACGGTTTTTTACCGTAAATCAATCTGTTCGGCCAACTAATGAGCAGCACGCCGCTTTTTCAATCAACCGTTTTCACAAGCCGGAATTTACAAGGTTGCCAAGCCTGGGGGGCGAGGATAGTCTTGCGCCACTCTACGCGAGGATGGTGGTAATGGATAAAAAAACGCAAAAACGACTCTATGGCTGGTTGCGCAATCAATCGAGCCACGGCCGGCGCTGGATCGGCCTCTCCATCGGCTTTGGCCTGGGTCAGGGCATCCTGATGGTGGCGCAGGCCTGGCTGCTGGCCACCCTGCTGCACGGTTTCATCATCGAAGGCACCACGCCGGCGCAATCCATTCCCCTCTTCATCGCCCTGCTGCTGGTTACCCTCGGCAAGGCGGTGCTGGCCTATGGCCGTGAAGTGGCCAGCTTCAAGGCCGGCAGCGCGGTGCGCCAGGCCATCCGCGAGCTGGTGCTCACCCGCCTCGGCCGCTTGGGGCCGGCCTACATCCAGCGTCGACCGGCCGGCAGCTGGGCCAGCCTGCTGCTGGAGCAGATTGAAAACATGCAGGATTTCTTCTCCCGCTATCTGCCGCAGATGGCGATTGCCGTGTTCATTCCGGTGGTGATCCTGGTGGCCGTGTTCCCGGTCAACTGGGCCGCTGGCCTGATCCTGCTGGGCACGGCGCCCCTTATTCCCCTCTTCATGATCCTGGTGGGGGTCGGCGCCGCCGATGCCAACCGCCGCAACTTCCAGGCGCTGGCCCGTCTCTCCGGCCACTTCCTCGATCGCCTGAAGGGGCTGCGCACCCTGCAGCTCTTCATGCGCACCCAGGCGGAAGGGGATGCCATTCGCGATGCGTCGGAAGATTTTCGCGAACGCACCATGGAGGTGCTGCGCCTTGCCTTCCTCAGTACCGCCGTGCTGGAGTTCTTCGCCGCCCTCTCGGTGGCACTGGTGGCCGTCTACTTCGGTTTCTCCTATATCGATCACCTGAACTTCGGCCACTATGGCAGCAAAGTTACCCTGTTTACCGGCCTGTTTGTGCTGTTTCTGGCCCCTGAGTTCTATGCTCCGCTGCGCGAACTCGGCGCCCACTACCACGCCAAGGCGCAGGCCATCGGCGCCGCCGAACAGCTGCTGGAGTTTCTCGAAGCCGAGGTGACGGAACCTGCCTCAGGCCATGCGCCGTTTCATGCCGACGCCCCCATCAGGGTAGAAGCCAAAGGCCTTGAAGTGCTGAGCGCCGAGGGCAAGGTGCTGGTCGGCCCTATCGACTTCACCCTGACGTCCGGCTCGCGCACCGCCCTCATCGGCATCAGCGGCGCCGGCAAGAGCTCGCTGGTCAACGCCCTGCTCGGTTTTGCCCCCTATCGCGGCGAGCTCAAGGTCAACGGCCAGGAGCTGGCCAGCCTCGACATGAGCCAGTGGCGCCGCCAGCTGGGCTGGCTCTCTCAGAACCCGCAGCTGTTCCATGCCTCGCTGCGCGACAACCTGCTGCTGGCCAACCCATCCGCCAGTGACAGCGAACTGGAGGAGGCCCTGAAACGGGCTCAGGCGTGGGAGTTTGCCATGGAAAAGGGGCTCGATTATGCGGTGGGGGATCAGGCCGGTGGCCTCTCGGTCGGCCAGGCCCAGCGCCTCGCCCTGGCCCGTACCCTGCTCAAGTCCACCCAGCTGATGGTGCTGGACGAACCGACCGCCAGCCTGGATCGCCACTCCGAGCGTGCCATCATGACCACGCTGGAACAGGCCGCAGCAGGCCAGACCCTGCTGATGATCACTCACCGCATCGACCAGCTCACCAAGATGGACCAGATCCTGGTGCTGGAGCGCGGCAAGCTGGTGGAGCAAGGCAGCTTCCAGCAACTGAGTACCGCACAGGGGCCGTTCGCCCGCCTGCTCTCCCAACGTAACGAGGGTTCTCTCGATGACTGATCTCTTGCCGTTTCTGCGCCTCTATCGCCAGCACTGGCTGAGCCTCTCCCTCGGCCTGCTGCTGGCCCTGGTAACCCTGGTCGCCGGGATGGGACTGCTGTCGCTCTCCGGCTGGTTCCTTTCCGCCGCCGCCGTGGCGGGGATGGCGGTCGCCAGTCGCGACACCTTCAACTACATGACGCCGGCTGGCGGGGTACGCTTCTTCTCCATCATCCGCACCGCTGGCCGCTGGGGTGAGCGGGTGGTGAGCCACGACGCCACCTTCCGGGTGCTGACCCGGTTGCGGGTCTGGTTCTGGCAAAAGCTCTCGCCGCTCTCCACTGGCGCCCTGGCAGGCTTTCGCCAGGCGGACCTGCTCAACCGGCTGGTGGCCGACATCGACGCCATGGACCACGTCTACCTACGGCTGGTCACCCCCATCGGCGCGGCCCTGCTCAGCAGCGCCGGCCTGGTGTTCTTCCTCTCGCTGTTCGATGCCGACCTGGCCCTGATACTGGGCGCCATCCTGCTGTTCGGTATGCTGGCCCTGCCGCTGGTGTTCTACTTCCTCGGCCGCCAGCCCGGTCGCCAACTGATCGCCGAGAAGTCCAACCTGCGTACCCGTCTCGTGGACTATCTGGACGGTCAGGCCGAGCTGCAGATGTTTGCCGCCGCCCCCCGGGCGCGTGACGAGCTGCAGCAGGCCGAACAGGCGCTGATCCAGGCCCAGGCCCGCATGGCCCGGGTGAGCGGGCTGGCCAACTGCTCGGTGCAACTGCTGAGTGGCTGGACCCTCACCCTGATGCTGTGGCTGGCCGGTCACGGGGTGGCAGGCGCCACGCCGGATCCCATCACGGCGCTGATGGTGTTCGCCACCCTGGCCAGCTTCGAGGCGCTGATGCCGCTGGCCGGTGCCTTCCAGCACCTCTCCACCAGCCTCACCTCGGCCCGCCGCCTCAACGAGATCCTGCAGGAGGCCAAGGCCCCCGAGTGGGGCCACGAAGAACGCCACGCGCCACAGGGGGCGCTGCAGATAAACGACCTCTATTTCAGCTACCCAGGCAACCCGCAGCCGGTGCTGCGTGGCTGCACCCTGCAGTTGCAGGCCGGTGAAAAGCTGGCGCTGCTGGGCCAGACCGGCTGCGGCAAATCGACCCTGATGGGACTGCTGACCCGCGAATGGAACCCGCAGGCCGGCAAGATCCTGCTCGATGGCAAGCCGCTCACCGACTACAGCGAAGGGGCGCTGCGCGCCTCCCTCTCGGTGGTGAGCCAGCGGGTGCACCTGTTTGCCGATACCCTGCGCGGCAACCTCAAGCTGGCCGCCCCCCATGCCAGTGACGAGCAGCTGGTGCAGGTGCTGACCCAGGTCGGCCTTGCCAACCTGCTGGAAGATGATAACGGCCACAGCGACAGCGGGCTCGATGCCTGGCTGGGGGATGGCGGCCGGCCGCTCTCCGGTGGCGAGCGCCGCCGCATCGGCATCGCCCGCGCCCTGCTGCACGACGCCCCGCTCTGGCTGCTGGATGAGCCGACCGAGGGGCTCGACAGCCAGACCGAGCGGGAGATCATGGATCTGTTGTTCCGGTTGGGGGCAGATCGCACCCTGCTGCTCATCTCCCACCGTTTGCTGGGGCTGGAGCAGATGGACCGGATCGCCCTGATGGAAGAGGGGCAGATCCGCCTCTGCGCCCCCCATCAGACGCTGCTGGCGGACGACTACTACCGCAGCCTGCATCAGCGGCTGGCGCCGGCCTGATGACCAACGAGAGAGGGGCGCCCGCTGCGCCCCTCTCTCGTGACACCAGGCCAGTCATCTTTGCCGGCAGCGTGAAGTTGCACAGGCAACACGCGGCCGGATCCTGGTCACACCCCGTCCATACGGCTAAAAATGGGGCTGGTCGATACCGTCGACTGGCCCCTATAATGGCCCCTTCGTTATTCCACCAGATGCCGACATGGAGCGCCTGCGCCTTGCTACTGTCCTCATCACCGACACAAGATACGAGACGATGAAACGCCTGATCCTGATGATGCCCCTGATTGCCTCCGGCTGCGCCGACTTTGCCTTCAACAGCAATCTGGACAAAGAGAACTTCGACGAGTACTTCAAGCCGGGCAGCGTTCAGATCTATGAGCAGGGCCAGCTGGCCAATCTCAACTACCTCTACCTCGGCACCGTCGAAGGGGAGTCCTGCCAGAGCGATGCCAAGCAGCCGATCCCCAACGCTGGCGAGGCCCGTACTCTGGCCCGCCGCCGCGTGGCCGACATGGGCGGCAACGGCGTCACCTTCGACAAGTGCGCCGAATTCAGCGACACCCCGGGCTGCCTGAAGCAGGTGATCTGCTACGGCCAGGCGCTGAAGGTCGCCACCGAGAAATAAGCGTCAACTGCAAGGAGCCTGCATGGCACTGGCCATCGTTCGCCTCGGCACGCCCCGCCTACCCGACGAGGGACTGCGGATCGGCACCGTGCGCCGCCCGCCCCGCGGCGTGCCCAAAACCGAGTTTGCCAGCCAGGATTGGTACGACGTCTGGTTCCCCAATCTCGCCCCCAGCAACGACACCATGAAGCTGGGCCAGGGGGCCGAGACGCCCGCCCAGTGGAGCGCCTTCTGCAAACAGTACAAGGCTGAGCTGGCGACCCCCGCCGCCAGGCACGATCTGGCGCTGCTGGCCGCCCTCTCCCACACCACCAACCTGTCGGTGGGCTGCTACTGCGAGCAGGAGTCCCGCTGTCATCGCGCCATCCTGCGCGAGCAACTGACCGCTGCTGGCGCCGCCATGCGCGCTGAGTAGCGGCGCTCACACCAGACAGAAAAGGGCATCTCTCGATGCCCTTTTGCTTTGCTGCGGCACTTGCCGGCCTCTAGCGGACAAGCTGACGCAGCCGCGTCTCCTGCTCGGCCGTGATGCCAGCGGCCACCACAGCGTCCGGCGCGCCGGCCAGCCACTCGGCCACATCAGCCACCGTCTCCTCCAGCGGCCGAAAATTGAGGCCCTGCACAATGGCCGCCTCGGCGCTGATACGACCATAACCGGCATACTCGGGCTGCTCATTGGGCAACAGGGTCGGATAGCTCTGCCAGGGCTCCACCCCGGCGGCCAGCAGCGCGGGCCAGGGCGCCCACTCCGGCACGAGCGGGGTCGCAGGAGCCAGCCTGGCGGCCAGACGATCCACCCAGTCGTTCAGTGCGATACCGGGCTTGAGCAGATTGAAGGTGCCGCTCAATTGCTGCTCGGCGGCCCGCAGCACAAACTCGGCGCAGTCGCGCACGTCCAGATATTGCAGCCGGTCTTCCCCCTGCCCCGGCAGCAGCCAGGGGCCGCCCTGTTGCACCCGTTTCACCCACCAGGCCAGCCGGCCGGTGGGATCATGGGGGCCGCACAAGACGCCTGGGCGCAAGATGCAGAGCCGCTCGCCCCAACGGGCACGATACGTGGCCTCGCACAGCACCTTGAGGGGGCCGTAATCTTCCGGCATCTCCCCCTCGGCAATCTCGTGCAGCGGCGCCGACTCGTCCTGCCCGGGCAGGGCGAAGTCGCGATAGACGCTGATGGTGGAGATGAAGATCAACCGCTCGCAGCGCCCGAGCAGGGCTGCCGAGAGGCTCGCCGCCTGTTCGGGGCGATAGCAGCAGGTGTCGATGGCCAGATCCCAGCTTCCCTGATAGTGATGCAGCGGGGTCAGGTCCTGATCCCGGTCCCCCTGCAGTTGGGTGAGCTCACGCCAGTCCGGGTGCTGGCGTCGGCCGCGATTGAACAAGGTCACCTCGTGGCCCCAGTCCAGCGCAAGCGCCGTGAGATGGCGCCCCAGAAATCCGGTGCCGCCGATGATCAGCAGTTTCATCCCTGTCTCTCCTGTGCGGCGCGGCTCCTGTTCTGGGGTCACGCCGGTTGTAGCGATCCGCCCTGCTGGCGGACGCGCCGTTCACTCATCCTGCGCCCACCCTACGCAACTTGGCGGCGCGATACAGCCCCGAAGCGGCCGGGATGGGAGCGGGATCACGGCAAGCAGGCAGCCACCGGCCGGCGGGCAAGCCTGCGTTTTGAGGGCCGCTGTGCTACATTGCCGGGGTTTTCAGTCAGGATCCGCCATGAAGTTCGAAATCGACACCCTGGGTATCATCCGCTCTCCCTACAAGGAGAAGTTCGCCATCCCGCGCCAGCCTGGTCTGGTCAAATCGGCCCGCGCCCGCCTCGAGCTGCTGCCTCCCTACGATCAGCCGGACGTACTGCGCGGCATCGAGCAATTCTCCCACCTCTGGCTCAGCTTCGTGTTTCACCAGACCATGGCGCAGGGCTGGCACCCGACGGTGCGCCCGCCGCGCCTGGGCGGCAACGAGCGGGTCGGGGTGTTCGCCACCCGCTCCACCTTTCGCCCCAATCCGCTCGGCCTCTCGGTGGTCGAACTGCACGGGGTCGGCCGTGAGCGCGGCAAACTCTGGCTCGAGCTGGGGGCGGTGGACCTGCTCGATGGCACTCCCATCGTCGACATCAAGCCCTATATCCCGTATGCCGACAGCCTGCCGGATGCTCGCGGCGGGTTCGCCCCCGATGCCCCCACCCCGCCGCTGGCGGTGAATTTCAGCCCCGAGGCGGAGCAGCAGCTGCAACCCTGGCTCAAGGCCCACCCCGAGCTGCGTCTGCTGGTGAGCGAAGTGCTGGCCCAGGATCCGCGCCCCGCCTACAAGAAGGGCAAGTCGGACGACAAGGAGTACGGCGTCAGGCTGTTTGACTGCAACGTACGCTTTCGCATCAGCGAGCCCAGTTGTCTGGTGCTCGCCATCGAGCCGGCCCAGTGAGCCAGCCATAAAAAAACCACCCGTTCGGGTGGTTTTTTGTCAGTCGTGATCCTTGTGCCTGATGGCAATCTGGCGAAATTCCTCCTCGCAGGCAAGGAAGGCGTCGACGATGGCCGGATCGAAGTGGCGACCACGCCCCTCCACTATGATGGTCCTGGCCTGCTCATGGCTGAAGGCGGGCTTGTAGACCCGTTTCGAGATGAGAGCGTCGTAGACATCCGCCAGAGCCATCAGCCGCCCCGACAAGGGGATCGCCTCCCCCGCCAACCCGGCCGGATAGCCGCTGCCATCCCACTTCTCGTGGTGAGTCAGGGAGATCTCCCGCGCCAGCCGCAGGAAGGAGTTGGAGCCGAGCTGGGCTTCGGCGCTCGCCAGCGCATCGGCACCGATCTGCGGGTGGCGCTTCATGATGGCGAACTCCTCGTCCGTCAGCTTGCCCGGTTTGAGCAGGATGGCATCGGGAATACCCACCTTGCCCACGTCGTGCAGCGGCGCCGATTTGAACAGCAGATCAATGGTGGCGTCGTCCAGCGGATAGCGCTCCCAGTCGCTGCGGCTCAACTGCTCCGCCAGCACCTTGACATAGTACTGGGTGCGGATGATATGGGCGCCGGTCTCGTTGTCGCGGGTCTCCGCCAGCGAGGCGAGCCCCAGGATGGCCACGTCCCGGGTCAGGTTGAGCTCGTCCTGGCGCGCCTTCAGCTCACCAATCATCTGGTTGGTGCCGGCGGCAATCAGGCCGAACTCATCGTCCCGGATCACCGGCACCCGCGCCTCCAGATCACCACACTGTACCTGCGCCATGGCGCGAGTCTGATGCATCAGTGACAAGGTAAGGTTACGGCCATAGCCGCGAATGATGAGCCAGAGATAACCGAAGGTCACCACCATCACGAAGGCGATCTCCAGCAGGATGTAGTGCTGGGCATCGAGCCGAGGCAGGCTCTTGTCCACTGTGACCAGCCACTCCAGATCCTTGTTGAACAACAGGAAGAACACAGCGCCAAGCAGGGTCAGTGTGGTGAAGGTGAACAGGGAGAATTTGCGGGAAACCGGCATGGCCAGCGGCTGGTTCAGCACCAGGCAGGCCTGATGCTCTCGCAGCTTGGCCCGCTGCCAATCCCGCTGCAGCGAGAGATCCGCCGCCACCAGAAAACCCAGGGTGCTCATCCCCAACAGGATCTTGAGGTGGCTTTCCAGCGGAAAATCATACCGGATACCGTTGTAGCCAGAGAGCAGCAAGGCCCCCAGCAGGTAGAAGCCCACCTCCAGCCCGAAGCCTCCCAGCCCCTGACCGGACAGCGTCACCTTGCGCAGCAGTTGATCACGCAGGACAAACATGATGGAGAAGGTCACCAGCACGGGCCCCAGCAGCTGGGGCAGCGTGAGGCTCTCCAGAAACGGGCAGACCTGCAGCCCATAGAAACAAAACAGTGACAGCGTCACCCCGTAGTGAAGGGCGCAGCGCCCCGTGATCCTCTGCATGATGCTACCCAAACCTTATCGTCATGATGGCGGGGAGATGACCCCGCCCCTCACAGGCGCCGCAACAGCAGGCTCCCGATCGAGTAGCCGGCGCCAAACGAGCAGAGCACGCCGCGGGCCCCCGCGGAAAGGTCGCGATTGTACAGATGGAACGCAATAATGGAACCCGCCGAGCTGGTGTTGCCGTAGCTGTCGAGAATGACCGGCGCCTCCTGCTGACTGGCATCGTGACCAAGCAGCTTGCGGGCGATGAACTGGTTCATGGTCAGATTCGCCTGATGGAGCCAGAGCCGGCTCAGGGAATCCGCCGGCCAGCCCTGCTCGTCGAGTTGGTTGGCGATCTGGTCGCACACCAGCGGCAGCACCTCCTTGAACACCTTGCGCCCCTGCTGGCGGAACAGCTTGTCGTCGCCATAGCGGGTACGCGGGCTGAGCCGGTTCAGGAAGCCGAAGTTGTTGCGAATATTGTTGGAGTACTGGGTCACCAGCTTGCTGGCCACCAGTTGCCAGGGGTTGGCCGCCTGGCAATCGGCTTCCCGCTCCAGCAGCACGGCGGTACAGGCGTCGCCAAAGATGAAGTGACTGTCCCGATCGCGGAAGTTGAGGTGCCCCGAGCAGATCTCCGGATTGACCACCAGCGCCAGTTTGGCACTGCCGGCCGCAAGCATGTCTGCGGCGGTCTTGATGCCGAAGGTGGCGGAGGAGCAGGCCACGTTCATGTCAAACGCCATGCCGCCCGCCCCCAGATAGTGCTGCAGCTCGATGGAGAGGGCCGGATAGGGGCGCGGCATGTTGGAGGCGGCGACAATCACCAGATCGATCTCGCCGGGCTCGCGACCGGCGGCGATCAGCGCCTGCTCGGCGGCGGCCACCGCCATCTCCACCATGATGGAGGGCTTGTCATCGGGCCGCTCAGGCAGCAGCGGCTGCATGATGTCGGGATCCAGCACCCCCTCCTTGCTCACCAGATAGCGGCTCTTGATGCCGGAGGCCTTCTCGATGAACTCACTGCTCGAGTGCTGCTTGGCGGGCAACTGGCCGGCGTCGATGGCGGAGGCGTTCTCCTCGTTGTAGAGATCCACGTACTGGTTGAAGGCGGCCACCAGCGCTTCATTGCTGACGGCAAAGGGAGGGGTATAGAGGCCTGAGCCACTGATCACGATAGAGGTCATCTTTGCTCCTCGCCGGGTTCACTCCCGGCTTGTTGGTCTGTTCGGGTAGAGAGGGTCACAGCTGGTCGATGGCCGCAGCCAGACCCGCCAGGGTCAGCGGGTGCATGCGCCCGCCGATCAATTCGTTCATCAGCTTGATGGAGGGGTGCCAGAGCCACTCCCGGCGCGGGGTGGGGTTGATCCACACCAGCTTGGGAAAGTGCTGCTGCAGGCGGGCCAGCCACACCTGACCGGCCTCCTCATTCCAATACTCGACGCTGCCGCCAGGCCAGGTGATCTCGTAGGGGCCCATGGTGGCATCCCCCACCAGGATCACCTTGTAGTCGCTGCCGTAGGTGCGCAGCAGGCGCAGGGTATCGAAGCGCGCCTCGTGCCGGCGGGCGTTGTCCTGCCAGACGAAGTCGTAGAGACAGTTGTGAAAGTAGAAGTACTCCAGATGCTTGAACTCGTGGCGCAGGGCCGAGAAGAGCCGCTGCACCTCGGCCACATGGGCATCCATGGAGCCTCCCACGTCGAAGAAGACCAGCAGCTTGACCCCGTTGTGGCGCTCGGGCCTGAGCTTCACATCGAGCCAGCCCTGTCTGGCCGTGCTCTGGATGGTGTCGTCGAGATCCAGCTCGTCGGGGCTGCCCTTGCGCACCCAGCGCCTGAGCTTGCGCAGCGCCAGCTGAATGGCGCGCTGGCCAAGCGGTGAATCGTCGCTGAAGTTACGATAGTGGCGCGCTTCCCACACCTTGACCGCCTTGCCATGCTGGCCCTCTCCCCCCATGCGGATCCCTTCCGGGTGAAAACCGCCGTGGCCAAACGGGCTGCTGCCGCCAGTACCGACCCACTTGTTGCCGCCGGCGTGACGCTCCTTCTGCTCGCTTAACCGCTGGTTTAGGGTCTCCAGCAGTTGGTCGAGTCCGCCGAGGGATGTGAGCAACGCCTTCTCCTCGGCGCTCAGCAATCGCTCGAACTCCTTACGCAGCCACTCCTCGGGCAGGCTCTCCGGTAACAGGGGGATGGCGGCCAACCCTTCGTAATACTCGGCGAAGGCGCGATCGAAGCGATCATAGTGAGCCTCGTCTTTCACCAGCAGGCAGCGGGAGAGCTGGTAGAACTCGTCCATGTCGAGGCTGGTCAGCCGGGCTGCCAGCGCCGCGTGCAAGTCCAGCAATTCGCGCAGGCTGCAGGGGAGCTTGTGACGGCGCAGATGGGTAAAAAAGTCGATCAGCATGGGTCAGCTGCCGCGTCTGGCCAGAAAAGCGAGCTTCTCAAACAGATGCAGGTCCTGCTCGGTCTTGAGCAGGGCGCCATAGAGGGCAGGCACCAGTTTGCCCGGCTCGCGGGTGCGCATCGCCTCGGGGGCGATATCGTCGGCCAACAGCAGCCGGATCCAGTCCAAGAGCTCCGAGGTGGACGGCTTCTTGCGCAGCCCCTCTACCTCGCGCAGCTCGAAGAAGAGATCCATCGCCTCACCGAGCAGGCTCTCCTTGAGGTCGGGGTAGTGAAGCTTGACGATGGCCTGCATCTCGGCCTTGTCGGGGAAGCGGATGTAGTGGAAGAAGCAGCGGCGCAGGAAGGCGTCCGGCAGCTCCTTCTCGTTGTTGGAGGTGATGATGACCACCGGCCGCTGCTGGGCCTTGACTCGCTCGCCGGTCTCGTAGACGTCGAACTCCATCCGATCCAGCTCCTGCAGCAGATCGTTGGGGAACTCGATGTCCGCCTTGTCGATTTCATCGATGAGCAGCACCGGGCGCTGGTCGGCGGTGAAGGCCTGCCACAGCTTGCCGCGGCGGATGTAGTGGCTGATCTCCCCCACCCTGGGGTCCCCGAGCTGGGAGTCGCGCAGCCTGGCCACCGCATCGTACTCATAGAGCCCCTGCTGGGCCTTGGTAGTGGATTTGATGTGCCAGGCAATCAGCTCGGTGCCCAGATGGCGAGCCACCGCTTCGGCCAGCTCGGTCTTGCCTGTGCCGGGTTCCCCTTTGATAAGCAAGGGTTTTTCCAGCACGATGGCGGCATTGACCGCCATCTTGAGCGATTCAGAGGCGAGATAGCGATCGCTTCCTGCAAATCCCATAACGTCCATTCCTTTGACGATGAGAGACCTTTTTGAGATCGAGGCCTCAATAAGAAAGAATAAGCTCTATATCTTGTAATAACATATTGTTATAACAAATCGTCACTTCTCATTCAGAAACCACAGGGTAATCTTGTTTCATCGCCGTAACAAACAGGGATAGCACCATGAGCAAAATTTTTGAGGACAACAGCCAGACCATAGGTCACACCCCGCTGGTTCGTCTCAACCGTGTTACCAAGGGCCGCGTGCTGGCCAAGATTGAGAGCCGTAACCCAAGCTTCAGCGTCAAGTGCCGCATCGGCGCCAACCTGATCTGGGATGCCGAGAAACGCGGCGTCCTGACCAAGGGCAAGGAGATCATCGAGCCCACCAGCGGTAACACGGGTATTGCTCTGGCCTTCGTGGCCGCCGCCCGTGGCTATCCCATCACATTGACCATGCCGGCCACCATGAGCCTGGAGCGCCGCAAGCTGCTCAAGGCACTCGGCGCCAACCTGGTGCTGACCGAAGGGCCGCTCGGCATGAAGGGCGCCATTGCCAAGGCCAACGAGATCCTCGAGTCCGAGCCGGGCAAATACGTACTGCTGCAACAGTTTGAAAACCCCGCCAACCCGGAGATCCACGAGAAGACCACCGGCCCCGAGATCTGGGATGCCACTGACGGTCAGGTGGATGTGTTCGTGGCCGGCGTCGGCACCGGCGGCACCATCACGGGTGTCTCCCGCTACCTGAAACAGACCAAGGGCAAGGCGGTGGTCTCCGTCGCCGTCGAGCCGAGCGAATCGCCGGTGATCAGCCAGCGTCTGGCCGGCCTTGAAATCAAACCCGGTCCCCACAAGATCCAGGGTATCGGTGCCGGCTTCATCCCGGGCAACCTGGACCTCACCCTGCTGGATCGCGTCGAGCAGGTGAACAGCGATGACGCCATCGAGATGGCTCGCCGCCTGATGGAAGAGGAAGGGATCCTGGCCGGGATCAGCTCAGGCGCCGCCGTGGTGGCCGCAGCCCGCCTCGCCGAGCTGCCGGAGTTTGCCGACAAGACCATCGTCGTCATTCTGCCGAGCGCCGCCGAGCGCTACCTCTCCAGCGCCCTGTTTGCCGGGGTGTTCAGCGAGCAGGAACTGCAGCAATAAGTGATCGGATTATTTCAAAACAACGGCGCTCCCAGGAGCGCCGTTTCTTTATGAGCTAGACTGAGCACTTGGCAGCGCCAGTCGACCCCTTATTTTTCGGGGTAAAATAACAAGCAACCCAGCGACAAAAAAAGCAGACATTCTGTGATAAATCTCATATCCTGTGCCGCGTCACGAGGTGTTTGCCGACTAGGTATCACAAAGTAACAAAGTGTTATTTTTCGTTATAAAATAATTTCAAGCCAGCATTGACGCGGCTTGTAGAGCGATAACGGAAAAGAGTTGAGGCAGACACTGAATACTGCACAGAAAATTGACCTGGATTAAACCATTGCAGGTCTGATTTCGTTACTTTACAACATATCCATACTGACACGGTGCGAGAAGGAAGCGTCAAAAGCATCCCTCACACCAAAAAATATCAATAATATGGGGTGAAACCATGTACGAGAAGTCTGTTGTTATTACTGCTGAAAACGGCCTGCACACCCGTCCGGCAGCTCAGTTCGTGAAAGAAGCCAAAGAATTCCAAAGCGAGATCACTGTGGTCTCCGGTGGCAAATCCGCCAGCGCCAAGAGCCTGTTCAAGCTGCAGACCCTGGGCCTGACCAAAGGCACCAACGTGACCATCCAGGCCGACGGCCCGGACGCTCAGAAAGCCGTTGAGAAGCTGGTTGCCCTGATGGACGAGCTGGAGTAATCCAGCTTTATTCCTCCCCCACAGTCGTTTTAATAGGAAGGATTATGATATCTGGCATTCTTGCGTCCCCCGGTATCGCATTCGGCAAGGCGCTTCTTCTGAAAGAAGATGAAATCGTTATCAATCAGGGCAAAATTGCTGCCGAACAGATTGATGCCGAAATCAACCGCTTCCTCGAAGCCCGCACCAAGTCAGCCGCACAGCTGGAAGCCATCAAAGAGATGGCCGGTCGCACCTTCGGTGAAGAAAAAGAGGCCATCTTCGAAGGCCACATCATGCTGCTCGAAGATGAAGAGCTGGAAGGGGATATCAGATCCTTCATCAAAGACAACAAGGCCACCGCTGACAAGGCCATCTACGAGGTCATCGAGCAGTACGCGAAGATGATGGCCGAGCTGGATGATCCCTATCTGCGCGAGCGCGCCACCGACTTCCGTGACATCGGTACCCGTCTGGTCAAGAACGTACTGGGTATCGCCGTTGTCAACCTGAGCACCATCGACGAAGAGGTTATCCTGGTCGCCAAAGACCTGACCCCGTCCGAAACCGCTCAGATCAACCTGAAATACGTGCTGGGTTTCGTCACCGACATCGGTGGCCGTACTTCCCACACCTCCATCATGGCCCGCTCCCTGGAGCTGCCGGCCATCGTGGGTACCAACGACATCACCGAGCGCGTCAAGAATGGTGACGTGCTGGTGCTGGACGCGATCAACAACCAGATCATCATCAATCCGACTGCCGAACAGCTGAACGAAGCCAAGCAATTCCAGGCCCAGTTCCAGGCCGAGAAAGATGAACTGGCCAAACTGAAAGATCTGCCTGCCATCACCCTAGATGGCCATCAGGTCGAAGTGTGCGCCAACATCGGTACCGTCAAGGATACCGAAGGTGCCATCCGCAACGGCGCCGAGGGCGTGGGTCTGTACCGTACCGAGTTCCTGTTCATGGACCGTGACGCGCTGCCGACCGAAGACGAGCAGTTCAAAGCCTACAAAGAAGTGGCCGAAGCGATGCCGGATCAGCCGATCATCGTGCGCACCATGGACATCGGCGGCGACAAAGAACTACCCTACATGAATTTCCCGAAAGAGATGAACCCCTTCCTGGGCTGGCGTGCCGTGCGGATCTTCTTCGATCGCGCCGACATCATGCACGCCCAGCTGCGGGCCATCCTGCGTGCGTCTGCCTTCGGCAAACTGCGCATCATGTTCCCGATGATCATCTCTGTCGAAGAGTTCCGCAGTCTGAAGGCTACCGTAGAGACGCTGAAAGCCGAACTGCGTGCCGAAGGCAAAGCCTTTGATGAATCCATCGAAGTGGGTATCATGATCGAGACCCCGGCTGCTGCCGTGATGGCTCATCATCTGGCCAAGGAAGTGGATTTCTTCAGTATCGGTACCAACGACCTGACCCAGTACACCCTGGCTGTCGACCGCGGTAACGAGATGATTTCCGCCATGTACAACCCGCTGTCACCCTCCGTCCTGACGCTGATCAAGATGGTTATCGATGCATCCCACGCCGAAGGCAAGTGGACCGGTATGTGTGGTGAACTGGCTGGTGACGAGCGTGCCACCCTGCTGCTGCTGGGTATGGGTCTGGATGAGTTCTCCATGAGCGCCATCTCTGTACCGCGTATCAAGAAGCTTATCCGCAACACCAACTTCGAAGATGTGAAGGCCATGGCTGATCAAGCGCTGAGCTTTGCCACCGCCGCCGAAATCGAAGCCTGTGTAGATAACTTTATTAAGCAGAAGGCAGTCTGCTAAGATCGGCTGCAAACAGCGACAATCATCTCTAGGAGCTTTTACTATGGGTCTGTTTGATAAACTGAAGAAACTGGTTTCCGATGACAGTTCTGATACCGGCGGCATCGAAATTTTTGCCCCGCTGTCAGGCGAAATCGTACCGATCGAAGATGTGCCCGACGTAGTCTTCGCCGAGAAGATCGTCGGCGACGGCATCGCCATCAAGCCGGCTGGCAACAAGATGGTTGCGCCGTGCGACGGCACCATCGGCAAGATCTTCGAGACCAACCATGCGTTCTCGCTGGAATCCGACTCTGGTATCGAGCTGTTCGTTCACTTCGGTATCGACACCGTTGAGCTGAAAGGCGAAGGCTTCAAGCGCATCGCCCAGGAAGGTCAACAGGTCAAGCGCGGTGACACCATCATTGAGTTCGATCTGGCCGTTCTGGAAGCCAAAGCCAAATCTACCCTGACTCCTGTGGTCATCTCCAACATGGACGAGATCAAAGAGCTGGTGAAGATGACGGGTGCCGTGACTGTGGGCGAGACCCCGGTGATCCGTATCAAGAAATAATGCCGCATGGGCCCAGCGCCCGTCGCCGCAACAAAAAACCGAAGCCCAGGCTTCGGTTTTTTTATGGGCGTTTTCCGGCTAGGCCCTACCGAATACCACCCGGTTGCGGCCGTTGCTCTTGGCCTGGTAGAGCGCCTTGTCCGCCACCTGCAGCAGGCTGTCGCTACTATGGCCATCGCCTCGGGTGACACAACCCAGACTCATCGTCAGGGAAAAACTCTGCCCCTCCCACGCGACCACATGGTCGACAAACTGCCGGCGCAACTGCTCGGCTCGCTCGACCACCTGTTCAGCGTCCACCCCAGGCAGGATCAACAGAAACTCCTCCCCGCCCCAGCGGGCCAGATGCTCTGCGGGCTGCAGCTGCCGCGCCATGATACGCGCCACCTCGCACAGCGCCGCATCCCCGGCGGGATGGCCGTAGCGATCATTGATCTGCTTGAAGTGGTCGATATCGCACAGGATCACCGAGAAGGGCTCCCCCTGCAGCCAGAACGCCTGCAACTGCTGCCCGGCGGCACGCCGGTTGCCAAGCTCGGTCAGCGGATCGGTGCAGGAGAGCCGGCTCACCTCCTCTATCATGCAGTGCAGGTCGTGGATGTCGCGCAGCGTCACTATGTGCCAGCCCGGCATGGCATCCGCCGTCAGCTGGGCCGTGATGGTAAACCAGCGCTGCTGGCCGCTCTTGCAGTAGAGACAGGCGTTCATCTCGGCCACCGCCGCGCCGTTGGCCAGACTGGTCATCACCGCCTGGTTCCAGCGCTCAATCGCCTGGGCCCTGCTCTCTTCATCGCGATAGACGGTGGCAAACCAGCTGGCCATGTCGGGCAGATCCGTCAGGTCGTAGCCCAGCTGAGTCACGAAGGCCCGGTTCACGAACCTGTGATGACGGGCCGGGATCTCCGACAGTCGGGTGGGTATGCTGCCCAGCGTCTCGCTGCAGGCGGATTCCGATATCAGGATCGGAAACGGGATCACGTCGAAGGAGCGAAACAGGATCTGCTGCAGCTCGGTCAGGATCACAGGATCGGTGATGTTCAAGGTAACTCCTTTACCAAGGTACCGTTCCAAGGTAAGTGAGCGCTGATCGCGGGTAAAGCACTCATTGCGCGGCTCTGACCGCCTTGGTCGCAGCATTTTCTCCCGGTTGCCACTCCTGATAGGGGCCGTGAATGGCGGAGTAGATCTTGTCGAGCTGACCGGAGGCCCTGAGCCGCTCGATGGACTGGGTCAGGAAGCGGTCGACCGCATCCCCTTTCGGCCCCTTGGGGATGATGAACACATCGTCGAACTCACCGAAATAGACCCGGTGGATATTGGTCAGCCCCATCTTGCGCAGGGTGAAATCCGCCTCCTCCTGCGCCCACAGAAAGGCATCGATGCGACCCCGGCTCAGCTTGCCGAGGGATTGCTCGAGCGAGAGGGAGCGCTTGACCGAGAAGGGCCAGAAGTCGGTCACCCCCTCGATGAGCAGATCCCGCTTGGTGTACTCGTAGCCCAGCACCATGGCGGGAGTAATGGGCGCCGCACTGTTGCTGTAGAGCACGTGGGTCACCTTGCCAAAGGTCACCGAGCTGAAGCGATAGGGCAGCATGGACTCGTCGATGTAAGGATTTCGCAGCGCCGGCAGGTTGAAGTCCGCCTCCCCCACCACCACGCTGCGGGTGGCACGGGACATGGGGTAGACCATCACGCTCACCTCCACCCCGTCATCCAGCCCGGCGATGGCCTTGACCAGGTCGACGAAGGGACCGGTGCCGTTGGAATCGATGAGCCCCGGCAACAAACCAAGATAGGCTGAAAAATGAGTCGGTCGGCCAGGTTCTGCCGCAGCCAGCCGCTCCTCGTCGGCCCCCGCCATCCCCAGCAGCATGGCGAGCAGCATCAAGCCTGCCAGCACGCCCACTCTCAGATGCTTCATGATGCAACCCCTCACCACCTTGGCCGGCATGGCCCTGTTGATCAGAAGCATAGACTCGGCACAGAGTGTGTCGGGCGAGTTGCAAATAAGATGTTAAAAAACACACCGAGATCAAGGTTTTGACACATCTGCGCGGTAACATGAAACAGAATGGTGCAGGGGCAGGATGCCCGCTGCGACCACCCTTGATGCAATGCGAGCCCCGAGAAGGATATGAGCATGTTGAAAAATACCGAACAACGTTATGGCAGCCTGAGCATAGGGCTGCACTGGTTGACCCTGCTGCTGATGATCGCCGTCTATGCGCTGATGGAGTTCAGGGACATCTTCCCCAAAGGGTCGGCTGGCCGCGACCTGATGAAGGAGTTTCACTTCATGGTGGGCCTGCTGATCCTGGCGCTGGTGGTGGTGCGCCTGCTGGTGCGCGTGGGTAGCCCCTCACCGCGCATCGTGCCCGAGCTCTCCCCCCTGATGCTCACGCTGGCCAAGCTCGCCCACCTGGCGCTCTATGGCTTCCTGATCCTCACCCCGTTGCTGGGCTGGCTGCTGCTGAGCGCGGGCGGCAAGCCCATCCCCTTCTTCGGCCTGGAGCTCCCCGCCCTCATCGCCCCCGATGACGGCCTGAAGGGCACCATCAAGGAGCTGCACGAGACGCTTGCCAACATTGGCTATGCCCTGATTGCCCTGCACGCGGCGGCAGCCATCTACCACCATCATGTGCTCAAGGACAGCACCCTGACCAATATGCTGCCCGAACGGCGCAGTTGATCCCTTGCCAGCAAAGAGGGGCGTACTCGCCCCTCTTTTGATCAGGCCTGTTTGGCCACGACTTCGGCAGCATCGACAGCCTTGTTTTTACCTTCAGGCTGCAGTTGCTTGACGTTACCCTTGCTCTCGCCCTTTTGCTCCTCCTGAGACTGGGACTGGCCGACAAACTGGCCTCCTTTGCGGATGGAGAGGCTCCCGCCCTTGAACAACCCCTTCATCTTGCCGTTTTCGAGGATCTCCACCTCGCTCGAGGCACAAGTGCCATCCAGAGTGCCATTGATGATCACGTGGGCGGCGCTGACATCCCCTTCAATCCGGCCGCCTTCCATGATGCGTACCGTCCCGCTGTTCAGCTGCAGCGTCCCGACGAACTGACCATACACATCCAGATTGCCCTCCACCTGCAACTCGCCCTTGAAACGGGCCCCCTTGGCGATCACCGTAGTCGTGCTCCCCGCCCCGACCATCTCAGACTCATTGCGCTTTCGTCCAAACATCTTGGTTTTCTCCACCATCAACAGCAGCACCATCAGTAGCAACGGCACTATGGGTAATTTGTAATATGCAGATCCCGCCACATAGAGCAGCAACGCCAGGCCCCAGCAGAACCAGATGAGGTACAACGCGTCACTGCGTGGCCGCATCGCGATGCGAGCCAGGATCCTTTCAGGCATCAATGTCATTGACCATTCCCTCTTGCGGGCAGATGGATGCAAGACCGGGGTCAACCCCTCACTCTCGTTTCCCGCGATACGCGGGCATGGACCTAGCTCAAGCGACCAGATTGCCGAAACACTGAAACAAAAAGCCCCGCCAGAAGGCGGGGCCGCGATTCATCCGTAAACCCAAGCAGGACTCAGGGCAACACCACCCGGCTTTCGCCGCCGCCGAGGGCCTCCACCCGCACCTGCACGCCGATCCGCTCCACCAGGGTCTGCACGTGGGAGATGACCCCGATCTGACGACCGGCCGCCTGCAAGGAATCAAGGCTGGCGAGCGCCAGATCCAGGCTGTCGGGGTCGAGGGTGCCGAAGCCCTCGTCGATGAACAGCGATTCGACCTGGGTCTGGCGCGACGACAGGCTGGAGAGGGCCAGCGCCAGCGCTAGCGACACCAGGAAGCTCTCGCCACCGGAGAGGGAGTCCACCGAGCGCACCTCGTCCCCCATGTCGAGATCCACCACCTGCAGCGCCAGATCGGTGCCGGGCACCCGTTCCAGCCGATAGCGAGGGGAGAGCTCGGCGAGCTGGGCGTTGGTCTCCAGCAACAACCGCTCCAGCGTGAGGCTCTGGGCGAAGGTACGCAGCTTGGCGCCGCTGGCCGAGCCGATGAGATCACAGAGCCGCTGCCAGTGATCCGCCACCGCCTGCTGGGCGGCCAGTTCCTCCTGCAGGGTGCCCGCCTTGAGGGCCGCTGCCTCGGCCTGGGCCAGCGTGCTCTTGCACTGGAACAGCTGCTCGTCGAGGGCGCGGCAGTGCGCCTCCAGCGCCGTCAGCCGGCTGTCGAGCTCCTGCGGCGCCAACGCGGCCAGCTCGGGGTGATGCTCGCGGTAACGATCCCGCTTGCTCTCCTCCAGCGCCAGCGCCCGCTGCCGTTCGGTCAAACGAGTACGCGCCTCGGCGCGGGCATCCTCCAGCACCTGCAAGGCGGCGCGGCGCGCCTTGAGCTCATCCGGGCTCATGGCCAGCAGGCGGCGCAGGTCATATTCGGCGATGCCGAGGCTGCTGGCGTGGGCAGCCCAGCGCCCCAGCACCTCCCGTCGCCGCCGGCTGCTCACCTGCTTCTCCTGCTCCAGATGGCTGAGACGGGTCTTGAGCTCGGTCTGACGCTCGCGCAGGGCGCGGGCAGCCCCCTGCATCGTCTCCAGCTCGCTGGCCAGCTGCTGCAACCGCTGCTGCCAGCGGCTTTCGACCAGGGCAATCTCCTCGCCGCCCAGACAGGTGGCACGACTGGTGACCAGCCCCTGCCGTTGCTGTTCATGCTCCTTGTAGTCGCGCTCGAGCTTGTGCAGCAGCTCGCGCTGAGTCTGCAGGCGTGCCTCCTGGGCGCTCAGGGCCGGGGTGAGGCTGGCAATCTCGCCGGCCAGCCGCTCCCACTCGCTCTGGCCGTGCAGCCAGGCCTCGCAGGCCCGCTGCCACTCGTGCCACTGCTGGCTGCCGATCCACTGGCGCCAGGGCTGGCCCCCCATCTGTTCGTCGAGCCGGCTGCCCCCCTGCTCAAGGCGCTGGCGCAGGGTCGTTTCCTGCTCGCCCATCGCCTTCACCTCCCCTTCCAGGGCGATGCGCTGGCGATCGGCCTCCTGCCACTGCTGCTCGAACTGCTGGTGCTGGCTGGTCAGCTGGCTCAGCTGCTGGCGCACGGCCTGCAACTGCTGCTGCCCCTGCTGGGCCTCGCGCAGTTGCTGCTGGCTCCTAGCCAGCCCCTGCTCCAGGCTCTGGCCGCGGCCGAGCAGGGTACTCATCAACTCGTTCCACTCGATCGGGCTCTGACGCAGCGGCAACGGATGGCCCAGCAGCTCGGCACCGCCCAGCTGCTGCCAGCGCTGGGTCAGCTGCTCGGCGCGCGTCTCCAGCTCAGGCAGATGTTGCTGGCGCACCGCCAGCTGACGGGCCAGCTCCTGGCGCTCGCTCTCGCACTGAATGTATTGGTGATTGAGCCGCTCCCACTCGAGCTCCAGGCTGCAGACGCGCTCCGCCAGTTGCCCCAGAATGCCCGCCACCTGTGGCTGGCTCTGGTGATAGGGGTGCTCCTCGGCGCCGCAGAGCGGGCAAGGTTCGCCGTCGCGCAGGATATGGCGATGCTGCTCGAAACTGGCGATGGCACGGGACTGCTCCAGCGCGTGGCGCGCCTCGTCCCGTTGCAGGGCGAGCCGCTCGCGGGCCGGCGTCAGCTCGTCGCCGAGGATGGCCAGCTTGCCGAGCGCCTGCTCCAGCTGGGCGATCTCCTGCTGCAGGCGACCATGCTGCTCGCCGTGATTGCGGCCATAGTCGGCCAGCTCCAGCAACTGGCGCAGCTGGCCCAGCTGCTCGGTCTGCCCTTGCCACTGCTCCTGCGCCTTGGCCAGGCGCCCCTCCCACTGCTGCTCCTGCAGCTCGTGCTGTTGCTGCTGCAGCCGCTCCTGCTCGCGCTGCCAGTAGTCGCGCTCCTGCTGCCCCTGCTCCAGCTGGTGCTGCAACTGCCTGAAGGCACGCAGCTTGTGTTCGCGCAGGGTAAGGAGCTGCTGCAGCCTGTCGGCATCCTCGGCCCAATCCTGCATGGCGGTGAGCAGGGGCTGCCACTGGCGGGCCACCGGTGCCAGCTCCTTGTGCTCCTCAAGCCAGGCGCCCCACTGCTGGTGCTGGGCCTTGAGCTGCTCCACCTGCTGGCGCTGCTGGCGCCAGCCCTGCTCCAGGGTGAGCTGCACCTCCCGCTCCTGCGCCCCCTCCTGCTGGATCTTCTGCAGTTGCTGCTGCTTGTCCCGAATGCGGGTGTCGAGCTCCTGCGCCCGTTTGAGTTCGGGTTGCAGGGCGCCCCACTCGCGCTCGGCGGCGATCTTCTCCGCCAGCAGCTGCTGTTCGGTGAGGGCGCTCTGCTGGGTCTGCTCCTCCAGCTTGCCAAGTTCGGGGCCAAGCTCGGCCAACGCCTTCTCCTGCTGCTGCACCTCCAGGGTGAGGCGGGCCAGCTCGTCGTGATCGGCGCGGGCCACCTGGGCCTGCTCGGCGCGGGCGAACTCCTCCCGCTCGGGGGCGGCCGCAGCGTGGGCCGCCTCGGCCGCGGCAAGGGCCGCCTCTCCCTCCTGACAGGCCTGCAACTGGGCGGTGATGCGGCCGTTGAGATCGCGCAAGTCCTGCATCAGCTGCTGTTGCTGCTGCTCGTGCTTGAGGCTGGTGGCGAGGCTGACCTGCTGGCTCACCCACTGCTCGCGGGTCGCCTCGTCCATCAGCGCCACGTCGCCGAGCCGCTGGCTGATGGCGGCCAGCTTCTGCTGCTCCTCCCGCGCCCGTTCATGGGTCTGAATCGAAATGGCGGAGTAGAGTTCGGTGCCGGTCATCCGTTCGAGCAGGGCCGAACGCTCGTCGGCGCTCGATTTGAGGAAGGCGGCAAACTCCCCCTGCGGCAGGATGACGGCGCGGCGAAACTGCTCCCAGGAGAGCCCCACCAGCTCGTCGATGCGATCCTGCAGCTCCCGCTTGCTGCCACTGAACACCTGGCCCGACGCCACGTCGGTCAGGCTGCGCTCCTGGGCCTGAAAGCGCCCCTCGGCGCGGTTGCGGGCCCGGCGCACCGCCCAGCGGGCCAGCCAGATGCGGCCATCACAGCCGCGAAACTGCACCTCGGCGAAACCGCTGGCGTGGCCGCGGCTGAGGATGCCGCGCACGTCGTTGGCCTTGAGCTTCTCCTCGTCATCCATGCGGCCCACTTCGGCGACGTTCTTGCGGTTGGCGATAAAGCGCGGCATCTCGTCGTAGAGCGCCAGACAGATGGCATCGAGCAGGGTACTCTTGCCGGCGCCAGTATTGCCGGTGATGGCAAACAGACCGGCGGCCCCCAGAGCGCCACCGGCAAAGTCGATGGTAAAAGGGCCGGTCAGGCTGGCGAGGTTCTCACCACTCAAAGAGAGGATCTTCATACGCCACACGCCTCCATCCATACCGACCCGATATCGCGCGTGCTCTTGCCCCCATCAGCCCGGGTATTGCCGGTGATGGCAAACAGGCCGGCGGCCCCCAGGGCGCCACCGGCAAAATCGATGGTAAAGGGGCCGGTCAGGCTGGCCAGATTCTCCCCTGACAGCGACAAGATTTTCATTGGCTGGACTCCTTCACCTGCTCCAGGATCTCTTCAAACGACGCCACCAGCTCGGCCTCCGGCTCCCCGTCGAACTGACGCTGATAACAAAGGCGAAACACCTCGGTCGGGGAGAGCTCATCCAGCCGGCGCTGGCCGGCTCCATCCGCCAGCCCCTGGCCCGAGCCCTGATAACTGGTCGTGATGCGGGCAAGGCGCACCGGCTTGTCGCCGATGGCGGCCAGCACGCGCTCGCGGATGCGGGCCTCGGGTTTGGGCAACAGCAGCCGCACCTCGAGGAAGGGCTGCGCCAGCTGCGGGCAAGCGGGCAGGTCCAGCGCCTCGATGGCCTGGAGCGCCTCGTCGAGGCCGCTCTGGGGCAGCCGGATCATCTCCACCGCACGGGGCACCGGGATCCGCTCAAGCCGGGTCAGCTTGCCCCCCTCAAACGTCACCTCCAGCACCTGATGGTTGTAGTTCGCCTCGGCCAGCGAGAGCGGCAGCGGCGAGCCGCTGTAGTGCACCCCCTCGGCCGGGCTCTGGGCCAGGTGCAGATGGCCCAGCGCCGTGTAGTCGGCGGCGGCAAACAGCTCGGCAGGCAGGGCATGCTGGTTGCCACCAAGCACCCGCCGTTCGGAGAGCTCGGAGAGCTGGCCCGCCGCCAGATAGGCGTGGCCCAAGGCGATGAGGGCCTGATCCGGATGGCAGCGCGTACGCCCCTCGCTCAGCACCGCCTCATAGACCTGGCGTACCCCTTCGATGAGTCTGTCCTGCCCCTCGCTGAGCCCCTCCGGGCGCAGATCGCTGCTGCGCAGAAACGGCACGGCGGCGCACCAGGCGGCCACTTCGCCATCCTTGCCTCGCAGCGGCACCAACAGACGCTCGGTCTCGAGCCGCCCTTCGTCGTCCCGGCTGATGCTGCCCACCAGATGCAGGTCGAAGGCGCGCAGCAGCTCGTGGGGGGCATCCAGCTTGGAGGGAGAGTCGTGGTTGCCGCCGATCAGCACCATCTCCAGTGCCGGGTGCTCGGCGCGCAGCCGCGCCAGAAAGCGGTAGAGCTGCTGCCAGGCGCTGGCGGGAGGGTTAGCGGTATCGAACAGGTCGCCCGCCACCAGCAGGGCGTCGATGTCGCGGCGCTTGATGGTGTCGGCCAGCCAGTCGAGAAAGGCGTCGTGTTCAAAACGGCGATCGTGGCCATGGAGTTGATGACCAAGATGCCAGTCGGCGGTATGCAGGATCTTCATGAAAAACGGCTCGTATGGAGGAGGTGTCAGCGGCACCCGATGCAGACAAGATGAGGATATGCCTCCCCTTTTTCAAGCCATACCCGGCGCGGCCGGCAGATTCAGGCGGGCTCGCAGCACATCTGGTACTGGGGATGACCGGTGAGGGGATCGGCCACCTCCCCCTCGATCACGAAACCGTGGCGACGATAGAAGCGCACCGCCAGATCGTTTTCCACGAACACCCGCGCATGCAGTCTGACCCCCTTGGATTTGGCCTCCTGCAGCAGGGCATGGCCCACCCCCCGCCCCTGGCGGTCGGGGCGCACGAACAGGGCCGCCAGATAGTCATCCACCAGCGCCATGAAACCGAGCAGCTCGCCGCGCTCCTCGAACACCCAGATGCGGGCGTGATCGAGATAGCGGGTACGCAGATCTTCCTGGGCCTGCCACCAGCAGGAGGCATCGACAAAGTCGTGGGCCTGCAGGGAGGCCAGCAACCAGATTTCGACGATCTCGTCCATGTCGTCGGACCGACTCGCCCTCAGCATATTGGTATCCTTGTTAACAACCTTAACATCCGCAGTCTAGGGGAGTTTGATGACGGCTTTGGGGACGAATATGACTCCCTGTGAAGTCGATCGCCCTTTATTTAACAAGAATGATTGGCTGATCACAAAGCGCCTCTCTAGTACAATGCCCGCCGGACAATCTATGAGACCGAGGACGCCATGTGGTTTAAAAACCTGCAGATTTATCGCTTTACCCGCCCCTTCGAGCTGACCGTCGAGCAGCTGGAAACCCAGCTGGAAGCCTGTGCCTTCACCCCGTGCGGCAGCCAGGACATCTCCCGGTTCGGGTGGGTCAAGCCCCTTGGCAAATTCGGCTCCACCCTGACCCACTCCGCCGCCGGCCACATCCTCCTCTGTGCCCGCAAGGAAGAGAAGATGCTGCCCGGCACCGTGGTCAAGGAGATGCTGGCGGAGAAGGTAGAAGCGATCGAGTTCGAGCAGGGCCGCGCCCTCAAGAAGAAAGAGAAGGAAGCGCTCAAGGAGGAGATCCTCCACACCCTGCTGCCGCGCGCCTTCAGCCGCACCAGCCAGACCTTCGCCTGGATCAATCCGGCCGACAACCTGATGGTGGTGGACGCGGGCTCCGCCAAGAAGGCGGATGACCTGCTGGCCCTGCTGCGCAAATCCATCGGCACCCTGCCGGTGGTGCCGGTGGCCCTCAAGAACCCGCCCGAGATCACCATGACCGAGTGGCTGAACGAGGGCAACCTGCCCGCCTCCTTCACCCTGGAGGACGAGGCCGAGCTGCGCAGCGCCATGGAGCACGGTGGCATCATCCGCTGCAAGCAGCAGGATCTGATGACGGACGAGATCAAGAACCACCTGGCCAACGACAAGCTGGTCACCAAGCTGGCCCTCAACTGGGGCGAAACCCTGAGCTTCGTGCTGGGGGACGATCTCTCCATCAAGCGCCTGAAATTCAGCGAAGAGCTGCGCGAGCAGAACGACGACGTCACCAGCGAAGATCCGGCCGCCCGTCTGGATGCCGACTTCGCCCTGGTCACCGCCGAGCTGGCCCAGTTCATCCCGGCCCTGTTTGCCGCCCTGGGTGGTGAAGAGCAGTCCATCTAAGCGAACTGGCTCAGTCTGATTGCAAAAAACCGCCTCCGGGCGGTTTTTTTATGGGCGTACGCTCGGTGTGACTTGTTGATAGATGAGTAACTTGTTGTTCTGATTCAACAACTTGAGTCATTAGCGCCAATCGTGACATAGTCGCCCTTCATGCTCATAAAACAGACAAGGAGAGTGTCATGTTGCGCAAACCACTGGGGCTGGCCATCGCCCTCGCACTGCTGGCCGGCTGCGCCACTCAGCAGATGCAAGCGCCCCCCGCCCACACCCTGATCGCGCCGGAGGCCGCCAGCGGCTGGCAGGACAAACAAGGCTGGCAAGGCCGCGACTTCATGGTGGCCGCCGCCAACCCGCTGGCGGTGGAGGCGGGCTACCAGATGATCCAGGCCGGCGGCAGCGCGGTGGACGCCGCCATCGCGGTGCAGCTGGTGTTGACCCTGGTGGAGCCGCAATCCTCCGGCATCGGCGGCGGCTCCCTCATGCTGGTGTGGGATGGTCAGAAAGTCGCGGCGGTGGATGGCCGCGAGACGGCCCCCGCCGCCGCTACCGATCAGCTGTTCATGAAGGATGGCAAGCCGATGACCTTCTACGACGGCGTGGTGGGCGGGCGCTCGGTGGGCGCCCCCGGCACGGTGCGGGCGCTGGCGCTGGCCCACCAGCGTTACGGCAAGCTGCCCTGGGCTGCGCTGTTCGAGCCCGCCATCACCCTCGCGGAGCAGGGATTCGTGATAAGCCCGCGGCTGGCCGCGCTGCTGGCCAAGGATCCCTACCTTGCCAAGGACCCGGACGCGCGGGCCTACTTCTATCAGGCCGACGGTAGCCCCAAATCGGCGGGAACCCGACTGACCAACCCGGCGCTGGCCAAGGTGCTGCAAACCCTGGCAAGCCAGGGGCCGGACGCCTTTTATCGCGGCCCGCTGGCCGAGGCCATGGTGGCCAAGGTGCACGCCCACCCGACCAACCCCGGGGTGCTGAGCGCGGTCGATCTCGCCAGCTACCGCGCCAGGCTGCGCGACGGCCTCTGCTTTGAGTATCGCCAGAGCCGGGTGTGTGGCTTCCCGGCCCCCTCGTCCGGCACCCTTGCGCTCGGCCAGATCTTCGGCATGCTGGAGAGCCGCGACATGGCGGCCCTCAAGCCGGTGCCAGGGGAGCAGGGCCAGCCGGCCGCCTCCGCCGAGGCGATCCACCTCTACAGCGAGGCAGCGCGGCTCGCCTTTGCCGATCGCAACCAGTACGTGGCGGACAGCGACTATGTGGCGGTCCCCGTCAGCGGCCTGCTCGACAAGCACTATCTGGCCCGGCGCGGCGCCCTCATCGGCGAGCGTTCCATGGGCCTGGCCAAAGCGGGCACCCCGCCACTGGCGCCGGCTCGCGGCCAGGATGCCACCCCGGAGCTCCCCTCCACCAGCCACGTCTCCATCGTCGACAAGGCGGGCATGGCGATCTCCATGACCAGCTCCATCGAAGACGGCTTCGGCTCGCGGCTGATGGTCAACGGCTACCTGCTCAACAACCAGCTCACCGACTTCTCCTTCACCTCGCTGGACACCGCCGGGCTGCCGGTGGCCAACCGGGTGGAACCGGGCAAGCGGCCGCGCTCCTCCATGTCCCCTCTGCTGGTGTTTGACAAGGACAGCGGCGAGCTGGAGATGAGCCTGGGCTCGCCGGGGGGCTCCGCCATCATCAACTACGTGGGCAAGACGTTGCTGGGCACCCAGGATTGGGGGCTCAACCTGCAGCAGGCGATCAATCTGCCCAACTTCGGCAGTCGCAACGGCCCCACCGAGCTGGAGGCGGGCCGCACCCCGGCCGCGGTGGTCGAGGCGCTCAAGGCGAAGGGGCACGAGGTGGTGCTGAGCGAGCAGACCTCGGGCCTGCAGGGCGTGCAGCGCAACGCCGGTGGCTGGCTTGGCGCCGCCGATCCGCGCCGGGAGGGGATCGCCAAGGGCCAGTGAGCTCGGCTGAATCTGCATTCAGCCCCCCATGCAGTGAAGCGGCCAGTCGGCCGCTTTTTTGCTATCTCCCCTCCTCCAGCGGTGACCAGAAAAACCATCAACGATTGATTACTGTTGCCAGCCTGACCGCCAGAGAAGCGCGCTTTCACCTCAAAACAGCCACTTATACAGTTTTAATCGCAAATTAAGTCTTAAATGTGGATAAATATTGTTTTTCTACCAAAAACGTATTATTTTTCAACAGAAACGGCAACTGTTGTCCCCCAGACACACCCTCTGTGCATGCGGCCAGCATCTGTCTCTTTCGCCCCCTGCTCATTGACAGCTGCCCTCTTCGCCCGCGCGGTGATCTGGTAGCCCCCTGACTGCCATTAGCGAGGTGACGACATGGACCACTCCCTTCCCCTGATTACCACTCTGGTCGGCGGCTTCGTGCTGGCCTACATCCTCGGCATGTTTGCCCAGCGCCTCAAGATTTCCCCCATGGTGGGTTATCTGGCGGCCGGGGTGATCTCGGGCCCCTTCACCCCAGGTTATGTGGCCGACATGAAGCTGGTGCCCGAGCTGGCGGAGCTGGGGGTGATCCTGCTGATGTTCGGGGTGGGGCTGCACTTCTCCTTCCGCGATCTGATGTCGGTGAAGCGGATCGCCATCCCCGGCGCCATCGCCCAGATCGCGGTCGCCACCCTGCTCGGCATGGGGCTCTCCTCCCTGCTGGGCTGGGATCCGGTCGCCGGCCTGATGTTCGGCCTCGCCCTCTCCACCGCCAGTACCGTGGTGCTGCTGCGGGCGCTGGAGAGCCGCCAGAATCTGGAAACCCTGCAGGGGCGCATCGCCATCGGCTGGCTCATCGTCGAGGATCTGGTGATGGTGCTGGCGCTGGTGATGCTGCCGATCATCGCCGACATCCAGTTCGGCGAGCAGACCCTGAGCTGGCAGAGCATAGCGCTGGATCTGGGCTGGACCCTCGGCAAGGTGAGCCTTTTCGTGGCGCTGATGATGGTGGTGGGCAGCCGCTTCATCCCCTGGCTGCTGGCCCACACCGCCAGCACCGGCTCGCGTGAGCTGTTCACCCTGGCGGTGCTGACCTGCTCGCTCGGCATCGCCTTCGGCGCGGTCAAGCTGTTTGGCGTCTCCTTCGCCCTCGGCGCCTTCTTCACCGGCATCGTCATGAACCGCTCCGAGCTGAGCCACCGCGCCGCCAACAACACCCTGCCGCTGCAGGACGCCTTCGCCGTGCTGTTCTTCGTCTCGGTGGGCATGCTGTTCAACCCGGCGGTGCTGCTGACCGAGCCGCTGGCGGTGCTGGCCACCCTGTTCATCATCATGTTCGGCAAGTCGGCGGCGGCCTACGCCATCGTGCGGCTGTTCCGCTACAGCCGGCGCACCGCGCTCACCATCTCCGCCAGCCTGGCCCAGATCGGCGAGTTCTCCTTCATCCTCATCGGGCTGGCCATCGTGCTCAAGCTGGTGCCGGAAGGGGCCCGTGACCTGATCCTGGTGGGGGCCAGCCTCTCCATCATGCTCAACCCGCTGGTGTTCAACGCCGTCGAGCGCTACCTGGAGAAACACCCGGACGCCGACAACGCCAAGGTGCTGGCCGAGTGCAAATGCCCGGCGGTGGAGATGAAGGCCCACACTATACTGGTAGGCTATGGCCGGGTCGGCCGCCTGCTGGTGAACGGCCTGCAACAGGCCGGGCGCGAGCTGGTGGTGATCGAGCAGGATCCGCATCGGCTGGAGAGCCTGCGCCAGGCCGACATTCCCCACGTCAACGGCAACGTGGCCGATGACGAGGTGCTGTGCCGCGCCGCCATCACCGACGCCAGCTGGCTGCTGGTGGCCATCCCCAACAGCTTCGAGGCCGGAGAGGCCATCGCCCAGGCCAAGCTCATCAACCCGGCGATCAGGGTGATCGCCCGCGCCCACAGCGACGACGAGGTGAGCTTCCTCACCAAGCAGGGGGCGGACAAGGTGATCATGGGCGAGCGGGAGATAGCCCTCGGCATGCTGGCCCAGGCCACCACATAAACTGCCATCCAGTGAACCAGAGGGGCCTTGGCCCCTCTTTTTTTATGCCCCTTTGTCCACCCGCGCTTTGGGGTACTCACACCCCTCCCTACCCATTCCCGCCGGCATTTCGCGCCGACATGGCACAATTTGACTCCCTTTGTCAGCCCCCCAGGTCAGGGCCGCACGCCGCCTCTGCGGCGGGCGCGCTGCGCAGCTTCCCCTCGCCAGCACAAAGCTCCAGCGGTTACCCCCAGCGGGGCGCAGTAGACAGCAGATCCTGCAGCGGCCCCCACCGGACGGGGGTAGGGTCGCGCCAGATGGGCAAATTCGCCGTTTTCTCCCTTTGGCTAGACTGGGCCAGTCGTCTTATGACACCCACTTGGCACACATGCCTGCAACTCATTCTGGAAGGATCCGCTATGAAACCCTTGTTGACCGCCCTCTTGCTCCCCCTGCTGCCCCTCGCCGTACAGGCCGCCGAGCCCGTCTGGATCACGGTCGGTGCCGACAGCGGCGTCGAACTCAAGCAGGTCAAGGCCAGGCTGGCCCCCCTGTTCAGCGCCAGCGGCGCCCCGGTCCAGCTGGCCCAGGTCGAGGCGAGCGAGCTTGGCACCCTCTCCCACCTAATGCACGAAGGGCACCAGCGCTGCGGTGGCTATGTGGTGCACAGCACCCTGGCCGACGCCCTGCAGAGCATGGCCCAGCCCATCAGCCAGAACCTGTTCAGCGCCCCGCCGCTGACCCAGGGGGCCAGCGTCAACCGGCTGCTGCCCTATCTGGATCAGGGCAACATAGTCGGCACCATCAGCCAGCTCGCCAGCTGGCGCAACCGCTACTACACCACCACCACAGGGGTGCAGTCGGCCGACTGGGTGGCCGGCCAGTGGCAGACCCTGAGCGCGCCCCTGCCCTGGGCCAGCGTCAGCCGGGTCAAGCACAGCGGCTATCCGCAGCAATCCGTGGTGCTGACCCTCAAGGGCAGCCGCTACCCGGACGAAGTGGTGGTGCTCGGCGGTCACCTCGACTCCACCGCCGGCTCGGCCCCCAACAGCCGCACCCTGGCCCCCGGCGCCGATGACGATGCCTCCGGCATCGCCACCCTGACCGAGGTGCTGCGAGTCATCGCCGAGCAGGGCCGCCAGCCGGAGCGCACCCTGCAGTTCATCGGCTATGCGGCAGAAGAGGTGGGGCTGCGCGGCTCCAAGGACATCGCCACCCGCTACAAGGCGGCCAACACCAAGGTGCTGGCGGCGCTGCAGCTGGACATGACCAACTACCAGGGCTCGGCGGAAGATATCGTCTTCATGACCGACTACACCGACCAGGGGCTGACCAGCTATCTGGCCCAGCTGCTCGACGCCTATCTGCCCCAGATCCGCTACGGCTATGACAGCTGCGGTTACGGCTGCTCGGATCACGCCTCCTGGCACAATCAGGGCTACCCGGCCGCCATGCCGTTCGAGTCGCGCTTCAACGACTACAACCCCAACATCCACACCGCCCAGGACACCTTGCAAAACTCTGATCCCTCGGCTGCCCACGCCCTCAAGTTTGCCCAGCTGGCCACCAGCTTCGCCATCGAGATGGGCAAGATAAACTGAGCCACCAAGGCGAGGTGACGCACCTAAAACAAGAGGGAGGCCAGGCCTCCCTCTTTCGTCTCTGCATCTGCCGCTCAGGGCTGTCGATGCCCCCCGTCAAGCGGGGAATTCGGGCGCGGCAAGCCTTGCTGCGCGCGGGCCGTGGCGGCCTGGGCCTGGTGCATTTCAAGGCGCTCGAAGGTGCGCAGCGCGCCATCGCGGGGAGCGGGATCCGCCGGCCAGCAGCTGGCGGGCAGCGCCTGCACGCCCAGCAGAGCAACGGACAACAGCAACAGATAAGGGGCCATCTTGCAGCACTCCGGTGGCAGCAGAGTGTCTATTCTTGTCGAGGACCGATGACAGCTTGATGACGGGACGGGATCGTCATTTTACAACATCTGACGAGGCGGGCCGGCGCCGAGATACATATGGCGACATTTATGCCAAATCTGCGCGGACCAGTTAATTTATGCCCTAAAAAGTAGCCAAGAGGAAAACGTTATCCCTGAAAAGAAAACGTTATCTGGTCAAAACGTTGTTTCTGGATCATAAAAAGTATCCAAAAACTGGTGTATATTGCACGGCGGAAACTCCTTAACCATGAAGACTGACATGAAAAAGACCAAAATCGTCTGCACCATCGGTCCCAAGACCGAATCCAAAGAAATGCTGGCCAAGATGCTGGACGCCGGCATGAACGTCATGCGCCTGAACTTCTCCCACGGCGACTACGCCGAGCACGGTGGTCGCATCAGCAACCTGCGCGCTGTCATGGCCGAAACCGGCAAGCACGCGGCCATTCTGCTGGACACCAAGGGTCCGGAAATCCGTACCATCAAGCTGGAAGGCGGCAACGACGTTGCCCTGGTCGCTGGCCAGACCTTCACCTTCACCACCGACCAGACCGTGGTTGGCAACAAAGACAAAGTAGCCGTGACCTATGCCGGTTTCGCCAACGACCTGCGCGTCGGCAACCGCATCCTGGTTGACGATGGCCTGATCGGTCTGGACGTCATCGAGATCACCGAGCGCGAAGTCATCTGTAAAGTACTGAACAACGGCGATCTGGGCGAGAACAAGGGCATCAACCTGCCGGGCGTCTCCATCAAGCTGCCGGCCCTGGCCGAGAAAGACAAACGCGACCTGATCTTCGGTTGCGAGCAAGGCGTTGATTTCGTTGCCGCCTCCTTCATTCGCAAGAAAGAAGACGTGCTGGAAATCCGTGAGCACCTGAAAGCCCACGGTGGCGAGAACATCCAGATCATCTCCAAGATCGAAAACCAGGAAGGCCTGGACAACTTCGACGAGATCCTGGCTGTCTCCGACGGCATCATGGTTGCTCGTGGCGACATGGGTGTCGAGATCCCGGTTGAAGAAGTGATCTTCGCCCAGAAGATGATCATCGAGAAGTGCAACAAAGCCCGCAAAGTGGTCATCACCGCCACCCAGATGCTGGACTCCATGATCAAGAACCCGCGTCCGACCCGCGCCGAAGCCGGCGACGTGGCCAACGCCATCCTGGACGGTACCGATGCAGTCATGCTGTCCGGTGAGTCCGCCAAGGGCAAGTACCCGCTGGAAGCCGTGACCATCATGGCCACCATCTGCGAGCGTACCGATGCCGTGATGCCGTCCAACCTGTCTGCTGCCAACGACAGCAACAAGCTGCGCATCACCGAAGCGGTCTGCAAAGGCGCGGTAGAGACCTCCGAGAAGCTGGACGCCCCGCTGATCGTGGTTGCCACCGAAGGCGGCAAGTCTGCCAAGGCCATCCGCAAGTACTTCCCGAAAGCCTGGATCCTGGCCATCACCACCAACAAGAAGACCGCTGCCCAGCTGGTACTGACCAAGGGTGTGGTTGCTCACGTGGTTGACAGCATCGCCTCCACCGACGATTTCTATCGCATCGGCAAAGAAGCGGCGCTGGCCAGCGGCATGGGTCTGAAGGGTGACGTGGTTGTCATGGTCTCCGGTGCCCTGGTACCGAGCGGCACCACCAACACCGCTTCTGTTCACGTTCTTTAATCGGAACTGAACAAGCTGAAAACGGCGCCTGCGGGCGCCGTTTTTTTTATCTGCCCCCCTGCTGCCCATTCCTGCCCGGTGTTAGAATCCACGCGGATTTAATCCAAGTGGGAAATCTCCCAAATATCGCGTAATAACCCGGAAGTTTTATGCTCTCAACACGCTTCAAAAGAGCCTCGGCCACCCTGTTGCCGCTGCTCTGCTTACTCGTCAGCCTCTGCGCCCCGCAGGCCATGGCGCAGGATGTGCCCTCACGTGCCAGTGTGCAGCGGGCGCTCGATGCCCTTGGCAAGTCTGATACCCTCACCGTCAGCCAGCAGGCCGACCAGAAATTCCTGACCGACACCCTCACCCTGCTCGACAGCATCGAGAAGGAGAAGAGCAAGGCCAAGAGCCAGAGCGAGCGCATCCGCTCCCTGCCGGCCGAGCTCAGGGACATCAGCGCCAAGCTCGATGCCCTGACCCAGAACAAGAGTGCCGAGCAGATCAAGAGTGAATACGCCAGCATGAGCCTGAGCGAGCTGGAGAGTCGCCAGCCCGACGTCATGGCCAACATGCAGGATGCCCAGGAAGCCCTCGGCACCATCGGCAGCCAGATCACCAGCCTGCAAACCCTGCCGGAACGGGCCCAGGCCCTGATGAGCCGCGCCTATCAGCGCAGCCAGGAGATCCGTACCCGCCTCAACGCCGGTGACGGGGTGAGCGGTGCCGAGAAGATGAAGCTGGGCGCCGAACTGGCCTTGCAGGAGCTGCAACTGGCCAACCTGCAACAGCAGCTGGACAACCGCACCAGCATGCAGGATCTGGCGGTCAAGCAGCGCGACTACCAGAGCGCCCGCCTCGCGAGCGAAGAGCAAAAGCTGCAACTGCTGCAAGAGCAGAGCAGTGCCAAGCGCCTCGGTGACACCGAAAAAACCGCCGAGCAGACCGGCGAGCTGGTCGCCGCAGATGACAACCCGCTGGTACAAAAAGAGCAGGAGCTCAACCATCAGCTCAGCCAGCAGCTGGTCAGCGCCACCACCAACCTCAACTCGCTGGTGCAGAAGAACCTGCAGGCCAAGAGCTGGCTGGAGCGCGGCACCCAGACCGAGCGCAACCTCAACGAACAGGTGCAGATGCTCAAGGGCAACCTGCTGTTGTCACGCATTCTCTACCAGCTCTACCAGCAGCTGGAGTCGTCGCCTTCCACGCTGGTGAAGAACCTGGAAGAGCAGATCGCCGACCTGCACCTGGCCCAGTTCGAGCTGAGCCAGCAGCGCGACCAGCTGTTCCAGAAGACCCAGTATCTGGACAACCTGATCGCCAGCAGCAGCGAGCCGGTGAGCGAGGAGGACAGAGCCAGCCTCTCCAAGCTGCTCGATACCCGCATCAGCCTGCTCGACCAGCTCAACCGCCAGCTGGATGCCCAGCTGACCAACGCCATCAGCCTGCAACTGACCCAGCAGCAGCTGGCGCGGATCTACTCCTCCATCGAATTTACCCTGCAGCAGCACATCTTCTGGGTGAGCAGCAACAAACCCATCGACGGCAAGTGGTTCATCAGCTGGCCGGCCCAGGCCTACAAGCAGGCCTCCGACTGGGTGCTGAAACCGGACTGGAGCGGCTGGGGCGAGATGCTGCTGCCGGTCTCCCTGCTCGCCTTCCCGCTGCTGCTGGTGGGCGGTCTGCTGATCTGGAAGCGCCCGGCGCTGGTGGAGCGGCAGAAGAAGATCACCAAGGATCTGGGGCGTTTTCGCCAGGACAGCCAGTGGCACACCCCGCGTGCCCTGCTGTTTACCGTGCTGCAACGCCTGCCGGGCAGCCTGTTCATTCTGGCTGCCGGTCTCTGGCTCACTTACTGCGGCCTGCTCAGTCCCAAGCTGATTTTCCAGATCACCCTCAACCTGGCGCTCGGTTACCTGGTGTTCAGCGTCTATCTGGCGGTGATGCGGCCGGGCGGCATTGCCGAGACCCATTTCCGCATGCCGAAAGCCGAGCTGCAGGCCAAGCGCACCAGCATGCGCTACCTGTGGGTGCCCTTGCTGCCGCTCATCATGCTGTCGACCAAGGCGGTGGTTGAACCCTCATCGCTGGGCAACGACGTGGTGGGTCAGGCGCTGACCCTGGCCCTGCTGGGGCTGGCCGCCTATCTGGTGTTCCCCATCTCCCGCGCCCGCATCAAGGGCGAGGCGAGCATGCAGCAGTCCATCACCGCCATCGCCCTGGCGCTGGCACCGGTGGCGCTGATAGTGCTGGTGGGACTGGGCTACTACTACACCGCCCTCAAGCTGACCGGCCGGCTGATCGAATCCTTCTACCTCATCATCATCTGGAGCCTGGTCTACCGCACCGCCCTGCGCGGGCTGGAGCTGGCGGCCCGCCGTCTGGCCTATCGCCGTGCGGTGGCCAAGCGCGAACACAAAGCCCAGGAGGATGCGGAAGGGGGTGAGTCCATCGAAGAGCAGCCCATGGATCTGGAGGATGTCAGCCAGCAGTCCCTGCGTCTGACCCGCACCGTGCTGCTGCTGGTGTTCGGTGTCGCCTTCTACTGGCTCTGGTCCGATCTGGTGGCGGTATTCTCCTACCTCGACAGCATGGTGCTCTGGCACCGCACTGAAGGGACAGGGGCCAATGCCGTGCTCTTCCCGATCAGCCTGAGCGACGTGCTGATAGGCTTCCTGCTGCTAGGCGGCGCCTGGTCGCTGGCCCGCAACCTGCCGGGTCTGCTGGAGGTGTTGGTGCTCTCCAAGCTGAACCTGGCCCAGGGCACGGCCTACGCCATCACCACCATGCTCAACTATGTGCTGATCGGGGTCGGCTCGCTGACTGCCCTCTCCATGATGGGGGTGCAGTGGGACAAGCTGCAGTGGGTCGCCGGTGGTCTGTCGGTCGGTATCGGTTTCGGCATGAAGGAGATCCTCTCCAACTTCGTCTCCGGCATCATCATCCTGTTCGAGCGTCCGGTGCGGATCGGTGACACCGTCACCATAGGTTCCTTCTCCGGCACCGTCTCGCGGATCCGTATTCGCGCCACCACCCTGACCGACTTCGACCGCAAGGAGGTGATCATCCCCAACCAGCAGCTGATGACCGAGCGGCTGATCAACTGGTCGCTGAGCGACACCGTCACCCGCGTCATCGTGCGGGTGGGGGTGGCCTACGGTTCGGATCTGGAGCTGACCCGTACCCTGCTGAAACAGGCGGCGGACGACAACAGCCGCGTCTTGAAAGACCCGGCCCCCATCGTCTACTTCCTCACCTTCGGCCCCAGCACCCTGGATCACGAGCTGCGCTTCTTCGTGAGCGAGCTCGGCGATCGCAACCCGGCGGTGGACGAGCTGAACCGCAAGATAGACCAGCTGTTCCGCGAAAACGGCATCGAGATCGCGTTCAACCAGATGGACGTCTACATCAAGAACATGAAGGACGAAGAGCAGAAGGTGGAGTCCGACTCCGCCCAGCCCCCCGCCCTGCCGGGTGCCCAGCCCGGCTAAGGCAGCACACCATGCCACTCGAAGGCCCCGCAAGGGGCCTTTTTTATGGTCGGCGGCCAGCCATCTGCGCTGGTTTTGTGACGAGCCGGCCAGAATGGGCCACCGTTTGCCGCTAGCCTGAAGCGCTTACCTCCCCCAGTGAGGGGGTCTGCCAATCCGGGCCGGCCGCGATACACTGAGGGGCCAACCCCCACATTTGCCAAGGTACGCCAATGAGTTCCCAACCCACTCTGCTCTCTTTTCTCGGCTCTCCCCTGCTCGGGGTGGCCGCCACTTATGTCGACCCCGCCAGCAAGGAGACCGGCGTCTACATCTGCGGGGTCGAGATCCAGGCCGGCGACGAGCTGCTGCTGAGCTTTCCCAAGGGGCACCAGCTGGCGGTGGGGGAGAAGATCACCCTGCATCTGGACAACCGCACCGGGGTCGACGAGTACGATGCCTCCTTGAGCGTCTATCGCGTCTCCTACAAGGGGGTGATAACAAAAACCGCCCCGGACAAGGTGCAGGTCACTCCGCTGCAGTTCGAGCTCTGGTACGGCAACCGGGTGGTCTATGGCTTCGCCCGGCCGGACTATCAGCATCCGGCCGATGAACGCCCCGTCTGCGAGCTGCCGGTCACCCCGCTCACCGGCCTGCCGGTGCCTGACCTGCGCGAAGTGGAGAACAAGATCGGGGTGCTGGTGACCCGGGCCCAGTCCCAGCCGCACACCACCGTACTGGCGTTTCTCTCCTCCGATGAGGACGATATCTTCTTCATCACCTTCCCCGAGACCTTCAAGTCGCAGTTGCTCAAGCGCGACGGCCGCTGCCACTTCGCCATCGACTCGCGGGCGGTGTTCACCTACACCCGCGCCATCGAGTGGAACTACACCATCATCGCCGCCGATGCCTACCAGATCCCGCAGGATCACCCGCTGTTCGAGCCCATCCGCGCCGCCTTCGTGCAGAAGAACCCGTGGGAAGTGGGCTTCTTCAGCCACCCGCAGGTGGAGCTCTACCACCTCAAGGCCCGTCAGGTGGTCTGCCCGGGGCGGGCAAAAGAGTAGGCCAGAGCGGGCCCGAAAGAGGATAAGATGACCGCCGTTGCCCATCACAAGGAGTAGAGAGCAGATGCAGCAGGTCGTTTATGTGGCGAGCCCCGCCAGCCAGCAGATCCACGTGTTCGCCCTGGCCGGGAGCGGAGAGCTCGCGCCATTGCAGGTGGTCGACACCCCGGGCCAGGTCCAGCCGCTGGTGATCAGCCCGGACGGGCACTGGCTCCATGCCGCCGTGCGGCCCGATTTTGCGCTCATCAGCTACCGGATTGGCGTGGATGGCCGGCTCAGCGAGCCGAGCTCAGCGCCGCTGGCGGGCAGCGCCTCCCACACCGCCATCTCGGCCGACGGCCGCTTCCTGCTGGCGGCCTCCTATGCCTTCAATCATGTCACCGTCTCCGCCATCGGAAGCACCGGTCGGGCAGCACCGCCCCATCAGCAGCTCGACGGCTTGCAGGCCGCCCACTCGGTCACCCTGCTGGCCGCCGACGGCCAGGGCGAGCAGGAGGTGCTGGTCGCCTGTCTCAAGGAGGATCGTATCCGCCGCTTTGTGCTCTGCCGGGAGGGCCGGCTGCGCCCCCATCCGCGGGGGGATCTGCAGACTGCCAGCGGCGCCGGCCCACGCCATCTGGCGCTGCACCCAAGCAATGGCGACCTCTATTGCCTGAACGAACTCGACTGCACCATCAACCGCTACCGGCGCAGTGCCGACGGCGAAATCACACTGTGCCAGAGCCTGGAGATGCTGCCCGCCGGTTATCAGGGGGAGTACTGGGGAGCGGATCTGCATGTGACGCCGGATGGGCGCTTTCTCTACAGCAGCGAGCGGGCCAGCAGCCTGCTGACCCAGTTCGCGATTGCGCCGGATGGCGAGCTCGGGGTGGTCGGCCACTTCCCCACCGAAACCATGCCGCGCGGCTTTGCCATCGACGGGCAGGGCCGCTGGCTGCTGGCAGCAGGGCAAACCGCCCACCAGCTGGCGCTGCACCGCATCGATCCGGCCAGCGGCGCCCTGACCCTGCAGGCACGCCAGCCGGTGGGCGAAGGGGCCATGTGGGTGCGGGTATTGACGCTGGCGCCCTGAGCACTTAGCCCCGAGCCCGGCGCACCGACAAAACAGAGAGGCCACCCTGGGGTGGCCTCTTTTTCATCATCTCAATGCAAGTCAACGCAGGGATTTAATCCTTGGCGCTCTCCATGGCACCCTCTTCAGAATGCTGGGGCAGGATGAGGTTGAGCAGGATGGCGGCCACCGAGGCCAGACCCACACCCGCCAGGGCGAAGTCACCGATCTTCATCTCCAGCGCACCGACACCCACGGTCAGGGTCACGGCCACGATGGCGATGTTGCGCGACAGCCCCAGATCCACCTTGGACTCCACCAGGGTCTTGAGACCGATGGCGGCGATGGATCCGAACAGCAGCAGCATGATGCCGCCCATCACCGGCATCGGGATGGAGGTGAGCAGGGCGTTGAACTTGCCGAAGAAGGCCAGAATGATGGCGAACACCGCGGCCCAGGTCATGGTGACCGGGTTGAAGTTGCGAGTGATCATCACGGCGCCGGTCACTTCGGCATAGGTGGTGACGGGGGGGCCACCGATGAAACCGGCGAAGCAGACGCCGATGCCGTCACCGGCCAGCGTACGGTGCAGGCCCGGGTTCTTGGTGTAATCCTTGCCCGTCACGCCACCGATGGCCAGCACGCCGCCGATGTGTTCGATACAGGGGGCGATGGCCACCGGCAGCATGAACAGCGCCGCGGCCCAGTTGATCTCGGGGGTCACGAAGTGCGGCAGCGCCAACCAGGGGGCATTCACCATGCCATCGAAGCTCACCTGCCCCATCAGCACGGCGGCCACATAACCGGCGATGACGCCGGAGAGGATGGGGATGAGCTTGATCCAGCCCTTGCAGAACACCGCCGCAATCAGAGTCACCGCCAGCGAGATGCCGGCCAGGGTCAGCGCAACCGAAGCTGGCACGACCTGCTCACCGCCGGCACGGCCCATCGCCATGTTGCAGGCCACCTGGGCCACCGACAAACCGATCACCATGATCACCGGACCAATCACCACCGGCGGCAGCAGCTTGTGCACGAAGCCCATCCCACGCACGCGAATGAGCGCGGCCAGGATGAAGTACATGAAACCGGCAGCAAACAGACCGAACATGGTGGAGGGCAGGCCCCAAGTCTGGGTGGCGTAAATGATGGGGGCGATGAAGGCAAAGCTGGAACCGAGGAAAATCGGGACCTGGCGGCGGGTGCAGAGCTGGAACAGCAGGGTGCCCACACCGGCGCCAAGCAGGGCCATGGAGGGGTTCAGTCCGGTGAGCAGGGGCACCAGAACCATGGCACCGAAGGCGACAAACAGGATTTGCAGCCCGGCGACACTTTGCTTGACTAAGGAAAACATGGATGTCCTTAATTTTTTGATAACTGACAGGGATATTTGACACTTTTCAGTTATCACAAGACTTTTTCAAGGCACTGAATGAGCCATTCGGCGTCATTTGTTGCCTCTTACTGCTTGGGGAGGGCATGAAACTGGCTTTTTAGGCGGGATTCGTTGCTACAAGCATCGAGGAAGCGATTTTACGCACTTTTATCGCCGACGCCAATCGTTTTTCCACGCTGTTTTGTTTTCAGGTGTTGCCCCTGCCCCGCCACCGGCCCCCTCTATACTTGATGGCGTGAACCCAGCCGGACAAGGAGTCCCCCATGTCACTGCCCGCTTTCAAGCCCAGCCAGCGTCGACTGCTGGTGGGCTCGGCCATCGCCCTGGCCCTGTTTGCCACCCCGCTGAGCTATGACTTCAGCCACCATCAATGGCAGCTGAATCAGGCCTATGCCAAGTCCTGTTTCGTAGCCGGCACCCGCATCCTGATGGCCGATGGGGAGGAACGTCCCATCGAGACCCTGCGGGTCGGTGAACGGGTGCGGGATCAATATGGCCACAGCAACCGGATCCTGGCGATCGAGCGGGTACTGCTGGGAGCACGCCGGCTCTACGGGCTCAACCGGCTGGCCCCCTTCTTCACCGCCGAACACCCCTTGCTGACCACCCGCGGCTGGGCAGCCATCGCCCCGGCCATGACCAGCACCGAGAACCCGACTCTCGCCGTGCTGCCGCTCTTTACCGGCATGCATCTGCTGGGTTGGTCGGAGCGCGGCAGCGCAGGCAATCTGGCGCTGGCCCCTCACCCCACCCCGCTGCTGGTGGAGTCCCTCTGCTGGCTGGATGCCCCGCCCACCACCGCACTGTTCAACCTGATCCTGGATGGCAGCCACAGCTATGTCGCCAATGGGCTGATCGTTCACAACAAGGATGGCGATGGCAGTGGCGGCGGCAGTGGAAACAGTGGAGGAGGAAGCAGCGGCGGAGGCGGTAGCAGTAGTGGAGGCAGTGACAGCGATGGCGGTGGCAGCAGCGGTGGAGGAGGCAGCGACAGCGATGGCGGCGGCAGCAGTGGTGGAGGCAGTGACAACGATGGCGGTAGCAGCAGCGGTGGAAGCAGCCACGATGGCGGCAGCGACAGCAGCCATGGTGGTGACGACCACGGCGGTGGGGAACATGCCGGCGGCGAGCAGCATGCAGGGGGCGATCGGCATGCCGGTGGTGAGCAGCATGGCGGAGGGGACCGCCACGCCGGCGGAGATCGTCATGGTGGCGGGCGTGGCCTCGGCAACGGCCTCGATGACAACGGGGTTGATGCCGTCGATGCCAGCGGCAACGAGATCCGGGGTGACGGTACGGTCGACGACAACGGGGTAAATGCCGTGGATGCCAACGGCAACGAGATCCGGGGCGATGGCACGGTCGACGACAATGGGGTAGATGCCGTCGATGCCAATGGCAACGAGATCCGGGGCGATGGTACGGTCGACGACAACGGGGTAGATGCCGTGGATGCCAACGGCAACCAGATCCGGGGTGACGGCACGGTCGACGATCACGGCCAGACCCTGACCGATGCGCAGGAGCAAGCGCTGATCCAGCAAGGGTTCAACAGCAAGGTGCAACCATGAGCCGTTATCTGCTGATCTGCCTGGCGCTGTGGTTGTCCGCCTGTGCCACCCAGCCAGCCGCCCCACTCTATCACCAGATGGACAAGCAGGATGTGGCGCTGGCCAATCAGGCACTGGCCGAGGCGCTGCAAACCCGCCCCAAGGGCCAGAGCCTCACCTGGTTCAACTCCACCAACCGCCACTCGGGCAGCGTCACGCCACTGCGCACCTTTCGTCACTCCAACGGCCTCTGGTGCCGCGACTACCGCGAGCAGCTCTATATAGCCCAGGCCAGTCAGCAGTGGCAGGACACCGCCTGCCGCAGCAAGGCGGGGCACTGGCTGCCGCTGCGCAGCTGACAGCTCAGGTAACAAAAAAGGAGGGTGGCCATGGCCACCCTCCTTCTATTGCAACTGCAAGCTTGCGGCCATCATACCCGGCGATAGGGCAGATAGACCGGCTCCCACATGTGGTTGAGGATATGCTGCTGCAGATCCTGACCGATCAGCGGGTGGGAAGGATCCCGCCGCACTATGTCTTTGAGCACTGCGGTCGCCACGTGCACCGAGATGTTGCGCAGCTCGCGAATGCGCGGATAGACGGCCCCCTTGGCCAGGTCCACCTCGCTCACGCACTCCGCCAGCGCAAAGGCGGCGGTGGTGAAGATGTCCGGCGTGATCTCGCGGATCTGGCTGACGATGGCCGCCAGACCCACCCCCGGGAAGATGAAGACGTTGTTGCCCTGGCCGACCCGGAACTCCTGACCCTCGTAGTGCACATCCTTGAACGGACTGCCGGTGGCGACGATGGCCTTGCCCTTGCTCCAGCGATAGATGTCGTCCGGCAGCGCCTCGCAGTTGGCTGTCGGGTTGGAGAGCGGGAACACCATGGGGCGTGCGCAGTGTTTTTGCATCAGCTGCACGTGCTCCTCCTTGAAGGCGCCGCCCGAGCCGCTGGTGCCGAGCAGCACGGTGATCGGCACGTGGCGCAGCACGTCGGTCAGGTTGGCCTTGCCGGGCACCTCGGTGTCCCAGCCGGCCAGCAGCAGGCCCGGCTTGGCGTAGCGGCGTTTGTACTCGTCGAGCCCCTCGCGGTTGTCACACACCAGCCCCTGGGTATCCAGGATGTAGATGCGATCGCGGGCCACCTGTGGATCCAGCCCTTCGCGGATCATGCCCGCACAGATCTGATCCGCCACCCCGACCCCGCCGGCACCGGCGCCATAGACCAGGTAGTTCTGCTGGCCCAAAGTCTCGCCCTTGACCTTGACCGCCCCTATGATGCCCGCCAGCACCACGGCCCCGGTACCCTGGATGTCGTCGTTGAAGGACGGCAGCGACTGCTGATAGCGGGAGAGGTTGTTGAAGGCGTTGGACTTGCTGAAGTCCTCCCACTGCAGCACGGCGTTCGGGAAGTGGCGCTTGACCCCGGCCACGAACTTGTCGATGAAGTCGTCGTACTCCTTGCCGCGAATGCGCTTGTGAGGCTGACCCAGGTACATGGGATCATCCAGCAGCGCCTGATTGTCGGTGCCCACATCCAGCGCGATGGGCAGACAGCAGGCGGGGTGAATACCGGCGGCCAGGGTATAGAGGGAGAGCTTGCCGATGGGAATGCCCATGCCGCCCACCCCCTGGTCACCGATCCCCAGGATCCCCTGGCTGTCGGTCACGACGATGATACGCACCGATTTGGCATCCAGCTGACGGGCCAGGGAGCCCATGTCATCGACGTTCTTCGGGGTGATGTAGAGGCCGCGCGCCTTCTGGTAGCGGTGGCTGAACTCCTGACACGCCTTGCCCACCGTCGGGGTGTAGATGATGGGGGTCATCTCCTCCACATGGCGCGCCAGCAGGGCGTAGAACAGGGTCTCGTTGCGATCCTGCAATGCCCGCAGGTTCTGATACTTCTCGATGTCGCTGCAGGCGCTCAGAAAGCCCTGATAGACCCGATCCAGCTGGGCTTCGAAGGTTTGCACCTGGGGAGGCAACAGGCCGTCGAGCTCGAAGTCGGCGCGCTCCTGTTCGGTAAAGGCGGTGCCCTTGTTGAGATTGCGATCGTTGAGCAGATCGGTGCCAGTCAGTGCAACGGGGCGAAAATCTTGTCCCTGTGCATCTTTCCACAGCAGATATTGTCCGGTAGCCATAGTCATTCTCTTTGATTTACGTGAAATTGCCGTTCGGCAGGAGAGCAAGACTCATAATGAAATCAATCATATGACGTTTGCCTGTTTAGTTTTGTGAGCTTGGGCATACCCTGCGGCCAAAATCCGCGCCGAGGTGGATGATGGTCTCATACCGGCCACGCGCCGCAGAGAGCGGCCAACTATGCTCAACAGCAGGCCACCGGCAGGGAGAGGTTCCCGGGGGCAGGAGAGAGCAAACTGATGAGTGAAATCCTGATCGTCGATGACATGGCATCCAACCGCTACATCTTGCGCAGTCTGCTGGAAGAGGCGGGTTACCGGGTGCGGGAGGCCACCGACGGCCTGCAGGCGGTGGATGCCGCCACCGAGTTCCCCCCCGATCTGGTGCTGATGGACATCAACATGCCGGTGATGGACGGCTACGAGGCGTGCCGCCGCATCAAGCAGCTGCCGGGCCAGTGGTGCCTGCCGGTGCTCTTCATCAGCACCAACAGCGGGATCGGGGCACTCGAGCAGGCCTTTCAGGCCGGCGGCTGCGACTATGTTTCCAAGCCGTTCCACCAGCTCGAGGTGCTGGCCCGGGTGCAGAACCAGCTGCGCCTCAAGGAGCTGGGGCGCCAGCAGGCCAAGGTGCAGCTCTACCAGAGCCTGTTTCAGCTCACCGCCGGCATCGCCCACGAGATCAACACCCCCATCGGCATCGGCATCACCGCCTCCAGCCTCATTCACGGCGCCGGCGATCTGCTGGCCAGCGCGGTGCAAAACGGCATGCTGGGGCAGCGCCTGCTCCAGCAGCAGCTCACTGACATCAAGGAGGGCACCGAACTGGTGGAGTCCAGCCTGCGCCGGGTCGCCCTGCTGGTGACCCGCTTCAAGGAGCTGACCCGGGATCAGACCGAGCTGCCCGCCACCCCCTTCGCCGTACAGAAGAGCCTGCGCAAGCTGCTGCAGGCCTTCACCCCCGAGTTTCTCATCGCCAGAGTCAACGCCGACCTGGGCGGCGAGGAGGTCACCCTGACCGCCCCCGAGTCGCTTTTTCTCGACCTGGTGCAGGAGCTCATCAAGAACAGCATGGAGCACGCCTTCAAGGGGCCGGGGGAGCACCGCCTCACCCTGCAGGTGGAACGCGCCGGCAGCGAGCTGCTGCTGATCTACCGTGACAACGGCCCCGGCATGGCGGCCGAACAGCTGGCCCACCTGTTCGAGCCCTTCTTCACCACCCTGCGCGGTGACGCCCGCCACTGCGGGCTGAGCGCCTGTCGCATCCACAATCTGGTGGAGAACAATCTGCACGGTCAGCTCGCCGTCACCAGCCCGCCCGGCGAGGGGCTCTGCTACCGCATCCGGCTGCCGCTGCAGCCGCCGCTCTGAGGGGCAGACACAACAAAGGGGCGCCGCAGCGCCCCTTCTCTTTCATCCTGATGTCGCGATCAGCCTCAGCCTGACTTGCCCGTATCAGGCTGGTCGAGCTGGTGCTTCACCTCTTCATACCAGAGGTCGTGGTGCTCCTTGGCCCAGGTTTCGTCCACCTCGCCGCTGATCATCCCCTCCAGCGCCCCTTCCAGCTGGAACAGACCCATGTAGATATGGAAGATGAAGCCGCAGATGAGGATCAAGGCGCCGACGATGTGGATGAAACTGGCCCACTCCATCTGGCGGCGCAGCTGGCCGAAGATGGGGAAGTCCAGAAACAGCCCAGTCGCCACCACGATGCCGCCAAACCAGATCAGCAGCCAGAAAATGGCCTTCTCGCCGCCGTTGGAGAAACCCGCCGAGGGGTGACTCCCCTTGTGGGGCCCCAGCATGCCGCCCGCCTTCATGAACCAGCGCACGTCCACCATGTTGACGATGTTGTGGCGAAACCACTTGATGAGCACTCCCATCAGGCAGAGGAAGAAGAGCGGCCCCACGTAGTTGTGGAACACCTTGGCGAACCAGATCCAGTTCTCCCACACCCCGATGCTCACCACCGGCTTGATGAAGTGCTTGCCGTAGATGATGGCCAGCCCCGACCCGGACAGGGTCAGAAACATACCCGCCGTGGTCCAGTGCAGCGCCCGATCCAGTCGGCTCCAGCGCTTGAGCTTGCGCCCGGTGCGCGGTTTCGAGAGCTTGGTCGGCCCCACCGCCCAGTACATCAGGCCGCACATGGCCAAGGAGCCGAAGATGGCGATGGCACCGAGCGGCGACACCCACTTGGTCTTCACCTCGAACCAGAGCTGGCCCGGCACCGAGATGAGCACCCCGTGCTCCGGCGAGCGGGAGGTGGTCACCCCCTCCTGCCCGTCCTTCACCGCCCGCCAGTAGTCGGCGCCGGCAAAGCCGACTGCCTCTTTCTCGGCGTCGGCGAAGCTGGCGGTACTCACCAGCAGCAGGGCGGCAAACAGGGCCATTAGCCAGGTTTTCATGCCGCCCCTCCCTTGCCCGCCTTGCTGGCGTCGTAAAACAGCTCTTCACCGCTGCCCCAGCCCGCTTCCTTGGCGCCGCGATAGGCGACCCGCTCGCGGAAGATGTCGGAGATGACCTGCGCATCCCCCGCCAGCAGCGCCTTGGTGGAGCAGAGCTCGGCACACATGGGCAGCTTGCCCTCGGCGATGCGGTTGGCTCCGTACTTCTGGCGCTCCGCTTCGCTGTGATCTTCCTCCGGACCACCGGCGCAGAAGGTGCACTTGTCCATCTTGCCGCGATCGCCGAAGGCGGCGGTCTTCGGGAACTGGGGCGCCCCGAACGGACAGGCAAACAGGCAGTAGCCGCAACCGATGCAGAGATCCTTGTTGTGCAGCACGATGCCGTCGTCGGTGTGATAGAAGCAGTCGGCCGGGCAGACCGCCATGCAGGGGGCGTCGGTGCAGTGCATGCAGGCGACCGAGATGGAGGTCTCCCCCGGCAGGCCGTCGTTGAGGGTCACCACCCGGCGGCGCTGGATGCCCCACTCGAGGGCATCATCGTTCTCGTTCTTGCACGCCGTCACACAGCCGTTGCACTCGATGCAGCGCTTGGTGTCACACATGAATTTCATTCTGGCCATGGGATCAGGCTCCTACTTTGCGAAAACGGCACAGGGTGACCTTGGTCTCCTGCATCTGGGTGACCGGGTCATAACCATAGGTGGTGACTATGTTGACCGACTCCCCCAGCACATAAGGGTCTGACCCTTCCGGATATTTGGATCGCAGATCCTGGCCCTCGAAGTGGCCGCCGAAGTGGAACGGCATAAAGGCGAGCCCAGGTTTGACCCGCGGGGTCACCAGCGCTTTCACTTTGACCCGGCCCCCTTCCGGCCCCTCGACCCACACATCCTGACCGTCACGCACGCCGACGTCATTGGCATCCGCCGGGTTCATCTCGACGAACATCTCCTGCTGCAATTCAGCCAGCCAGGGGTTGGAACGGGTCTCGTCGCCGCCCCCCTCGTACTCCACCAGACGGCCGGAGGTGAGGATGATCGGGAACTCCTTGCTGACATCCTTCTCCTGCACCGATGCGTACTGGGTCGGCAGGCGCCACAGGCTCTTGGCATCGGGCCAGGTGGCATAGTCGGCCAGCAGATCCCGGCGCGGGGTGTAGAGCGGCTCGCGGTGCTTGGGCACCTGATCCGGGAAGGTCCACACCACGCAGCGCGCCTTGGCGTTGCCGTAGGGCACGAAGCCGTGCTTGATGGCCACCCGCTGGATGCCGCCGGAGAGGTCGGTCTTCCAGTTCTTGCCCTCGGCCTCTTTCTTCTCGGCCTCGGTCAGCTCATCCCACCAGCCAAGCTGCTTCAGCAGATCGGCGGTGATCTCGGGATAGCCGTCTTCCACCTCGCTCCCCTTGGGCCAGGAGTCTTCGGCCAGCAGCGAGACGCCCTGATACTCGATGCCGAAACGGGCGCGGAAGCCGCCGCCCCCTTCCGACACCGGAATGCTGGTGTCGTAGAGGATGTGACTGCCGGGGTGTTTCATCTCCGGGGTGCCCCAGCAGGGCCAGGGCAGACCGTACACTTCGCCGCTGACCGGGCCACCCTCGGCCTTGAGGTTGGTCTTGTGGAAGGTGTGCCAGTTCTGCTGGTGCGCCTTGAGCCGCTCCGGGCTCTGGCCGGTGTAGCCCACGCTCCACATGCCGCGGTTGTACTCGCGGGTGATGTCTTCCAAGAGCGGCTCGTTGTTCTCCACCTTGATGTGCTTGAACAGCTCATCGGCAAAGCCAAGCTTCTTGCTCAAGAGATACATGATCTCGTGGTCCACCTTGGATTCGAACAGCGGCTCAACCACCTTGTCGCGCCACTGCATGGAGCGGTTGGTGGCGGTGACGGAACCATAGGTCTCGAACTGGGTGGTGGCCGGCAGCAGGTAGACGCCGTCGGTACGATCGTTCATGACGGCGGCGACCGTGGGGTACGGGTCGACGATCACCATCATGTCGAGCTTTTGCATCGCCTTCTTCATCTCGGGGCCGCGGGTCTGGGAGTTGACCGCATGACCCCAGTAGAACATGGCGCGGATGTTGGAGCCCTGCTCGATGAGATCGGCGTTCTCCAGCACACCATCAACCCAGCGGGAGACCGGAATGCCGTTGTTGTTCATCGGCAGCTTGCCGTTGTAGGCCTTGTTGTCAAAACGCGCCTTGATCCACTCGTAATCAACGTCCCACACCCGGGCCCAGTGCTTCCAGGAGCCCTCTTCCAACCCGTAGTAGCCGGGCAGGGAGTCGGAGGTGACGCCAAAGTCGGTGGCGCCCTGCACGTTGTCGTGACCACGGAAGATGTTGGTGCCTGCCCCGCTCTTGCCCACGTTGCCGAGGGCCAGTTCGAGGATGCAGTAAGCGCGGGTATTGTTGTTGCCGGTGGTGTGCTGGGTGCCACCCATGCACCAGACCACGCAGCCGGGGCGGTTGTCGGCCAGCAGCTTGGCAGCGCCATGAACCTGCTGTTCGTTGAGGCCGGTCACCCGCTCCACTTCCGCCGGGGTCCAGCACGCTACCTCTTTTTGCACCTCGTCCATGCCGTAGACGCGAGTGCGGATGAACTCCTTGTCTTCCCAGCCGTTTTTGAAGATGTGCCAGAGCATGCCCCAGATAAAGGCGACGTCAGTGCCCGGACGCAGGGAGAGGTACATGTCCGCCTTGGCGGCAGTACGGGTGCGGCGCGGGTCGACCACCAGGATCTTGCAGCCGTTGCGCTCTTTGGCCAGCAGGATGTGCTGCATGGCGACCGGGTGGGCCTCCGCCGGGTTGGAGCCGATAAACATGATCGACTTGCTGTTGTGCATGTCGTTCAGGCTGTTGGTCATGGCGCCGTAGCCCCAGGTGTTGGCGACTCCAGCGACCGTGGTGGAGTGGCAGATGCGCGCCTGGTGATCCACGTTGTTGGTGCCCCACAGGGACGCCATCTTGCGAAACAGGTAGGCCTGCTCGTTGGAGTGCTTGGCGGAGCCGAGCCAGTAGACGCTGTCGGGGCCGGACTCCTTGCGAAGGCGCAGCACCTCGTTGCCCACCTCTTCGATGGCCTGCTCCCAGCTCAGGCGCTGCCACTTGCCGCCCACCAGCTTCATCGGGTACTTGAGGCGACGCTCGCCGTGACCGTGCTCGCGCAGGGCCGCCCCCTTGGCGCAGTGACCGCCCAAGTTGAAGGGGTGATCGAAGGCCGGCTCCTGACCGGTCCAGACGCCGTTCTGCACCTCGGCGTAAACGCCGCAGCCCACCGAGCAGTGGGAGCAGATGGTGCGCTTCACCTCGACCGGCACGTCGGCCGCCACGGTTTTGGCCTCGGCCCGCTGCATCATGGCCGGCGCTAGCCAGCCGGCTGCCACGGCGCCGCCGGCCACCAGACTTGAGTTGACCATAAAGGCGCGACGGGTCAGCCCCTGACCGCGAGCGGCCCCATTGCTTTGCAAGCTGCCCTGCTCGCCCGCCTGGGGCTGCTCGGCACGTTTCGTCAGTTTCATGAGTTCTCCTTCACTGAGCCGGCTCAGTCGGTGCCGCGCAGGGTGCGATAAAAGTCGTGAACATGGGGGGTCTCCCGATAGCCCTTGTCGGGCTCGGTGTCGTGGGTCAGCACCTCCTTGCCCACCACCCGGCCGGTGGCACCGGCCAGCACGCCTATGGTGGCAACCACGCCCACCCCCTTGATCAGATTGCGGCGGGACGGGTCTTTCAGCTTTTCATCGCTCATCTTTCTGTGACCTCTGTTGTTATGGTCGGCTGCGGTGAGCCGGTTTTGCTATGAGTGGGTGGCGCAGCGTCATGGCTGCGTCACCACCGGGCTGCCAAAGGGCAGGCGCAGTTCCTGTTCCAGTTTGAAAAAGTCTTCGGCAAGCGCCCCGACCGCCCGGTAGAAGCTGCCCCCTTTCGCCTGTTGCTGATCGCGGCAGCAGGCCAGTACCCAGGGGGCAAGGTGGCGTTCATAGAAGCGGTTGCGATCCGGGTGCTGCTCGGCAATCAGTACCGCCATCACCTCACAGAGGGCAGCCAGGTGATCTTCCGGCTCGCACACTCCGCTCTGGCGCTCGAAACCCAGCGACTGCAGATCGGCGCGCAGTACCGCCAGTGGCAGCTCCATCAGGGAGCCGGTGAGATACCAGGAGGCAAATGGCACAATCTCCCCGCGCCCCAGCCCGATAAAGAGATCCTGATACTCCTCGGCAAGCTCGTTTTCGTGGTGGCTGCTGGCCGCCAGCTGCACCAGCCCCAGCCCTCTGGCAAAGGGGCCGGGCATGGCCTGCAACCCTTGCAGCCAGGCGAGCTGCTCGCCACGGGGAGCGGCGCGCCAAAGGCTCGCCAGCAGGGCGTACATGTCGGCGCTATTGCGATCCAGGTCGGTCATTGCCGGCGCCTCCGGGTAGTCATTGCGTTGTTCAGTCATCAGAGTCCCCTCACACCTTGAGCTGGGAGACGGGATCCGCCGCCAGCGCCGCAAACACATCCTTAACCCGGCAGTCCTCGCACATCAGCAGCCGCTGGGCGGCCTCGTTCTGGAAGTGGGAGTGACCGGCCAGTTTGTGCTGGATACGGCGGATAAGGGAGGCCGGCGCGAACGGCTTGGCGCAGCGAATGCAGCAGGCCGCCTCTTCGGCTTTGAGGCTCTGGACGGCGCGGCGCGCCTCGGGCACGGGTTGCAGGCGGGGCACCAGCACGATGGCCTGCTCGGGGCACGCCTTTTCACACATGCCGCACTGGATGCAGTCTTGCTCGATAAAGTTGAGACCGGGGACATGGCCCACCGCATGTAGGGCGCGGCTCGGGCAGACCGCTACGCAGCCCATGCAGAGGGTGCAGTCAGCGTCTTTGAGTTCCACGCTGCCGTAAGGGGCGCCGTGGGGCACAACCAACGGCTCGCGGCTCCCTTCGTTGGCATGCCAGAGCGCATCGAAGGCGGCAAACAGGTTCTCCCGTTTGTCCCCTTTCAGCGGCTTCTCCAGCAGGGCAAGGGCTGGCTGGCCGGAAACAGGCTCACCAGCATCTGCGTCAAACAGAGCGATGCGATCGGCAGAGAGACCCGCGCCCGCCAGCAGCACGGCGACGCTCGCCAGCTCCCGCTCAACCAGTGTCCGCACGCTTTCAGGGGCATCGTCACCGAGCGCAATGCGCACCGCGCTGGCGCCATAGGCAAGGGCGGCGAACCAGCTCTCGATACCCAAACTCGCGCTCTCCTCCACCCAAACCGGCAGCCAGTTGGCTGGCAAACGGGTGAGTTCCGTTTCCACCCATTCCCGCTCGCTTTCACCGGCGATCAGCAGTTGCGGCGCGTCGCCCCCCGCCTCCCGGTAGTGCTTGAGCAGACGCAGCAGATAGTCGCCGCTGGTATTGGCATCGGGCTGGTGATAGGCAATCGCCCCGGTCGGACAGGCCGTGGCACAGCTACCAAAGCCCTGACAGAGATGGGGATCGATCTGGATGCGACCATTGATGGGCTTGAGGGCATCGGTCGGGCAGACATCGAGGCAGCGGCTGCAACCGGGCACGCCACGGGCGGTAAAGGCGCAGGCCTCGGGGTCCAGGCGAAAATAGCGCGGCTTGTCGAAGATACCGGTCAGCGCACAGATCTCGGCTAGCCGTTCGGCCAAGCCAGCATCATCAAAGAGAGACAAATAGCCGACTGGCGGGCGCTCCAGCGCAAACAGCGGGACGCGGCCCAGATCGGCCACCAGATCGAAGCGCGGTTCGCGTAGCTGTTCACTGACAGCAGTCGCTTGTTGTGGAAAGCAGAGCGCAGCCAGAGAAATACGCTCACCCTGACCGTTAAGGCCGGTGAGCTGGAACTGGCCGAGATACCCTGTCAGGCTCGGCTCGCGCAGGGTCAGGGCATCCAGGGCGGCGGTAGCCTCGAAGATGGCCTCGAGATCCACCGCATCGGCGTCATAAACCGACTCGGTCACCAGCAGGGTCGGCATCACGCCTTGGGGCAGCAGGCTGGCGGCGCGGCGAATGCGGTCTTCCGGGCCGACCAGCAGCAAGCGCCCCTGACTCTGGTAGGAGACGGTGGCCGGGATCAGGTTGTCGGTCTTGACCGTATGCTGCAGGGCATGGGCGCGGGCACGTTCGTTGCGCGCAGCCACGCCATCGACAGTCAGAGTTGTGACGGATGTTGTTATGGGTTGTTCGATGCTCACATGCACTCCTGTGCGCGCCACCTCATGGGATGGCGTGCTTGTTGGTCAGCTGGGAGAGCAAGAGACGAGCCAACTCCCCCAGGAAAAAAGTGACTGGCAGGGAGTCAGGATCCCAAATGCTCCATTCCCTCACCCTTAGTTGGGACATTTTGTCCATCATGGTCAACCAAAATGTCCCGATCGTCGGTATGGATTTGAGAATGGTTATCAGCCAACCCTTGCGGCTCGCTGGTTATGGCCGTGGCGGCCACCGTCGCCGGGTCGGGGGCGGCAGCGGTTGAGTGAGGGTCTTCACCATCGGGCGCCGTCGCCTGCTCCACCAGCCAATTGCGCAGCCCGGCGCTCAGGGCCGCGGGCAGCAATTCGGGCTGGCTGAAATCCTGGGTGTAGTCGTCGAGCCCATCCGGCTTGTGGCTGCGAAACATGGCGCGCAGCGCCTCCCTGTCGGGGAGTTTGGCCTTGCCCGGCTGGGCCGTTGTTAGCAGCGGCTCGCCACTCTCTGCCCCCTCAACGGCAAGGGGTTCCCTACTCCCCTTGTCAGTGCTGACTACGGGGCTATCCAGCGCAGTATCTGGAATTTCAGCTTCGCCACTGCCTTCGATAGGAGTCGCAAGCGCCTCGGGGGTGGCCTCTTGCCGTGGCTGCAATGCCTGATGCTTGCGCGCCTCGCTCTTGCGAGACGACCAGCGCTTGAGGAACTCACTCATGGGCGCTGTTTCCGGCCTTGTTTACGGCACAGGTTCCGGCGTCGCTGCCACGCTCGCGGCCATCGGGGCCGGTGGCCTTGACGGCGCCGCAGCTGCCTTGATCCTGGCTATCGACTCCCAACTGATCCTGCGCCCGTCCCTTGCCCTTCTTGCCCTTGCGACGGGCCTCCAGCAGCTCGCCGTGACGACCGATAAAGGCCTCCACCCAGGCTTGCAACGCTTCGGGCAGCGGACAGGAGAGCACCTGCCGCTCGCCATCCATATAGGCAGCGGCCACGGTCTGGCTCAGGGTGAGGCCATCGGCCACAAAGCCACTGTCCACGCGGCTTCCGGTGACAAAGAGGCGGGGCGAGCCGGAGCTCAGATTGAAGCGATAATCCCCCCGCTCGTCGCGAAACAGAGTAAGGGGCAAGGCACCGGCAGCCTCCGGTTCGGCGGGATGGAGCGCCGCAATCTCGAAACGGCGGCTCTGCCAGCGGCCAACCTGGCTGTCGATGGCCTTTAACTCCAGTTGCAGCCAGCGCTGCGGGGAGAACGTATTGGTTGTGTCTTGCACTGTCGCGGCTCCCATCAGAAGGTCTCTGCCGGGCCGCCCTCCCCCTTGCTTAGCCCCAGTCGGGGCGGATCACGGCAGGAGATTCATGGCGGCCACGGCCATCAATGGGATAAGACTTAGCAAGAGTGGGGCCAAGGCCGGATTGATGGCTGATGAGGGCTTTGATACGGGTTGGCGTGTCGTGCGGGATATGAGTTGGCGCGGGCGTAGGTTGGTGCAGAGCGCAGCGAAGCCCAACATGCGGCGTAAAACCAATCAGCTATAGCTAATCAAGAGGGATGGCAATAACCGAATAACACCGGATTATCCGATTATTGCTTTTGAAATATTTCGCGGTAAACGTTGGGCTTCACTTCGTTCAGCACCAACCTACGATTTAGCCCAACATACGAAATCTCTTGGGTTAACTGTATTTGCATACAGCGTAGATGCTAGTGGCGCCCTAGGTTAGATATAGGGGAAGCGCGCCCATTTATCCTACGGTTAATGCGAAAAACGTTGATGTAATACATTGAAAAAATTGAAAATATCATTATATGTGATACAAAAAAGTTGTCAGGATATGCGGAACAGCGATATGTTTCTATGCGGAAACATTCCACATAATAAATTGTTAGCCTCTTAGAGATCCGAACATGGTTATCGAAGCATTGTCTGCCATTATTGACGCCGCTAGATTCTGGAAAGAAAAGAAGAATGAGACAGCTGAAGAACTCAGAAACAAGCGAGAGGCTCTACAGCTGGTAATGGATGCCGTAATCGCAACAAAGGCCTATTTGTACGATCTAGAGCAGGGAACCGAGCCATCTCGCGACCAAGAAAGAGAGCTAGCGCGCAAATGGAGCCATGCATCAATGGCTATCAGCGAATATGACTATCAGCTTTATATTTCAGCCCGACTAAAGGCTTTAGGCTGGGCAGACCCCCGCGAATGGAAAAGAGCAGAACTACGCCCTTGGGTCATAAAGCTTGATGTAATTATTGACCAATGCCAATACATTCTCGGCAAAGGCTAACAATGAGCTCAACTATCGCTCACTTCGTTCGCTGGACGTCCAAAAGCTGCGCTTTTGGACGCCCGTTAGCTTAATCGTTATGCCAACAACAGCAGCAGGAAAAATAGATGAGTAATTTTTGGGTAGATGTTTATAAACTTCAATATGAGCGAATAGCAGAGCATGAACGTCAACGATTAACCTTTAGCAACATGATAGCGGTTTTGTCGGTGGCGATCTTTGGCTTTTACTTGTCTTCACCTCTCGAGTTGACGACCATATTAAATATATGGTTGGCAGTAGTAATCATAATAATCAATGTGTTCGGTATTTTTAGTGTTATAAAATCAAGGCAATGGATTAAATTTCATCAAAGTCGAGCTAGGAAAATACTCAAAGAACACGATCAAAAGTTACATGAGTTTTTTGTAAACGAGTGCAAACCAAATAGTGACAAAGATAATGAGCGTAGACCCGTACTTTACGTATGGTTCCACTTAGCGATAATTATTCTATCAGTTGCTTTGAACATAATCAAAACAGTCCAAGTTGCATAACAAACTGTTTAAGAGTGATTCGCAACGCGTGGCATTTTTACTATGCGTTGCATTTAGTGTTTAAGGTGGTATGCGGCGGCATCGGTATTGCGTTGCTCACACCTTAACAGGGCGTTAGAATTTTACTTTGGCTCAGCCATTAATTTATGAAGTATGAGAATGGGAAATAATACAGAACTCAAAAAACCAGTGATCGATGATTCACTTGAGGATTTTACTGATAAAATAAACATTACAGTGCTGCCCAGTGACCCAAGTGTAGTTGTATCTAATGAAATTGATCTACATTCAGTAACAGATGCATTGAACTCATTGACTGTTGAAGTTAAAAACCAACAAGAACAGTTAAAGTCTATCGCAAACCCAAATGTTGCTGATTGGGCTATGGTTATATCAACCGCTATTTCACTCTTAGTCGCTGTGGTTGCGTTGCGTTACTCTGTTAGAGAATCAAAACAACGAAGTATTGAAGCCAAAAAGATTGAGGAACTCAATCAGGAGAAAGCGAACGCAGAAAGGGATGCGGAGGCGTTAGCCATAGAGCGCCAAAAACTAAGTGTTAAACCATATATTATTCTTCAGACGAACCACAGTATTAATACTGGGTTATTCGAAGCATTTTTGGTTAATAAAGGTGTTGGTCCTGCATTTATTAAGTCCTTCTCTATGTTTACCCGTGACAAAAAAGTGGTAGGTAACACTCCTTTACATACAGCAATAGATTCAGTCCTTGCTTCAGGTGAGCATGAGTATGACATAAATGCTGTATTTGGAATTGAATCAATGGCGGTTTCCCCTTCTGACAACATTATGTTGTATAGCGTTAAGTTACATAATTTGGACGAAGACTTATCTAACAGTTACGCGGTACATCACGCTTTAACTTCTTTGCGTTATGGTCTTGAATACGAGTCACTTTACGGTGACCGTAAGAAAGAAGGTTTTGCTGGTTGGTAAAATTCTAACAAGCAATTTAAGAGGGGTTCACAACGCTTGGCACTTTTGCTTCTACTTCAGTTTTAGTGTTTATGGCACAATGCTTTAGCTCTGGGTGGAGGCGTTGTTCACCCCTTAATTGGGCGTTATGCGCACAGGCGAAAAATGGTGATGAAGATGTTTGATAATAATAAAGTTTACCTAGGTATGTCGGGTGTTAAAGTCAGTTTTGATGAGCTAGTTTTACCTAAAGGTGTCATTGCTCGACGTGCATACGCTCATTTTATGTCTCCTCATATGGTTGCACTTGAGTCGCCCACTAGAGAGAAACTTGCTCCATCTCCTTGGAAAACGGTAAGAGGTTCAGGTGACAAAATTGTCCATTGGGAGCTTGAAGTCGATCTCACTCAAAAGCCAGAGGGCGCTGAAGCAGATGACTATGTAAAGACTATTGTTAGTCTTTTACGTTTGGGGTTATCACCACAACTACATTGTTTTCTAATCTCATCGGTTTCATTTGCGTCAAAAGCCGAGTTCAATGATAGCGAACCAGAAGTTTCTTTGTGGGAGACCAATCGGGTATTAGTCCTTAAAGGCGCAAATGATGAACTTTCTCAAAATACGTTTGGTTGGATAGCAGAAAACTTAGAAAGGTGCATGGATCTTATCTATAAACATTATGAGCTTAAATTAGCGGTAAGCTCTTTGGATGAAGTTCATTTTCAACAATCACTTCCAATGAGTCTTGTATTGTTGTGGGGTGCCTTAGAAGCTATTTTTACAAAAGACAAAGCAGAGTTACGCTTTCGAGTTTCTGTAATGATTGCGTCTTACCTTGAGCCTGATGGTGGTGATAAAGCCTATCAGTTATATAAAAAGGTCGCAAAGCTGTATAACGAACGTTCAAAGGCAGCACACGGTGACAATTCAGTAAAGCAGGATACTTTGCTACAAACATATGAGCTTCTCTACAAAGCAGTAGAGAAGATGTTTGAGCAGAACTCGGTGCCAACGAAAGAAAGCTTAGAACGAAGTTTGTTGGGGTAAGTGCGCATAACAAACAATTTAAGAGTGATTCAGCACGCTTGGCATTTTTGGTCTGGGTTAAGTTCAGTGTTTACAGTGTTCAAATTGAGTGTCGTGGTAGCGTGCTTCACACCTTAATTGGGCGTTACAATGGTCGCATCGTGAAAGAAAGTGCTATTTGGGTGTTTCATTCCGCTGGTGCTCAATTTAGTGGTGGCGTTTTTTCTACTCTTGAATTGGCCGAAGCGTGGATCCGACTTTCCACACCTGTTTGGGAATTTATTTTCGCCGATGATAGCTACACGTTCGTAGCAAATGGCGACTTGATGATTTCGATTTGGTGGTGGCAAAAATGGCTGAAATGTTGAGAACCATGTTTGTGCCTCCTGTGAGAAAAATTGAATTTTTATCCAACTGAAAACCAATACACGAACGAGGTCACGACATAACCAAATTTAACAAATCAATCTCAACTTTGTGAATTTCATCACCTTTTAAAATGCAAAAATTAGGTTAGAAATGACGGATGGATATCCGAATATAAGTTAACTGGTTTGATCACGGCATATCAACCCAATAATGACACATATAATTTTATAGTTGAAAAGAATTATTTTAGGCCAAAGAATGATAGTCATAGCTATAGTATATTTGTAGGTAGTTTCACCTCAGCATCACAAGAACATTTTCATTATGAGAATGGTGTTAACCCTTCTTTTTTCTACCTCGTTCAAAATAATCTGGAACAAAACTTGCTGTACCTCTTCCCTTAGATCCCGGCAACCGGTCGCGAGGGGCCCATGACACCGACCTTTATCAAAAGCAATGCAGCAGCCCAGCTCACCATGGCCGTCGAGGTCATGGATGAGCAGGGCACGCTGCAAACCCGCCAAATCGCCTGTGAGCGACCACTGACGGTCTACCTCAACTGGAAGGAGATAGTAACCCTGATGACGCTGGGGGCCCGCCCCGAGGCGCTGGTACTGGGTTATCTGAAAAATCAGGGCTTTATCGGAGATATTGCGGCCATCGAATCGGTGATCGTCGACTGGGAGAGCGAGGCCGCCGCCGTAGTGAGCAGCCAGCAGGCCGCCGATCTCGACAAATCCTTGGAGAAGAAGACGGTCACCTCCGGCTGCGGTCAGGGCACCATGTATGGCAGCGTGATGAAGAAGCTCGAAGGGGTGGTCTTGGCGGCGCCTGAGCTTAAACAGAGCACCCTCTACGCCCTGCTCAAGGCGCTGTCGGCCCATAACGAAACCTACAAGATGGCCGGTGCCGTGCATGGCTGTGCCATCTGTCGCGGCGCCCAGATCCTCTCCTTTGTCGAGGATGTGGGGCGCCACAATGCGGTGGATACCCTGGCGGGCGAGCTCTGGATGCGCGGCGAGAGCGGCGCCGACAAGATCTTCTACACCACCGGGCGGCTCACCTCGGAGATGGTGATCAAGGTGGCGCAGATGGGCATTCCGGTGCTGCTGTCGCGCTCCGGCGTCACCCAGATGGGGCTGGATCTCGCCCGTCAGCTCGGCATCACCATGATCGCCCGCGCCAAGGGGCGCCACTTCGAGGTATTCAGCGGCCACGACCATATCGTGCTGGACGAGAAGCCGCCGGTGCTGGCGCCCGGTTCGGCCGGTCGCGGGATGCGGGATTAAATCATGAACGAGTTGATGAGTACCCAGCAGATCGCTCTGTATCTCGATCAGACCAGCCAGAGGGCCAAACGCAAGCCATGAACGAGTTTATGAACGTGAAGCAGGTGGCGGAATACCTCGATCTCAACGAGAAGAAGGTCTACCAGCTCGCCAACGAGGCGCGCATCCCCGCCACCAAGGCGACCGGCAAGTGGCTGTTTCCGCGCTCCCTGCTCGATCGCTGGCTGCTCGGCAGCTGCCACGAGGGGGTGATGAACGACCGGCTGCTGCTGGCGGGCTCGGACGATGTGCTGCTCCACTACGCCAGCAGCCGGCTAGCCCAGCAGCTCGGCACCCAGGCACTGGTGGGCTACACCCCGTGCGGCACTCGTCAGGGGCTGGCGATGCTGGCGCGCGGCCATGTGGATCTGTGCGCCATCCACTGGGGGCAGGCCGAAGAGGCCCACCTGCGCCACCCGGCGCTGGTGCAGCAGTATCAGGGCCACCGGCAATGGGTGATCGTACATGGATTCAGGCGGGTGCAGGGGCTGGTGCTGCGCCGGGGCTTGCAACCCAAAGAGGCGAGACAGGCGCTCGACTGGCGCTGGGCCATGCGCCAGGAGGGGGCCGGCAGCCAGCGCGCCCTGCAGGAGTGGCTGCAAACCCAGGGGGAGTCGCTGACCCGGCTGGAGCGCACTATCGAGGTCAACAGCGAGCGGGAGCTGGCCGCCGCCATCAGCCGCGGCGATGCCGACGTGGGGCCCGGCGCCCAGAGCACCGCCACCGAGTTCGGCCTCGATTTCATGCCGCTCTCCCAGGAGTGCTTCGATCTGGTGATGCCGCAGGGGGTCTTCTTTCGCACCCTGCTGCAGCAGCTGATCAGCTGGCTGCAATCCCCCGAGGGGCGCGAGCTGGCGGCCCGCCTCGGCGGCTATGACCTGACCCAGAGCGGCAAGCTGGTGTGGAGCCCGCAGTAAGTATCCCCTCACTCGCCCGTAAAAAAGCCCGCCAATATTGACGGGCTTTTTTGTGACTGAAGTGGTTAAGACAGCTTGTCGTCACCGGCCTCACGCCCCTCCTCATTGAGGGCAATACGCGCCCTTCAAGTTCGGCGGGCTTTTTTGTGACTGGCGTGGTTAAGACGGGTGGTCGCCACCGGCCTCACGCCCCTCGGCGTTGAGGGCGATGCGCCACCCCTCCAGCCGGGCGCGCTCGCCGCCGCTGGCCAGCCGGGCGTGGCTGCGCAGGCGGATGGTAAAGCAGCTGCCCTGCCCCGGGGTGGAGTCTACCAACAGCTCCCCGCCCCAGCGGCTGATGATGCGGTGGCTCAGGGCCAGCCCCAGCCCGGTGCCGGTGGCGCGGGTAGTGAAGAAGGGGTCGAAGATCTTGTCGATGATGGCCGCCTCGATGCCGCTGCCGTTGTCGATGACCCGCACCTCGGCCCCCTGCAGGGCCCCGGCGTCATCCAGCCAGTCGCGGCTCTCGACCCGGATCTCCCCCTGCTCCCCCAACGCATGGCTGGCGTTCACCAAGAGGTTGATCAGCACCTGCAGCAACTGCTGGCGATCCGCCTCGATGGGCTGCTGGGCCCTGAGATCGGCCACCAGGTTCACCTGCTGCTGGCGCAGGGCGGAGCGCACCAGGGTCAGGCTCTCCTCGATGATGGGGGTGAGGTGCTGCCACACCGGCGCCGTCTCGTAGTCGCCGGGACGGGAGTATTGGAGCAGGCTGCGGGTGATGGCGCGAATGCGCTCGATCTGTGCCAGCACCAGCGCCAGCTCCTCGCTGACCGGCGCGGCCGCCTCCCCCAGCTCCAGTTTCATCAACTCCACGTTGCCGAGGATCACCGCCAGCGGATTGTTGATCTCGTGAGCTACCCCGGCGCAGAGCTCGCCGAGGGCCGCCAGCTTCTCGCTGATCAGCAGCTGCTGGCGGGCCTGGGTCAGCATGTGGATGTGGTGCTCGAGCTCGGCGGTCTTCTGCTCAAGGCTCTGGGTGCGCTCGGCCACCTTCTGCTCCAGCTCGTCGGCACTGCGGGCCAGCTGCTGCTGGTGCGCCGCCTGCTGATCCAGCATGGCGTCAAACTGGCGACCGAGCTGGGCCAGCTCGTGATCGGGGTCGAGGGCCAGCACGCCGATGCGGGCCGGCTGACCCGCCTGCACCTGGCGCACCACCTTGTGCATCCGCTCGATGGGGGTGAACAAGTCCCGCGCGCCGCGATAGACCAGCAGGCCGGAGAGCAACAGCAACACCACCACGCCGGAGCCCAGCTCCAGCAGGTTGGTGAGGTAGGTGCGGATGATGGGCCACTCGAGAAAACCGACGTAGAGCATGCCGATGCGCTCGCCATTCGCGCCCAAGAGCGGCTCGTAGCCCGACACATACCAGGCATCGTGGACGAAGGCGCGATCAATCCAGGGCTCACCGCGCCCCAGCACCTGCTCGCGCACCGGCGCCGACACCCGGGTGCCCACCGCCCGCCCCAGCTGACGACTGCTGCTGGCGGGCACGTTAGTGCTCACCCGCAGATCGCCGAGAAACAGGGTGACGGTGCCGATGCTGCCGGCCGGCAGGGTGTTCTTGGCGAACACCTGGCCCTTGAGCTCGTCCACCAGCCGGGTGCTGCCGTTGATGAGCTCGCCCCCCTCCAGCACGCCCCAGAGGCTGCCGTCCCGCCCCATCACCGGGGTCAGCGAGAGGCTGACCAGGCCACGGGTCTCCTGCCCCGCCAACGGATCATATTCCCGCTCCAGCACGGCGCGGCTGGCCAGCGCCGGCGAGAGCGCCAGCAGTTGCTCCCGCGACCAGACCACGAAGTGGCTGACGCTGCGCCCGGCGGCGAGGGCCGCACGATCCTGCGCTGGCAACAGATCCAGCTCGCTGCCGCTGCGCAGGCGCAAAAAATCGAGGCCGTAGTTGGCGGCCAGCGGCATCACCCATTGGCGCAAGCGAGCGGGGGATTCGCGCAGTTGCAGCTGGAAGGCCCAGGCATCGCGCAGGTGTTCGAGGTGCTCGGCCTGGCGCTGCTGCTGCACGCTCACCGCGTGGTGGGCGACGCCCAGGTCGCTGCGCACCGTGGTGAGCAGGTTCTGCCAGCTGTAGGTGAGGGTCCAGTAGAGGGTGAGCCCGATCATGCCGGCCAGGGTCAGCATGATGGGCACCGAGGTGAGCAGCAGCAGACGCCAGCGCACCTTGGTTCTGAGCAACCCCGGGATCTGCGCCAGCCTCATGACTCGCTCCGGCTACAACGGACGAGCTGGCTCATTCGATGGCCCACTCCTTGAACTTGCGCTCCAGGGTCTTGCGCGCCACCCCGAGTACCCGGGAGGCGGCCGACTTGTTGCCATCATGGCTCGCCACCACCTGCAGGATGTGGGCCTTCTCCACCTCGGCCAGCGCCCACTCCAGCGGATAGCCCTCCTCCCCCCGTGCCGACTCGGCCGGCTTGGCGCTCTGCCAGTACTCGGCGGGCGGCTTGCCCAGCAGCAGGCAGCGCTCAATGAGGTTGCGCAGCTCGCGCACGTTGCCAGGCCAGGGGTAGGCCTGCATGGCCACCACGTCCTCGTGGGTCCAGTGCAGGGCGCCCATGCCCATCTCGGCAGTGAGCTGGCGGGTGAAGTGGTGCACCAGGGCGGGGATGTCGTCGATGCGCTCGCGCAAGGGGGCCACCGGCAGCGCCACCACGTTGAGGCGATAGAAGAGGTCTTCACGAAAACGGCCCGCCTCCACCTCGGTTTTGAGGTTGCGGTTGGTGGCGGCGACGATGCGCACGTCTACAGAAAGCTCGCGCTCGGCCCCCACCGGGCGGATGGCTTTCTGCTCCAGCGCCCGCAGCAGGGAGGCCTGCATGGCAAGCGGCATCTCGCCGATCTCGTCCAGAAAGAGGGTGCCCTGGTGGGCGACCCGGAACAGGCCGTCGCGCCCCTTGCGGGCGCCGGTAAAGGCCCCCTGCACGTGGCCGAACAGCTCGCTTTCAAGCAGCTCGGGGGCGATGGAGGCGCAGTTGAGCGGCACGAAGGCCCCCATCCGGCCGGAGAGCTGGTGCAGGGCGCGGGCCACCAGCTCCTTGCCGGTGCCGGACTCCCCCTCCACCAGCACGGCGGCGTTGGAGGGGGCGACCCGGGCGATCAGTGTCTTGAGCTCGCGGGTCTTGGCGCTGTCGCCGATCAGGGTGGGCGGGAACAGCTTGCTCACCTCCCGGCGCAGCAGCAGGTTTTCCCGCTCCATCTGGCGGCGCTCGATGACCCGGTCCACCGCCTGCACCATCTGATCCAGGTTGAAGGGTTTGAGAATGAAGTCGCTGGCGCCGAGCCGCAGCGCCTTGAGGGCGGTCTCCATGTCGCCGAAACCGGTCATGAAGATGATGTCGCTGCGCCGGGTGGCGGGATCGATGGCCTCGTGCCACTCGATGCCGGAGCGCCCCGGCAGGCGGATGTCGGCGATGATGAGATCAAAATGCAGGCGGCAGCGCAGGGCTTCGGCCTCCTCCACGCTGGCGGCCGTCTCTATCTGGGCGAAGCGGCGGGCCAGCGCCTTGGCGAGGAAGCTGCGCATGCCGGGTTCGTCGTCGACGATGAGCAAGGAGAGGGCGGACCAGCGGCTGGCGGGGGCAGTCATGAAAAAAGTACCTCAGATTCGACAAGGTTCCGGGATTGTCCCACCGACCTTATAAACTGTGGGACATTTTGTCGCTAACCGGCCCCAAGTGCCAACTCCGTTTATTAAAAGCGACGGTGCCATCACGCAATTAGTGCGCTTAACCGACTGTTTTCACATTAAAAACCCAGCCGAACAAGGCATACGACCAGCTTGGCACCCTGCTTGCTTAGTCCTGCCCTCTCTCCATCACCGGGTACCCTGACATCATGATCACAGCCACAGTGCGCAAACGCCTCGCCCTTGCCCTCTCCTCCGCCCTGCTGCTGAGCCTGCCGCTCTGGAGCGCCGCCAGCCATGCCGAGACCAAGGCGCCCATCCGCCTCGCCACCACCACCAGCACCGAACAGTCCGGCCTGCTGGGCTGGCTGCTGCCCCAGTTCACCAAGGAGACCGGCTATCCGGTGCAGGTGATGGCGGCCGGTACCGGCCAGAGCCTGAAGATGGGCGAGAATGGCGATGCGGATCTGGTGATGACCCACGCCCCCTCTGCCGAAAAGAAGTTTGTCGACGCGGGCTTTGGCATCGAGCCTGAGCACCTGATGTACAACGACTTCGTCATCGTCGGCCCGGCCAAAGACCCGGCGGGTCTGGCTAAGCTGCACGACGCGGCCAAGGCGCTGGAGGCCATCAAAGAAAAGGGGCAGACCTTTATCTCCCGCGGGGACGAGTCCGGCACCCACATCAAGGAGAAGACCCTGTGGCAGGCGGCCGACGTCAAGCCCGAGTTCGCCGGCTACAAGTCCATCGGCCAGGGCATGGGGCCGACCCTGACCATGGCTTCGGAGCTGGGTGCCTACACCCTGACCGACCGCGGCACCTGGCTCGCCTACCAGAGCAAGCTGGATCTCGCCGTGCTGCTGGAGGGGGACAAGCGGTTGTTCAACCCCTATCAGGTGATCCTGGTCAACCCCAAGCGCTACCCGGATCTCAACACCGAAGGGGCCCGCACCCTGAAGAACTGGCTGGTCTCCCAGCATGGTCAGCAGCTTATCGGTAACTTCAAGGTGGCCGGCCAGGCGCTGTTCGTGGCCGACGCCAAGCCGCAGTGATGCCACGACCGCCCCTGCCCAACCTGCCCCTGGCGCCCCTCGCTACCTTGAGTGACGGAGGCGCCCAGTGCCGACTCTGATCGAGACCACACTGGCGGCCCTGGCGCTGCTGTTCAGCGGTGACGCCGAACTGTGGCAGGTGGTGGGGGTCTCCTTTTCGGTGTCGGGCCTCGCGCTCGGGCTGGTGCTGCTGCCGGCCCTGCTACTCGGCTTCGCGCTGGCCTATCTGCCGATCCCGGCGCGCTGGCTCTGGCTCTCCTGCATCAATACCCTGCAGTCGGTACCGACCGTGGTGATTGGCCTCTTGCTCTACATGCTGCTGTCGCGGGCCGGCCCCTTCGGCGACTGGAAGATGCTGTTCACCCAGCAGGCCATGGTGGTGGGGCAGATGCTGATCGCCTTTCCGGTGATCGCCACCATGGCCCACGCCGCGTTCGTGCAGAGCGACCGGCGCGCCTGGGAGACCGCCCGCACCCTGGGGCTCTCCTGGCCCAGGGCGCTGATCGGGCTGATGCGCGAGTGCCGCTTCGGCCTGTTGGCGGCGGTGATCGGCGCCTTCAGCCGCATCGTCACCGAGGTGGGCTGCTCCATGATGGTGGGGGGCAACATTTTGCACTTCACCCGCAACATCCCCACCGCCATCGCGCTGGAGACCCAGAAAGGGGCCTTCACCCAGGGGGTGGCGCTCGGCATAGTGCTGCTGGCCCTGGCCCTGCTGCTCAACCTGTTGCTGACCGCGTGCCGTGGTCACAGCTATCTGAAGAACTGACCATGGCGCAGCGCACTATTATCCATAACCAAATGCTGCTGACCCCACCGCTGTCGCGGTCACGATTATGTGAAGAACCGACCATGCCCCCACCGTCCATCCACCGGAGTACGCCATGGCCCTGACCGCCCACCAGCTGATGATGCGCTTTGGCGAGCGCGACCTGTTCCAGATTGAGCAGCTCTCCATCGCGGCCGGCGACGCCATCTGGCTGCGCGGGGCGAACGGGGTGGGCAAGACCACCTTGCTCAAGATCCTGGCCGGCCTGCTCACCCCGACCCGGGGCCACACCAACCTCCCCTCTGGCTGGCGCGGCAAGCTCGGTCAGTGGCTCAAGCGCGATCCGGGGCCGGGCCGGGTCACCTACCTGCACCAGACCCCCTACCTGTTTGATCGCAGCGTGCACGACAACGTGGCCTGGGCCCTCGGCCATCGCGCCGCCGACGAGGTGCGGGTGTTCGAGGCGCTGCGCCGGGTCGAACTGGAGAGCCTGGCACGGGAGCACATCAGCATTTTGTCTGGCGGCGAGCGTCAGCGTCTGGCCATGGCCCGCGCCTGGGCACTGCAGCCCGCCTTTTTGCTGATGGACGAGCCCACCGCCAATCTGGATGCACATTCGGTTGCCCTGATGGCCGCCATGGCGCAAGATCTGCGGGAACAGGGCAGCGGTCTGGTCATCATCAGCCACCAGAGCAACGATCTGACCGACCTGTGCGAGCGGCAATGGACCCTCGCCCGGGGCCGGCTGCACGAACCCACTCCTTTGAAAATCATCGAGCGACATGACCTCAAACAGCGAACCTCGTACTGACCGCTTTCCCGTCTCCGCCGTGGTGCTGGCCGGCGGCCGCGCCACCCGCATGGGGGGCGCCGACAAGGGCTGGGTCGAGTTGGCGGGCCGCCCGCTCATCGACCACGTGCTTGAACGACTGAGGCCCCAGGTGGACGAGATCCTGATCAACGCCAACCGCAGCCAAGCCCGCTACCAAGCGCTGGCCCCGGTCATCGGCGACGACAACCCCGACTATCTCGGCCCGCTGGCGGGCATGCAGGTGGGCCTTGCCGCCGCCCGCCACGACTGGGTGCTGTTCGTGCCCTGCGACGGCCCCGCCCTGCCCCGTGATCTGATGGCGCGCTTTCGCGCCGCCCTGACCCCGGCGACCGAGCTGGTGGTGGCCCATGACGGCGACTGGCTGCAACCCGTGGTGGCCCTGCTGCACAAATCCCTGCTCCCCTCCCTGTCCGCCGCGCTGGCCGAGGGAGAGCGCAAAATCGATATCTGGTTTGCCCGCCACCAGATGGCGGTGGTGAGCTTTGCCGACCAGCCGGATGCCTTCATCAATCTCAACAGCCCGGACGAGCTGGCCGCCTACGAGGCGCGCCTGCCAGACTCCGCGACCGGACAAGGAGCCACCTCATGACCCCGGCCCCCACCCTGCCCCTGCTCGGCTTTGCCGCCTGGAGCGGCACCGGCAAGACCACCCTGCTCGAGCAGCTCATCCCCCTGCTGGTGAACCGCGGCCTGCGCCTCGGGGTGCTCAAGCACGCCCACCACGACTTTGACATCGACCAGCCGGGCAAAGACAGCCACCGCCTGCGCCAGGCCGGTGCCAGCCAGATGATGGTAGCCTCCCGCCGCCGTCACGCCCGCATCATCGAAACCGATCTGGGTGAGGCTGATTTTCGCGAGCTGCTGGCCAGCTTCGATCAGCGCAGCCTCGACCTGCTGCTGGTGGAAGGGTTCAAGCACGAGCACTTCCCGAAAATCGAGTTGCACCGCGCCGCCATCGGCAAGCCGCTGCTGTTCCCGCTTGATCGCGACATCATTGCCGTGGCCAGCGATCAGCCCACAGAGACCGCCCTGCCCCGGCTCGACATCAATGATCTGGACGCCATCGCCGACTTCGTCTGCTCCTACCTGGCGCAGAGCCGGCAGCAAGAGCAGGCGCCGGGGGCCGGCTTCCTGTCGGTCGAGGGGGCGCGTCAGGCCATTCTTGATGCACTCGCCCCCTCTACCCGCAGCATCGACCTGCCACTCGCCCGCTGCCACGGCGCCGTGCTGGCGGGGGATCTCGTCAGCCCCATCAATGTGCCGCCCCACGCCAACTCGGCGATGGACGGCATTGGCCTGCGCAGCGACGATCTCGCCGCCGGCCACTGGCAGCTGGTGGGAGAAGTGCTGGCGGGTCAGCCGCGCAGCGCGCCGGTACTGGCGGGACAGGCGGTGCAGATCATGACCGGCGCCCCGCTCCCCCCCGGCGTCGACACCGTGGTGATGCGCGAAGAGACTCACATTGAGGGTGAGTGGGTCAGCGTCAACGCCCCCGTCAAGGCGGGGCAGAACGTGCGTCAGGCCGGGGAAGATCTGGCGCTGGGCGCGGTCGCCATCGCGGCCGGCACCCGTCTCGGCGCCCCTCAGCTCGGACTGGCGGCTTCTCTGGGACAGGCAACGCTGACGGTGCGCGCGCCGCTCAAGGTGGCGCTGTTCAGTACCGGCGACGAGGTGCAGGCACCGGGCGAGACGCTCGCCCCCGGCCACATCTTCGACAGCAACCGCTTCACCCTGATGGCACTCATCGCCGGGGCCGGCTGCGAGGTGATGGACCTTGGCATCATCCCCGATGATCCCGTCATTCTGCGCCAGCAGCTGGCACAGGCCGCGGGCGACGCCGACCTGGTGCTGAGCTCGGGCGGGGTGTCGGTGGGCAATGCCGACTTCATCAAGCAGGTGCTGGCCGAGCTTGGCCAGATCGCCTTCTGGCGCATCCAGATGCGGCCGGGCCGCCCGCTCGCCTTCGGCAAGCTGGGGCAGACCCCCTTCTTCGGCCTGCCCGGCAACCCGGTGGCCGCCATGATCTGCTTCCTGCAATTCGTCGAGCCCGCCATCGCCCGCCTGCAGGGCCGGGTGTGGCAGCCGCTGCGCCTGTCGGCGCTGGCCGAGCAGCAGATGAAGAGCCGGCCGGGACGCACCGAGTTCCTGCGCGGCATCTTCCATCAGGATGCCAGCGGCGTGCTGCGGGTTCGCACCACCGGGCCGCAGGGCTCCGGCATCCTCAGCTCCATGAGCGATGCCAACTGCCTGATTGAAATCGTCCCCGCCCAGCCGGCCATCGCGGTCGGCGAGCGGGTCTGGATCCACCCACTCCAGGGACGAGTGGCCTGATACCGGTGTCCACCCCGCCGGGCGTGGCGGGGTGGTTGCCCCCATGAATCCGAGGCTTGTCCCTTGCGCCTGAATGCCCCCCTCTCCCGGCTCGATCTGCTGATCTACGGTCACTACCGCATCGTCCACGGCCTGCGCATCGCGCTCGCCTTCATGCTCACCTTTCTGCTGACCCGCGAGCTCAAGCTGCCGGAAAGCACCTGGCCCCTCATCACCCTGGTGGTGGTAATGGGCCCCATCTCGTTCTGGGGCAATGTGCTGTCGCGCGCCCTGCAGCGGGTGGTCGGCACCATCTTCGGCGCCAGCTGCGGGGTGGTGGCGCTCTATCTGGAGCTCTACTCCCTGCCGCTGATGCTGCTGTGGTGCGGCTGCATCATGTTCCTGTGCGGCTATCTGGCGCTCGGCAAGCGCCCCTACGTGGGGCTGCTCATCGGCATCACCCTCGGCGTCACCATGGGGGCCATGCCCGGCGACATCGAAACCGCCCTGTGGCGCAGTGCCGACGTGATCCTGGGTTCCCTGCTGGCGCTGCTGTTTTGCAGCATCTATCCCCAGCGCGCCTACAGCCACTGGCGGCTGCAGATGCACGACACCCTGCAGCAGGCCCAGCGGCTCTATCACACCCACCTCTCCCCCAACGTGCTGGAACGGCCACGCCTCGCCCACAGCCACGCCAGACTGCTCTCCAAGATGGTGAGTCTGCGCCCCCTGCTGACCCCGGCCGTCAAGGAGACCCGCCTTGGCAGCGCCCTGTTCGAAGCGATCCAGACCACCATGCGCAACACCCTCTGCACCCTGGAGATGCTGGCCAACACCTACTGGCGCGATCGCCAGAGCCACTTTCTGATGCAGAGCACCCCGGAGCTGCGCGCCTGCCAGCAAGCGACCGAGGCGCTGATGAGCGAGCTGGCGCTGATGCTCAAGAGCGGCGAGCTGCAGGGCTCTGAACTGGCCATCAGCCGTCTGCAGGAGGCGGCCGGCCGGGTGCGGATCGACGCCGGCGGCGAGGCCGCCATCAGCGGCTATCTGTGGCTCAATCTGCAGCTCACCGAACAGCTCATCCACCTGCGCCGGCTGCTGGGCCTGGTGATGCACCCGCCCCGCAGCCAGAGCCACCCATAGCAAAACGCCCCGCAAAGCGGGGCGTTATCGTTAAAAGGCCAATGGCTTGAGGCCAGATATGGCGCCAACATTAACTGGCGTTTGCCAGCGGCTGCTCAAGCGGGAGGTAGAGGGAAAAATCCTGGATCCCCGCCTGCAGGGCAGCAAAGCAGTCCGGATCAATGGCCGAACCCAGCGTCTCGGCCATCATCTCCAGCGCCTGGGGCACCGGGATGGCACCGCGATAGGGCCGTTTGGCGGTGATGGCATCAAAAATGTCGGCCGTGGTGATGATGCGGGTCTCCAAGGCTATCTCGTCCCCTTTCAATCCTTTGGGGTAACCCTTGCCATCGAGGCGCTCATGGTGGGCACCCGCCACTTGCGCCAGCTCCTCGAACGCCCCGATGCGACTCAGGATCTCCTCGGTATAGGCGGCATGCATCTGCACGGCGGCCCACTCCTGCGCATCCAGCTTGCCCGGCTTGTCGAGAATGGCGTTGCTCACCCCCAGCTTGCCCACGTCATGGAGCAGGGCGCCGCGCTTGAGCCAGCGTCGTCGCTGCTCGGACAGGCCCATCTGGGTGGCGAGGATGTCAGTATAGAGCGCCACCCGGCCACTATGACCGGCGGTGTAGGGACTTTTGGAGTCAACCACCTGGCCGAACGCCGCCGCGATCTCGTCCAGATAATCTTCATCCAGAGCGACTTCACCCTGCCCGGCCGGGTGAACGAACACCCACTCAGCCAAACCGGGATCCGCCAGTCCTTGCCAGAAGTCGTCATCCGCCAACGCTTCAAACTCGCTAACCAATTGAGGATCAAACCAGCTGCCGCTGCGCTCACGCAGCTCTTTGAGGGCTGCATCTGGACCAGCTGCGGCGTGAAACACATCCACCACCTGGCAGAGCAGGGCAATACGGGAGAAGAGCGGAATCGCGTCACCGGCCAGTTGCAACGGTCGACCTTTGCCGTTCCAGTGCTCGTCCAGAGAGAGGATGCCGGCGGCGACCTCTTCACTGAACCGCAACTGGCGAGCAATGTCCGCCCCCCGATGACAACGGGTCTGGATCAGTTCGTTGGCAATCTGATCGCCGTTGCGAAAGATATGGAACAGGCTGCGAAAACGCCCCAGCAGATCCGCCTGCAAGCCGGTGTGGCCCAGCACGAAGTTGACTACCTCGGAGAGGGAGCCATCCACCAGCTTGAAGTCGCGTTTGAAGTGAAGATCGTCGGTGAGATAGAGCTCGCAGATACGGGCTGCATTGCTGCTGCACCCCAGATCCTTGAGCAGCAGCATGTAATAGAGATCATGGCGCTGCCGGGCATCCAGCGCCAACCGCTCGGCCAGTCGGGAACCTATCCAGCAACAGCGAATGCAGTGCCCTCTTGGTTGCCCCTCGGTCATGTCGAGTGCATGACTGAGGGAACCAATCAACTCTGCCAACCGCAATCCATTCACCGTCATAGCCTGCTCCCTTGGACATCATGGCGATCTTGCCTGCTGACTAGATATACCTTATCCAGAGAGGAATAGATCTGGATTCAGATGAATTTACACCTCGGCGCTGCCAGTCCGGGCTTTTTCCTCCAGCTGGGCCGGGGTCAGGGTCGACACCAACCGGCCGTCGAAGTAGATGTCCAGCAGCTCGCCGCGCTTCTCGCCACGCATCAGGCTGCTGCGCCCGTCCAGGTAGTGCACCTCCATCTGGGCGGTGCGCTCGTCCGGGTAGCTCACCTCCACCTCGCGCACCCCTTGCGGCAGCATGGCCAACGGCACCTTGTTGAGGGACGGATCCAGGTGCTGATTGACCTTGATCAGGGCGTCCAGCTTCTGATCCACCAGCGCCGGCGACTTGCCGGTGATGGGGTTCTTGCCCGACCAGAATTCGATGGTGTTGAACACGAACAGATCGGCGGTGGCCGCCAGGCCGTAGACCGGCGAGAGCAGGACGAAGACCCCGGCCCGGCCGTAACGGTTGTCCACCACGCTGAGGTTGCCCTTGGTCACCATGGAGGAGAGCCCCATCTGCCCCATGCAGCCGCTCAGTCCCACGCTTGCCACCATGCCCGCCAGCAGCGCCAGTGCCCTGCCCTTTCTTCTCGTTGCCATCGTCTTCGCTTGCTCCAGAAATAATGAGGCGGCAAGCCTAAACAGGCCGCCACCAACGGGCAATTCACAAGCAGGGAGCGATACAGCGGGGGTTCAGATTGACGAGTCGTTCGCACAAATATCAGGCAGCCACCCACGGGCGGCTGCCTGGAACAAACTCAGGCACCAATGGCCAGACCGGAGACGGTTTCAGTCACGTTGCTCGCCCCCTGTTCGATCTGGGTCATCACGCTGCTCGCCTCGACAATCTGTTCCTTGCCGCGCTGAGCACTCAGGGCAACCTCATTGATGTTGTTGGTGATCTGCGCCGTCAGTTCGCTGTTTTTCTGCACCACGCCGTCAATCTCGCTGGTAGAGAGGGTGGTGCGTGCCGCCAGCTGGCGCACCTCGTCGGCCACCACTGCGAAACCGCGTCCCTGATCCCCGGCCCGAGCCGCCTCGATGGCGGCATTGAGGGCCAGCAGATTGGTCTGCTCGGCAATGCTGCTGATGGTGGAAACGATGGACTGGATACTCTTTGACTGCTCGTTGAGCAGCCCGATGAGCTCTGCCATCCTGCCCACCTGCTCCGAAATGGCGGTGGAGAGCGTCACCGATGAGTTGAGCAAGGCAGTACCGGTTGCCGCCGCCCGAGTCGTATCCTGCGAGATGGAGTGCGCCACCCGGGCGGCATCGCTCACCGCTTGTGCCCGCAGGATCCGCTCGGTCACGTCGCTGGCAAACTTGATCACCTTGATGACCTTGCCCTCTTCATCCTTGATGGGGTTGTAGCTCGCCTCCAGCCAGATGTCGTTGCCATGGCTGGTGCGGCGCAGGAACAGTCCGGACTTTACCTGGCCCCTGGCCAGATCCTCCCAGAAGTGTGGCTGCTCCCGATAGAAGCTCTCATCGCAGAAGATCTTGTGATGCTGGCCCTTTATCTGCGACAGCGAATAGCCCATGCAGGAGAGAAAATTCTGGTTGGCGCCGACAATCTCCCCTCTGGGGGTGAACTCTATGATGGCTTGAGAGCGATCGAGGGCGCTCGAGGTCGCCTCCTGGCTCAGCAGTTGCTCATGGCTGTGGGTGATGTCGGAAGCAACCTTGATCACCCGTACCACCCGCCCCTCTTGTCTGACCGGAAAGTAGGTCGCATCCAGCCACAGCGTACGACCCTGCTTGTTCAGCCGCCGAAAGACACCACTGTGGCTGCGCCCCTGCCGCAGCTGTTCCCAGAATTGCTGATAGGCATTTGACTGGGCATACAGACCGTCACAGAAGATCCGGTGTGGTTGACCCACGACCTCAGACTCACTGTAACCAACCACCCCGAGAAACAGGGGATTGGCCTCCAGGATCTGCCCTTCAGGCGTGAAGGTGATCACCGCCACCCCGCCTTTGACCGCATCAATGAAGGTCTGCGCCTGCGCCAACTGCTCCTGACAAGCCTGAAGTTCGGCTTTGAGTTTAAGATTGAACATCTTGTCTTTACCTCGTCATCAGGGTACGCGCCCCGCCTGAATTGATCTTAGTCAAGGTTTCTAGCGTTTCAGCGTCTGAATCGCAATGGGCTAGCCGGTAACGGGCCACTCCAGGTAAGCCGGATTGGCCACAAAACCGATCCGCTCATAGAGCGGGCGCCCCTCGTCGCTGGCGTGCAGCCAGACCCGGCCCAGCTGCTGCGCCCTGGCATAGTCCGCCATCTGATCCAGCAGGGCGCCGGCCAGCCCCTGCCGGCGGTGGGCCGGCAGGGTATACATGTTGAGCAGATAGCCCTCCCTCCCCGCCAGGTTGCCGGGATAGGGCGGGCGCACGAAGAGGGCCAGGGTCGCACTCGCCACCACCTCGCCATCCACTTCCGCCACCCAGGAGCGGGCGCTCTCCTCGGCCTGCGCCGTGCTGAAGTAGCGGCTGGTCGCCTGCCAGAGATCCAGGTCGGCCAGCGGTTCGCTCAGCTCCCCCACCTCGCAAAACAGCGCCATGCGCAGGGTCACCAGCGCGGGAATGTCTGCCTGCGTTGCCTGACGGATGATCATCGGCGCTTCTCCTTGTGATGCTCGTTGAGGTGAACAGGCACCACGCGGGCGCCTGAGCAAGGCGCCAGTGTGGAGACATCACGCCCGCCTGGCAAGGCGCCACTGGTCCCAGGCCAGCGGCCCCGCGCCCCAGACGACCAGGGTCAGCAGCATCCAGCCCCACAGCTGGTGATCGTAAAAACCGCCGGCCCAGAGGGTGGGATAGGAGATCACCGCCACCATGTTGAAGGCAAACAACAGGGCGGCGACCGGCCGGGTAAAGAGCCCGACCAGCAGCAGCACCGGCAGCAGCAGTTCGGTGGCCGTGCCAAGCCAGGCCGCCCACTGCCAGGGCAGCAGGGGCACCTGATACTCGAATTCAAACAGATAGAGGGTGCTGTCCCAGGCGCTCAGCTTGAGCCAGCCGGAACGAAAGAAGGCCACCGCCACCCAGCACCTGGCCAGCAGCAACAGGGCACCGCTCAGCCACCAGGGAGCGGTGGGGCCCACCGGTTGCATCAGTGTCCACTTGTGATTTGTCATCGAATTTACTCCAGCGTTGAGGTCACATCGACCAGCAGGCCCAGGGTGACGAGGCGGGTCAGAGACTCTGCAGCCTGCGAGTCCCGCGCCAGCAGGGCAGAAAGAGCAATGCCCCGGCGGCAGCCATCCAGCAGGCGCCACTCTCCTTCGTTCAGGCTCAGCGGCAATACCCGGCAATCGGGCTGTTTCTTGAGGGCGAGCCAGGCGGGAGCCGCCAGATCCTGCACCGTCTCGCCCTCGTGCAGGGCCATCTGCCAGAGGGCATCAACCGGGCGCGGACTGTCGAACAGAGACAGATCGCAGGCCGGGATCAGCACCAGCGTCTGCCAGGCTGCTGGCGACAGGGCGGCCACCCGCTCAGCCGGCCAGCGGCGCAGCTCGGGGGCCAGCAAACTGGTGCGCTCCAGTGCCCACTCGAAGCGGGCCAGCTCCCCCAGCCAGGGCAGATCGGCAGTGGTCGGCAGCCGGGCAAGCCAGTCGCCAAAGCCGGCGCCGTAGTGCATCACGCTCCCTTCGCAGAGCGGCTCTGCCAGCACGAAGCCACGCGCCGCGGCGTCGAAAAACGCCTCCCCCACCATGGCTTTGACGGCCGGGTAGCTGCCCGCCAGTACCTCGCCAAGGCTCAGGATGAAGTGGTTGCGATAAACCTGCAGCACGGCATCCGCCGCAAAGAGACGGGAGTGGATGTGGGGCAGGATGGCCTCGCTCTGGCCAAGCAGCCCCTCGGCAAACTGCTGCTGCCGGCGAGCCAGTTCAGACATGGGCGGCCTCCGGCACAAGATCAGCGGCCATGGCGGCGTCCAGCATGGCGCTCGCGCGCTCGGCCTCCGCCAACAGCACGGAGAGCGGCGGGATCTCGAGGTCCCACTCGATCAGGGTGGGAATGGCGCGCTGGCGGCAGATCTCGGCATAAAGGGCCCACACCGGCTCGCTCACCGGCGCGCTGTGGGTATCGATATAGAGGTGCCCCTGCGGCAGGGACTGATCGGTAAAACCGGCCAGGTGAATTTCGCCCACCGTAGCGATGTCGATGGCAGCCAGATAGTCGCGGCATGCAAAGCCGTGGTTGAAGGCACTGACATAGAGGTTGTTGAGATCGAGCAGGATGGCGCAGTCGCTGCGTCGCTGCAGCTCCGCCAGAAACTCCCACTCCGGCATCTCCCCCGCCAGTTGCAGGTATGAAGAGGGGTTCTCGATCAGCAGCCGGCAGCCGAGCGCCTCCTGCACTTGCATGATCTTGTCGCTCATGTTGAGCAGGCTCTCCCGGGTATAGGGGACCGGCAGCAGATCGTTGAAGTGGCGCCCCCCAATACTGCCCCAGCTGAGGTGTTCCGAGATGCGCACCGGTTTGATGGCGCGGGCCAGCGCCGAGAGGCTGGCCAGATGTTCAAGGTCGAGCCCATCAGCCGAGCCCAGCGACATGCCGACGCCGTGCAGACTGACGGGATAGTGCCGGGCCAGCTCGCTCAGCACCTGAAAACCCCGGCTGTGACGTTCAAAGTAATTTTCGCTGTGCACCTCCAGCCAGCCAACCGCTGGCAGGGTGCGCAATATCTCGTCGTAATGGGGCGTGCGCAATCCAATACCAATCAAGGGGTTCATCGCAAAGCCTCGCTGCAAACCAGCCAAAAGAAGGCCACGGTGCCCCTGAGGCAACACCGTGGCACCCAGCCTTACTTGGGTTGCAGCGAGCCACCCGCCAGCTTCTCGCACAGCCCCTTGGGCACCACTACGAAGGCGTCACCCTGGGCATCCATCTTGGCGGTACCGGCGCAGGAGCTGGTCTTGGTCGCGCAGTCGTTCTTGCTCGCCTTCACCACCCCGTAGCACTTCTCCTTCTCATCGGCCGCCATGGCAGGGGCGGCGACGAACTGGGCGCCGAGGGCCAGCAGACCGGTCATGGCGGAGGCGATGGCAGTGCTCTTTTTAACGTTCATTCTCTGTTCCTTCTGATTGTGTGTGGTGTGCCCGATCGGTCACGACCGGATGCCCTCCATAGAACCGGAGCGCCGGCGAATTGATTTCAAAAAAAATGCAAAATCGACACATCTACAAAAAGCACAATTGGCAAAATATTGTTTTTAAAGGGTTATTCCATTCCCCTTTCAAATGTTCTTTCGCCATGAAAATGTGCACTGCGCCACCCTGCCGCCGCCAATCCCAGGGATGCAGGCAATAAAAAACCCCGCCAGAGGGCAGGGTTTGATTGGCACGATACAACCGTGCGGGCATCGGCGGTCGATACTTAATGACAAAAAAGACAGCCGCGGCTGTCTTTTTCAATTGAAACCTGACTTAGTAGAAGATCCGCTCGCCACGCTCGCTCATCTTGAGCCATACCGGCTTGGTGCTGGTTTTGTTCCAGATCCGGTGCAGATAGCTGTAGAAACGGGCCCGATCGCTGCGAAACAGCATCACGGGGAAAGCCAGCATACCCACCAGCAGCACATAGATGCGACGAAGAATTATCTGAGTCAGGGAATAGGGATGAAACATGATAGAACTCCTTACTGGTAAGACCACTGAGCAAAGATTACTCCACAATTTGTAGGATTACTACACCAAGATTCCCATTTTTTTGCAAAAAGATCCCTTAAAAGCCTTAAAGTGAAATTGGGTTACATCCATTAACTTACAGGCAACAAAAGCTGGCAAAGCAGCTCCCGTCGACCAGATTTAATGAGTTGGCACTCAAGATGGAGTCGGTGCGATGAAACCCGCAGAAATGGCGATCATAGGGATACTGGGCCTGCTGCTCTGGTCGGAATGGCAGGATTGGCAGCTCAACCAGGCCGACAGCATCACGCTGGCCTACAAGGGAGCTCCCACCGTCAGCATGTGGCAATGCGGCCAGTTGAAACAGAAGATGATGGACGTGACCGAACACTCGGCCGAAGTGCAGTTTCAATACCGGGGACAGGATCTGACGCAGGTCAACCGCTATCTGGAACGGGAGTGGCAGCAGCAGGGCTGTGAGCAGCTGTTGTTGCAGCAAGGATATTGAGCGGAGTGATCCACACCGTGCTGGTGTGATGAAATGCTTTAAGAAATGAAACGAGGAGAAGATGGAGGCACGTTCCGGAGTCGAACCGGACTAAACGGATTTGCAATCCGCTGCATAACCGCTTTGCTAACGCGCCATGCTGACAAGGCATTGCCTTGAAAGTGATATCCATGATTGGTGCCATGGAAAATTGGAGCGGGAAACGAGACTCGAACTCGCGACCCCGACCTTGGCAAGGTCGTGCTCTACCAACTGAGCTATTCCCGCCTGTACTGCTTCGCTGCCAGTTGCCTGACAACGAGGCGCATTATACGTACCCCTAGCGTGGGCACAACCCTTTTTTCGCACTTTGGCCCCTTTCCCGTGCTGTTTGCTCAGGGTTTAGACGGCTTGCCCAAAAAATCCGCACCAGGCTGTGACCCCACAGGCGAATTTGAGATAAAGTCATTGAAATGATTAGCCTTTAGTCAGAGACTTGCTGCGGTTAGTAACCGGATTCTCAATTGAAAATCACCCGATGAAATGGATCTTCAAGCCCCGTGGGCTCAGGCCGCAGCTGATGCTGGCATTTTTCATGCTAGCCATGGTGCCCTTCCTGGTCGTCACCCTGTTTTTCCTCTATAGCCACGGCAAGGATCTCACCACCCAGACTTCCAACCATCTGGTTTCCGTTCGCAACATCAAAAAGAACCAGCTGGAAGACTATTTCGGCAACCTCAAAGAGCAGATCATCAACTTCTCCCAGCAGGATTTTGCCGGCAACAGTATCGGTCGCTTCTACGGCTTCACCGGTGCCTTCGAGAAACTCGGCACCACACCGCAGGAGGCCCGCGCCCGCGCCCAGGCCCGCTATGTGCCGGGCTCCTGGGATCAGCTGCAAAAACCCGACAGCACCAGCGACATCGAACCCTCCATCAGCGCCCTGATCCTGGCGGACGAGATGTACGGCCGGGTGCACCAGCGCTTTCACCGCGGCTACGCCGACATGGTGCGCAAGTCCAACTATAGCGACATCTTTCTCATCGATCTCAACGGCGACGTGGTCTATTCGGTCACCAAGCACGCCAACTTCGCCACCAACCTGCTCTCCGGCCCCTACCAGTCGAGCGGCCTTGGCAGCACCTTCGCCAAGATCAAGCGGCGCCTCGACGGTGGCCAGAAGCCACAGCAGATCTTCGAGTTCACCGATTTTGGCCGCAACGAGCTGACCGGCCAGGTGGTCGCCTACATGGCGGCTCCCGTGATGCAGTACGACTATGTGCGCGGCGTGGTGATCTTCGAGCTGCTGCCTGACAAGCTCAACCAGATCATGGCGGAGCGGGAAGGGCTCGGCGAGACCGGCGAGACCATCCTCATCGGCCCGGACAAGCGGATGCGGGCCAACGCCTGGCTGGCACCTGAATTCAGCGTGGAGAATAGCTTTCGCCCCAACTTCCGGCCGCTGCAGACCCCGCTGGTGGTCAAGGCGCTCTCCGGCGAGCAGGGGGTCGGGCTGTTTCGCTCCTACCACGATGACGAGGTGCTGGCCGCCTACACCCAGGTGAAGGTGTTCGACACCGAGTGGGCCTTCATCGCCGAGATCTCCACCAGCGAGGCCTATCGCCCCATCCGCCAGCTGGAGACGCTGGTGATCCTGCTGGGGGCCGGCTCCCTGCTGCTGCTGATCCTCTTCTCCCGCTGGCTCTCCCACTCCATCACGGCGCCGCTGCGCTCCCTCACCGCCGCCGCCGAACAGGTGGCCGACGGTGCGCTGGATCACCCCATCGCCATCGAACGCACCGACGATGACATCGACCGGCTCGCCCAGGCGTTTCGCCACATGCAGCGCTCGGTGAAGGACAAGATCGAACTCATCGAACGCCAGACCCAGGAGCTGCAGCAGCAGGTCAAGCTGACCCACAAGCAGAACCTCAGTCTGCAGCAGGCGGACAAGCTCAAGGATGAGCTGCTGGCCAACACCTCTCACGAGCTGCGCACCCCCATTCACGGCATCAAGGGGATGGCCGAATCCATGCTCGCCAGCCAGCAGGACTTGACCGAAGGGCAGCAAAAACAGCTGGGGCTCATCATCAAGAGCGCCGACGGACTGGCCCGGCTGGTGGACGATCTGCTCGACTACCACCAGATGCGCTACGGCCAGCTGGAGATCCACCCCCAGCCGGTCTCCTCCAAGGGAGTCATCCGGCTGGTGCTGGATCTCTGCCAGCACCTGGTGCAGGCCAAGCCGCTCACCCTGGTGGACATCAGCCCGGTGGAGCTGCCGCCGGTACTGGCCGACGAACAGCGGCTCGAACAGGTGCTCTATAACCTGGTGGGCAATGCCATCAAGTACACGCCGCAGGGCAAGGTGGTGCTGAGCGCCCTGGTGGAGGGCAACTTCCTGCGCATCAAGGTGACCGACACCGGCATCGGCATAGCCAAGGATCACCTGGAGCACATCTTCGAGCCGCTGGTGCAGATGAGCCCGGAGGTCAGCAAGCAGGGGGCCGGCCTCGGCCTCTCCATCACCCGCCAGCTGGTGCACCTGATGGGGGGCGAGCTGTTCGTGGAGAGCGAGCCGAGTGTCGGCTCCACCTTCGCCTTCACCCTGCCGCTCGCCAGCGGCAAGGCGGGCAGCCTGACCCTCGACAGCCGTCAGATCGAACACCAGCTGGTGCGCCAGCAACCGCTGATCCTGCCGGACTGGGAGAGCGATGACCTCCCCCCTACCCCCGAGGATGCCCCCCTCATCCTGGTGGTGGACGACGAGCCCATCAATCTGCACATACTGCGCCACCTGCTGCAGCCCTGCGGTTATCGCATCCTGCCCAGCAGCGACGGCCACGATGCGCTGGCCAAGCTGGCTCAGGAGCCGGTCGACCTCATCCTGCTGGACGTGATGATGCCCACCCTCTCCGGTTTCGACGTCTGCCGCCGGCTGCGCCAGCAGCACCCCAAGGAGAAGCTGCCGGTACTGCTGCTCACCGCCCTCAACCAGCCCAAAGACATCGAGGAGGGCTTCAACGCCGGCGCCAACGACTATCTGGTCAAACCCTTCTGCAAGGAGGAGCTGTTCGCCCGGGTCAGGGCCCTGCTGGAAGCCAGCGCCGGGCGCGCCTCTCTGGTGGAGAACCGCTTGCTCAAGCAGGAGATAGAGCACCGTCTGCTGCTGCAGGAGCAGCTGCATCAGGATCAGGAGCGGCTGCTGGGTCTGCTCGGCGAAGGGGCCGACCCCATGGTGTTCATCGATGGCCAGGGCACAGTGCTGTTCGCCTCGCGCGCGCTGGCCCGCCTGCTGGGCCAGGAGCCGGAAGCCATGGAGGGACAACCGCTGGACGACTGGCTGGCCAGCCCGCTGACCAGCCAGTGGCCCGATCTGCACGATCGGGGGGAGCAGCAGCTGGCGTTTCTGGTGGCCGGCCAGAAAGACGAGCTCAATGCCCGCGCCCTTCCCATCAGCCTGGGAGGCCAGGCCGCCTTCGCCCTCACCCTCAGCACCGAGCTGCGGCAGGACGAGAACCGGGTGATGGCGCTGGAGAACGCCCTCAAGAGCCTGTCACGCCAGGCCATCATCGAGGATGGCCAACTGCTGGGCGAGCTGAGCCGGCTGGGAGGGGAGTTCCGCTCGCTGGCCGACGACCTCATCCGCCAGCAGGATGACGAGCCCTTGCGCCGCGCCCTGGTGGACACCATGCGGCTCACTCTGGATGCCTGGCAACAGAGCACCGGCAAGGGCAAGATAGTGCTGGCGGAGAAGAGCAAGCTGTGGCGGGTCTACATGGACCGCTCCAGCCCGCAGACCCGCACCCTCGACAAGTACCTGAGCCTGGATACCCTGCCCAAGGCGCCGCGCTGGAAGACGGTGGTCGCCACCGCCGAGTATGTGCTGAGCCACAGTCCGCTCAACGAGGCCCAGCGCCAGCAACTGCATCACAGCGCCCAGACCCTGCGCCAGCTCGCCAACCGCAAACCCTGATATCCACCGCCCAATCTGCGCCCTGGCTCACACTTGCCGGGGCGGTTTTTTTTTGTGCAGAATTAAGCCTTCGCCATACGTCAAAACGAGAGCCGATCCAATTCACACAATTGTCATGGAGGGTCGATTGACAGGGACTTATTACGCCAAAGCAATTAACATAACATGATGATTTAAATCGAGTTAAAAGCGGTTTTGACGAAATTGACGTGAGGGCGTCGATTTTTACGATATCGACGATCTGAACAGTTGTTGTTTTCCTGTTAACTCTGCTTTGCTAGGGACGTTGGATGACACAACTACAAGGGTGCAAAACCTGGCCAACATTGAGGGCCGACCTCCCCAGCATGCGAAGTCGGTGCTCAAATCCAAACAAGGAATATAAATAAGAAAGGAAATAATATGCTTGCCAAAGTATCCAAAATCTCTACTGCTGTAATGCTGGGCACCATGATGCTTGCCGGCGCTGCCGGCAACGCCATGGCGGCCGACAACAAGACGGTGCTGACCCTGGTCGCACAACAGGAGACCGCGTGGGTCAAGAACTTCAACCCCTTCCTGCAAGCGGGTCTGTTGCACACCACTCGTCACTTCATCTATGAACCGCTGGTGATCTTCAACGATATGCAGGGTGGCAAACCCGTCTATCGTCTGGCCACCCACTACGAGTTCAGCAAGGACCTCAAGTCCGTCACCTTCGATCTGCGTGACGGCGTGAAGTGGTCGGACGGTCAGCCCTTTACCGCCGATGACATCCTGTTCTCCTTCAATCTGGTCAAGGCCAACAAGGCGCTGGACGAGCGCTCAATCTGGACCCAGATCAAGAGCGTCGAGAAGCTGGCCCCCAACAAGGTCAAGTTCGAGCTGACCGACGTCAACACCAACGTGGTGAACGATCTGGTACTGGTACCCATCGTGCCCGAGCATCAGTGGAAATCGGTGAAAGACCCGGTAGCCTTCACCAACGACAAGCCGGTCGGCACCGGTCCCTTCACCGAAGTGGACAACTTCTCCGCCCAGCTCTACACCCAGTGCCGCAACCCGCACTACTGGGACAACGCCAACCTCTCCATCGACTGCCTGCGCATGCCGCAGATGGCCACCAACGACCAGGTACTGGCCGCTGTGATGAAGGGTGACGTGGACTGGTTCGGCTCCTTCGTCCCGGACATCGAGCGCCTCTACGTCGGCAACGATCCGAAGAACAACAAGTACTGGTTCCCGGCCTCCGGCACGGTGGCGTTCAACGTCAACTTCCAGGCCAAGAAACCGGGCAACCACGAAGCCTTCAACGACATCAACTTCCGTCGCGCCTTCTCCATGGCGATGGATCGCCAGTCCATGGTGGATATCGCAGGCTACGGCTACCCGACCGTCAACGAGTACCCGTCAGGGCTCGGCAAAGCCTTTGACTCCTGGAACAACCCGGAAGTGGACAAGAAGTACGGCAAGTACAACAAGTTCGATCTGGAAGGCGCCAAGGCCCTGCTGAAACAGGCCGGCTACAAGGATTGTGACGGCGACAAGTTCCTCGACACCCCCACCTGCCAGAAGATCGAGTTCAAGGTGCTGGTACCGAACGGCTGGACCGACTGGGTCAACACCGCCCAGATCGGCGTGGAAGGGCTGCAGGCACTGGGCCTGAACGCCAAGACCGCCACCCCGGAAGCCACCGTCTGGACCGAGAACCTCATCACCGGTGACTTCGATGTCGCCTTGCAGGGTTACTTTGCCGGTGCCAACCCGCACAAGTACTTCGAGACGGCCTTCCACTCCCGCAACATGGGTGAGCGCGGCAACCGCTTTGCGGCGCCCCGCTACAAGGATCCGGCGCTGGACAAGCTGATCGACGACTTTACCCAGACCGCCGATGCCGCCAAGCAGAAGGAGATCATGTTCGAGATCCAGGACAAGGTCGGTGCCAACCAGACCATCATCCCGGTATTCAACAACCCGACCTGGTACGAATACAGCACCAAGCGTTTCCACGGCTGGTTCAGTGCCGACAACCCGGTCGCCAAGCCGCAGGTTCACCCGGACACCCCGGAGCGTCTGCTGCACGTGTTGTCACTCAAGCCGAACAGCTAATCAATCCCGGCCCCCTGCGGGGGGCCCTCTTCCCCGCCCATCCCCCTTTTTTCCCGGCTCTGCCGGGGTTGGGGTAACTATGCCCGGCGCGGGGCGGACCAGCAGTAAAAGGTATCATCATGGGATTCATACTGAGACGCTTTTCCTTCTATCTGGTCGCCTTTCTGGTGGCCGCCACCATCAACTTCCTGCTACCCAGAGCCATGCCGGGGGATCCCGTCTCCGTCATGTTTGCCCGGGCCGGCGCCATGATGGAACCCGCCGCCCTGGAAGCCCTCAAGGCCACCTTCGGGTTCGTGGACGGCCCCATCGGCACCCAATTTCTCACCTATGTGAAGAGTGTCTTCACCTGGGATCTCGGCACCTCGGTGCGCTACTACCCCCAACCGGTCGCCGACGTGCTCGGCCGTGCCATCGGCTGGACCCTGTTCCTGGTGGGCACCTCCACCATCCTGAGCTTCTCCATCGGTTCCATCGTCGGCATCTTCGCCGCCTGGCACCGGGGCGGACGCATGGACAGCTTCCTCTCCCCGCTCACCCTGGTGATGCAGGCCATTCCGCCGGTGGTCATCTCGCTGCTGGCGCTCTTCCTGTTCGGGGTGAGTCTGGAGTGGCTGCCCATCGGCTACGCCTACAGCCCGGAGATCAAGCCTGACTGGGGCTGGGAGCACATCAAGAGCATCCTGACCCACGCCATCATGCCGGTGGGCACCCTGGCCATGGTGCAGGTGGGGGGCTTTCTCATCACCATGCGCAACAACATGATCAACCTGCTCGGCGAGGACTACATCACCATGGCCAAGGCCAAGGGGCTCTCCAGCAACCGGGTGATCTTCAACTACGGCGCCCGCAACGCCATCTTGCCGAGCGTCACCGCCCTCTCCATGGCGCTGGGCTTCGTCATCGGCGGATCCCTCATCACCGAGGTGATCTTCAACTACCCGGGACTGGGTCTGACCCTCTATCAGGGCATTCTGGCCCGCGACTACCCGCTCATTCAGGGGCAGCTGCTCATCATGACCATCACCATGCTCAGCTTCAACTTCCTGGCCGACGTGCTCTACGTCTTCCTGGATCCCCGTCTGCGTACCGGAGGCAAATAAGATGCGCATGCCGACTATTCTGAAAATCCTGCTGGGCAACAAGAAGGCCGCCTGCGGCCTCTTCATCGTGGTCAGCTTCGTGCTGATGGCGCTGTTCGCCCCGCTGCTGGCCAGCTACGAGCCGACCAAGCGGGTCTCCCGCCCGCACCAGCCGCCCAGCGCCGAGTACGTGATGGGCACCACCCGCATGGGTCACGACATCTGGGCCCAGTTCACCAACGGCGCCCGCATCTCACTGATGGTGGGATTCGGTGCCGGCATTCTGGTGTGCGCCCTCGCCATCACGGTCGGCATCACCGCCGGCTACTTCGGCGGCGTCATAGACGAGTGCCTCACCTTCCTGATGAACGTGGTGCTGGTGATCCCCAACCTCCCCTTGCTGCTGGTGCTGGCAAGCTTCATCGGGGAGGCGTCACCGACGGTGATCGCGCTCATCATAGGCTTTACCTCCTGGGCCTATGGCGCGCGCGTCATCCGGGCCCAGACCCTGGCGCTGCGGGAGAAAGAGTTCGTCATCGCCGCCGAGGTGCTGGGCGAGCCGGCCTGGCGCATCATCCTGGTGGAGATATTGCCCAACCTCATCTCCATCATCGGCGTGAGCTTCATCGGCTCCATCATCTACGCCATCGTCACCGAGGCGACCCTGGAGTTCCTCGGCCTGGGCGACCCCACCGTGGTGAGCTGGGGCATCATGCTCTACAACGCCCAGACCTCCAGCGCCATCCTGGTCGGCGCCTGGTGGGAGATCCTGGCCCCCTGCTTCGCCATCGCAACGCTCGGTGCCGGCCTGGCCCTGCTCAACTTCGCCATCGATGAAATCGCCAACCCGCAGCTGCGCTCCCACAAGGGGCTCAATCGCTGGAAGAAACTCGCCGCCCCCGTCACCACGCCGGTGCCGGCCGTACAGGAGAAGACAGCATGAGATCGCAACAACCCCTGCTGTCGGTACGCAACCTCTGCGTCGACTACATCACCGAGAACGGCGACGTGCGCGCCGTCAACTCGGTCAGCTTCGACATCGCCCCCGGTGAAGTGTTCGGCCTGGCCGGCGAGTCGGGCTGCGGCAAGTCCACCGTCGCCTTCTCGGTGGCGCGGCTGCACAAGCCGCCCGCCTACATCAGCGGCGGCGAGATCCTGTTCAAGGGGGAGAACATCCTCCACTACGGCGACGAACGCCTGCGATCCTACCGCTGGCAGCAGGTGTCGGTGGTGTTCCAGTCCGCCATGAATGCGCTCAACCCCGTGCTGCGCATGGAGGAGCAGTTCTGCGACGTGCTGCTGGCCCACAACCCGGGGCTGACCCGCTACGAGGCGATCAAGCGCGCCCAGGAGCTGCTCGCCATCGTCGACATCCACCCGAGCCGGCTCAAAGACTACCCGCACCAGTTCTCCGGCGGCATGCGCCAGCGGCTGGTGATCGCCATCGCCATGGCGCTCAACCCCGAGCTCCTGATCATGGACGAGCCGACCACGGCGCTCGATGTGGTGGTGCAGCGGGAGATCCTGCAGAAGGTCTATGCGCTGAAAGAGAAGTTCAACTTCTCCATCCTGTTCATCACCCACGATCTCTCCTTGATGGTCGAGTTCTGCGATCGCATCGGCATCATGTATGCCGGTGAACTGGTGGAGGTGGCGCCGGCCAAGGCGATCCTGACCGCGCCGCTGCACCCCTATACCAAGGGGCTCGGCAACTCCTTCCCACCTCTGCACGGGCCCAAGACGGTGCTGGAAGGGATCCCGGGCACCCCGCTCAACCTGCTGGAGGTGCCGGTGGGCTGCCGCTTTCAGGCCCGCTGCGCCAGGGTGCACGAGCGCTGCCGCCAGCAGTACACCAAACTGGCCGAGATCCGCCCCGGCCAACAAACCGCCTGCCACCTCTATGAGGCGCAGGATGAGCAACAAGATCCCCTGATCTATCTGGACAAGGCCGCTGGCTGTTAAGGATGTCTGTCATGCAAATCGCCCAAACCGACGCCCCCATCATCGAAGTCCAGCACCTCTACAAGGACTTCCCCGTCAACTCCAACGCCATCAAGAGCGGCAAGATGCGGGCCCTCTCGGACATCACCTTCAACCTGCACCGGGGCCGCGCCCTGGCGGTGGTGGGGGAGTCCGGCTCCGGCAAGAGCACCATCGCCAAGATCATCGCCAAGATGTACAAGCTCTCCGGCGGCCGCATCCTCTATCGCGGCCGCGACCTCGAGGAGTTCAACAAGGGCACCGCCCTGCTCGACTACCGCCAGAGCGTGCAGATGGTGTGGCAAGACCCGTTCGGTTCACTGAACCCGACCCACACCATCTACCACCACATCGCCCGCCCCCTGCTGCTGCACAGCAAGGTGATCGACAAGAAAGATCTGCCCGACATGGTCTACGGCCTGCTGGAGAAGGTGGGGCTCACCCCCGCCAAGGCCACCGCGGCCAAGTACCCGCACCAGCTCTCCGGCGGCCAGCGCCAGCGGGTCAACATCGCCCGCAACCTGGCGGTGGAGGCCGAAGTGGTGCTGGCGGACGAGCCCACCTCCATGCTCGACGTCTCCATTCGCATCGGCATCCTCAACCTGATGGAGCAGATGAAGGATGAGCTCGGGGTCTCCATGCTCTACATCACCCACGACATCGCCACCGCCCGCTACGTGGCCGAAGATCTGGCGGTGATGTATGTGGGCCACATGGTGGAGTGGGGCGAGGTGGACGAGATCCTGCACCACCCCCAGCACCCTTACACCCAGCTGCTCATCTCGGCGGTGCCGGACCCCGAGAAGAGCATCCACGCCGAGCTGGAGGGGGGCCGCAAGGGGGAGATCCCGCTCTGGACGCCGGAGTCCTGCGGCTGCCCGTTTGCCGGGCGCTGCAATCAGGCGATGCCCCGCTGCAAGGAGACCCTGCCCCCCGTCAGCAAGCTCGCCGACAACCACTTCGTGCGCTGCTACCTCTACCAATGACAGACCGGCCGGACACGGCGTCCGGCCACGCCTCGCCACGGGGCCGTCAGGGCCCCGCAATGTGCCTCGCCACGCCAGGCGAGCCACAGGAGTAAGACGTTGATGGAACTCTTGATCAATCAGGTGGGTTACCAGTGCGACGGGGAGAAGATCGCCCTGTTGCAGAGCGACACCGACCTCGATATCCGCGGCCACCTCAGGCTGCTGCGCCAGGATGACGAGTGCATCCTGCTGGAAGTCCCGCTGCAGCCGGCCGGTCAGGTCGAGGGCTGGCAGGGGCGCCACTACTGGCGCGCTGACTTCTCCCCCTGCAAAGAGCCCGGTCACTACCGGCTGGAGGCCCTCATCCAGACGGGCGCCAAGGAGCGCATCGTGCGCACCGCCCCCTTCACCATCGGCCAGGAACTGCTGGCGAGCCGCTGCCTCTCCGACGTCATTCACTACTTCAAGGGGCAGCGCGCCAGCGGCGCCTTCGATCGGGCCGACCGCAGCGCCCGCCTGTTTGGCAGCGACCAGCGCAAAGACGTGCACGGCGGCTGGTATGACGCCAGCGGGGATGTGAGCAAGTACCTGAGCCACCTCTCCTACGCCAACTACCTCAACCCCCAGCAGACCCCCATGGTGGTCTGGTCCCTGCTCAAGTGCCGGGAGCTCTTGGCCCCGCGCCAGGACATCGACGGGGTGAACCTCTGCAAACGGCTCAACGACGAGGCGCTGCACGGCGCGGATTTTCTCTGCCGGATGCAGGATGAGTCGGGCTTCTTCTACATGACCCTGTTCGACAAATGGAGCAAGGATCCCGCCCAGCGCGAGCTATGCGCCTACGCCACCCAGCAGGGGCTCAAGTCCGCCCACTGGCAAGCCGGTTTTCGACAGGGGGGCGGCATGGCCATCGCCGCCCTGGCCCGCGCCGCCCGCGAGAGCGTCAGCGGCGACTTTGATGCCAGCCGTTACGCCGAGGCGGCCCGCCGCGGCTACCTGCACCTGCGTGAACACAACCTGGCCTATCTGGACGACGGGGTCGAGAACATCATCGACGACTACTGCGCCCTGCTGGCCGCCATCGAACTGACCCGTACCTTGGGCCCCGAGTGGCTGGCAGAGGCCAGAGTACGGGCCGACAGGCTGTGCGCCCGCCAGCACCCTCACCCGGAGCTCGGCCACTACTGGTCAGCCAACGAGGATGGCTCGCGCCCCTACTACCACGCCGCCGAGGCGGGCCTGCCGGTGCTGGCGCTGCTGGAGTATCTCGCCATCGAGCCGGATCCGGCGCGCCAGGGGACGGCCCAGCGCGTCATCGAGCAGGCACTGGCCGCCGAGCTGGCGCTTTGCGTCCGGCCCGGCAACCCGTTCGCCCTCGCCCGCCAGTATGTGAAGGGGGTCGATGAGGCCCCTCGGGTGAGCTTTTTCATGCCCCATCACAACGAGTCGGGCTACTGGTGGCAGGGGGAGAACGCCCGGCTGGCATCGCTGGCCACCATGGCGTTTGCCGCCGCTGCCCAGCTGCCGCGCCAGCGCAAGCCGCTGCTCAGCTTCGGCCAGCACCAGCTCGACTGGATCCTGGGGCAGAATCCCTTCAATGCCTGCATGCTGGCGGGCCATGGCAGCAACAACCCCGCCTACACCGCCGGTTATCCCAATGCGCTGGGGGGGATCTGCAACGGCATCACCGCCGGCTTCGATGACGAGGCGGAGATCGCATTCATTCCAGCGGCGTACAAGGATCGGCTGGATCAGAACTGGCGCTGGGGCGAGCAGTGGATACCCCACGCCGCCTGGTTTGCTCTGGCCATCACTTGGCAGAATGCGCAGGGAAATGGAGGTCGACATGATTGAGTTCTGGGTCGGTGTCGATGGCGGCGGCACCCACACCCGTGCCCGCATTCGGGATCGGGCCGGCAAGCTGCTCGGCGAGGGGCGCGCCGCCGGCTCCAATCTGGAGCTCGGCATCGCGCTCGCCCACGGCAACGTGCTGGCCGCCATCGAGCAGGCCCGTATCGAGGCCGGGCTGGCTGAGGATGCCCAGCAACGGATGGGGATCGGGCTGGCGCTTGCCTCCGCCGAGCTGGCCGACTGCTATCACGCCATGCTGACCATGCCCTTCCCGTTTGCGAGCGTGCGGCTCACCTCCGACGCCTTCGGTGCCTGCCTGGGCGCTTTTGGCGGTGAAGAGGGGGCCATCCTCATCGCCGGCACCGGCTCGGCCGGGCTCATCTATCGCCACGGCCAGCTGCACACCTGCTCCGGCCGCGGTTTTCCCATCTCGGATCTGGGTAGCGGCGCCTGGCTGGGGCTGCGCGCCATCCAGCAATCCCTGCTCTGCCACGACGGCATCCTGCCCCCCAGCACGCTGGCCATCCGCTTGCTCGATCACTTCAAGCGGGATCAGGCCGAGGTAGTGCGCTGGGCCGCCCGCGCCATTCCGGCCGACTACGGCCGCTTCGCCCCCTGGGTGTTCGATGCCGCCAGCGACGGTGACGAGCTTGCCTGCCAGCTGCTGGATGAGACCTGCCAGCAGCTGGCCACCCTGCTGGAAGGGATGCGCCAGCTGGGCGCCGACCGGATAGCCCTGCTCGGCGGCATCGGCATGCGCCTCGCCCCCCGCCTGGCACACCTGCCGCTGGTCAGTCCCGGCGCCGATGCGCTGGAGGGGGCCATCCTGTTTGCCCGATCGGAGGCCTACCCATGTCTGCATCCCTGAATCTGTCCCCATCCACCCCACCCCAAAGTGCGGGCCTGACCCCGGTCTGCCCGCTGCGGGGGGTGCCCATGTCAGCCCTGCGGCTCCCGGCCGGGGTTGACCAATACCACAAGGACGCTGTCTGGCTGTTCGTCCCCTTCACTCCATCAGAGGAATTTTCATGTCTGCACCCCTGATCCACACCCAGGTCGACCGACGCGACGGTGACGACGTCTGGTTTCGTTTCAGCCTGAGCCAGCTGCCGGATGCCCCCTGGAAACTCCACTTCTGCCTGGCCCGCCATATCGACCCCGGCTCGGTAGAGGGGGGGGAGCTGGAGCGCCAGAGCGGCAGCTACAAGGTCTTGATCCCGCAAACGGGGGCCAGCGAGCTGTGCTTCTGCTGTCGCAACACCCCCATCAAGCGCCTCTCCGACATGCCGCGCGGCTTCTTCCTGAGCCTGCCCCAGGCCAGCGGCGGCCCCCAGCTGATGCCGGTGGAACTGACCGGCGAGGAGCTGGGCCTGCCACAATCCGCCACTGCGGCGCCGGATCTGCCCGAGGTGGAACCCCTCGCCGGCATCGTGCCCCAGCCGGATCGGCTGTTGCTGCTGGAGGGCAACTTCCGGCTGGCGGAGCGCGCCCACGTCAGCGGCCCGAGCCCCCTGCTCGGCCCGCTGCTGGCCCACTTCAACGAACTGACCGGGCTCGCGCTGGCGCAGGATCACGACGCCGAGATCCGGCTGGTTGAAAGCGGTCTGGGTCCGGAGGCCTACCGGCTGACCATCACCCCGGAGGAGATAGTGATTGCCGCCAGCGGCGAGGCGGGCTGGCGCCACGGCCTCGTCAGCCTGGCCCAGTGGTATCTGCAGCACGGCGAGAGCCTGCCCTGCATCGAGCTCAGCGATGCACCGCGCTTCGGTTTTCGCGGCATTTTTCTCGACTGTGCCCGCCACTTTCACTCCCTCGCCACCCTCAAGCGCCTGCTCAAGCTGATGAGCCTCTACAAATTCAACCGCTTCCACTGGCACCTGACCGATGACGAGGGGTGGCGACTCGAGATCAAGGCCTTCCCCCAGCTGACCGAGCTGGCCGCCTGGCGCGGCCACGCCCTGCCGGTGGGGCCTCAGCTGAGTGGCGGCCCCGAGCCCTACGGCGGCTACTACACCCAGAGCGAGGTGCGCGAGCTGGTGGCCTACGGCGCCGGGCTCGGCATCACCATCATTCCGGAAATAGACATCCCAGGTCACTGCCACGCCGCCATCAAGGCGCTGCCCGAGCTGCTGGTGGAGGAGGCTGACCGCTCCCGCTACCTGTCGGTGCAATATTTCGACGACAACGTGCTCAACCCGGCGCTGCCCGGCACCTACCGCTTCCTGGAAGCCGTGATGGACGAGGTGTGCGAACTGTTCCCTGGACCGCTGGTGCACATGGGGGGGGACGAAGTACCCGCCGGGGTCTGGACCGACAGCCCCGCCTGCCAGCAGTTGATGAAGCAGCAGGGGTATCAGGATTGCCGCGAGCTGCAGGGCCACCTGCTGCGCCACTGCCAGCAGTATCTGGCCGGCAAGGGCAAGCGGATGCTGGGCTGGGAGGAGATTTTGCACGGCGACAAGGTGAGCCGGGACGCCACCATCTTCGCCTGGACCAGCTTCCAGGCCGGGCTCGATGCGGCGACGGCGGGCTATCCGGTGGTGATGGCACCGGCCCAGCACCTCTATCTGGATCTGGCCTGGAGCCAGGATATCCATGAACCCGGCCTCTACTGGGCGGGCACCCTCAATCTGGCGCAGGTCTACGCATGTGACCCGGCCCCAGCCGATTTCCATGCCAACGATAACATCCTAGGGGTGCTGAGCCCCTTATGGTCGGAGCTGATCACCTCTCGCGATCGCCTCGACTATATGTTGTTCCCGCGCATGCTGGCGACCGCCGAGGTGGCCTGGAGCGACCCCGCCCGCAAGGCGTGGGAGCACTTCGCCGCCCGTCTGCCGGGCCAGCTGCAGATCCTCGACCAGCTTCAGGTGCGTTACCGGGTACCACAGAGGTAGTGTTATCTTTTTTTCCTTGGCGGCCCGATGGCCGCCTTTTTTTTACGATTCGCCAACAAAACATCAACTTGCCCCTACCATTCATCCGCCATTGTTGGCAAAATTCAGCCCCCTATGAAGCCGGTCTGCCGCCTGCTGGCGCGAGCCAGCAGCCACCTCCAGATCTGCCACAATAACAACGACAAAGTTATCAACAAGAACATCGGAGCGTATTCCTATGGCCCGCAGAGACGTCCATACCCTGGACAGCGAAGTGGAGTTTCCTGCCGACGAACAACTGGTTTCCACCACGGATCTGCGCGGGGTGATCACCTACGCCAACCCCGCCTTCTGCCGCATCGCCGGCTACCCCGTCGAGGAGCTGGTCGGCCACAATCACAACCTAGTACGCCACCCCGACATGCCCAAGGCCGCCTTCGCCGATCTCTGGGCCCGCCTCAAGGAGGGCAAACCCTGGCGCGGCATGGTGAAGAACCGCTGCAAGGATGGCCGCTACTACTGGGTCGATGCCTATGTGACCCCCATCTACGAGGGCAACCGGATCAGCGGCTACCAGTCGGTGCGCTGCAAGCCGGATCCCCAGCTCAAGCGCATCGCCAGCCAGACCTACCAGGCCCTGCTCAAGGCGGAGCGCGGCACCAGCAGCCGCCTCCCCTCCCTCGCCCGTGCCCGCCTGCCACTGCTCGCGCTGTTGTTGCTCGGCCTGCTGGGCTGGGCCGCCAGCAGTCAGGGCCCGACGACAGCCCTGCTGATGCTGCTGCCCCTGCTGCTCATCGGCGGCACCTACTGGCGCGAGCTCTTCGCCCTGCCGCTCTATCTGCAGCAGCTGGGTCGCGAATACGACAGCCTGACCCGGCTGGTCTACTCAGGGGACGGCCCCGGCGCCATCGCCGACTTTCACATCAAGATGCTGCAGGCTCGCATCCGCACCGTGCTGGGGCGGGTCAACGATGCGACCAATCCGTTGCAGACCCTGGCCACCAACCTGAAACAGGCCTCCCATCAGGCCTGCCTCGACATCAACGAGCAGGATGCCCAGACCCAGCAGATGGCCGCCGCCATGACCCAGATGGCCAGCACGGCCCACGAGATTGCCCGCAACATCCAGGACTCCAACGGTCAGGTCAGCGAGGCCCGCAGCCGCTGCCAGCACACGGACAAGCAGCTGGCCCAGACCGAGCAGCGCATCGAGCAGCTCGCCAGACAGGCAGAGCTCGCCTTCAACTCGGCGGTGGAGCTGGCCAGCGAGTCGGAGCGGATCGGCAGCGTGATGGGGGAGATCCAGGGCATCGCCGACCAGACCAACCTGTTGGCGCTGAACGCCGCCATCGAGGCGGCCCGGGCCGGCGAGCAGGGGCGCGGCTTCGCGGTGGTGGCCGACGAGGTGCGGACCCTGTCGACCCGTACCCACAAGGCGACCGAGCAGATCCAGGGCAGCATCCAGCAGATCCAGCACACCCTGGGCCGCTGGAAGGGGATGATGCAGGAGAACCTGCAGCAGACCCGCGAATGCGCCGAAATGACCCGCCAGGGCTCCAGCAGCCTGCATACCGTGCTTCAGGAGATCGAGCTGGTCACCGAGTTCTCCACCCAGATCGCCGCCGCCGCCGAGCAGCAGCAGACGGTGGTGGAGGACATCAGCCGCAGCATCAACCAGATCTCCGAGTACTCCCACGCCAACAGCCAGAAGATGCAGGAGGTCGACGACTCCAGTCAGGAGCTGCTGGAGCGGGCCAAGCAGCTCAAGGGGCTCAGCCAGACCTTCGGCTGACCCATTTGCCAGCCACCCGACAGAAGCGCCACAATGGCGCTTCTGTCGTTATTGACGAGTGATCCGGATGAGAATGGAATCGACCCCTGCCCCACTGAACAAGGTTGCCCGCATCGAGGCGATCCTCGCCCTGATCCCGGCCGGTCGCGTGGTGAGTTACGGCCAGGTGGCGGATCTGGCGGGGCTGCCCGGTCGAGCCAGGCTGGTGGGCAAGGTGCTGCGGGAGACCGACAAGGTGCTGCCCTGGCACCGGGTACTGGGCGCGGCGGGCACCATTTCACTGCCCAAGGGGTCGGCAGGCTTTGATAAACAGGCGGGATTGCTGCAGGAAGAGGGGGTGCCCGTGATTGGCGGGCGGGTCAGGATGCGGGAGTGGCAGTGGCAGCCCGACCTCGCCGAGCTGCTGTTTCTCCTGCCCTTTTGACGATGGCGGCCCGCCTCACCGGGTGATGGGGGCTAGGATCTCGTCGCTGCGCACCTGCACCGGGATGGTTTCGTACTCCCGCTGCAGCAGCACCAGCAGACTCTGCTTGTCTACTTCCAGCACATAGGCGGTTCCTTCCCGGGTCAGACAGGTCATTCCCGGCCGGATCTCGTTAATCTCCATCACAACCTCCGTGTCCAGCGCTGCCATCCTTGCAGCGGTTTCAGTATACCGCCATCCGAAAACAAAAAGGCCCCTGCGAGGGGCCTCTTTCATCAGAGTGTGAACTGCGCGCAATCACGCCTTCTTCGACTTGGCCAGGCTCTCCTGCCACTTGCCGTTGTCGTAGTGCGCCGTCCAGCCGGTCGCCTTGCCGTTGACCTCGGTCATCACGTACTGCTCCTTGGTCTTGCGACTGAAGCGCACGATGGCGGGGTTTCCGTCAGGATCTGACGCCGGGGCATCGGCCAGATACTGGTGCTTGGGCGACAGACGCTCCTTGAAGCGCTTGAGCTCTTCCACCAGGGGCGCACGGGTCTCGCGGGATTTCGGGAAGTTGCTGGCGGCCAGGAACAGGCCGGCCGCCCCGTCACGCAGCACGAAGTGGGCGTCGGACTGGGTGCACTTGAGCTCCGGCAGCGGGACCGGGTCTTCCTTCGGCGGCGCGATATCACCGTTTTTCAGGATCTTGCGGGTGTTCTTGCAGGTGTCGTTGGTGCAACCCATGTACTTGCCGAAGCGGCCGTTCTTGAGCTGCATCTCGGATCCGCAACGGTCACATTCGATGCTAGGCCCTTCGTAGCCCTTGAGCTTGAACTGGCCTTTTTCGATTTCGTAGCCATCGCAATCCGGGTTGCGACCACAGACGTGCAGCTTGCGGCTGTCGTCGATGATGTAGGCATCCATGGCGGTGCCACAAATGGTGCAGCGGTGCTTGGCACGCAGCGCCTCGGTTTCGGCCTCTTCACCGTCGGTGGCGGAGACGAACTCGTCGGCGGAGACCAGGTTGATGGTCTTCTTGCAGCGCTCTTTCGGCGGCAAGGCGTAGCCGGAACAGCCGAGGAACACCCCGGTGGTGGCGGTACGGATGCCCATCTTGCGGCCACAATCCGGACAGTCGATGTCGGTCAGCACCATCTGGTTGGCACGCATGCCCCCCTCTTCCGGCGCCTTGTCCGCTTTTTCCAGCTCCTGAGTGAACTCGGCGTAGAAGGCATCCAGCACCTTCTTCCACTCCAGGCTCCCTTCGGCGATGCCATCGAGCTTGTCTTCCATCTTGGCGGTGAACTCGTAGTTCATCAGCTCGACGAAGTTCTCGACCAGCCGGTCGGTGACGATCTCACCCATCTTCTCGGCGAAGAAACGGCGGCTCTCGACCCGCACATAACCACGGTCGACGATGGTGGAGATGATGGAGGCGTAGGTAGACGGACGGCCGATGCCGCGCTTCTCCAGCTCGCGTACCAGCGCCGCTTCGGTGAAGCGGGCGGGTGGCTTGGTGAAGTGCTGGCGCGGATCCAGCTTGACGAGTTTGAGGATCTCGCCGACGGTCACCGCCGGCAGCTGGCTGTCTTCGCCCTTGCGGCCCATCGGCGGCAGCGCCTTGGTCCAACCGGCGAAGCGCAGGGTGCGACCGCGCGCCTTGAGCTCAAACTCGCCCGCCTTGACGGTCAGGGTGGAGGAGTCGTACTGGGCCGGCGTCATCTGACAGGCGACAAACTGACGCCAGATGAGGTCATACAGCCGCATGGCGTCCGGCTCCATCCCTTCCAGCATTTCGGCGGTCACCAGCACGCTGGAGGGACGGATCGCCTCGTGGGCCTCCTGGGCATTGGCCTTGGCGCCGTACAGGTTCGGATCGCTCGGCAGGTAGGCGGCGCCATACTGCTCGCCGATGTATTCCCGCACCGCCTCGACCGCCTCTTTGCTGAGGTTGGTGGAGTCGGTACGCATGTAGGTGATGTAACCCGCTTCATAGAGACGCTGGGCCATCATCATGGTCTTCTTGACCCCGAAGCTCAGCCGGGTGGAGGCTGCCTGCTGCAGGGTAGAAGTGATGAAGGGGGCGGACGGCTTGGAGCCGGTCGGCTTGTCTTCCCGGTTCACCACCTTGTAGTCGACCCCTTCCAGGGCGGCCACGGCGGCGAAAGTCTCGGCCTGGGTCACCGGCTTGAAGTCGGCACCGTTGCGGCTGACCACTTCCATCCGCAGATCGCTCTTGTCGGCGGTCAGCAGATCGGCGTTGAGATCCCAGAACTCGACCGGTACGAACGCCTTGATTTCGCGCTCTTTATCGACGATGAGGCGCACCGCGACGGACTGTACCCGACCGGCGGAAAGGCCGCGGGCCAGCTTCTTCCAGAGCAGCGGAGAGACCATGTAGCCTACCACCCGGTCGAGGAAACGACGGGCCTGCTGGGCATTGACGCGGTGAATGTTCAGCTCGGATGGCTGGGCAAACGCCTCCTGGATGGCGGTCTTGGTGATCTCGTTGAACACCACGCGCTTGTAGCGGCTGTCATCGCCGCCGATGATTTCGCGCAGGTGCCAGGCGATCGCCTCTCCCTCTCTATCCAAGTCGGTTGCGAGATAGATGGTGTCGGCCTTCTCGGCCAGACTCTGCAACTCGCTGACCACTTTTTCCTTGCCGGGCAAAATCTGGTAGTTGGCCTGCCAGCCTGCGGTCGGATTGATCCCCATCCGTGAGAACAGGGCATTGCGATCCTTGGCAGCCTTCTCTGCTTCGCTCAGCTTGATGCCGCGAATGACAGGTTTTTTGGGCTCGTTGCTGGCGCTGCCGCTGGTGGGCAGATCGCGCACGTGACCGACGCTGGATTTCACCACGTAGTCCTTGCCCAAATATTTGTTGATGGTCTTGGCCTTGGCCGGAGACTCCACTATGACCAGTGATTTGCCCATGCTGTAACTATTATCCTCATTGCACCCGACGGGGTTGGTGTGCGGTTTTGTGGGGCTGTATAAGAGATTTGACGGGAAAAAGCAATCTTGTGAGCAAATTTGCCCGGCAGCCCGAACCACTTTGTTTCTTTATTTATTAATGCGAAGCCGAGCCGCGGGAAGCAACCGCTTTTTTATTTTTATGCTATATCCACCCTCTTTTTATATTTGAAACGACATAACCAACCGCTCTTGTAACATAACAAACCAGTTTCGTTATCATCTTGTTACAAAAGACAAAATCTCCTTATAATGGCTGCATCCCGCAGCATTGTGCGCGGAAGGAACCGCTACCCATATAAAAATCGAAAGGATGTACTCAATGAAGCACTTCGAGGTCAACTTCGACGGCCTGGTCGGCCCGACTCACAACTATGCCGGCTTGTCCTATGGCAACGTCGCCTCCCAGAACAATGCCAAGGAGGCGTCCAATCCGAAGGAGGCGGCCAAGCAGGGTCTGCGCAAGATGAAGGCACTGACCGAGCTCGGCATGACCCAGGGAGTGCTGGCCCCGCAGGAGCGACCGGATCTCGCCACCCTGCGCCGCCTGGGCTTCACCGGCAACGATGCCAGCGTGCTGGCCCAGGCCGCCAAACAGGCCCCCGCCGTGCTGGCCGCCTGCTATTCGGCCTCCAGCATGTGGACCGCCAACGCCGCCACCGTCTCCCCGAGTGCCGATACCCAGGATGGCCGCATCCACTTCACCCCCGCCAACCTGACCAACAAGTTTCACCGCTCCCTCGAACCCGAGGTGACCGGCCGCATCCTGCGCGCCGTGTTCAACAACGACCGCCACTTCTATCACCATCAGCACCTGCCGGAGAATGACCACTTCGGTGACGAGGGAGCCGCCAACCACACCCGTCTGTGCCGCGCCTATGGCGAGTCCGGGGTCGAGCTGTTCGTCTATGGCCGCAGCGCCTTCGACGTCTCCCAGCCCGCCCCCAAACGCTACCCGGCCCGCCAGACCCTGGAAGCGAGCCAGGCCATCGCCCGCCTGCACGGCCTGGGGGACGAGAGCGCGGTCTTCATCCAGCAGAACCCGGATGTCATCGATCAGGGGGTGTTCCACAACGACGTGATCGCGGTGGGCAACCAGAACGTGCTGTTCTTCCACCAACAGGCGTTTCTCAATACCGCCTCGGCGCTGGCCGAGGTGCGCACCAAGTTCGGCGACGGCGAGCTGCACTTTATCGAGGTGCCAACTGCCGAAGTGTCGGTGCAGGATGCGGTCAAGTCCTATCTGTTCAACACCCAGATCCTCACCCTGCCTTCCGGTGAGATGGCGATCATCGCCCCCACCGAATGTCGCGACAACCCGGCGGTGTCCGCCTATCTGGCCAAGCTGGTGACCCTGGGAACCCCGATCAAGGGGGTGCACTACATGGACGTGAAGCAGAGCATGCGCAACGGCGGTGGCCCCGCCTGCTTGCGGCTGCGGGTGGCCATGAACGACACCGAGCTGGCTGCGATCAACCCGGCCTGCCTCATCACCGACAGCCAGTTTGCCCGCCTCGATGGCTGGGTCGATCGCCACTACCGCGACAGCCTGGCACTGGACGACCTGCGGGATCCGGCGCTGGTCATGGAGTCGCGCACCGCGCTGGACGAGCTGACCCAGATCCTCAAACTCGGCTCCGTCTACCCGTTCCAGCGCTGAGACGCGCCATCGGCCTGCAGCGCCGACCCAATGAAAAAGCCGGGCAAGTGCCCGGCTTTTTTTATTTGATTTTACGTTGCCCTGACTCAGCGCCAGGGGCCCTGCTGCCACAGCCGACCAAGACCGGACTCCAGCGCCACGGCGGCCTGCTGGCCGAGCTTCTGGGTCAGACTCTTTGGCTTGCTGTAGCGAATGCCGACCACCTTGTGCTGGCTGGCCTGGGCCAGCAGATAGTCATCGCTGGTGCAGAGGCTGTCCACCAGCCCGAGCTGCTTGGCCTGGCTCGCCAGCCAGTGCTCGCCGGTGGTGACGCTGTCGATGTCGAGGTTGGGTCTGTGCTCGGCCACGAATGCCTTGAAGCGCTCGTGAATGGCGCCCAGCTCCTCGCGAAACTTCTCGCGCCCCTGATCGTCGTTCTCGCCGAACATGGTGATGGTACGCTTGTACTGGCCGGCGGTGTGCATCTCGAACTCGATGTCGTGCTTTTTGAGCAGCTTGTTGAAGTTCGGCAGCTGGGCGATCACCCCGATGGAGCCGACGATGGCAAACGGCGCCGCCAGGATCTGATCCGCCACGCAGGCCATCATGTAGCCGCCGCTCGCCGCCACCTTGTCGATGGCCACGGTCAGCTTGATGTCACGATCCCGCAGCCGCTGCAGCTGGGAAGCAGCAAGGCCGTAGCCGTGTACCACGCCGCCGCCGGATTCGAGCCGCAGCAGCACTTCGTCGCCCGGCTGGGCCACCCCTATCACGGCGCTCACCTCTTCACGCAGGGAGGCCACCTCCTTGGCATCCATGCTGCCGTGAAAATCGATGACGAACAACCGGCTGCGCGCATCTTCGCTCTTGGCCCGAGCCTTGTGCTCAGCCTTGCGCGCCTTCTCCAGCTGCTTGCGCTCAGCCTTGCCGGCCAGCGCGGCCTGCAACTGGTGACGTCCCTGCTCCAGCTCGCTGGAGAGATCGGTCACCACCAGCTCCCCCTTGCGAGATTTGGGCTGACGGCTGCTCACCACCATCAGGATGACGGCGCCGATGGCGAGCAGTAGGGTGAGGGTCTTGGCCAGGAACAGGCCGTATTCGGTCAAAAATGCCACTTGATGCTCCACTGGTGTGCCCCGGGGGGACGATTTTTTCACATTCTAGGGAGTTTGCCCGGTGTGCGCAAAAACTCTGCGTCAACCCGTCAAAAATGCCAATCGACAATCACAACCCCTCTGATTTATTCACATTTTTGCCATCTCATACTGGTCAAACGCCGTGCGGGATCAGTACACTTGCCCCTCTATTTGCCGCGCGCATCTGCCACGAATTGTTAACAGGAGTTGTCATGTTCAACTATCAGGCCCCCCGGGATCTGCTCAAGGACAAGGTCATTCTGGTCACGGGTGCCGGTGACGGCATCGGCCGCGAAGCGGCGCTCACCTATGCGGCCCACGGCGCCACCGTGATCCTGCTCGGCCGCACCAGCGCCAAGCTGGAGGCTGTCTACGACCAGATCGAGGCGGCCGACCACCCGCTGCCCGCCATCGTGCCGGTGGATCTCAAAGGCGCCACCAAGAGCCACTACCTTGGCATGGCCGAGACCTTCGCCCAGCAGTTCGGCCGCCTCGACGGCGTGCTGTTCAACGCCGGCCTACTCGGCACCCTGTCACCGTTCGAACACATCCAGGAGCAGGAGTGGGACGAGGTGATGCAGGTCAACGTCAAATCCGAATTCCTGCTGACCCAGGCGCTGCTGCCGCTCATCCGCCAGACCGCCAAGGAGCAGGGCGATGCCTCCATCGTCTACACCTCCTCCAGTGTGGGCCGCAAGGGCCGCGCCTACTGGGGCACCTATGCCATCTCCAAGTTCGCCATCGAAGGCATGATGGAAGTGCTGGCGGACGAGCTGGAAAATACCGGTGTGCGGGTCAACACCCTCAACCCGGGCGGCACCCGCACCAAGATGCGGGCCAGCGCCTTCCCGGCCGAAGATCCGATGAACCTCAAGACCCCGGCCGACCTGATGCCGCTCTATCTCTATCTGATGGGCGCGGACAGCCGGGGCAAAACCGGCCAGACCTTTGTGGCACAGCCCAAATAAATCAACAAAATAACCGCAACCCTGCGCTGCATGGGGTTACATTCAATAGGGTGCCGTCGGCACCCTGTTGCAACATCCGCTCCCTTATCAGGTTGAGATATGTTTCGTCCCAAGAGCACGTTTGAGCAATGGCGGATCTTTCAGGCCGTGGTGGACTGTGGCGGCTACGCCCAGGCCGCCGAGGCGCTGAACAAGAGCCAATCCTCTCTCAATCATGCGGTAGCCAAGCTGCAGCAGAGTCTGGGTGTGGCTCTGCTGGAGGTGAGAGGGCGCAAGGCGGTATTGACGCCGGCGGGGGAGATCTTCCTCAAGCGGGCCCGTCAGCTCAGCCAGCAGGTGGAAGAGCTGGAGAACCTGGCCAACAACCTGGAGCGGCAGTGGGAGCCGCAGATCAACCTCTATGTGTCGGTGCTGCAGCCGCGCGAGCGACTCTATCGGGCACTGGCCCACTTCTATCCCCGCAGCCGGGGTTGCCGGGTCAATCTGCACGAGCGCATCCACTGCCACTTCAACGCCCTGCAGGTAGGGGATCTGATGCTCTCCGAACACCTGCCCCACGATCGCACCGGCCTGCCGCTGGACGAGGTGTGCCTGCTGCCGCTCTGCTCGGCCGAGCACCCGCTCGCCACTCAGGGCGGTGCCATCGCCGCCGAGGAGCTGGCCAGCCACAACCAGATCAGCCTGCATCCCCCCATTCACCGCTCGGTGGACTGGAACGACGCGGACGACACCGGCTGGAAGGCGACCCACTATCACGAGGTGATCGCCATGCTCAAGCTCGGCCTCGGCTACGCCTGGCTGCCGCGCCACCTGGTGCAGGAGGAGCTGACAAGCGGCGCCCTGGTACCGCTGGATCTGGCGAGCGGCAACGAGCGCCACCTCTATACCTATCTGCTGACTCCGTCGGCCGACGCGCTGGGCCCGGCCACCGAACTGCTGCTGCGCTGCCTGCGCAACGAATACCAGAACGACAACGACCGCTAGAGCGCCTCCCCGCCGCCATCAGACATTGAGGCGGGCCGACCCGCTCGCCCCTCACCCTTTCAGCTTCAGACGTTCGGCACCCGCCAGCAGGCGGCCAATGCCAGCAGCGCCAGGCCCATGGCCACCATGAAGACCCCGTGGAAACTCCAGATCTCCGCCACAGTCCCGGCGATAGCCCCTGCCATGATGGAGCCGGTGCGGATGCTGTTGGCGAACAGGGTGGTCGCCACCCCGGCGCGACCCGGCATCAGATCCTGGAAGTAGGACATGCCGATGCCGGCGACGATGCCGATGAAGATGGCGTTGAGCAGTTGCAGCGCAATCAGGGCATGCTGGCTCGACAGGGTCACCAGCCCCACGTAGAAGCCGACCCCGGCCAGCACCGCCAGCAGCATCATGGGGCGCTTGCCAAAGCGCTGGGTGTAGTGGCCCGCCAACAGCATGAAGGGGATCTCGAGGGCCGCCGCCGTGCCCATCAGCACCCCGGCCAGCTTCTCCTCCAGCCCCAGCTCGCGGGTGATGTAGAGCGGCATGTTGATGAGGTACATGCTGTTGCAGGTCCACATCAGGGTGGAGGCGATGAAGAGCGCCCGCACCGACGGATCCCGCCAGCTGCTGACCCGCTCCACCTCGCTGTCCATCACCGGCAGCGGCAGCGAGGGCAGCCAGCGCCACACCACGAAGGCGCAGAGCAGATAGGCCACTGCGGAGGCGAGGTACATCACCTCGAAGCCGTAGCCGATGGCCAGTGCGAAGGCGATGGGTGGCCCGATCACCCAGGCCAGCGAGAACTGGGCCCGCAGCACCGAGCTGAACATGTCGGCCCGCTTGTTGCGGCTGTCGGCGTATTCCCGCGCCAGCGCGAACAGCTGGGGGCTGGCGGTCGCCGCCAGGCTTGCCAGCAACACCCCCAGGCTCACCAGCAGCCAGTACTGCCGGTTCCAGGCAAACAGCAGGGAGAGCACCACGCCGGCGAAGCAGCAGCGCAGGATCAGCCGCTTGCGATCCCCCTTGTTGTCGGAACGATGGCCGAGCCACTGGCTGATGAGGATGCCGATCACCGCGTTGACGGTATAGAAGAGCCCCACCAGGAAGGGGCGCACCTGCACCTCCTCGGCCAGGAACAGGCTCAAGGTGGGCACCTGCAGTGCCACCGCCACCCCGGTCATAAAGGTCACGGCCAGAAAAGAGAGGGAGACGGGATCCGTCCTGTTGCGAGCGGCGGTCAGCAAGCGCATAGAATTACCACTGATTGGAGGGAAGAAAACTGGCCAAAATTCGGCAAGTGCATGAAATGGCGTCGCTTATTTTATGTCATTATCAAGAGCCACCTCAAGGCTTGCGACCCCGTCCCCGACCCCGTACAGTGAAAGCCCACTGGCCAGCATAAGGATTTCACATGTTTGATTTTGACCGGGAAATAGATCGCAGCGGCACCATGAGCCTGAAATGGGACAAGTACAAGGGACAGGACGTGCTGCCCATGTGGGTTGCCGACACCGACTTCGTCTCCCCCCCTGCCGTCATCGAGGCCCTCACGACGCGGGTCGCCCACGGCATCTTCGGCTACTCGCGCCCCTCTCCCCGGCTGATCGAACTCATCATCGCGCGGCTGGCCAGCCGCTATGGCTGGACCATCCAGCCCGAGTGGATCGTCTTCCTGCCCGGCGTGGTGCCCGGTCTCAACCTCGCCTGCAAGGCCTGGAGCCAGCACGGCCGTGGCATCATCACTCCCAAGCCGGTCTACTACCCCTTCCTGCAGGCGCCGGGCTTCAACGACCGGCCGCTGCTCACCGTGCCCATGGTGGAAGAGGCCGGTCGCTGGGTGCTGGATATCGAGGAGCTGGAGCGCCAGGCGCCGGCGGCGGATCTGCTGCTGCTGTGCAACCCGCACAACCCGGGCGGCACCGTGTTCACCCGCGAGGAGCTGCTGGCCATCGACGCCATCGCCGAGCGCCACAACCTGGTGATCTGCTCCGATGAAATTCACTGCGACCTGCTGCTGGACAAGGACGCCCGCCACATCCCCTACGGCGCCATCAGCCCGGCGGCGGCCGAGCGCTCGGCGGTGATGATGGCCCCGAGCAAGACCTTCAACATCGCCGGGCTCTGCTGCTCCTTCGCGGTGGTGCCCAATGCCCGTCTGCGCCTCAAGCTGCAGCAAGCGATGCGCGGCATCAGTGCCGACGTCAACCTGCTGGGCTTCGTGGCGGCAGAGGCGGCCTATGAAGGGGGCGAGCAGTGGCTCAGCGAACAGCTCGACTACCTGGCCGCCAACCTCGCCCTGATCGAGCAGGCGGTCGCCCGCTGGCCCGGCATCAAGCTGGCGCGCCACCAAGCCACCTACCTCGCCTGGATCGACATGAGCGCGCTCGGGCTGGACGACCCCATCGCCTTCTTCGAGCAGGCCGGGGTGGGGCTCTCCCCCGGTGCCCAGTTTGGTGACGGCCAGTTCGTGCGGCTCAACTTCGGCTGCACCCGGGCTCGCCTCGTCGAGGCGCTGGCCCGCATGGAGAAGGCCATTCTGGCGCGCTGATCACGCGCGTTTTCCCCCATGGCCTCATCATATGGGCAGTGGCGGGGCCGGCAGCCGCCGGCCCCGCAATATATTGAAGTCAGCCAGATCCGTATCCGATCGCAATAGGGTATATTTTGGCGACATGCCGCCACGGCCCCGCAACCCGGGATGTCGATGGCGCCGAATACGGCGCAGTGCCGCAGCCAGCTGCTGGCGCGGCCGAATGCCAACCGGGATGGGCCAGCCCAATCCCTTTTATCAGCCATTGATCCGGTTCACTATGCCCCAACCAGCCTTGCACCCTCTGCCGACCCTGCTTCGCCGCACCCTGCCCTGGCTGGCGGCGGCCCTGGCGCTGCCCCTGCAGGCAGCCACGCCTGCCTATCTCACCATCGGTACTGGGCCCCTCAACGGCGTCTACTACCCGACCGGTGGCGCCATTTGCCGGCTGCTCAATGAAGAGACGGCCAGCCATGGCCTGCATTGCTCGGTGCAGAGCACCTCCGGCTCCCTTGCCAACCTGAAGGCGTTGCATCAAGGGAAAGTGCAGCTGGCGCTGGTGCAGTCCGATGTGGTGCACCACGCCGCCCACAGCACCGGCCCCTTCATGGGTCAGGCGCCCGACGACCAGCTGCGCAGCCTCTATCGGCTTCATCAGGAGTCGCTGACCCTGCTCGCCAGCGCCAACAGCAACATCAACACCCTGGCCGACATCGAGGGCAAGCGGGTCGATCTGGGCAATCCGGGCTCCGGCGAGCACATCACCAGCCAGGCCCTGCTCGATGCCATGGGCTGGCAGGCCAAGAGTTTCGCCCCCGTCATCCCCGCCGCGGCCAACAACCGGTTGGAGGGGCTCTGTGACGGTACCCTGGACGCCGCCTTCGTGGTGGCGGGCCACCCCAATCAGGCCATCGGCGATCTCACCGGCCGCTGCAAGGCGCGCCTCATCCCCATCGAAGGGGAGCAGGTCGACGCGCTGCTCAAACAGCATCCCTACTATCAGCGCAGCCGCATCGGCGCCAACCTCTACCCGGGCCAGCCCAGCGGCGTCAACACCTTCGCTGTCACCGCCGAGCTGGTGGCGCTGGCCAGCCTGCCCGAGGGCGAGGTGCGCACCGTGCGCGACGTGCTGAGCGGGCGACTCAAGCAGTTCACCCGCCTCCATCCGGCCCTCACCGCCCTTACCCTGGAGGGAATGCAGGGCGAGGCGGAAGTACCGCGCCACGCCGGCATGGCGGATGCCCCGCTCGCCCTGCTGCCCGAGACCCTGAACCCGGCTCCGGCCACCTCGGAAGCCCTGGCAACCTCAGCGGCGCAGCCCACCGAAGTGGAACGCCCCGCCGGTGAAAACACGGCACAACCTGCCGGCGAGACGGGCGCCCCTTCCCCGGAAGGCGCGCCTGTTACCTCGTCCGGGCAGACCCCTGGCGCCCTGCTGCCGACCCCCTCGGCGGCCGCAGCCACCGAACCGGGTGCCAGTACCGTGCTCGAAGGGGCCGCCGTGGAACAGGGCGGCAAGCTGACGGGCACGGCCGCGCCAAGCCCCTCTGCCGTGATGAGCGGGGAGCAACCCGCCTCGCCGGTCCCCGCCGAACCGGCATCGACAGCAGCGGCCGCACCAAGCACCGCCTCACCGACCGGGGACGGCGCGCCTGCCCAGTAAGGCCGCCAAACAGCCACAACGAAAGAGGCCACCCAAGGGTGGCCTCTTTTTGTTTCGATATCGGCCGGGCTCAAGCCCTGGCGTCCGGCAACGGCTGCGGACGCTGGATCTCCTGCTCCACCCAGTGCAGCAGTTGCTTGATGGCCCGCGACAGCACCTGGTTCTGGCGCACCACGTACCCTAAGCTGGTGCCGGGAAAGTCGGTAAGCCGGGTCACCGGGGCGGTCAGCTTGAGCCGCGGGTGAATGGAGAAGTCCGGCACTATGGCCACCCCGAAACCCGCCTCGGCCCAGTCGAGCTGGGCGTCCACGCTGCCTACTTCCATGATGCGGCAGCTGGGCAGACCGAGCAGCGGCAAAGAGGGGTCGATGAGCGCCCGGGTGCGGGTGTCGTGGCCCAGCAGGATCAGGGTCGGCTCGTCGAGGGGATCGCTCTCCCCCGCCTTCGCCCGCGCCTGCCAACGAGCGAGGCCGTGGCCCAGCGCGCACCAGGTCACCTGCTGCAGTTCGGTGTAGAACAGCGGCTCGCTGCGCTTTTGCGCCATCACGAAGCCCAGGTCCGCCTTGCCCGCCTTGACCAGCTCAGCTGCCTGATCCGAAGTGGTGTTGAACAGGGTGAGGTCGATGCCGGGGAACTCCTGCTTGAAGCGCTGAAAGGGCTGAATGAGCAGCAGGCGCGAGATGATGTCGCTGGCGGCGATGGCCAGCGTTCCCTGACTCAACTGGTTGAGAGCGTTGAGATCGGACTGGCAGAGCTGCAGCTCGGCGATGGCGCGTTCGGCACTTTGCAGCAGCCGCTCGCCGGCCTGGGTCAGCCGAAACGGGCTGCGCTCGATGAGTTTGACCCGGGTCGCCTGCTCCAGATTCTTGAGGTGCAGGCTCACATTGGGCTGGGTCATGTGCAGTTCGGTGGCGGTCTGGCCGAAGTGCTGCAGCCGGGCCAGGGTGACGAAGGTGTGCAGCCAGTGAATATCCAGCATGGGGATCCTCTTGTGCCGCCACGGCCGAACGGGCCCCTGATGGGGATGCCGGCACGGCAGCGGGGCGGTTTGCCGATAAATTCACCGCAATTATATGACTCTCTTATCGGAATTATAAAGATAATTAATTTTTCTAATCCTCCTGAGCCTCCTAGGATGATCGCCTAACGTCTTAGGAGAAAGAGTCATGTCGTCTATCGTAGTCGTAGGTGCCAACTGGGGTGATGAAGGCAAAGGCCGCATCGTGGATTATCTGGCAGGTCAAGCAGGCGCCAGCATTCGCTTCCAGGGCGGCAACAACGCCGGCCATACCGTCGTCAACGACCTTGGCACCTTCAAGCTGCACCAGGTTCCGAGCGGTGTGTTCAACCCGGATTGCCTGGTCGTGCTCGGCCCTGGCATGGTGATCAGCCCCGAGAAACTGACCGTCGAGCTGGACGAAGTGAAAGCCTCCGGCGTCACTCCCAAGCTGGCCATCTCTGATCGCGCCACCCTCTGCCTGCCGCTGCACGCCATGGAAGATACCCTGGAAGAGCAGCGTCTGGGCGACGGCGCCTACGGTTCCACCCGTCAGGGCATCGCTCCCGCCTATGGCGATCGCGTCATGAAGAAAGCGATCCTGGTGGGCTGGCTGAAGCAGCCGGAAGTACTGGTCGAGCGCATTCAATTCTTCCTCGACTGGAAACTGCCGCAGCTCAAGGCCCTCTACCCGACCTTCGAATTCAATCAGACCGCCCAGGAGATGGCCGACTGGCTGCTGGAAGTGTCCGCCCCCTGGATCGACTCTGTCTGCAACGTCAGCATGCCGCTCAAAGCGCTGCAGGCCGAAGGCAAGACCCTGCTGTTCGAAGCCCAGCTGGGCGCCGGCCGTGACCTGATCTACGGCGAATACCCCTGGGTGACCTCCTCCCACGTTTCCGGCGCCTATGCCGGCATCGGTGGCGGCCTGCCGGGTCTGCGTCCCGAGCGCGTCATCGCCGTCGCCAAGGCGTTCAGCACCTCCGTCGGTACCGGCACCCTGCTGACCGCCATGGAGAACCAGGACGAGTTCCGCAAGATCGCCAACGAGTTCGGCGCCACCACCGGCCGTCCCCGTGACGTCGGCTACTTCGACGCCGTCGCCACCAAGAACGGTGTCGAGCTGCAGGCTGCCAACGAAGTGGCGCTGACCAAGCTGGACTGCCTGACCGGTCTGCCGGATCTGAAGATCTGCGTCGCCTACGAAGGTGCCCACACCGAGAACCCGATCTGGCCGCAAACTGCCGGTCTGAAGCCGGTTTACGAAGTGATGGAAAGCTGGAGCGAAGACATCACCGGCTGCCGTACCTTCGCCGAGCTGCCCAAAGCGGCTCAGCAGTACGTACTGCGCATCGAAGAGCTGCTGGGCGTACCGGTGCCGATGGTCTCCGTCGGCCCGGGCCGTGACGAGATGATCCTGCGCTAAGTCGCGCGATCAGCTGTCAGCACAGTAAAAAACCGGCATCCAGGATGCCGGTTTTTTTATGCCCGGGCGCACCACATCTCTTTCACCGCCCTCATTAAAGATCAACGTAAAGACTCATATCATGGCAGCAAGACGGCCACTTTGAGCGGTTGAGTCACTCACATCCTCCTCCTCTTCGCTAGACTGATCCCATCATCCACCGAGGAGCCTCACCATGAAGATTGCCAAGCGTACCACCCTGCTCTCCCTGCTGTGCGTGGCGGCCCTGCCCGCCAGTGCTATGACCCTAAAGAGCAGCGACATCCACGAAGGCCAGCTGATGGACAAGGCCTTCAGCTTCAACGGCTTCGGCTGCAGCGGTGACAACCGCTCGCCCCAGCTGAGCTGGCAGGACCTGCCTGCCGGCACCAAGAGTGTCACCATCACCGCCTATGACCCCGACGCCCCCACCGGCAGCGGCTGGTGGCACTGGCTGGTGGTGAACCTGCCTGCCAGTCAGAACGAACTGCCGAGCAACGCCTCCGGCAAGCTCAAGCAGGGGCTGGAGCTCAAGACCGACTTCGGCAGCCAGGGCTACGGCGGCCCCTGCCCGCCCGCCGGCCACGGCATGCACCGCTACCAGTTTACCGCCTGGGCCCTGCCCCAGGCCCTGGAGGTGAAGGCAGACACCCCGCCCGCCATGGTAGGCTACATGCTCAACAGCATGGCCCTTGGCAAGGCCACCCTGACCGCAACCTTCGTCACCCCCTAGGAGCCAGCCGGATGAGCACGCCGCTGCTGCAACTGCACCACTATCTCGGGATCCGCCAGCAACCGCTGCACCGGGTGCTCATCTACGCCCCCACCATCATCTGGGTGGAGCAGGGTCACAAGCAGTTGTGGTGGCAGGAGAAGCGCCTGGCATTCGATCAGGCGAGCTGGCTGCTGATCCCGGCCGGTCACCAGCTCACCTTCGTCAACCAGCCGGAGCAGGGCAAGTTTCGCTCCCGTGCGCTGACCCTGCTGACCCCGCCCCCCGTCGAATGGCTCAGCGCCGCCCAGGCCGGCCCGCTCAGAGAGCCGCGCCTGACGGTAAGCCCGGCGCTGGCCTTCTGTTTCGAGCTGGTCTGCTCCATGGCGGATCGGCGGCTCAATGAGGCCACCCAGGTCCAGCTGCTGCAGGGTTTTTATGCCGAGCTGCAGGCTGCCGGCGGGCTCGATCTGCTGTTTCCCGCCCACACCATGACCCTCGGCGAGCGGCTGGCCCGCTACCTCGGGGTGGAGCCGGGCGCCGATCACACCCTGGAGGGGGTAGCACCGCGCTTCGCCATGAGCCGCGCCTCCATGGCGCGCAAGCTGGCCGCCGAGGGGCGCAGCTTTCGCCAGCTGCTGACCCAGGTGCGCATGAGCCACGCCCTCACCCTGCTGCAGCAGGGTCTGGCACCGCTGGAGACGGCCCTCGCCTGTGGCTACGACTCCCCCAGCCGCTTTGCCGCCCGCTTCAAGCAGGAGTTCGGCCTGACCCCCTATCAATACCTGCGTACCTGCCCCTCCTCCCTCTCGCTGGCTGCCGCCAAACAAGTAAATGGTTACTAAAATATCGAGTTATGTAACCTCGTGTAACCGGGTGATCCGGCTCACACCGGCCCCTCCTGCACTGTGACACAGCGCCAATAATCCCCTCAAAATCACCCTATAATGGCTCTCGCAAACGCTTTCACTAAAACAAGCACTAAAAAACACCTTCCTTAACCTACAAAAACTGTCATTGGAGCGAGAGATGTTTCGTAAAAGTTTACTATCCGTCACCCTGAGCGTCGCCCTGTTCGGCCTCACTGCCTGCAACGGCAATGACTCCAGCAGCCCGACCGCCCCCAGCGCCACCCTGGCGAACCAGTATCAGAACGTGATCGACCGCAGCGGCACCCCGCTCCAGTTCCGTGACTTTGACAGCTACTCCAACCTCAAATACAACCCGCTGCTCGATCTCGGCGCCTGGCACGGCTTCCTGCTGCCCGCCAGCGACAGCGAGTGGGGCGGCTTTACCGGCCCCATGGTCATCGCCGAGGAGTACAGCCTGTTCTTCGCCAGCGAATTGGACAAGCTGACCCTGAGCAACGAGAGCGGCCGCGCCTTCCCGCTCACCAGCGCCAGCAAGCAGGCGCTGTACGCCATCCCGGGGGCGCTGGTGCAGCGCTTCGAGTTCGAACCCTTCACCCTGGAGCTGGAGCTGCGCTACGGCGATGCCCGCACTGCGCTGGTTCGCACCCGTCTCATCAACCACTCTGACGCCCCCCTCACCCTCAAGCTCAACTGGCAGGGGGAGCTGCTCAACCAGTGGGATGCCAACAAGACGGTCGCCGAGCAGTACCCCGCCTGGACCCGCACCATCAGCCAGACCGAGCGCGGCGTGGCATTCCAGTTCGGCAAACTGCGCAGCACCTGGAACATCATGCAAAGCGGCAGCGCCAGCTACCGCATCGATCGCACCCTGCCCAGCCGTACCACCCTCGACGAGCAGGGGCTCGGCTACGTGAGCGAGGCCAGCCTCACCCTGGCCGCCAAGGGCCAGCAGGATATCTATACCCTGCAGAGCTATGTCCACAGCCGTGCTGACGCCGACCGCTTCGAGCAGAGCCGCCAGGCGCTGCTGGCCGACCCCGCCAGCCATTTCGACGACTCCATCCGCCGCTGGGAGGATTACCTGGCGCGCGGCCTCTCCAATCAGGGGATCCCGGAATCGGAGCGGCGCATCGCGGTCAAGGCAATGGAGACCCTCAACGGCAACTGGCGCTCGCCGGCCGGCGCCATCCTGCACGACGGGGTGACCCCCTCCAACACCGCCCGCTGGTTCGACGGAGTCTGGGCCTGGGACAGCTGGAAGCACGCCTACGCCATGGCCCACTTCAACCCCGAGGTAGCCAAGAACAACGTGCGCGCCATGTATGACTACCAGATCCAGGCCGATGACCCGGTTCGGCCGCAGGATGCCGGCATGGTGATCGACGCCGTCTTCTACAACAAGCTCGCCGATCGCGGTGGCGACGGCGGCAACTGGAACGAGCGCGACACCAAGCCGCCCCTCTCCGCCTGGGCCATCTGGGAGATCTACAGCGCCACCAAGGACAAGGCCTTCATCGCCGAGATGTATCCGAAGATCCAGGCCTATCACGACTGGTGGTATCGGGCGCGGGACAACAACCGCAACGGCATCATCGAATATGGCGCCACCCGCCACGTCGAGCACAACGACGAGTTCGGCAACATCACCTTCAAGGTGCAGTACCCGACGGGGGCTCCTGTCGGGCTGGATCTGTCGAGCTGTACCAATGAAGGAGATGGCTGGTATGGCTGCGCCGGCATGGCGCTCTATCAGCAGGTATTGAGCGCTGGCGGCTACGCCGACATGGATATCGGCGCCCAGCACGGCGCCGGCTGGGAGTCCGGCATGGACAACGCCGCCCGCTTCGGCTTTATCGAGCCGGATCAGCTCAAGCGCTATGCCGACAAGACCTATGGCGGCGACATGGCCAAGGCGCGCCAGGACTGGAACGTCTTCTTCTTCGAAAACCATCAGGACGACGGCAGCCTCATCGGCTTCTCCATCGATCAGGAGTCGGTGGAGCTCAACGCCTTCCTCGCCAAGGAGAAACGCATCCTGGCCGACATGGCCGAGCTGCTCGGCAAGCCGGACGAGGCGAGCCGCTATCGCGAAGGGGCGACCCAGCTGGCCGGCTATATCAACAGCTGCCTGTTCGATGAGGCCTCCGGCTTCTATTACGACCGCCAGATAGCCCAGGGGGATCTGCCCGACGCCAACGGCTGCGTCGGCAAGCTGTTGACCGCCCGCGGCCGTGGCCCGGAAGGGTGGAGCCCGCTCTGGGCCGAGGTGGCGGACAAGGAGAAGGCGGCGCGGGTACGCGAGGTGATGCTCAATGCCCAGGAGTTCAACACCAAGGTGCCGCTGGGCACAGCCGCGCTGACCAACCCGGCCTACGACCCCGACATCTACTGGCGCGGCCGGGTCTGGCTGGATCAGTTCTACTTCGGGGTGAAGGGGCTGGAGAACTACGGCTATCGCAGCGATGCCCAACAGCTCGTCAACAAGCTGTTTGCCAACGCCGAGGGGCTGGCGGGCAGCGGCCCCATCCGCGAGAACTACAACCCGGAGACCGGCGCCATGCAGGGGGCCAGCAACTTCAGCTGGAGCTCGGCCCACCTCTACATGCTCTACCGCAACTTTCTGAAAACCGAGGGTTGATCCCAACTAACCCGGTCAATGCCCCAACAAAAAGGCCTCCGCAAGGGAGGCCTTTCTTATGGCGGCGCCGGAGGTGGCGACTTACTTGACGGTCACCCGAGCAAACTTGCGCTTGCCGACCTGGTAGACGGCGGTACCGGCACCGATGAGTGCCTTGCCATCGTCCAGCTTCTCGCCGTCAACCTTGACCGCGCCCTGCTTGATCATCCGCAGTGCTTCGGAGGTGGTGGCCACCAGATCGGCGTCTTTGAGCAGGTTGGCGATGGCCAGCCCTTCACCTTCCAGTGCCAGCTCGACTTCCGGCATTTCGTCCGGAATGGCGTTCTTGGAGAAGCGCTGGGTGAAGTCTTCGTGGGCCGCTTCGGCCGCCGCCTCGTCGTGATAACGGGCGATGATCTCTTTGGCCAGCCAGATCTTCACATCACGCGGGTTGAGGGTACCGGCGGCAATGCCTGCCTTGAACTCTTCGATTTCAGCCAGCGGACGGAAGGAGAGCAGTTCGTAGTAGTTCCACATCAGATCGTCGGTGATGGACATGATCTTGCCGAACATCTCGCCCGGGGCGTCGTGCACGCCGATGTAGTTGGCAGCGGACTTGGACATCTTCTTGACGCCGTCCAGGCCCACCAGCAGCGGCATCATCAGCACGCACTGGGTCGCCATGCCGGCATCTTTTTGCAGCTCGCGGCCCATCAGCAGGTTGAACTTCTGATCGGTACCACCGAGCTCGACGTCCGCCTTCAGCGCGACCGAGTCATAGCCTTGCAGCAGCGGATAGAGGAATTCGTGAATGGCGATGGACTGGCCGTTGCTGTAGCGCTTCTTGAAGTCGTCGCGCTCCATCATGCGGGCCACGGTCTGCTTGGCCGCCAGCTTGATCATGCCGGTCGCGCCCAGCTTGCTCAGCCAGGTCGAGTTGTACTCGATGCGGGTCTTGGCGGGATCGAGGATCTTGAACGCCTGCTCGGCATAGGTGAGGGCGTTGTGCTTGATCGCCTCTTCGGAGAGCGGCGGACGGGTGGCGTTCTTGCCGGAGGGGTCACCCACCATGGCGGTGAAGTCACCGATCAGCAGGATCACTTCATGGCCCAGATCCTGGAAGGTCTTCAGCTTGTTGAGGATCACGGTATGACCCAGATGAATGTCGGGAGCCGTCGGGTCCATCCCCAACTTGATGCGCAGCGGGCGCCCTTCCTTCAACTTGGCGACCAGTTCTTCTTCCACCAGAATTTCTTCCGCTCCGCGCTTGATCTCGGCTAGCGCCACCTCGAGCTGGGACATTTTTTGACTCTCCAATCACGATTCCACAGGGCCAGACATATTACTGGAATGGCGGGCCAATTGGAAAGGCGGTAAACTCCGACATTCTTCCCGGCTCAACTTCGTCTGCTTCTCATGGTCATTTGGCACGCCTTCAACTCTCTCCCTCACTGGCACCGCAAGATGGTGCTGATCCTGAGCATCATGGTGATGATGCTGGCGGCCTGGCCCAGCGAACAGGCGGTCGCCACCCGGGTCGATGACAACGGCAACGAGCTGGCCATCGAGCAGCAGGTCGACGAGGAGGCGCTGCTGGCCGAAGCCAAGCCTGTCGCCCCGCCCAAGCCGAGCTACATCACCAAGCAGGTGAAGGTACGCAGCGGCGACAACATGGGGGTCATCTTCCAGCGCCTCGGTCTCAGCACCACGGATCTGCACCTGATCGACCAGCTCGAGGGCACGGATACCCTGCGCCTGCTCAAGCCGGGCCAGGAGCTCACCTTCAAGCTCACCAAGGGCGGCGAGCTGCACAGCCTCTACTACCCCCACAGTCTGGAGCAGGCGCTCAAGGTGAGCCGCAAGGCCGACAGCTTCGTGGCCAGACCGGTCAAGCTCGAGCTCGACACCCGCGAACAGGTGGCCAAGGGCGAGATCCGCTCCAGCTTCTGGGGCGCCGCCGTCGACGCCGGCATGACCGAGGATCAGATCATGGATCTCGCCGCCATCTTCGGCTGGGACATCGACTTCGCCCAGGACTTGCAGCCGGGCGACAGCTTCCGGGTGGTCTACGAAGAGAAGTACCAGGATGACGAGCGGGTTGCCTCTGGCGACATCCTGGCCGCCGAGTTCGTCAACCAGGGTGCCACCTATCGCGCCGTGCTGAACGAGGATGGCAACTACTACACCCCGGATGGCAAGGCGATGCGCAAGAGCTTCCTGCGCGCGCCGGTCAACTTCAAATACATCAGCTCCAACTTCAATCCGCGCCGGCTGCACCCGGTCACCGGCAAGGTGCGCCCCCACAACGGCATCGACTATGTGGCGCCGGTGGGCACCCCCATCATGGCGGCGGGCTCAGGCAGCGTGGTGGCTGCCGGCTACAACCAGTTCAACGGCAACTACGTCTTCATCAAGCACGCCGGCAACTACGTGACCAAGTACCTGCACCTCTCCAAGCGCACCGTCAACAAGGGGCAGCGGGTCAAGCAGGGCCAGACCATCGGCAATCTGGGGGGGACCGGACGGGTCACCGGGCCGCACCTGCACTATGAATTCGTGGTGGGCGGCGTGCACAAGAACCCGCGCACCCTCAACCTGCCACAGGCGGAGACGCTGAGCGGACGGGCGCTGGCCAACTTCAAGGCGCAGGCCATGCCCCAGCTGGCCAAGCTGGACAGCCCGGAGCTGCAGCTGGCCCAGAACAAGCGGGCAAATGGTGGCAATTGACCCACAAGGAGCCGTCATGGGCGAGCGTTATATCGGCTTGATGCCGGGCACCAGAATACGGCATGGAATCGAGGCCGCTTCCTCTCTCACGTACTTTTTTCCGACCTGCAAGTAAGGAAGCCCCATGACTGAACGCTATATAGGCTTGATGTCAGGTACCAGAATACGGCATGGGATCGAGGCCGCTCCCTCTCTCACGTACGTTTTCCCGCGCTGCAAGTAAGGAAGCCCCATGACTGAACACTATATAGGCTTGATGTCCGGTACCAGCATGGATGGTATCGACGCCGTGCTGGTGACGATGGATAGGGAAGCGCTTCGAGTAGAGGCGGCGCTGTGCCACCCCTGGCCAGCGGAGACCGCCTACGAGCTGCACAACCTCTGCACCCCGGGCGACAACGAGATCGACCGCATGGGAGTGGCCGACAACCTGGTCGCCCGCGAGTTTGCCGCCGCCACCCACGCCCTGCTGGCCAAGGCGGGGCTTGAGCCCAAAGATATTCGCGCCCTCGGCAGCCACGGCCAGACCATCCGCCACCGCCCCCAGCTCGGCTTTACCCTGCAGATCGGCAACGCGGCCCTGCTGGCGGCGCTGACCGGCATCGATGTGGTGGCCGATTTTCGCACCATGGACATGGCCCTCGGCGGTCAGGGGGCGCCACTGGTGCCCGCCTTCCATCAGGCCTTCTTTGCGCGCCCCGGCGCCCTGCGGGTGGTACTGAACCTCGGTGGCATCGCCAATATTTCGGTGCTGCCGGGCCAGGCAGACGGCGTCTATGGCTTTGATACCGGCCCGGCCAATACCCTGCTCGACGGCTGGTATCGCCGCCATCACCCCCAGGGAGCCGGTTACGATGCCGGCGGCCAGTGGGCGGCCAGCGGCCGGCTTGTCCCTGCACTGCTGGCGCAGCTGCTGGCTCACCCCTACTTTGCCGCCCCCCACCCCAAGAGCACCGGGCGGGAGATGTTTACCCTCGACTGGCTCGATGGCGAGCTCGCCGGCCACGCTCATGCCCCGGCGGATGTGCAGCGCACCCTGCAGGCGCTCACCTGCCACAGCATCGCCCGCCAGCTGCCCACACTGGCGGATGCGCAGAGCCGGCCCGAGCTGTATGTCTGCGGCGGCGGCGCCCATAACGCCCCGCTGCTGGCGGAGCTGGCCAGCCTGCTGCCCGGCTGGCGCATCGCCAACACGGCCGAGCTGGGGATCGCTCCCGACTGGATGGAAGGCGCGGCGTTTGCCTGGCTGGCGCAGCGCTTTATTCACCGCCAACCCGGCAACCTGCCGGCCGTCACCGGTGCCAGCCGCCCGGCGATACTGGGTGCCCTTTATCCCGCCTGAGCCATACCCGGTCTCCAAGGCGCCGTCTGACCCAATAGAGCAGGGCCGTCACGAGACGGCCCTGCGGTTTTATTTCTTGCCTGATTTCCTGCCTGTTCTGCCAGCCCCTCTTGCCAGGGCGTGACGCTATCGGCGGCTCACCACCTCCAGCAGGGTAGTGGCGGCCAGCTTGCCGAGCGGATTGCCAGCCAGCGGGCTGTCACCGGTCAGCAGATTGCGATCCCGGCACACCTCCCCCGAGATGCCGCTGTTGACGATTTCAAACCCCATCCCCTTGAGCCGCTCGCCAAACTTCCAGGTGAGCCGGCTCGGCATATAACCGATCGCCGGCGTCTGCTCATCCAGCGCATCGGGGAAGGCGCAGATCTGGTAGCCGGCGAAGGTGTGCGGATTGGCTACCGCCAGCAAGGCCGCCGGCCCGTGGCAGAGGGTGATGATGAAACGCTCGTGGGCCATCGCCCACTCCAGCAGCGCCTTGACCTCGGCACTCTCGGGCAGCCCCAGCAGGGCGCCGTGCCCGCCGGGAATGAACACGCCGAGGTAGTCCGAATCGGGGGCCTGCACCTGGGCCAGCAGATCCGCCAGTTTGGCGGGCTGGCGGAACTGCCCCTGGTATTTGCCATAGAGCCCCACCACCGCCTCATCCTCCGTCGGCATGGCCCACCACTCGAACTTGACCGGATTGCCCGACAGGGTGGCCACCTCAAAGGCAAAGCCCGCCTTGTCGAGGTGATACATGGGCAGCAGGGTTTCCACCGGGTGGTTGCCGGTAGAGAACAGGGTGCCGTTGTCGGTGGGCAGATAGCGCTCATCGGCCCCGATCAGCAGGATCTTCCAGCGGCCACCGCGATAGGGGACGGGATAATCGGCCCCCGCCAGATCCGACTTGCGCGAAGTGAACTGGCTCAATGAATAGGGGGAAGGGAAAAAGACATTCTGCTCCGCCGGATCCGGGGTCGGTTGCCTGTCGTCAATCAGCTTCTCGGTCATGGGACTCTCTCCATCATGGGTTGACTCGCTCACACAGTATTGACTGTCAGGGGCCGGGTAAATGCGCAGCGCCCTTCCCTCTGACAGGGCGCTGACGCACGGCGCCCACGCAGTCAGGTCCTGTTCGCGCCGCTGAAAATATATGGCATATGCCGGGGGGCGTCCTGCCCGCCTGGTTGCCGCATCCGGCAGTGAACGGCGCCCCTCATTTCCATCCGCTCTTGCCACCCCAGCTTATTGTCATGCAGATGGGCTGAATGTTATTTCAATGGCTCGCTTGCGGCTCACTTCAGGCATATTTTTGGCCTTATGAAAAGCCCTTCACCAAGCCGAAAAATAAATAGCTATGCAAAACCGGGATAATATCCTGCAAGTTGGTCAGAATCATTAACCTGGGATTTACAGCTGGTAACCTGAATCGACGCTAATAAAGGCACCATCAGCCGCCTGCATGGCAAAAAGTGGGAGCGCCATCACCTTTATTGGTCATTCTGGTCATGCATTGAATAGCAAAGTGAATATATTTCACTCTGTTGAGCCACCTCATAGAAACCGGATCCCGGTTTGCATCCGCTGGCGAACGCCCCCTAGAATCCTCCCGTCTGAATCATCAAGCCGATTTATTTCTCCCTTATCCGTTTGCACGCGCCGGCGGCACCGGCACAAGGCTTTACACAGTGATGACCATGGTCCCTTGCCCCGTCGCCCTGCGGCGGGAACGGGCAACTGTTGCCGCCATCATGGGTATCGCCCTGCGTGACGCATTCGGCCAGGGAAGATCAACGCGGCCTGACCCTACATCAAAAACGAAAAAGGAGTATCGCCATGAGTGGTACCATCATCAAGTCAGCCAGAAATACCGCCAATGCACCGCAGGATCTGAGCCCCAGCACCCAGAGCGTGGCGTTCTCCCACTACAACAATATCTCCGCCCAGCTGCCGGTCGACCCGAAAACGGGCGCGCTGGTCGCAGGGGATATCAAGGCGCAGGCCAGACAGTGCCTCACCAATATCAAGGCCATCGTCGAGAGCATCGATCATGTGATGGATGACGTGGTCAAAATCACGGTATTTCTCAAAGAGATGGCCGATCTCGACGCGGTCAACGCCGTCTATGGCGAGTTCTTCCCGCGCCTGCTGCCGACCCGCACCGTGCTGGCGGTGGCCGGTCTGCCGCTCGGCGCCGCCGTGCAGATGGACGCGCTCATCTCCAACGGTGAAGGCACCTTCCCGCAGGCTCCCTGCCCGCTGCTGAAGCTCTCCCGCAACAGCGACAAGGCACCGCAGGATCCGCTCTCGACCCATACCGTCGCCTTCTCCCACTACAACAATATCGGTGCCCAGCTGCCGGTCGATGCCGCGTCGGGCCAGCTGGTCGCCGGGGGCATCCAGCAGCAGGCTGGCCAGTGCCTGCGCAACATCAAGCACGTGCTGGAGAGCATCGATGTACCGTTTGACGATATCGTCAAGGTCACCGTCTATCTGACCAGCCTGGCCGATCTGGACGCCGTCAACGAGGTCTACACCACCTTCTTCCCGGACTCCGCCATTGCCCGTGCCGTCGCCTACCTGCCGGCGCGCAGCGTGATCGTGGCCTCCGCCCTGCCGCTCGGCGCCCGGGTGCAGATGGATGCGGTCATCTCCCACGGTGACGGCACCCCGCCACAACTGGTGGAAGACAGACACAATCTGGTGATCAGCGCCCGCAATACCGACAAGGCACCGCGCAGCCCGCTGCACACCCAGACCGTCGCCTTCTCCCACTACAACCATATCGCAGGCCAGTTGCCGGTTGATCTGGCCACCGGCAAGATCCTGACCGGTTGCGTCAAGGAGCAGACCGCCCAGTGCCTCGGCCATATCAAGACCATCGTCGAGAGCATCGGCCACGTGATGGACGATATCGTCAAGGTCAATATCCAGGTAAAGAACATCGCGGATCTGGCGGACGTGGATGCCATCTACACCAAATACTTCCCGGCCTATCTGCCCGCCCGCACCGTGATTGGTGTGAGCGAGCTGCCCGCCGGCGCCCTGGTGCAGATTGATGCGGTGATGTCCAATGCGGAAAGTACCCCGCCACAGGCGTAACACGTTGCTTTAACGATAAAAAGACACCGGCCTAGGCCGGTGTCTTTTATCTCGCTATTTAAAGAGTAAGTCGTTGGGCTGACTATTTTTACGCCTAGACATTCTCATTTTTTTAATCACGGAGCCCATGAGACCAATGCAGCCAGAAAAGAAGAACATCCCTCCGACTATGAACCCGGTGAGTAATACCGCATTGAATTTCGCAGGGTCATCCATAGCTGTGACAGCATAAGCATGATCTTTTCCGAAACCAGCCTGCCCTAACAGTAACTCCTCGAATGATATAGATAGAATGAAGGTCCCAAACCCTATCATGGCAAGACCACCCAATATAGGACACAGCGATTTATATTTTCCTCCATGATACCTTTCGAGGGGCTCTATGACTAATGCTAAGCCGCACGCCCCGCCCACAATATAAAGAGCATTATCTGAAACAGGGGTTGCATATGTAAGCAGGTCTCGCATACCTGGAGTGTGATATGAAAAAGTCTCAGCAAACCCATGAAATCTAGGAAATATATCTATCCCATTTCTCATCAAAATCGCTTCTAATATTCCAACAAGTGGTGCCCCCAGAAGCATATAAAGTGCAACGTTGAATATAATATTCTTTCCTATTGAATAAACCCTCTCATTATCTCTCTTGTCATAGTGATCGATTATGAACAATGCAGCGACAATACAGAATAAAAAAGATGAGATGGCGATAATCAATGTTGGAATGCCAGAGATAAAGAAACCACCTCTTTTCGCTGGAATATAGGTATACCCATTAGCCAACTCGGCAACTCCGTAGGCCACACAAACGAGCATTAAAAAAGCACATACCAGACGTACTCTAAGTGGTATGTGATTAGGCTTATACTGTGACATACAAACTTCTTTCCCTTGAGCAGAACATGTTGTGTCTACTAAATGAACTATTTAAAAACACAGCCGGATATGACAACACTCTTTTCAACACTCACTCATCACTACAGCTTAAGTATGAAAAGTTCCATTCAGCATTAGGCTGCATCAGAGACAAGTAGACTCGTAAGAGCATTGTACGCATATGCATCCATCCAATAAATGGTCTCTCTCACAACTATATTGTTTGGAGCCCGTTTTTCATAAAGCCTTCTGCAACACTCTCAGGATCATAAAAAACGCCCCCCATCTTGCGATGGAGGGCGTTTTATCGTTCCGGCTATTGGGCCTGAGTGGCCCAACGATCAGGAATTACAGGGACTCTGCGGTCGCAACCACATTTTCCACGGTAAAGCCGAATTCCTTGAACAGCAGCTCGGCCGGTGCGGACTCACCGAAGGTGGTCATACCGATGATCTTGCCGCCGAAACCGACGTACTTGTACCAGTAGTCGGCGATGCCGGCTTCGATGGCCACACGCTTGGTGACGGAGGCTGGCAGGACGGACTCTTTGTACTCGGCAGATTGGGCATCGAACACGTCGGTGGCCGGCATGGAGACCACGCGCACGGCACGGCCCTTGGCAGTCAGCTGCTCATAGGCGGCAACGGCCAGTTCCACTTCGGAACCGGTGGCGATCAGGATCAGCTCAGGCTTGCCGGCGCAATCTTTCAGCACATAGCCACCCTTGGCGGTATCGGCCAGTTGCTGAGCAGTACGGTCCATCTGGGCCAGGTTCTGACGAGAGAAGATCAGCGCAGTCGGGCCGTCGGTACGCTCGATGGCGTGCTTCCAGGCGATGGCGGATTCCACCTGGTCACACGGACGCCAGGTACTCATGTTCGGGGTCAGACGCAGGGAAGCGATCTGCTCGACCGGCTGGTGAGTCGGGCCATCTTCACCCAGACCGATGGAGTCGTGGGTGTAAACGAAGATGGCGCGCTGCTTCATCAGGGCGGCCATGCGCAGAGCGTTGCGGGCGTATTCCATGAACATCAGGAAGGTCGCGCCGTAGGGGATGAAACCACCGTGCAGGGCGATACCGTTCATGATGGCGGACATGCCGAACTCGCGTACACCGTAGTGGATGTAGTTGCCGGAGGCATCGTCGTTGGTCAGGGACTTGGAACCGGACCACATGGTCAGGTTGGACGGCGCCAGGTCGGCAGAGCCACCCATGAACTCCGGCAGCAGCTTGCCGAAGGCTTCCAGCGAGTTCTGGGACGCTTTGCGGGTCGCGATCTTGGCCGGGTTGGCTTGCAGGGTTTCGATGATCTTGGCGGATTCAGCGGCCCAGTTGGCCGGCAGTTCGCCAGCGGTACGGCGCTTGAATTCGGCAGCCAGGGTCGGGTGAGCAGCTTCATAGGCGGCGAACTTGGCAGCCCAGTCGGCTTCCAGTTTGGCGCCCTTCTCCTGACCGTTCCACTCGGCAGCGATGTCGGACGGGATAACGAACGGCGCGTGGTCCCACTTCAGGAAGGCACGGGCGGCGGCGATCTCGTCGTTGCCCAGCGGTGAGCCGTGGCAGTCGTGGGAACCGGACTTGTTCGGGGAACCGTAACCGATGATGGTGCGGCAGCAGATCAGGGTCGGCTTGCCGGTCTCGGCCTTGGCGGCTTCGATGGCAGCGTTGATCGCTTCCGGGCTGTGGCCGTCAACGGCGGCAATCACGTGCCAGCCGTAAGCTTCGAAGCGCTTGACGGTGTCGTCGGTGAACCAGCCTTCCACGTGACCGTCGATGGAGATGCCGTTGTCATCCCAGAACGCGATCAGTTTGCCCAGTTGCAGGGTACCGGCCAGGGAGCAGGCTTCGTGGGAGATACCTTCCATCAGGCAGCCGTCGCCCATGAAGGCGTAGGTGTAGTGGTCGACGATGTCGTGACCCGGCTGGTTGAACTGCTCGGCCATGGCCTTCTCGGCGATCGCCATGCCGACGGCATTGGTGATGCCCTGGCCCAGCGGACCGGTAGTGGTTTCAACACCCGGCGCGTAACCGTACTCCGGGTGACCCGGGGTGCGAGAGTGCAGCTGGCGGAAGTTTTTCAGATCGTCGATGGAGAGGTCATAACCGGAGAGGTGCAGCAGGGAGTACAGCAGCATGGAGCCGTGGCCGTTGGAGAGAATGAAACGGTCGCGGTCGGCCCACTTGGGGTTGTTCGGGTTATGTTTGAGGTGGCTGCGCCACAACACTTCGGCGATATCCGCCATTCCCATGGGGGCGCCCGGGTGACCGGAGTTGGCTTTTTGAACGGCATCCATACTCAATGCACGAATGGCATTGGCAAGCTCTTTACGAGAAGGCATCTGTATCTCCTGCGATTGCTTCATTTGATGGCCAAGATTAAGGCGCGTTATTGTCCCAGCAGGGGGCGCGGCGTGCAAATATTATCTGGGCGAATAAAGTGGCTTTGGGAGCTCAATCGCTTTTCTTGACGGGGCAAACGATTGAGCCGTAACCGCTTTACACCCCAAATGGGGTAAAGCGCGGATCTTGTTCGGCCAGGGGGCGGTAAAACCAAAATAGTGCTGGCAATCGAGGGGGGCGCTAACTAAAATGGACGTCCAGATGTAGATACCTCTACAATCATCCTATCATCACCCGGTTATTGCTGCGGCGATAACCCCAGACAAGCTGAGAATCCCATCATGGCAAAGCTGTTTACTTCCGAGTCGGTCTCCGAAGGCCATCCCGACAAGATTGCGGACCAGATCTCCGATGCGGTCCTGGACGCCATCCTCAAGCAAGACACCAAGGCCCGTGTCGCCTGCGAGACCCTGGTCAAGACCGGCATGGTCATGGTGGCCGGTGAAGTAACCACCACCGCCTGGGTAGACATCGAGCAGATCGTGCGCGACACCGTGCGCGACATCGGCTACACCCACTCCGACATGGGCTTCGACGCCGACTCCTGCGCCGTGCTGAACGCCATCGGCAAGCAGTCCCCGGACATCAACCAGGGCGTTGACCGCAGCGATCCGCTGGAACAGGGCGCAGGCGACCAGGGCCTGATGTTCGGCTACGCCACCAACGAAACCGACGTGCTGATGCCGGCCCCCATCACCTACTCTCACCTGCTGGTGAAGCGTCAGGCTGAAGTGCGCAAGAACGGCACCCTGCCGTGGCTGCGCCCGGACGCCAAGAGCCAGCTGACCTTCGCCTACGACGACGCCGGCAAGATCATCGGTGTGGATGCCGTGGTGCTGTCTACCCAGCACGCCGAATCCATCAGCCACAAGGATCTGGTGGAAGCGGTACGCGAAGAGATCATCAAGCCGGTGCTGCCGGCCGAGTGGGTCAACAAGGACACCAAATACTTCATCAACCCGACCGGCCGTTTCGTCATCGGCGGCCCGATGGGTGACTGCGGTCTGACCGGTCGCAAGATCATCGTCGACACCTACGGCGGCATGGCCCGTCACGGTGGTGGCGCCTTCTCCGGCAAGGATCCGTCCAAGGTTGACCGCTCCGCTGCCTATGCCGCCCGCTACGTGGCCAAGAACATCGTCGCCGCCGGTCTGGCCGATCGCTGTGAAATCCAGATCTCCTACGCCATCGGCGTGGCCGAGCCGACCTCCATCAGCGTCGAAACCTTCGGCACTGCCAAGGTCGCCGAAGATCTGCTGGTCAAGCTGGTTCGCGAACACTTCGAACTGCGTCCGTACGGCCTGATCCAGATGCTGGATCTGAAGCGTCCGATCTACCAGGCCACTGCCGCCTACGGTCACTTCGGTCGCAACGAGTTCCCGTGGGAGCAGACCGACAAGGCCGAACTGCTGCGTTCCGCCGCCGGTCTGTAAGCGTCACGCTTGTGGTATAAAGGGGAGCCTGGCTCCCCTTTTGCTTGTCCGCCATTTGCCGAGAACCCGATGTCCGTCACCGCTACCCGCCTCGATCCCGCCCTGCACGATCAGTTGCTCGCCCGTGTCGACGCCTGTTTTGTGCAGGCCGAAGCACGCCTTGGCCGCTCCTTTCCCCGCCCGCAAGTTCATTGCAACATGCGCGGCCGGGCGGCGGGGTCGGCACGGCTGCAAACCTGGGAGCTGCGCTTCAACCCGGCCCTCTATCAGGCCAACCAGCAGGCGTTTCTGGCCGAGGTGGTGCCCCACGAGGTGGCCCACCTGCTGGTCTATGCCCTGTGGGGTGAAGGGCGCGGCAGATCGCGGGTGCTGCCCCACGGCCGCCAGTGGCAATCGGTGATGCGGGAGGTGTTCGGCCTTGAGCCCAGAACCACCCACAGCTTCGATCTGGCGGTCCTGGCGCAGCCGACCATCCCCTATCGCTGCCTCTGCCAGCAGCATCAGCTGTCGGTGCGCCGCCACAACAAGGTGGTGCGCGGCGAGGCCCGCTACCACTGCCGCCGCTGCAAGCAGCCGCTGGAGCGGGTTGGCTCGTCGCAGTAAGCCAGCCGGTGTCGCGCCCCTGTGCTAGGGTGCCTCTCTGCTTTTTCCGCCAACCATCTCATTGCCAAGGATCACCATGTTTCGTCCCCTGCTCTCTCTCGCCCTGACCCTGCTGGTCAGTCTGCCCCTGCATGCCCAGACCTTTCGCGCCGCCAAACAGGATCTGAACCGCCTCTATCAGGATCACCCGGTCACCTTCTACTGCGGCTGCAAGATTGACTATCAGGGCAAGAAAATGAGCCCGGATCTGGCCAGCTGCGGCTATGAACCGCGCAAGCAACCCAAGCGTGCCACCCGCATCGAGTGGGAGCACGTGGTGCCGGCCTGGGAATTCGGCCACCAGCTGCAGTGCTGGCAACAGGGCGGCCGCAAGAATTGCGGCAAGAGCGACGAGTTCAACCAGATGGAGGGGGACATGCACAACCTCTTCCCCGCCATCGGCGAGGTGAACGGTGATCGGGCCAACTTCCGCTTCTCCGACTGGAATGGCACCCCGGATCAGTACGGCCAGTGCCAGATGCTGGTGGACTTCAAAAATCGCCAGGTACAGCCGCCCAAGGGGCTGGTACGCGGCCAGATCGCCCGTGCCTACCTCTACATGAGCCAGCAGTATGGGCTGCGTCTGGCGGCGCAACAGCGTAAACTGTTCGAAGCCTGGGACAGGCAGTACCCGGCCGACGGCTGGGAGTGCGAGCGCAACCGCCGCATCGGCAAGCTGCAGGGCAATACCAACCCCTTTATTGAAAAGCAGTGCCGATAACCCCATCTATGGACACAAGGGATTTAGAATCCCTCTTCTTGAACCAGAGACTGACACTGAGCCATGCGCATTCCACGTATCTATGAACCGGCCGCCCTGCAGGTGGGCCAGACCCTCGCCCTGTCGGAAGACGGTGCCAACCACATCGGCCGGGTGCTGCGCATGCAGCCGGGTCAGCAGCTCGAGCTGTTCAATGGCGACGGCAACCAGTACCCCGCCACCATCGCCAATGTAGGCAAGAAGTCGGTGGAGGTGACCATCGACAGTTGCGACACCCGCTCGGTGGAATCCCCGCTGGCCATCCACCTCGGTCAGGTGATCAGCCGCGGCGACAAGATGGACTTCACCATCCAGAAATCGGTGGAGCTGGGCGTCACCTGCATCACCCCGCTCTTCTCCGAGCGCTGCGGCGTCAAGCTGCCGGCCGATCGGCTGGAGAAAAAACGCGAACAGTGGCAGAAGGTAGTGATCAGCGCCTGCGAGCAGTGCGGCCGCAATACCGTGCCCGAGGTGCGCATGCCGATGGAGCTCGACGCCTGGCTGGCAGAAGAGACCCAGGAGCTCAAGCTCAACCTGCACCCGCGCGCCCCTTACAGCATCAACACCCTGCCCATCCCTGAGCACGGCGTGCGCCTGCTGATCGGCCCGGAAGGGGGCTTGTCCAGCGACGAGATCGCCCGTACCGTGCAGGAAGATTTCAAAGAGATGCTGCTGGGGCCGCGGGTGCTGCGCACCGAAACCGCCGCCCTGACGGCGATTACTGCGCTGCAGTGCCGCTTTGGCGATCTCGCTTGATACCATGGGCCGCATCGAGCAGCCCCATGGCAACCTCGATGCAGCCTCAAGCGGCTGATTACGCTGCGCTAATCGACCCTACAACCCTATCGAGCCATTAAGAAGGAACAGCGGATGACCATTAAACTCGGCATCGTGATGGACCCCATCTCGGCCATCAACATCAAGAAGGACTCCAGCTTCGCCATGCTCGAAGAGGCGCAAAAGCGCGGCTACGAGCTGTTCTATCTGGAGATGAAAGACCTCTACATGGAGGCCGGTCGCGCCTTCGGTACCATGCGCCCGCTCACCGTCAAATATGACTATGCCGACTGGTACAGCCTGGGCGAGGTGGTGGATCAGCCGCTCTCCAGCCTGGACGTGATCCTGATGCGCAAGGATCCCCCCTTCGACACCGAGTTCATCTACGCCACCTACATGCTGGAGCGGGCCGAGGATGAAGGCTGCCTCATCGTCAACAAGCCGCAGAGCCTGCGCGACGCCAACGAGAAGCTCTACACCGCCTGGTTTGCCGAGCACACCCCGACCACGCTGGTGACCCGCCGCGCCGACAAGCTGCGCGCCTTCCACGCCCAGCACAAAGACGTCATCCTCAAGCCGCTGGACGGCATGGGCGGCGCCTCCATCTTCCGCATGAGGGAGGATGACGCCAACGTCGGCGTGATTATCGAAACCCTGACCGCCCACGGTAGCCAGTACTGCATGGCGCAGACCTATCTGCCCGCCATCAAGGATGGCGACAAGCGGGTGCTGGTGGTGGACGGTGAACCGGTACCCTACTGCCTGGCCCGTATCCCGGCGCAAGGGGAAACCCGCGGCAATCTGGCGGCCGGTGGCCGTGGCGAGGCACGCCCCTTGAGCGAGGCGGACTGGGCCATCGCCCGCGCCGTCGGCCCGACCCTCAAGGCCAAGGGCCTCATCTTCGTCGGCCTCGACATCATCGGCGATCGGCTGACCGAGATTAACGTCACCAGCCCGACCTGCATCCGCGAGATAGAGGCCGCCTTCCCGGTACATATCACCGGCATGCTGATGGATGCCATCGAGCGTCGGCTGGCAAAAGCCTGAGTGGCCCGAAGCTAAACGGCAATAACAACAGAGGCGGCCCAGTGGCCGCCTCTGTTGTTTCTCCTGCCAGAACGCCGGGCACGCCCCTCAGCAACGGAACTGCCCCACCTTCACCTTGAGTTCGCAGGATAGCTGTTCCAGCTCGTGGCAACTCTGGTTCAACTGGGAGGCGGCCTGTGTCGATTCGCTGGCGATGTGGGCGATATTGACCACGTTGCGGCTGATGTCCTCGGCCACCTTGCTCTGCTCCTCCGCCGCCGTGGCGATGTGGGTATTCATTTCGTTGATCACGTTGACCGAGCTGACTATCTCGCCAAGCGCCTGACCACAGGCCAGCACGGTGCGGTTGGACTGCTCCACCTGATCCAGTCCCAGCTCCATGCTGGACGCCGCCTGGGTGGCCCCCTGCTGCAACTTGACGATGGTCTTGCCGATCTCCTCGGTGGATCGCTGGGTACGCTGGGCCAGGGTGCGCACCTCGTCGGCCACCACCGCAAACCCTCGCCCCTGATCGCCGGCCCGCGCCGCCTCGATGGCCGCGTTGAGCGCCAGCAGGTTGGTCTGCTCGGCGATGCCGCGAATGGCGTCCATCACGCTGCTGATATTGCGGCTGTCATCAGCCAGCTGGGTGATCATGCCGGCGGTGTTCTGGATCTGGGACGACAACCCGGACATGCACTGGATGGCGTCCGCCACTATCTGGTGACCGTGGCGGGCACTCCCGTCGGCATGGCGCGCCGCATCGGCAGCGTTGTTGGAGCTGTTGGCCACTTCCGCCACGGTCGCGCTCATCTGGTTCATGGCCGTCGCAGTCTGATCGGTCTCGGCCTGCTGCTGGGCGAAGCGCTGGCGGCTCTCGACGCCGATATGGGCCAGCTGGGCCGACTCCCTGGCGAGCTGCTCCGCCATGCCGTTGATCTGGGTGATGAGCTCGCGAAAATGGCAGATCACGTCGTTGAGGGAGTGGGCCAGCCCGCCCATCTCGTCCTTGCGCAGCACCGGTGCCAGCTTGCTCAGATCGAGATCCGTCTGCATGCCGCGCAAGATCCCGCCCATGGCAGCCAGGGGCTGGCTGACGCTGCGCCCGGCCCACACCCCGAAGAACAGGATGCAGGCGCCGCCGACCACCAGCAACAAGATAAACAGCCGGTTGAGCTGCACCCTGAACCCGTTGAGCTCGGTCATGTTCTTCTCGGCCTCCTTCAGCTGGTACTCCACCAGGGCGCTGATCCCGTCGCTGACCGGGTCGATCACCCGATAGAGCGGCATGATATGGGCGACCAGCTGACCCTGATTGCTCCCTTGCATGTCCGCCAGGATCTGCATCACCGCCTCAATCTCCCGGTCTGCCGCCGCAAACAGCCCCTGCATCTGGTCGGCTTCCCGCTGCTCCGCCTGGCTCATCGGCTGGCTGCGGTAGCCCTGCCAGATGCGCTTGATCTCCTGCTGGGCGGCGCTCATGTCCGCGCGCGATCTGGCGGGGTCAAAGCCCCCCACATTGGCCTTGTTGGCCGCATCGATCACCTTGACCGCGTAGAGATCGGCGATCTGCTTGAGCTCCTTGAGCTGCACCACCTCCCCCTGATACATGCTGTTCATGCCAGCCATCAGCTGTGACATCGCCTGGACAGCCCCGATCACCAGCAGCACCAGTGCCAGCAGGGGTACCACACAACCCAGGATCAACTTCTGTCTGATCGAAATACCTTCCATGGTGTTATCTCCATCCTGACTGCGGCGGGGAACCGGCCCGCAAGCGGTAAAAAGCGGTTTTGCCCGCCTCGGCGAACTGCCATAATTGACCCAAATACCTTTGCAATATTTGGCCCATATGCAAACACTGCAAAATCACTTCCTGCTCGCCATGCCGAGCCTCTCCGATCCCTATTTCGAGCGTTCGCTGGTCTATCTGTGCGAACACAGCGAAGAGGGCGCCATGGGGCTGGTGGTCAACATCCCGGTGGACATGTCGCTGGATGCCATGCTGACCCAGCTCAAACTGGCGCCGCCCCCCAGCCCCGAGCTCAAGCAGCCGGTGCTGCAGGGAGGGCCGGTGCACGCCGACCGCGGTTTCGTGCTGCACAGCTTCCGACCCGGCTTCAACTCCACCCTGCAGGTGGGGGATGAACTCATGGTCACCACTTCCAAGGATATATTGGAAACCCTCGGCACCGAGGAAGCCCCCGCCCACTGGCTGGTGGCGCTCGGGTATGCCGGCTGGAGCGCCGGCCAGCTGGAGCAGGAGCTGGTCGACGGTGCCTGGCTGGTGATACCGCCCAATCCGGATCTGGTGTTCAAGACCCCGATCCATCAGCGCTGGCAGCAGGCCGCCGCCAGCATAGGGGTCAACCCCATCCATCTATCCAGCGACATCGGCCACAGCTGATGCCGTTTGCCACGCATTTCGCGAGGCATTTTGAGGAATCAATGCAATGTCATCACGCAGTATCATGGGCTTTGACTACGGCACCAAAAGCATAGGGGTGGCCATCGGTCAGGAGCTTACCGGCACGGCCCAGCCCCTGCGCGCCATCAAGGCCAACGACGGCATCCCCAACTGGGACGATATCGACAAGCTGCTCAAGGAGTGGCAACCGGATCTGCTGGTGGTCGGCCTGCCGCTCAACATGGACGGCACCGAGCAGGAGATCACGGTGCGGGCCCGCAAGTTCGGCAACCGGCTGCACGGCCGCTTCGGCAAGCAGGTGGAGTTCAAGGACGAGCGGCTCACCACCACGGATGCGCGGGCACGTCTGTTCGAGCGGGGAGGTTATCGGGCGCTGGAGAAAGGCAGCGTGGACGGGGTCTCCGCCCAGCTCATTCTGGAAGCCTGGATGGAAGAGCAGTACGGTTGACAGACGGGGGAGAGGCAGGTCAAGCCTGCCCCTCCCCATGCCTGCATCAGGCCTTGGCCTGTTGCGAGAGCAGACCCTCCCCTTCTTCACCCTGACCGGCATGCATCATGCGGTTGAGCCAGGGCACCATCAGCGCCATCACCACCGCCACCAGCAGGGTCACCAGTCCAATCTTGCCAAACACGTCCGTGTAGATGGGCAGGGTCTGCAGCGGATCGGTCACCCCTTGCGGCACGGCGGTAAAGGTCGCCACATAGCCCCCCAGCAAGGAGGCCATCGCCTGGGTCAGGAACCACATCCCGAGGATAAAGCCCATCAGCCGCTGCGGCACCAATGCCGCCACCATGGCCAGCCCCAGGGCGCTGATCATCAGCTCCCCCAGACTCTGGAACAGATAAATGAGCACCATGAACCAGGGTGAGGTGAGCCCCTGTGCATCGGCAAACCAGATGCCGGAGGCTGCCGCGGTGAGAAAACCGAGGGAGCAGAACAGCATGCCCAGGGTGAACTTGAGCGGCATGGTGAGATCGCGCCCCTTGCTGCCCAGCCGGGTATAGATCATGGCCAGCACCGGGCTGCCGACCACCACCCAGAAGGGGTTGAGCGCCTGGAAGCTGATGGGGTTGACGCTCATCCCCAGCATCTCGTGATGCATATTGTTGATGGCAAAGAAGTTGAGCGAGGTCGGCATCTGGGCGTAGAGCACGTAGAACACCACGGCTTCCAGCATCAGCACGAAGGCCACGTACATCTTGTTGCGGGCCACCGCATCGAGCTTGAAGGCCTCGCGAAAGAAGAAGATCACCACGGCCAGGGTCACCGTCATCAGCACCATGTTGGCGATCACCACGTGGTGCATCAGCCAGGCGCAGAAGAAGACCAGTGCCACCGATCCCAGCAAGACCAGCAGCAGCTTGCCGTAATCGAGCGGCAGATGGTCGGGTTCGGAGCCGATGTCCCTGACCATGTGGCGACAGGCGAAGAAGGTCAGCAGCGCGATGACCAGACCCACCCCGCACAGGTTGTAGGTCACCGTATAGCCGTAGTGATCGGCGATGACCGGCGCCAGCGACAGCGAAATGAGCGAGCCGATGTTGATCGACATGTAGAACAGGGTGAAGGCCCCATCCAGTCGGGGATCGCCGCGCTCATAGCACTTGGCGAGCAGACTGGCAGGGTTGGCCTTGAACAGGCAGTTGCCGACCGCGATGGTGCCCAGTGCATAGAAGATGAGGTCGGGATTGTAGATGGACATGCCGGTCATGAAATAGCCGATGACCAGCACGATGGCCCCCAGCACCATGGTGCGCTTGGTGCCCAGCACATGGTCACCCACATAGCCGCCCACCGAGATGAGGCCATATACCAGCGCCGAGAAGGCACCGAAGGTGATGAACGACTGCTCCTGTGAAAATCCCAGTTGCTGGACGAAGAACACCGCCAGGATCCCCTGGACGCCGTAATAACCGAAGCGCTCCCAGAGTTCGACGAAGAAGATCATGAAAAAGGGTTTGGGCTGTTGCAACAACCCGGTCGGGGCCGATGGACGCATGCTAACCTACCTGTCTTGGTGTTTTTTATTGGTGTGATATGGGGCCGCCGCACGGATAAGTGTGCGCGGGCACCTCTGTCTGTGGTGATCACCACTGTGCTCGCAGCGGCGGATGGTCAGCTGGCAGGGCTGGGAATAAGCCGGATGGCTCCTGACACGATAAGGTGGGGATCGGGCGGCTTCATGCCCGGCACAATATTCCGCAGGCGTTTGGCAACGGGCTGGCAGCCGTTTGCACCCGTCATCGTACACCGGACACTCTCGCGACAATTGTAAAAGCCGAAAAATCGACAGATGGCATGATAAGACACTACTATTAACGCAAACCAATAGCCGATCACACTTCACTTGTTGCAATAGGTGAAGTTTTCTAATGAAACCACATTAGTTTTATTGGTGCAAACGGATCTGTTTTTCCCGCTGCCAACCCTCTATGCATAAAAAAACGCCGGACTGGCCGGCGTTTTTCAATATGGTGTTGGCGACCCGTGGGCCATCCGCCAAGTGCGGCGGATCAGGGTGCTAGCTGGCTCAAAATGGCATGGGCCGCGCTGATCCTGGCCTCGTTGGGGTAATTGCGGTTGGCCAGCATGACGATGCCGATCCCTTTGGCGGGCACGAAGGCCACGTAGGCACCAAAGCCGTTGGTCGAGCCGGTCTTGTTGTAGAGTCGCGCCCCCCCCGTCTCTTGGGACGCGGCAACAGGTTTGACCGGGTTGGCATTGTAAATCACCGCCGAGGAGTTGCCCGCCAGCAGCGTCTGCTCGCTGACGGGATAGGCGTAACTCTCCCAGCCCAGCCCCTGGGTCATCTCGCCGACCGAGTAGCGCCCTTGGTGGGTCAGGGAGATGGCCTGCTGCAACACCTTGTCATCCACCCCGCTGATATTGGCCTTCACGAAGGCGAGCAGATCAGCCGAGCTGGTCTTGATGCCGTAGGCCTCGTCGGCCAGCATGCCGGGATTGACCCTGATAGGCTTGTCCTCCTTCGAATAGCCATAGGCATAACTCGCCATGGCCTGCTTCGGCACATCGAGATAGGTGTGGTGCATACCCAGCCCGGGCAGCAGGGTCTGCGCCATCAACTGGGCAAATGGCTGCTGCAGGCTGCTCGCCGCCAGATGGCCGAACAGACCGATACTGGGGTTGGAGTACTGGCGATGGCTGCCCGGCTGATAGGCCGGCGTCCACTGGCGATAGTAAGACTGCATTTGTTCGACCGATTCCACCTCGTCGGGGAATTGCAGCGGCAGCCCCCCGGCGCTGTAGGTGGCGAGTTCCGCCATGGTGACACCATCAAAGGCGGAGCCCTTGAGCCAGGGCGCGTGCCGGCTCACCTTGTCATCCAGCCCAATCCCCCCCTTGACCACGGCGTAGGCACCGAGGGTGGCGGTATAGGTCTTGCTGACCGAGCCAATCTCGAACAGGGTCTGCTCGCTGACCTTCTTCCCGGCCGCCATATCGGCCAGCCCGTAGTTGAAGTAGTGGGCCTGCCCCCCCTTCAGCACGGCGACCGCCATGCCCGGGATCCTGTGCTGCTTGAGCATGGGGCGGATGGAGTCATCCACCACAGCGTTCAGCGGATCGACGGGGGCCGCCAGGGCGAGCGGGGCAAGCAGCAGGGTGCCGAGGGCCAGCAGTGGCAGGGATCTGGTCTGTTTCATGGCAAAAATCTCAGTATGTTCAGGAGCCGTCAGCCTAACCGGCTAGCGTGTGCCGAGCATGAGCCTGGGTGAAGTCTGTGTGAAGTCACCCACCAAATCATCCAGATTCAATGGGTTATCCATGACTTGCCCCTCTTGCCCGGCCACGGGCGTATAAGCTGTAGAGGCGGCATCACACAGGGAGGCGCACGTGCAGACACAACCACAGATAACCCGGCTGCTGACGGCACTGGAGCAGGTGATCCTCGGCAAGCCGTTGCAGCTCAAGATAGCGCTGGTGACCCTGCTGGCCCGCGGTCACCTGCTCATCGAGGATCTGCCCGGCATGGGCAAGACCACCCTGGCCCATGCCCTGGCGCAGGTGCTGGGGCTCGACTGCCGGCGGGTGCAGTTCACCGCCGATCTGTTGCCGGCCGACCTGCTGGGGCTGCAGATCTTTGATCCCCACCAGCAGCAGTTTCGCTTTCACCCGGGCCCCGTCTTTGCCCAGGTGCTGTTGGCGGACGAGATCAACCGCGCCAGCCCCAAGGTACAGAGCGCCCTGCTGGAGGCCATGGCCGAGGGCAAGGTGAGCATAGAGGGAGAGAGCCACCCGCTGCCCTCCCCCTTCTTCGTCATCGCCACCCAGAACCCGGCGGATCAGGCGGGCACCTACCCCCTGCCGGAATCCCAGCTCGATCGCTTCGCGGTGCGCCTCTCCCTCGGTTTTCCCACCCCGGAAGCGGAGCGCCGACTGCTGTGCGGGGCCAGCCAGAGCGCCCCCCTCGAGCGCCAGCTGAGCGCCACCGAGCTGGCCGCCCTGCAGGCCGAGGCGGCGCAGATCCACCTCTCCGATGCCAGCCTCGACTACCTGCTGGCGCTGGTGCAACAGAGCCGCTTCGACGCCGACCTGCCGCAACCGCTCTCGCCCCGCGCCGCCCAGACCCTGCTGGCGGTGAGCCGGGCCTGGGCCCTAGTGGCGGGTCGCCGCTTCATCAGCGTGGAGGATGTGCAGGCAGTCTTCCCCTACGTGGCCGAACACAGGCTCAGGGGCAGCTTCGGGGTGCAGCGTGGCGAAGCCTGCCCGCTGAGCCAGCGCCTGCTGGCCCGGGTCGATCCGGATCGCCCCTGATGAACTGGCGCCAGCGCAGGGCCAGGTGGCAACAAGGCTGGCTGGCCCGGCGCATCCCGCCAGCCCGCCAGATCACCCTGCAGGGGCGCTGCCTGTTCATCCTGCCCACCCGGCTCGGTCTCTGGTATCTGCTGGTGATGCTGGCCATCTATCTGCTCGGCACCAACTACCAGAACAACCTGGTGTTGCTGGTGGCCTACGGCCTCGGCAGCCTGTTCATGGTCACCATGTGGCTCACCCACCGCAACCTGCTGGGACTGTCTCTGCTGGGGGGGCCCACCGTGCTGGGAGAGGCGGGCAGCCCCCTGCCCATGCCCATCACAGTGCGCAGCGAACGGCCACTGCAGGCACTGCAATTCTCCCTCAATGAAGGGCGGCTCTGGCTGGCGCAGGTAGATGCGGTGCCGCAACCCCTGCTCCTGCCGGTACTGGGCCCCCGGCGCGGACGCCTGCCGCTGGAGAGGCTGCGGGTGGAGAGTCGCTACCCCCTCGGCCTGTTTCGCTGCTGGACGCTGCTGGACCTGCAGCTGGAGGGCTGGCTCGCCCCGGCCCCCGAGTACGGTCCCCTGCGCGGGGAGGCCACGACCGATGCGGTGGGCAACCGGGGGCAGCCTACCCCGGCCTCGATGGGGGACTTCGACATGCTGCGAGCCCACCAGAGCGGGGAGCCGCTGAGTCGGGTCGCCTGGAAGCAGCTCGCCCAGGGACGCGGCCTGCTGGTGAAGCAGTTCTGCGAGCCGGGGCAGGATGATACCCACCTCAGCCCACAGCGGGTCGGCGGCCGGGATCTGGAGCAGCGGCTGGCGGTGCTCGCCTGGTGGTGTGACGACTACGCCAAGCGGGGCATTCCCTTCAGCCTGACGCTGGCGGGCCGGACGCTCGGGCCGGACAGCGGCGCCGCCTTTTTGCAGCGCTGCCGGCTGGCGCTGGCCCGCGTCGATGCCGTGGAGCCGCCGCAGGAGGTCAACCTCAATGCTGCTCGATAACCGGCGTCTGCTGCCGCTGCTCGCCCTGCTGCAACTGCTGCTGATCCCGGCACTCTGGCCCCAGCTGCAACTCTGGGTGGTGGCCGTTTCACTGCTCACCCTGGGCGTGCGGGCCATGATGCTGTGGCGGGGCTGGAGCCCGCCGCCTGCCGCCGCGCTGGCACTGCTGGCCATGCTGGGCGTGGCGCTGCTTGGCTGGCAGTGGCGCCAGCTCGGCACCCTGCCGGCCCTCATCAACCTGCTCTGGCTCGGCTACGGCCTCAAGCTCATCGAGGTCCGGCGAGAGCGGGATGTGGAGCAGGTGCTGCTGCTCGCCTTCTTTCTCGTCGCGCTGGCGCTGGTGCAACGGCAAAGCATGGGGTGGGCCCTGGCGATGACGGGGGCACTCTGGCTGGCGGTCACCACCTTGCTGGCGGCGGTACAGCCCCTCGGCCAGCGCCTGTGGCGCCGGGCCGGGCTCATCCTGCTGCTGGCCATCCCCCTGCTGCTCACCCTGTTTCTGCTGCTGCCAAGGCTCGCACCGCTGTGGCAGATGCCGAGCAGCAGCCGCGCCCTCTCCGGCCTCTCGGAGGAGGTGGCCCCCGGCGACATCAGCGAGCTGGTCAACTCCTCCGAGCTGGCCTTTCGCATCACCTTCGCCGCCGCGCCGCCACCGCCGAAGGAGCGCTACTTCCCGCTGATGCGCCAGGAGCTGTTCGATGGCCGGCGCTGGTTGCTCAGCGATCAGGTGCGCCGCTGGCAACAATCCCAATCCGGGCAGATGCCGCCGCCGGCCAACCCGGCGACCCCGCTGCCGGCCGGCAGCTATCAGGTGATCGCCGAGCCCCAGCGCCTGCGCTGGACCCTGGCCCAGGCCAACCCCGAGGTGTTGAGCGGCCCGGTCACCTTGAGCCCCCTCGCCACCCTCTATCGCCAGGACCGGGGGGATGGCCGCGTCAGTTACCGGGTCAGCACGGCCGCCATGGCGCCACCTGCCGATGACGCTGCCCGTCGCCTCAACCTGCAGTTGCCCGCCGGCGGCAACCCCAAGGCCCGGGCCCACGCCCTGGCGCTCAAGGCCCGCCATCCGGCGCCAGAGGCGCTGGCCGCCGCCCTGCTGGGCGAGTTTCGCCAGGGCGACTTCTACTACACCCTGCAGCCGCCGCGGCTGGGACAAGACGGAGTGGATGATTTTCTGTTCGAGAGCCGGCGCGGCTTTTGCGGTCACTACGCCACGGCCACCGCCTTCGTGCTGCGGGCGGCCGGCATCCCGGCCCGGCTGGTGACCGGCTACCTCGGCGGCGAGTGGAATCCGAGGGGCAACTACCTGGAGGTGCATCAGTTTGATGCCCACGCCTGGGTGGAGTATCTGGATGAGCAGAACCGCTGGCAGCGGCTCGATCCCACCGCCGCAGTGGCTCCCCAGCGCATCGAGGGGGGCATGCCGGCGGCCCTTGGCGGCGAGTTCGCCGCCGCTGACCCGCTCTCCTTGCAGCGTTATCGCAACTGGGCCCTGCTCAACCAGCTGCGCTGGTGGGGGGCCAATCTCGACTACCAATGGACCCGCTGGGTACTCAACTATGATGCCGCCAGCCTGTGGCAGCAGCTGGGACAACGCTGGCCGGTGCTGACCGGCCATACCCACTGGCTGATCCTGGCCGCCGTGCTGGGGGTGGCCAGCCTGGTGGGTGGCCTGCTGATCTGGCGCGGCCCGACTCCACTGCCCCTGCGGCTATGGCAACCCCTGCGCCGGCGCGCCGCCCGCCATGGCTGGCAGCCCTTGGCGGGGGAGAGCCTGGCCAGCTGGTGCGAGCGCCTCGCCGACCTCAGACCCTCTCTCGCGCGGCCGCTGCAACAGGGGGCCTGGCTCTACCGGCGCTGGCGTTATGCCCCCTTGTCGGCGGCGCAGCGCCACCGTACCTTTCGCCAGCTGCGGCGACGACTGCGTCAGATCTGCCGGCGCTGGGATGCCCACAGCTGACGGCGGTGAAAACAGCGCCCAAACGAAAGGGGAGCCAGTGGCTCCCCTTGTTGTCAGACAACGGCGACTGCGAGGCTTATGCCTGCTTGCTGTTTTGCGCCGGATTGTCCCAGATCCCCTCTTCCAGCTGGCTGCGGATCTCGGGGTACTTGTTGGCGTCGAAGGTGGGCACCTTGCCCAGCTTGAGCTGGTCGTTGTAGTCCCGCGCCAGCTTGATGGCCACCCCGGAGAGCAGCAGAATCGCCACCAGGTTGACGATGGCCATCAGCCCCATGGAGACATCCGCCATGGCCCACACGGTCGGCAGCTCGCCCACCGAGCCGAACATCACCATGCCCAGCACGAACATCCGGAACAGCATCAGACCGCCCTTGTGGTTGTGCTCGAGGAACACCAGGTTGGTCTCGGCGTAGGAGTAGTTAGCCACGATGGAGGTGAATGCGAAGAAGAAGATGGCCGCCGCGATGAAGATGTTGCCACCGCCACCGATCTGGGAAGAGAGCGCCCGCTGGGTCAGCTCTACCCCGGTGATGCCGGAGCCCGGTTCAAACTGGCCGGACATCAGGATGATGGCGGCGGTACAGGTACAGATGACGATGGTGTCGAGGAACACCCCCAGCATCTGCACATAACCCTGGGAGGCCGGGTGCGGCGGATAGGGCGTCGCGGTCGCGGCGGCGTTGGGAGCGGAGCCCATACCGGCTTCGTTGGAGAAGAGACCGCGCTTGATGCCGTTGATCATCGCCTGGGAGATGGCGTAGCCCAGTGCACCGGAGCCGGCCTGCTCAAGACCGAAGGCGGACTTGATGATGAGGCTGAATACCCCCGGCAGCTCGCTGATGTTCATGGCAACCACGAACAGCGCCATCAGGATGTAGGCCAGCGCCATGAAGGGTACGACCAGCTCGGCGAAACGGGCGATGCCGCGAATGCCGCCAAAGATGATGAGACCGGAGAGCACCACCAGTGCCAAACCGCTGACCCAGTCGGGAATGCCGAAGGCCACGTTCATCGCCAGGCTGATGGAGTTGGCTTGTACCGCGTTGAACACCAGACCGAACGCCAGGATCAGACAGAGCGAGAACAACACCCCCATCCAGCGCATGCCGAGCCCCTTCTCCATGTAGTAGGCAGGGCCGCCACGGTAGTTGCCGTCCTCATCCTTGACCTTGTAGAGCTGGGCCAGGGTGCTCTCGACGAAGGCGGTCGCCATGCCGATGAAAGCGATCAGCCACATCCAGAAGATGGCACCCGGGCCACCCAGATAGATGGCCACCGCCACCCCGGCCAGATTGCCGGTACCCACGCGGGCGGCAAGGCTGGTACAGAGGGCCTGGAAGGAGGAGATGCCGGCGTTGTCTGATTTGCGGCTGTTGCGCAAGACGGAGAACATGTGGCCGAAGTGTCGGATCTGGATAAAACCCAGGCGGAAGGTGAAGAAGATGCCGACGCCGATGAGCAGGTAGATGAGCACGGCTCCCCACATCAGGTCGTTAATCATTGCGATCAAGGTGTCCATATTTCTCTCGTTGTTATCACATCCATGGTCAGTCTGCGCTGACCCCTTGCTGTCTGTTTCTGAATTTGCGGTTCACTAAAGGGGCGGAATCTAGCATAGCGAGGGAGTTCAGAATAGTGATCGGGATCACTGCGGAAACAAAAAACGAGCGATCCAGTGCATTAAAGCTTCATTTAACTCGCAAAATTTCAACAAAACTGAGAATCCAATCAATCAGCCGACAAATTAGACCCAAAAGAGCACTTTTTGGCAATTATCTATATAGAGGTAGAGCAAGCAGAGAAGGGGGCAAACCATTACGCAAGCGTTTACCCATCCGGGCAACCAAAACCCCTTTGTTTCGCCAAACGTTTTACACGTAATAAAATTTCAAGAGGCTGATCGGACAATTTGTGTGATCGATGCCACAAAACCGATAATCAACCAAAAAAGTTGTTTTTGGCGGCCGCTAAATTCACTCTGGCAAAAAGGATAAAAGTCGTTTTTTATCAAATACTTTTAGCCACTCTTTCCCACTGCGGCCAGGGAGTGGCTGATAAGCATACAGCCCCCCCTATTGCAGGATGAGCCACATCCGTATTAATTAGGCAGGCAATGACGATGGGGCACACCCATCGCGCTTTTCTGAGCCTGAGTCGCCGGGATTTTGTAATTTTATTTCAGAACTGTCGTCTCACGCCCGCCACCCCCGAGCCCGCACCCTCCGAAGGAGAGTGCGCCCTCATAAAGAGATGATATTTGCCATGGCCGATAAATTAACCCAGCTGAAAGCCCTGACCACAGTTGTCGCCGACACCGGTGATATCGAAGCCATCAAGCGCTACCAGCCCATCGATGCCACCACCAACCCCTCTCTGGTGTTGAAGGCATCCGAGATCCCCGAATACGCGGCGCTGATCGAAGACGCCATCAACTGGGCCAAAGCCCAGAGCCAGGACAAGGCACAGCAAATCATCGACGCGGGCGACAAGCTGGCAGTCAACATCGGCCTAGAAGTGCTGAAAATCGTCCCGGGCCGCATCTCCACCGAAGTGGATGCCCGTCTCTCCTTCGATACCCAGGCCAGCATCGCCAAGGCCCGCAAACTGATCCGTCTCTACAACGAAGCCGGTATCAGCAACGATCGCATCCTGATCAAGCTGGCCTCCACCTGGGAAGGCATCCGTGCCGCCGAGGTGCTGGAGAAAGAGGGCATCCAGTGCAACCTGACCCTGCTGTTCTCCTTCGCCCAGGCCCGTGCCTGTGCCGAAGCCGGCGCTTTCCTGATCTCCCCGTTCGTCGGTCGCATCCTCGACTGGTACAAGGCCAAGCACAACCGTGACTACACCGCCAGCGAAGATCCGGGCGTGGTTTCCGTCACCTCCATCTATGACTACTACAAACAGCACGACTACCCGACCGTGGTCATGGGCGCCAGCTTCCGCAACACCGGCGAGATCCTGGAACTGGCCGGCTGCGACCGTCTGACCATTGGCCCGGCCCTGCTGGAAGAGCTGAGCAAGACCGAAGGCGCCGTGGTCCGCAAGCTGAACTACACCGGCGAGCGCAAAGCCAAACCGGCTCCGATGACCGAAGCCGAATTCCGCTGGGAACTGAACCAGGACGCCATGGCCCACGAGAAGCTGGGCGAAGGCATCCGCATGTTTGCCATCGACCAGGGCAAGCTGGAAACCATGCTGGCCAGCCGCCTCTGATGAGAGCCGTCATGAGCCGATGAAAACCGGGTTCCCGCAAGGGAACCCGGTTTTTTTATGGGCGCCGGACCCTTGTCATGTGTTCGTCACGAAAACGTTTTATTTTCAATGCCGTTATGTTATACGGATGGTGAAAACGAGAATAACCAAGGAGGGAGCCATGGAAATGTTCAACTTCGAATATGACGATGTAGTTGAGCTCGGTTCACGTAGCCGCGGGACAACGGGAAAGAAACGTAAATGGCGTGAGATTGAGGCGTTGAAAGACAAGCACCGCCTGCAGAAGGAGCTGCAATCCATCGATATCGCCTACGAAGGTCTCTCAGACGAGATCGAACTGTAAAAACAAGGCCCCGGTTAACCGGGGCCTTGTTTTTTTAAGAGCGTGTCACCCCTCAGGAAGAGAGTGGCAGCGACAGGCGCTTGGCCAGTGCCTGAAAGTGCTGGCTGATCTCGGGTCCGAACAGGGGATCCCCGATGGCGCGGTTCTGCCAGATCTGTTCGAGGTGACGCCAGTCATCCTCGGTCAGCGAGTCGCGCAGATGGGGGAAGATGACCCCCTCCTCGTAGTTCATGTGCGCCTCCTGCAGCGCCACGAACTGCTCCAGCTTGGCGGTAAACTGATCGAGCGGGATCACCGCATCCATCAGGATCATCTCCACCATCTCCTTGAGTTCGGCACCGGCTTCCAGCAACTTGGCATGCTCGGCCTGCAGCCGGTTGGCGACGTCCCCCTCCACTACCCGGTACTTGAGGTAGTAGTCATAGATGATATCTTCCTTCGGATGGTGATACTTGTCCGACACCTCCCTCAGGTAATCCACCACATCGCGGATCAGGAAATAGCTGACCCGCTGTTCGTCGCGAATGGCGGCGAGCTTGTGTTTGAGCAGATCCAGCAACCTGGCGATGTTGAGATGGTCCTTGTGCAGACTGGCTAGCATGGGCACTCCTTGCGCTGAAATGAGACGATCCTGTTTCGAGTATACGGTCATTTATCGCGCCAACTTTGCACTCAATCAAGTCATCTGCAGACAAAACAGCGGGTAACGCACAATGCCACCCCCCTGTTCATGCCCCCGCTCGCCAGCCGTCAACCCTTCACTCGCAGACCGAGTGCCAGTTGATGGGGCTCATCCCCTGCTGGCTCAGCAACCGGTTGGTTTCGGAGAAGTGGCCGCAGCCGATGAAGCCGCGATGAGCAGAGAGCGGGCTGGGATGCGGCGCGCTCAGCACATGATGACGCTGCCTGTCGATGAAGCGCCCCTTCTTCTGGGCATGGGCCCCCCACAGCAGGAAGACTACCCCCTGACAGCTGGCATTGATCTGCTCGATGACCCGGTCGGTGAAGGTCTCCCAGCCCAGATGGGCATGGGAGTGGGCCTGGCCCGCCTGGACCGTCAGCACGGTATTGAGCAGCAGCACCCCCTGCTTGGCCCAGGACTCCAGAAAGCCGTGACTGGGTGTGACAAAACCCGGCAGGTCCCGCTGCATCTCCTTGTAGATGTTGACCAGCGAGGGGGGCGTGCGCACCCCGGGCAACACCGAGAAGCAGAGACCGTGCGCCTGATTGGGGCCGTGATAGGGATCCTGACCCAGGATCACTACCTTGACCTGATCCAGCTCGGTCAGCTTGAAGGCATTGAACACGTCGGTCGCCGGCGGATAGATCACCTTGCCCGCCTCCCGCTCACTCCTGACGGTCGCCAGGGTCGCCTTGAAATAGTCCTGCTCCTTCTCAGAGCCAATTACATCAGTCCAGGTCTGCACCCCAATCTCCTCATTGAATCTGTCCGGATGGACGCCCTGTTACCCCGTGTTGGGTCACACCGCCTGATGCAGGTCGGCGCGCCACCATCCTCGATGAATACGGCGGGTTTTGCGACATGCGGCTTGGCCCATGTTGGGTCATGCGAGCAAGCACGCCGCCATCCTCGCTGAATGCGGCAGAACATGGTGCTGGGCCCAGTGCTGGCATCACCATGCCCTCATTAATGCGGCAAGGGGCTCAGGATAGGGGGCCAGCCCTCGGGACGCAACCTTGGTACCCTCTTCCGAGTCCCCTCGTCTCTATATGGCAACCGCATGGCAACGGTATGACAAGCTCCCGCGCACCCAGCCCTCCCGGCCAATGTGGGCAGCGGAATCATGGTGACCGTGGCAATCGGCGGCTCGGCTGAGGCAGCCTTATATAGATGTGTGAGAAGCAGAGAGAGGGCAAACCTGGCCCCGCCACCTTCACCGCAGGCTTGGCCCTGATGCCCCCACAGAGAAGATGAGGTCGGCTCATGCATAGCACAAACCTTAAAACATGTAGTTAAATTACTAGATTTAATTAATAGAAGATGCATAATTTAGATATCTTACATAATCAGAAAAATGACCTCTTTTTGATTAATCTCAATAATTTAATCCCTTCCAGCTCGCGCAAACCGCGTATTTTTTGATTTAGATCAATTTTCGTAATATTACCATCGTGGTATATATGACCCAACAAAGTAAAGGTGTAAGGCAAGGGCCCTTTAAATCATCCCGGTGGTTTAAATACATCAGGGTAATTTCCTTACAGTTGAATCCGCTTTCCTATGAGGAGTCATACCATGATCAAGGGCATCCAAATCACCCAGTCTGCCAACGCAGCTCTGCTGAACTCGTTCTGGCTGCTGGACGAAGAGAAGCAACAGGCTCGTTGCATCTGCGCCAAAGGCGACACCTTCGCCGCCGATCAGGAAGTCAGCGTCTCTGACCTGGGCCAGTTCGAATACCGTGAACTGCCGGTACAAGCCGAGCCTGCCGTCGAAGGTGGCCAGCACCTGAACGTCAACGTCCTGCGTCGCGAGACCCTGGAAGACGCCATCGCCAACCCGGAAAAGTACCCGCAGCTGACCATCCGTGTCTCCGGCTACGCCGTGCGCTTCAACGCACTGACCCCGGAACAGCAGCGTGACGTGGTGACCCGCACCTTCACCCAGAGCCTGTAAGTCGCTCTGCAGCAACCGGTATCATGAAAAACGGCCCAAACGGGCCGTTTTTTTATGGCTTGCATTCACCTACCCACGTTGGCGGTCCTTGCTCGACAGACTGGCAGCGCACAGTGCGGGCATCGGCGGCTCAATGCTGATCCAGCTTGACCGCTTGCGGCGGGTTGCTCAGCGCCTCGTGCATCTGCTGCTCATCGAGCTGATCGCAGTAACGGGCCACCACCAGGGTTGCCACCCCGTTGCCGATAAGGTTGGTCAGGGCGCGGGCCTCCGACATGAAGCGATCGATGCCAAGGATCAGCGCCAGCCCGGCCAGCGGCAGGTGACCCACCGCCGAGATGGTGGCCGCCAGCACGATGAAGCCGCTGCCGGTCACCCCGGCGGCGCCCTTCGAGGAGATGAGCAGCACCACCAGCAGGGTGATCTGCTGGAACAGGTCGAGCGGGGTGTTGGTGGCCTGGGCGATAAAGATGGCCGCCATGGTCAGATAGATGGAGGTGCCGTCCAGGTTGAAGGAGTAACCGGTCGGGATCACCAGCCCCACCACCGACTTCTTGCAGCCGAGCGCCTCCATCTTCACCAGCATGCGCGGCAATACGGATTCAGAAGAGGAAGTCCCCAGCACGATCAGCAGCTCTTCCCGGATATAGGAAATAAAGCGCAGGATGCTGAAGCCATTCGCTCTGGCAATACTGCCCAGCACCAGGAAAATAAACAGCAGGCAGGTCATATAGAAGCAGGCAATTAATTGTCCGAGCTGAACCAGCGAGCCGATACCATATTTTCCGATGGTAAAGGCCATCGCGCCAAATGCCCCAACCGGTGCCAGCCGCATGATCATGTTGATGATCCCGAAAATAACCTGGGAGAAGCTGTCGATGACATTGAATATCACTTTGCCCTTCTCGCCGATATGGTGCAGGGAGAAGCCAAACAGCACCGCAAATAGCAGCACCTGCAGAATGTTGCCGCTGGCGAAGGCACCGATCACGCTGCCCGGGATCACGTCCAGCAGGAAGGGGATGATGCCCTGAGCCTTGGCCTGCTCGGCATAGGCGGAGATGGCGCTGGCGTCCAGCGTGGCGGGGTCGACGTTCATGCCCGCCCCCGGTTGCAGCAGGTTGACCACGCACAGCCCGATGATGAGGGCGATGGTGCTGACCACTTCAAAATAGAGCAGCGCGATGGCGCCAGTTTTGCCCACCGCTTTCATGCTCTCCATGCCGGCAATACCGGTCACCACGGTGCAGAATATAACCGGGGCGATGATCATTTTGATTAATTTAACGAAACCATCCCCAAGCGGTTTCATGTCCGCACCGAGATCGGGATATATATGTCCCAGAATGACCCCGAGGGTGATCGCTAACAACACCTGAAAATACAGGCTGCTGACTATTCTTTTCTGCATTCTTAACGTCCTGTCAATTTAATGAGATGTGTCATGGCAGAAATACGCATGCAGCAATCCGTGACGAAATAGTGTTATTTCGCCCGGTTCGTGCCGTTCCCCCATCACAACAGGGGCTACTTTCCCATGTTAAAAAAAGCAATTAATAGACATCAATCACACAACAGATTTAACAACATTAACACCACGGAAACCTGGCTGTATTTATTCTGTGATTGATTTATGCTGGCCAAAGAAATAAAAACAGGCCGCAAACAAAAATGCCCCGCAGTGCGGGGCATTTTTATTGGGCCAGCGGGGCCTGGCTCAGATGGAAGTATCAAGCGGCTCGAAGCCCTTGATGAGATCGTCGATGGCCTTCATCTGCTTGAGGAAGCCTTCCAGCTTCTCCAGCGGCAGCGCGCTCGGGCCGTCGCAGCGGGCAATCTTGGGGTCCGGGTGGGATTCAATGAACAGACCGGCCAGGCCGACCGCCATGCCGGCACGGGCCAGCTCGGTCACCTGCTCCCGGCGACCACCGGAGGCAGCGCCCATGGGATCGCGGCACTGCAGGGAGTGGGTCACGTCGAAGATGACCGGGTAACCGCCGGTGCTCTTCTTCATCACGCCCAGCCCCAGCATGTCCACCACCAGGTTGTCATACCCGAAGTTGGCACCGCGTTCGCACAGGATCAGACGGTCGTTGCCGCACTCCTCGAACTTGTCGGTGATGTTCTTCATCTGGCTTGGGCTCAGGAACTGCGGCTTCTTGATGTTGATGACGTTGCCGGTGCGGGCCATGGCCTCCACCAGATCGGTCTGGCGCGCCAGGAAGGCTGGCAGCTGGATGACGTCGACCACCTCTGCCACCGGCTTGGCCTGATGGGGCTCGTGCAGATCGGAGATGACCGGCATGCCGAAGGTCGCTTTCAGCTCCTGGAAGATCTTCATCCCTTCTTCCAGACCCGGACCGCGGTAGGAGTGGATGGAGGAGCGGTTGGCCTTGTCCCAGCTCGCCTTGAACACGAACGGGATACCCAGCTTGGAGGTCACTTCCACGTACTTCTCGCACACCGCCATCGCCATGTCGCGCGATTCCAGCACGTTCATGCCACCGAACAACACAAACGGTTTGTCGTTGGCGACATCGATGCCATTGACCTTGATATTCTTCTGTTCCATCTCAGGCTTCCTTAGGTAAAAGGGCTTGCAGGGCTTGAATCCACATCCGGCCGCGCTGCCCAGGGCAGCGCGGCCTCGATACTCGTCTGTTGCATCTCCCAGGCCTTGCATGCAACGGCATGGGACTCTTCATTCGGCCAGGGCCTCGCCATGCAGCGGGGCCGTTACCCGCCCCTCAGTGGAGGGGCTTGGGGCTCAGATCCAGCGCGGCCAGCTGGGCCTTGAGCACGTCGGCCACCGGATCGTCCGGGCACTGTTCAATAAAGTATTCAAAATCGTCGGCGGCAAAGCGCGGGCAGTCGAGCTGCTCGTAGATGAAGCCGCGATCCCGTGTCTCCAGCGGGTCGCCGGGCTTCATCCGCAGCAGCAGTTCACTGCAGCGCAGCGCCTCGGTCATCCGGTCTTCCCGCAGCAGGGCGCCCTTGCTGACGTTGAGCAGCCGTTCGATGATCTCCCACTGGCCCGCAGGCTGCAGGTGATCCGAGCTGAGGGTGGCCAGGTTGCCGAGGGCCCCGCGCAGCAGCAGCTCGATGTGGTGCAGGCTCAGCTCATCGCCGGTGAAGGGGTCCACATAGACCTCTCCCTCACTGCCGGCGAAGCTCACCAGGAAGTGGCCGGGGAAGCAGATCCCCTCCACGTCCAGCCCGAGCTTGCGCCCCAGCTGAATGATGAGGATGCCAAGGCTGACCGGAATGCCCTGCTTGCGGGCCAGAACCTCGGCCAGATCGCAGTTGGCCACCGAAAAGTAGTCCTGCCAGTCGCCGTGAAACCCTAAGGTCTGATAGAAGCCCTGCAGCAGCTGGCGGCGCACCTGGTCGCAATCCCCTTCCTCGATGGCCTCGTCCAGCCAGGCGTCGAGCCGGGCCAGCTCCGCCGTCCCGCGGCCGCTGATGCCATGGATCTCGTCGCTCACCGACAGCGCCAGCTCGGCGATGTCATGGGCTTCGAAATCGGTCCATTCGTCTACGCGTATCATCGTCATCATCCTTAACCGAACAGGCTGGCCTGCTTGTAGACGGCCAGCTTGGCGATGAAGAAGACCCAGCCGAGGGCTCCCAGAAACGCAAACCAGCGGATGCCGTTACTGCGGGCCAGGCGCAGTGCCATCATGGCCAGAAAGGCCACCACCAGGATGGCGGTCAGCTTTTCGCTGAGCCAGGGGGTGGCGTTGTTGAGCGGGTTGAGATCCAGCACCATGCACAGCAGCACGCCGGAGAGCACCACCAGGCCGTTGAGCCAGCCGCTCAACCTGAGGGTACGGGCGCTGGCGGCGCGGCTCGAACCGGTCTGCAGCCAATAGAAGCGCAACATGAACATCAGCACGGCCAAGCCTATCAGCAGCAAGTGCAGATGTTTGATAGCAAAATACATAACGTGTCCTTGAACAAAGGCAGGCCCGGCCTGCCCGTCATCATCACCGAGCCAGCCGCCCCAGGGTCACCCGCTCGTTATCGCCGTAATCGCGCACGGTTTCCACCTGAAGGTAGCCCTGTTGCAGCAGGAGTTGACGCACCGCCTCCCCCTGCTGCCAGCCGTGCTCCAGCAACAGCCAGCCACTCGGCAGCAGATGGGCCGGCGCGCCCGCCACGATCAGCCGGATATCCGCCAGTCCCTGCTCGTCCGCCACCAGGGCGGAGCGGGGTTCGAAGCGCACGTCCCCCTCATCGAGGTGCGGATCCGCCCCGTCGATGTAGGGCGGGTTGGAGACGATCATCGCAAAGCGCGGCGCCTTGCTTGACGAGGGCGCGACCAGCGGCTCAAACCAGCTGCCGTCGCGCACCTCGATGGGTAGACCGAGGGCGGCGCTGTTGGCACGGGCCAGGGCTGCCGCTGCCGGCATCCTGTCCACCGCCCATACATCGGCATCCGGTCGCTCCGACTTGAGCGCCAGTGCAATGGCGCCGGTGCCGGTGCCCAGATCCAGCACGGCGCAGGGGCCTGCTGGCAGCCGCGCCAGCGCCTGCTCGACCAGCACCTCGGTATCGGGGCGCGGGATCAGGGTGGCCGGGCTCACCTTGAGCGGCAGCGACCAGAACTCCCGCTCACCGATCAGGTGGGCGATGGGTTCGCCATTGAGACGGCGTTCTAGCCAGCCCTGCAGGGTCGCCTGCTGGGCGGCATCAAGCTCGCGCTCCGGCCAGGTCATCAGATAGCTGCGCCGGCACTCCAGCAGATGGCAGAGCAGCGCATCGGCATCGGCACGGGGGGATTCCCCCCCTGCCAGGGTCGCCATGATGTGGGCGCGAGCCTGCTGGATCTGCATCAGTTGCTCTCGGCCAGGGAGGCGAGCTGATCGGCCTGGTACTCCTGGATCATCGGGCTGATGACGCAGTCCAGGTCCCCTTCCATGATCTCGCCGAGGCGATAGAGGGTGAGGTTGATGCGGTGCTCGGAGAGGCGCCCCTGCGGGTAGTTGTAGGTGCGGATACGCTCGGAGCGATCCCCCGATCCCACCAGGTTGCGGCGGGTGCTCTGCTCGGCGGCGCGGTGGCGCTCATCCTCGGCCGCCTGCAGACGGGCGGAGAGCACCGACATCGCCTTGGCGCGGTTCTTGTGCTGGGAGCGTTCATCCTGGCACTCCACCACCAGGCCGGTGGGCAGGTGGGTGATGCGGATGGCGGAGTCGGTCTTGTTGACGTGCTGACCGCCGGCCCCGGAGGCGCGGAAGGTGTCGATCTTCAGCTCCGAGGGGTTGATCTCGATCTGCTCGGCTTCCGGCACTTCCGGCAGCACGGCGACGGTACAGGCGGAGGTGTGCACCCGGCCCTGGGATTCGGTTTCCGGCACCCGCTGCACCCGGTGACCACCGGATTCAAACTTGAGGCGGCCGTAGACGTGCTCGCCCTCCACCTTGGCGATCACCTCCTTGTAGCCGCCATGCTCGCCGTCGTTGCAGCTGACGATGGAAACCCGCCAGCCCTGGCGCTCGGCGTAGCGCGAATACATGCGAAACAGATCGCCCGCAAAGATCGCCGCCTCGTCACCACCGGCACCGGCGCGGATCTCCAGATAGCAGTTGTTGTCATCCTTGGGGTCGCGCGGCAGCAGCATCACCTGCAGTGCCTGCTCCTGCTCCTCGTAGGTCGCCTTGGCCAGCGGCAGCTCCTCCTGCGCCATCTCGCGCAGGTCGGCATCATCCTCTTCCAGCATCTGGCGGGTGGCGTCCAGGTTCTCTTCGGCCTGGCGGAATTGCTGGAAAGCGTGAACGATATCTTCCAGCTGGGCATATTCCCGGGTCAGGGCGCGATAGCGATCCTGATCCGCGGCCACGTCCGGCTCGCCGAGCATGGCCTGTACTTCTTCGTGGCGCTCGATGAGGCCTTCCAGCTTTCTGATCAGTGACGGGTTCATAAATCTTGTGTTCTCGATGGAGGACGGGACGACCGGCTGGTCGCCCCAAAACTATGACTCTTGTGACAACCCCAGCACCTGGCGCAACTGGGCCAGCTGGTGGTGATCCCCCTGGGCGGCGGCATGACGCAGGGCCTGGGTCGGTGCGTGGATCAACTTGTTGGTGAGGCGGTGGGCCAGCGCCTTGAGCGCCTGCTCGGCATTCTCGCCCTGCTGCAGGGCCAGCAGGGCGCGCTGCAGCTCTTCGTCGGCCACCTGTTGGGACTGGTGACGGTAATCGCGGATGAGATCCACCGAGTGCTGGCTGCGATACCAGCCCATGAAGTCGTCGCGCTCTTCCTGCACGATGAGCTCGGCCTCGGCGGCGGCCCGTTTGCGGGTCTCGAGATTCTGCTCGATGATGCCCTGCAGGTCGTCCACCGTGTAGAGATAGGCGTCCGAGAGCTCGTCCACCTCCGCCTCGATGTCGCGGGGCACGGCGATGTCCACCAGGAACATGGGCTTGAAGCGGCGGGCCTTGAGGGCGCGCTCCACCATGCCTTTGCCGATGATGGGCAGCGGGCTCGCGGTGGAGCTGATGACGATGTCCGCCTCGTGCAGGTAGTCCGGGATCTCTTCGAGCGTCATCACCTGGGCGCCGAACTCCTCGGCCAGCAGCTGGGCCCGCTGCAGGGTGCGGTTGGCCACCATCATCTGGGTGACGTTTTGCTCGCGCAGGTGGCGGGCCACCAGTTCGATGGTCTCGCCGGCGCCAACCAGCAGCACCTTGGTCTGGGAGAGATCGGAGAAGATCCGCCGCCCCAGGCTCACCGCAGCAAAGGCCACCGACACGGCGCTGGCGCCGATCTCGGTATCGGTACGCACCCGCTTGGCCACCGAGAAGGATTTCTGGAACAGCCGCTCCAGCGATCCCTTCACCGCCTCGGACTGCTGGGCATGGGCGTAGGATTGCTTGATCTGCCCCAGGATCTGCGGCTCTCCCAGCACCAGGGAGTCGAGCCCGCAGGCCACCCGCATCAGGTGACGGACCGCCTCCTCGTCCTGATGCTGGTAGATGGCGGAGACCACCTCGGCCGCATCCAGACCGTGGAAACGCTGCAGCCACTGCAACACCTGCTCGCCCTGCCCCTGCGCCAGGCTGCAGTAAAGCTCGGTGCGATTGCAGGTCGAGACGATCACCGCCTCGCTTACACCGGGTTGGGCGACCAGCTCACGCAAGGCGCGATCGATGCAGTCCGGGCCGAAGGCGACCCGCTCCCGCAAGGCGACACTGGCGGTGTTGTGGTTGATTCCGAGGGCAAGCAAACTCATGAGTGGGCGTGGATCGTATCTGTGCGCTGGGAGTAAAGGCTGCCAATTGTACGAGAAAGGGTAAGTCTTTAAAAGCAATACGGCCGCCCCGTATACTGTGGCAAATCACCTTTTCCGGAGCATGACCTTGTTGTTGCGTCTTTTCACCCTTGGCTGCCTGCTGTTGCTGGCCGGTTGCGCCACTACCCAACCCCAGCGTGATCAGGTCAACTGGCAGCAGGAACGTACCCGCCTCGAGCAGCTCAGCCACTGGCAGCTGTCGGGCAAGATGGCCATCATCACCGCCCAGCAGAAGGGCAGCGCCCGGGTCAACTGGCAGCAGGATGGCGACGACTACCGCCTCAACCTCACCAGCCTGATCGGCACTCATATCCTGGAGCTCTCCCGCAACAAGGGCGAGATCACCCTGATCGACAACGAGGGCAACCCGCACCAGAGCCAGGATGCCGAGACGCTCATCTATCAGCTCACCGGCTGGAACATTCCGGTGGCCGGGCTGCCGGAGTGGATCAAGGGCCTGCCGGGCCAGGCCGAATTCGAGCTCAACCCCGACCGCAGTCTGGCCAGCGTCCGTGACGGTCAGTGGCAGATCGTCTATGGCGATTACCGAGATCAGGACGGTTACCGACTGCCGCACCTGCTCACCATGACCGGCCAGGGCAGCCGCCTCAAGCTGCAGATCAACCAGTGGACCATCGCCCGCTGATGGCGGCCATCGACAAGGACTCCCCCATGAGCGCCATGCGCTGGCCGGCTCCGGCCAAACTGAATCTCTTTTTGCACGTCAACGGCCGTCGCCCAGACGGCTACCACGAGCTGCAGACCCTGTTCATCTTCCTCAACCACGGCGACTGGCTCGAGTTCGAGCCGCTCACCGATACCGACTTGCTCACCCTGAGCCCGGCCATTCCCGGCGTGCCCGACGAGCAGAACCTGATCATCCGCGCCGCCCGCCTGCTGCAGGCCAGGCTGCCAAGCCCGCAGGGAGCCCATATCCGGCTGGAGAAGGTGCTGCCCATGGGCGGCGGCATCGGCGGCGGCTCATCGGACGCGGCCACCACCCTGGTCGCCCTCAACCACCTGTGGCAAGCCGGCTTGAGTGAAGACGAGCTGGCCGAGCTCGGCGTCCAGCTGGGCGCCGACGTGCCGGTGTTCGTGCGCGGCAAGGCGGCCTTTGCCGAGGGGGTCGGTGAACGGTTGCAGCCGGTCGAGCTGCCGAGTGCCTGGTATCTGGTGCTCAAGCCCGATTGCCATGTGGCGACCGCCGCCGTGTTCCAGGATCCGGACCTGCCCAGAGATACCCCGAAAATGGCATTGCACAATCTGCTGGAAGGGGAGTGGAAAAACGATTGCGAATTGCTGGTGAAAAAGCGCCACCCCGAGGTTGCCAATGCGCTCGGCTGGTTGCTAGAATACGCGCCGTCAAGAATGACGGGCACAGGAGCCTGCGTCTTTGCTCAGTTTGAAGACGAAGTGGCTGCTCGGGAAGTGTTGGCAAAAGTGCCGAAAGGATGGGATGGGTTTGTCGCCAAGGGCGAGAACATATCACCACTCTTCGCTGCATTGCAACAAGTCAGTGATTGGGGTATCGCCAAGCGGTAAGGCAGCGGGTTTTGATCTCGCCATTCCTAGGTTCGAATCCTAGTACCCCAGCCATCTCCTGAACATCGAACAGGGTATATCGATTCACCTGCCGCAGCAGTCTTGCCGGGAGTGCACACTCCCCCTCGCCGGTTGCAGCACCCATCGTTACCCTCTCGTTGTCGAGAGGTCACTGGTCATCCTGGATGACGGGGCGTCGACCAGCACGACGCTCAACCGACTTGCCGCATGCAACGTGGGCACCTGGCCTGAAAGCAGCCTATAGTGGTCTGACCCGTCAACTTGATAAATCGTTTGCCCCAAAACGATAAGGGTCTGAATAAGACTCCCCACATACTGGATGCAACCCCGAGGTTTCAAACCGTGCCTGACATGAAGCTGTTTGCTGGTAACGCAACGCCGGAACTAGCCCAGAAGATCGCAGATCGCCTGTTTATCAAACTCGGCAATGCTGCCGTAGGTCGCTTTAGCGACGGCGAGATCAGCGTACAGATCAACGAGAATGTACGTGGTGGCGATATCTTCATCATTCAATCCACCTGTGCCCCGACCAACGACAATTTGATGGAATTGATCGTGATGGTGGATGCTCTGCGTCGTGCTTCAGCTGGCCGTATTACTGCCGTTATCCCCTACTTTGGTTATGCCCGTCAGGACCGCCGCGTCCGCTCCGCCCGTGTTCCCATCACCGCCAAGGTCGTCGCCGACTTCCTCTCCAGCGTCGGTGTGGATCGCGTGCTGACCGTTGACCTGCATGCCGAACAAATCCAAGGCTTCTTCGACGTCCCGGTCGACAACGTGTTCGGCAGCCCGGTGCTGCTGGAAGACATGAAGTCCAAGAACCTCGAATCCCCCGTGGTGGTGTCGCCGGACATCGGCGGCGTGGTACGTGCCCGTGCCATCGCCAAGCTGCTGGACGATACCGACATCGCCATCATCGACAAGCGTCGTCCCCGCCCGAACGTCTCCCAGGTCATGCACCTGATCGGTGACGTGGCCGGCCGCGACTGTATCATCGTCGACGACATGATCGACACCGGCGGCACCCTGTGCAAAGCCGCAGAAGCCCTGAAAGAGCGCGGCGCCAAGCGTGTATTCGCCTATGCCACTCACCCGGTCTTCTCCGGTTCCGCCGTGGAGAACATCAAGAACTCCGTGATCGACGAACTGATCATCACCGACTCCATCCCGCTCACCGCGGAGATGAAGGCGGTCGACAAGGTCAAGCAGCTGACGCTCTCTTCCGTGCTGGCCGAAGCCATTCGCCGCATCAGCAACGAAGAGTCCATCTCTGCCATGTTTGAGCATTGATAGACCCTGTTGTGACAAAAACCGCCAGCTGGCGGTTTTTGTCTTTTTAGTCCCAGTTACACCCGGTACTGCCCTGCCCCGTCGCAGGTTAAGGATTGTTCCATGAATCGCTTGCGCCCGCTGCTGCTCCTTGCCTTCTGCAGCTTCCTGTTCGCCTGTCAGCCCGGCAATGAAGGCCAGCCCTTCGTGCTGACCCTGGCTCACATGAACGACACTCACTCCCAGTTTGACCCGGTCAACGCCGAGCTGAAGGGGCCCATCTTTGGCAAGCAGGGGGAGACCGACACCCTCTACACCCGCTTCGGCGGCTATCCGCGCCTGCTCACCATGGCGAAATCCTTCCAGGCCGATGCGCTGGCCAAGAACCAGCCGATCCTGCTGCTGCACGGCGGCGATGCCTGGCAGGGCAGCGGCTACTTCAAGCTCAACGAGGGGATGGCCAACGCCGAGCTGTTGAGCCAGTTCGGCCTCGACGCCATGGCCCTTGGCAATCACGAGTTCGATCTCGACAACCAGAAGCTCGCCCGCTTCATCCAGGGAGTCAACTTCCCGGTACTGGCCGCCAACCTGGATACCCGCGACGATCCGGATCTGCGCCATGCCACCAATCTCAAGCCGTTCGTCATCTACGCCTTCGACGGCAACCAGAAGAGCCCGGTCAGCGATCTCAACAACCTGCCCCAGGGCAAACAGCTGGTCGCAGTGATGGGACTGGTGCTGGAGGACATGGCCAACATCTCCCCCAACGTCGGCAAGCTGCGCTTTGGCAACGAAATCACTTCGGCCCAGGCGACGGTGGACCTGCTGCGCCAGCACGGCATCAACCAGATCGTGGCGCTCACCCACATCGGCAACCAGCGGGATCTGGCGCTGGCGGCCAAGGTGAACGGCATCGACGCCATCGTCGGTGGGCACTCCCACAGCCTGCTCGGCGATTTTCGCAACATCGGCTGGGGCAACACCGGCGAGTACGCGGCGCTTGTCACCAACCCGGACGGGGTCGGCATGACCTGCGTGGTGCAGGCCGGCTCCTATGCCCAGGCCATCGGACTGGCCCAGGTGAGCTTCGATGCCCAGGGCCGGGTCATCGCCTGCAAGGGCCAGAACCAGCTGCTGGCCAGCCGCGACTTCTTCGCCGATCCCGCCCGCAAGCAGGCACTGGACGAGGCCCGCGGCAAGCAGGCAGCCAAGTTCATCGACGCCCAGCCCAACCTGGTGACCGTGGATGAGGATCCCCGCCTGCGCGGCATCATCGACAGCCACTACAAGCCCGCCCTCGAGCAGGCCTTCGGCCCCGTCATCGCCACCCTGCCGGCCGCCCTGCAAAATGCCCGTCGCCCCGGTGACAACGGCAGCGACAGCCACGGCTCCGACGTCGCCCCGCTGGTGGCCGAGGGTCAGTACTACTGGGCCAATACCCCGGCGGTGCAGGCGCTGACCGGCGGCCCGGTCCACTTCGCCCTGCTGGCGGTGGGCGGCGTGCGCGCCGATCTGCCGGCCGGCGAGCTGCGTGAAGGGGATGCGGCGCTCACCCTGCTGCCATTCAAGAACCAGCTCTCGGTGCTCACCCTGACCGGCGCCGAGGTGCGCGCCCTCTTGACCGAGACCATCACCGCCACCCTGCCCGCCAGCGCCCACGCCGGCAAGTTCCCCTACGGCGGTCACCTGCGCTACACCTTCACCGAAACCACGCCGGGCAAGCGCGGCGCTCTGACCCAGCTGCAGTGGCAAGACGCTGACGGCCAGTGGCAGGATCTGGTGGATGCGACGCGCTACCGGGTGGTGATGAACGCCTACAGCGCCAACGGCAACGATGGCTGGCAGGCGCTGGCCCGCGCCCAGGCCCAGCACGCCGAGCGCCAGGATCTCGCCTGGCAGGATGGCAAGTTGACGGCGTTCCCGGTCGAGCGGGTGGAACAGAGTGGTGATCAGCTCAGCGCCCGCTACACCGCCGGCCATCAGCTTGACTGCAAGGCAAGCGGTATAGATTGCGGCACCGACGCCGCCTCCTTCGTGCAGTATGTGCGCGAACAGCGCCCGACCCTGACGGCGCTGGCGGAAGAGACCGTCACCCTGGTGCGGGCCGCCCAATAAGTCGGCTCTGCCACCGGCAAGCCACACCACGGGCCCCACGCTGGGGCCCGTTTTGCTGCCGTTGGCCGCCTGTTCTCCCGCTTTTCCCCGTCGCTGGCCGAGCTTTGGTTGAGTGATCGCCAGTCGGCGGCTAGAATATTGCGTCCCATTGCCCTGGGCAGTCGGCCCATTGCAAGCAGCGAGTGAAGAAATCAAGCGTGACAAGCCAAATCAAACTGATCGTGGGTCTGGGCAATCCCGGCCCGGAATATGCCAAGACCCGCCACAACGCCGGGGCCTGGTATGTGGAGCAACTGGCACGCTGGCACAACGTCAGCCTGCGCGAAGAGCCCAAGTTCTTCGGCCACACCGCCCGCATCCAGGTGGATGGCCAGGATGTGCGCCTGCTCATCCCGAACACCTACATGAACCTCTCCGGCAAGGCGGTGGCCGCGCTGGCCCGCTTCTACCAGATCGAGCCGGAAGCCATGCTGGTGGCCCACGATGAGCTGGACCTGCCCCCCGGCATCGCCAAATTCAAGCAGGGCGGCGGCCACGGTGGCCACAACGGCCTCAAGGACATCATTGCCAGGATGGGCAACAACAATAATTTTTTCCGGCTGCGGCTGGGGATAGGTCACCCGGGCGCCAAGGAGCTGGTCGCCGGTTTCGTGCTGACCAAGGCCCCCAGCAGCGAACAGAGCCTGATCGAGGCCGCACTGGACGAGTCCCTGCGCGCCACCGACATTCTGTTCAAGCAGGACATGACCAAGGCCATGAACCGGCTGCACAGCTTCAAGGCCGAGAAAGTCTGAATACAGATGCCTGACACGCGTCAGGGTCGAACAATATGACAGGGTCGCCCAAGAACCTGTTCATGCTCTGTAACGAGAGGTTGTCAGCAAGGTAAAGCGCAGCGCAGGAACCGGAGCGTATAGTCATACGTGAGGATTCCGAGCAGCACATGAGCCTTGATCACAGCCTCGCAGCAAGAGCATGGGCAGGTTCTGCGGCCCTCACACAGCATCCATCACGTAAGGTAACAATCCATGGGTTTTAAATGCGGTATCGTGGGCCTGCCCAATGTAGGCAAATCCACCCTGTTCAACGCGCTGACCAAGGCCGGCATCGAAGCCGCCAACTTCCCGTTCTGCACCATCGAGCCGAACACCGGCGTGGTACCGATGCCGGATCCCCGCCTCGATCAGCTGGCGGCCATCATCAATCCGCAGCGCGTTGTGCCGACCACCATGGAATTCGTGGACATCGCCGGCCTGGTGGCCGGTGCCTCCAAGGGCGAAGGCCTGGGCAACCAGTTCCTGGCCAACATCCGTGAAACCGAAGCCATCGGTCACGTGGTGCGCTGCTTTGACGACGAGAACATCGTCCACGTCGCCGGCAAGGTCTCCCCGGCCGACGACATCGAGGTGATCAACACCGAGCTAGCTCTCTCCGACCTGGATGCCTGCGAGCGCGCCATCAACCGCCAGTCCAAGCGCGCCAAGGGCGGCGACAAGGATGCCAAGCTGGAAGTGGAAGTGCTGGAGAAGATCAAGGTGGCACTGGAAAACGGTCAGATGATCCGCGGCATGAAGCTGGACAAGGATGAGCTGGCCGCCGTCAGCCACCTCAACTTCCTGACCCTCAAACCCACCATGTACATCGCCAACGTGGCGGAAGATGGCTTCGAGAACAACCCCTACCTCGACAAGGTGCGCGAAATCGCCGCCGCCGAGAACGCGGTTGTGGTGGTCGTCTGCTGCGCCATCGAGGCTGACATCGCCGAGCTGGACGATGCCGACCGCGCCGAGTTCATGGCTGACCTTGGCATCGAAGAGCCGGGCCTGAACCGGGTGATCCGCTCCGGTTACGAGCTGCTCAAGCTGCAGACCTACTTCACCGCCGGTGTGAAAGAGGTGCGTGCCTGGACCATCCCGGTCGGCGCCACCGCTCCGCAGGCGGCCGGCAAGATCCACACCGACTTCGAAAAAGGCTTTATTCGTGCCCAAACCATCGCCTTCGAAGACTTTATCACCTACAAGGGTGAGCAAGGTGCCAAGGAAGCGGGCAAGATGCGCGCCGAAGGGAAAGAGTACATCGTCAAAGATGGCGATATCATGAACTTCCTGTTCAACGTCTAATCCCATGAGAGGCCAGCATTTGCTGGCCTCCTTTTTAACTGGCCAAGGCTCGTATCTGCTGGCAAATGTCGTAAAAAAAACCAGATTGTTGGGCTTTTGCACGACAGCGACCAATAACTCGCCAAACGCACCCAAATTCGGTTTTTCAAACAAAAAAAGGGTTGACGCCCCAGAGCCAGATACGCATAATTCGGCCCGCACAGTGACGAGGCAACGAGGCACTGGAAGCAAGGTTGGCTATGTAGCTCAGTTGGTTAGAGCATCGCACTCATAATGCGGGGGTCACAGGTTCGAATCCCGTCATAGCCACCATCTCTAGTTGGGGTATCGCCAAGCGGTAAGGCAGCGGGTTTTGATCTCGCCATCCCTAGGTTCGAATCCTAGTACCCCAGCCATTATTTCAGTTGTCGGCATTCAGATGTCGGTGACAGGTCAAGGGAAGCAGTGATGGGTGTTGAACTCGTCAATGTGCCCAGGTTCAAATCCTGGTATCCCGGCCACTGTTAAAAGATGTTTGATAGACTCTGTCAGGCATCGCTGTTGGGGCATCGCCAAGCGGTAAGGCAGCGGGTTTTGATCTCGCCATACCTAGGTTCGAATCCTAGTGCCCCAGCCATTTTTAAAAGATGTTTGATAGTCTCTGTCAGGCATCGCTGTTGGGGTATCGCCAAGCGGTAAGGCAGCGGGTTTTGATCTCGCCATCCCTAGGTTCGAATCCTAGTACCCCAGCCATTATTCTGTTCTCTTCCACACCGTGGTTGACAACAAACGGCTATGTAGCTCAGTTGGTTAGAGCATCGCACTCATAATGCGGGGGTCACAGGTTCGAATCCCGTCATAGCCACCATTTTTGAAAACGTTCCTTCAATCATCTGATTGCAAAGAACACTGTTGGGGCATCGCCAAGCGGTAAGGCAGCGGGTTTTGATCTCGCCATACCTAGGTTCGAATCCTAGTGCCCCAGCCATTTTTGCTTGTATTCGACGCGAGTCGTGCACAAGACGGCTATGTAGCTCAGTTGGTTAGAGCATCGCACTCATAATGCGGGGGTCACAGGTTCGAATCCCGTCATAGCCACCATTACTCCTGCGGAAGTGGCGAAATTGGTAGACGCACCAGATTTAGGTTCTGGCGCCCTAGGCGTGAGAGTTCGAGTCTCTCCTTCCGCACCATCAAAAGCAGTACCAAACAGACCAGCTCAGGCTGGTTTTTTTGTATCTGGCGTTTGCCACTCTTCTTCCCCTCTCCATGCCATCGCACGTCTGCAATACCGCCCATGTATCAACGGCTGCGCCTTGTGCTCTCCTCTACGACGGCGCTGATGCCCGGCTCCCGGTTTATACATCCCTTTTCATGTCAGAGCATTGCGGGCAATAAAAAGGCGGCCCGCAGGCCGCCATGTCGTTTGCTGTCGTCAGAACGGGAAGAACCAAGGAATGGCGATGACGCTCACCACCATCACCAGCAGGGTGAAGGGCACGCCGATGCGCACGAAATCCACGAACCGGTAGTTGCCGGGGCCCAGCACCAGGGTGTTGACCGGCGAGGAGACGGGCGTCATGAAGGCCGCCGAAGCGGCGATGGCGATGGTCATGGCGAACGGATAGGGGGAGATCCCCATCTGCTGCGCCGTGCCCAGCGCAATCGGTGCCATCAGCACCGCCGTCGCGGTGTTGGAGATAAACAGCCCGATGATGGCGCACAGGGCGAACAGGCTGGCCAGCATCACCCGCGGCCCCATCTCCCCTACCGCCGAGATCAGCGCGCCGACGATGAGATCCACCCCGCCGGTCTTTTGCAGCGCCAGCGCAAAGGGCAGCATGCCGACGATGAGGATCAGGGTCGGCCAGTGGATGGACTTGTAGGCGCTCTCCATGTCGATACAGCGGAATTTGCCCATCAGCAGGCAGGCGATCAGTGCCGCGATCACGTTGGGCACCGGATCGGTCACCATCAGGGCGATCATCACCCCGAGGCAGATGAGGGCGTGAATGGCCTGGCTGCGGGCCGGTGCCATCTCGTCCACCTCGGCCGGCAGCCCCAGCAACAGGAAGTCGCGACTGTGAGTCTGCAGCAGACGGATCAGGCTCCAGTTGCCCACCACCAGCAGGGTATCCCCCAGTTGCAGCGCCTCGTCCACCAGCTTGCCGCCAAGCGCCTCACCGGCGCGGCGAATGCCCACCACGTTGAGACCATAATGGGAGCGAAACGCCACCTCACGGATGCTCTTGCCGAGCAGGCGGGATTCGGGGATGAGCGACACCTCTGCCATGCCCACCTCCCGCGCCTGATCAGAAAAATATTCGCCGCGCAGGATCATGGGCTCTAGCCGCGCCTCGCTGCAGAACTCGCGCACGTCCACCTCTGTGTCGGACATGTCGATCAGCAGCACATCCTTGGCCTGGAACTCGGTCACCCCGGAGACGGTGACCATCACCCGCCGAAACTTGCGCCAGCGCTCCACCCCGATGACGTTGGCCCCGTAGCGGGCCCGCAGTTGCAGCTCGTCCAGGGTCTGGCCGATCAACGGTGAATCGGGCCGGATCGCCAGTCGGCGCGCCCGGCCGGCCAGCCGGTAGTCGCGAATGAGATCGCGCATGGTGCTGCGGCCGATCTGCTTGCTCTTGCCCTCCTCACCTTCACGCACCAGGGAGGTGCGCATCAGCAGCATGTAGAGGATCCCCATCCCCAGAATGATGACCCCCATGGGGGTGAAGCCGAAGAAGCCGAAACCGTGGATGTTGTGGCGCATCAGCTCGCTGTTGACCACCATGTTGGGCGGCGTCGCCACCAGCGTCATCATGCCGCTGATGAGGCCGGCAAAACCGAGCGGCATCATCAGCCGGCCGGCCGGGATCCCCATCCGGTTCGCCACGCTCAGCACCACCGGGATGAAGATGGCCACCACCCCGGTACTGCTCATCACGGCCCCCAGCAGGGCGACCGCCACCATCAGCAGCACCAGCAGGCGAGTCTCGCTGCTGCCGGCCACCTTCACCAGCGCATCCCCCACCTGATAGGCGATGCCTGTGCGCACCAGCCCCTCCCCCACCACGAACAGGGCGGCAATCAGGATGACGTTGGGATCGCTGAACCCCGCCAGCGCCTCCGGCAGGGTCAGGGTGCCGCTCAGCACGAACAATATGATGATCAGCAAGGCAACCACGTCCATGCGGACCTTGTTGCTCACAAACAGATAAATGGCGCCCACCAGCATGCAGAGGACCCAGACCAACTCGGAATTCACACTTGCTCCTTTTGTTCAGCTCCACCCCGGCCGGAGCGGATTCCATCAGACCACAGCTCATTTCTCCCCGATTTGTTACATATCAATAAAGGGGCAGGGCATCATCGCATATCAGGGCGCCATCGGGGGCCTAAAGTTGCCCCTGCTGTTTGCCCATTCTTTGAGGTGGCTCGGCCCGGGTCGGACAAAAGTCCTGCCAGCCTCTCCCCGTCGCCCCTAGAATAGGCCCGGTTAACGCCCCCAATTTTCAAAGGAAACGAAAATGAGCATATTCGAGTGGTTCAGCATCAATCACACCCTGGTGACCATACCGCTGGGCGGTGGTTACGCCATGTCGTGGATTGAAGCCGTCGGCACCCTGTTCGGGCTGGCCTGCATCTGGTGCGCCAGTCAGGAGAAGACCATCAACTACCTGTTCGGGCTCATCAACGTCAGCCTGTTCGCCATCATCTTCTTCCAGATCCAGCTCTACGGCCTGTTGCTGCTGCAGCTGTTCTTCTTCTGCGCCAACCTCTATGGCTGGTACGCCTGGACCCGGCCGGCCAACGCCCAGGGGGATACCCTGCAGATCCGCTGGCTCAGCAAGTCCAAGCTCATCGCCACCGCCGCCGTGAGCGTGCTGGCTATCGCCCTGCTGACCCTCTACATCGACCCGGTGTTCGCCGCCCTGGCCCGCACCTCGGTCGCCCTCCTCAACCTGTTTGGCGCCAATCTCGCCACCCCTGAGCCCTCCCCCGATGCCTTCCCCTTCTGGGATGCCAGCATGACGGTGCTCTCCGTGGTGGCCCAGATCCTGATGACCCGCAAGTACGTGGAGAACTGGATCCTCTGGGTGGTCATCAACATCATCAGCATCGGCGTCTATGCCGCCCAGGGGGTCTATGCCATGTCCCTTGAGTACCTGATCCTGCTGTTCATTGCCGCCAACGGCACTCGCCTGTGGATGGTCAGCGCCAAGCGCCCGCAACAGGAAGCGATCGCATGAGCCTGCTGCCCCATCTGCAATGCCGCCCGGACCAGATCGCCGAACGGGTGGTGCTGTGCGGCGACCCGGCCCGGGTCGACCGCATCGCCGGCCAGCTCGATGAGTGTGACGTGCTGGGCCAGCACCGGGAGTTTCGCCTGGTCAACGGTCGCTACCGGGGGCTGCCTGTCACTGTGTGCAGCACCGGCATCGGCGGCGCCTCCGCCGTCATCGCGCTGGAGGAGCTGGTGCAGGCGGGCGCCCGCTCACTCATCCGGGTCGGCTCCGCCGGCGCCCTGCAGCATGAGATCGCGCTGGGGGATCTCATCGTGGTGGAAGGAGCGGTGCGCAGCGAAGGCGCCTCGCTGGCCTACCTGCCCCCCGAGTACCCCGCCTGCGCCGACATCCGCCTGCAGGCCGCCCTGCTCGCCCATCTCGGCGCCAGCAGCCAGCCTCACTGGCACGGGTTGGTGCGCTCTCACGACAGCTTCTACCGGGATGACGAGCAGGAAGTCTGTCGCTACTGGCACGCCCGTGGCGTGCTCGGGGCGGACATGGAGACCGCCTCCCTGCTCGCCGTGGGGCGCCTGCGCAAGGTGCGGGTGGCCGCCGTGCTCTGCAACGTGGTGGCCTTCGAGCAGGACGTGCAAGCAGGGGTGAGCGACTACGCAGCCAGCGAAGCCGCCATGATGACCGGCGAGCGGCTGGCCATCGCCGCCGCCCTCCACGCCCTGACGCAATAGACCGGGTCTGCCGGGGCCGCAACGGCCCCGGCAAAACGTTAAGCCCGGCACATTCAGAGGCGCCGGGGCTGGCATCCCGCCTGCGCTCTTGCTAGCCTCATGGCCCTCGTCAAGCCGGGCCTTCACCATGCAGCAACAACCCTATCCGCTCGGTCGCTTTCACGCCGAGCTTGCCGCACTCGAACCGCGCTTTGCCGCGGCGCTGGCAGACTGCACCCTGTTTTCACGCCGCTACCTGCCCGGTGAACCCATCATGCGGCAAGGGGAGCTGTGCGAGCAGCTCTATCTGGTGGCCCAGGGCCGGATTTCCCTCAACAGCGCGGTGCACTCAGGGCGGTTGTTTCAACTCGGCGAAATCGAGTGCCACCAGCAGATCTTCGGCGAGATGGAGTTCTTCAGCGCCACCCCGGTGCAGTGGAGCGTGGTGGCCGAGACCGAGCTGGACGCCGCCGTCATCTGCGCCGACAAGCTGGCCAAACGGCTGCTGGCCGAGCCCGAGCTGACCCTCTTCTTCGCCGCGGCGCTCGCCAGCGACTATCTGGATACCCTGGACATCACCACCAGCCGGCTGCTGCACCCCATCGCCTACAACATCGCCTTCGAGCTGTGGCGCGAGCGCCAGCGCACCCCCATGCTCGGCTCACGCAAGCGGACCCACGAGGCGGCGCGCTTTGGCACTACCGAGCGGGTCTATCGGCGCGCTCTCAAGGAGCTGATCGAACAGGGCATAGTCGCCGACGGCAGCGACGGCCCGGTCATCGCCGATCTGGCCAGGCTGCGCGCCTACCTCGACCTTTGATTTCCATTCACCCCATTTCGATTCACCCTGTCAGGAGAGTGCCATGTCTACCCATCCCGAGTTCACCTTCTTCAGCCGCTTCGTCGCCGACATCCAGGCCGGCCGCAAGACCATCACCATCCGCGACGAGAGCGAGGCCAACTGGCAACCCGGCCAGCGGCTGGCGCTGTTCACCAACCCGGAGCACCAGCCCTTTGGCACCATAGAGGTGCTCTCGGTCAAGGCGGTCGCCTTCGATGAGCTCAATGACGAACACGCCCGCCAGGAGAACATGACCCTCCCCGAGCTCAAACAGGTCATCCGCGACATCTACCCCGCCCTGCCGCCGCTCTATGTCATTGGATTCAAATTCGTTGGGATGTAGTCCGCGAAGATATCTAAATCCAACTATTAACGCCTAGGAAGTAGGGTTGCCGCCTTAGTGCTCACTGTGTCTACATTGCTGACTCGTGAACTGCAAACCAGCCGCAATTGCATCCTTTCTCTTGCAACCTTATAGTCTACAACCTGTTTCAATCGCAGCTTTTCCAAGACTATGCTAGACAATGCGGCCCTTGCCCCCCACGAGAAGTGGTGGCTGACCCTCACTTCGCCCCAAATCGCTTTTCAGAAAGAGTGGCGTGAATACCTCAAACCCACCTCGTTGCGGGAAGGTCTTGTCGATCCCTCCACTCTCGCAGAAGACTGGAATATCGAGAACCGCCTCGATCTGCACCGACAGATCCGCGAGCTGGCATATGGCGAGTGCCACGGGCACCTCATGCTGGAAGAGTACGCCTCCTTTCATTGCATGCAGCGGAGCCAGTGGCAGACACAACGCGATAATGCGTCGACCACACACAGGCGAGCCTCGCTCGATTTCGTAGCCCGCACTGCGCCCTATATCGGCGCCCACGGCATACAAGCCTGGGACTATGGTCGCGCCTCTTACCTCACCCGTGAAGGACTGCGTTATGGCTGGGTCAGCGAAGAGGAGTTTGGCTTCATCCACAATCAGCTCGCCTATCAGGCGCGGCGGCGCTACAAGTCTTGGCTGCAATACACTCAGGCATGGTATGCCGGTCGCTGTCTCTGGCGGTACAGCCACGAGGACGGCGAGCCGGAACAGGCAGCACATGAGCTGCTGTACGGCTGGATAGCCAAGCAGATGCGTTCAATGCTGGCCGATGCGCTTCAGGATCCCGAAAACCCAATCCACGGACAGAGCTGGTATGACGTACCGTTGCCGGATATCGAACAACCCCAGAGCCTCATTGACCTCTTAAATAGCGAGCCGCAGGAATAAATCATGGATATCTGGCAACGACTCGGGATCAAAGAGACCGACGATCTGACCGCAATCAAGCGTGCCTACCACATCAAGCTGCGTGACTGCCATCCGGAGGATGACCCGGAGGGATTCCGCCTGCTGCGCGAAGCCTATGAAGAGGCCAGCCGCCCACGCCCGGCTATGAAGGACTCCACCAAGCTACCGGTCGAGCTGGTACGTCCAGCCACAGCCCCTGAACTGACGAATCTGCTTGCGCTGCTGGGCGATGCCAGCCGACGATTTGTGTCCGACGAGTGGGACAAGTGGCTGGCGTCACTGCAATCGCTCTCGCTGGTACAGCAAAGTCAGCTGTCGGACGAAGTACTACAACATATCTTCGAATGGCAATGGTTGCCCTCTCCTTTAATCGAGCGGCTATGGCAAGCACTTGACTGGGCGGCACTGCTGCGCCGCAGCGGCGATATCCAGAAAAAAGGAGAATTTCTCGATTGGTGGCGCAAGGCGCCTGTCCCGGCACCGCTGGAGTGGCTCGCCACTCTCGACCATGCTCGCCAGCGTGCAGTAATGTCCTTTTATCAACCACTACTGCTTTCGCTGGAGGCTGGCGACCGCAACAGTGTGCTGGGGCTCATCTATCACTACGCCATACCGATCGTCGGCGATCATCCGGCTCTATTACGCCTGCAACTGCGAGCTCTACGTGCAGCCGGTGACGACGGCGATATCACCCACCGCCTCTCACTCACCCTCTCCCTGCTCGAACAAGAGCAACTAGAAGAGGACGACTGGGATTTGCTCTCCGACTCAGCCCTACGCTGTGGCAAGGAACAATTGGTGATGCTGGTAGCCAAGGTCTTGGAAGAGCGAGAACACGAAGCGTTGCTCGCCAACCACCTCATCCACTGGTACATCAACAGCGACCAGGAGCTGGCACGCTGGCTACAAGCCCTGGCCCGTTCCTGTCACTGGCCCACGACACGCAGCGCATTCTGGGAGCCGCAGTGGCTGATGCTGCCATGGCAACAATCCAACCCAATGGAGGAGTGGTTGCATGATCAGATGCTGGACATTGGCGAGGTACCACTCACCACGCTGGCGCTAGAGTCGATGCCTGGCGTTCGCGGTGCGCTGGCACGCCTCTGGTGGAGCAGTGAATTTGGTACTTGGTCATCATTGGAAACTGCGCTTGCCCAACCCGAACTAGCCAACCCCGAAGGCGGCTGGCAATTTGTTTCCCGTCTCTTGCAACGCCATGCTCGCCGCAAGCTGGCCGAGCGCCCCGAGTTACCACTACTGGACGCGCTGTTCGAGCACTATGGCAATGATGACTGGCTGAACATCACGCCACCCAATGCTGCACAGATTGCCTGTGCATCTCCGGAGCAGTGGATCTCCTGCCTGCGCCGCTATCCGCTGATGCCGGATGAGTGGTTCAATGCAGTAGTCCAGCGCGCCAATGACGAAGGGTGGCAAGAGCAAATCATCCAAGGGCTGCATCTTGGCGCTCGCCTCTCCCACCAACGCATTCACTGCAACACACGTCTTGGCGATGCTTGGCATGGTGAGGGATGGAGCGGCTGTTTTCGCTGGGCACAATTCTATTACGCCTATGCCTGGACGCCGAGACAACACCTTGACGCAGTACGTTGCGCCATGGGCAGACTGCCGCCCAATCAGGATGACACTCCGCTTTCCACCGTCCTGCGCCTCTCAGCTCAGCCCACCGTCTATCAGGCTGCCATCGTTACTGCATGTGCTCGCTGGCCAGAGCAATATGTGCTGTCGCAAGAGCTTCGCAACCAGACCGATCTGCTACGTAGATCCGAAGTGAGCGATCAGTCGCTGCTAGAGCGAGCCAAAGAGAGTGAATTACCGGCTCTCGCGGCCCTGATCGGCCGACGTCTTGATAACGATCCGGATCTCGCCAGCACCATAGTGTTGTGGAACCTGCTGCTTTGCCACAAGGAAAGCAATAACGCCTACAGCTATCTGCTCACCCCCCTGCACGAGCGGCTGATGGCTCTGCGCAGCGCGCAGGGGTTCGACTTAGACTTTTACCCTTATACCGAGGAGTCGCTGATTTATGCCTATTTGTGGCAGAGCCGCGAACACTTCCCTACGCTGGATTCACTGGAGCGCAGCACTCCAGATACCGTATCAGCCAAGTTTGTCTATCCGATCTGTTACGGGCTCGGCATGCTAGCACACGACTTCAGCGAGCAGGGGTTTCAGGCCAGACAACTAGACCCCATCTACAAGCAGCAGGCCGATCTCACCCAGCCACAACAGGAGGCAGTATCTCTGCTGTTGGTGTATCTGGAGGATAAGCTGAACGATCAGCTGGAGCACGATCGGCACCACGCGAAGCAACGCTTTCGGATGCACAGCGGAGCGCAACTGCTGTTTGTCAGCCTGCTAACCGCCATCCTGCCCTACTTCGTGTTTCCACTGGAACCGTCCGTGAGTGAGGTTCTCACTTCCGGCTCTCCATACTGGGCCGATTATTATTCGCTCGGCCAAGATATGATAGGAATGCTGTTCCTGAACCTCTATCTGATGTGGCACATCTGTCGGGCCCAGACATGTCAGCGTACCACTCGAAATTACCTGAGCTGGAGTCTGATCTGGATAGCCCTCGCGTTCTACATCAACAGCGCTTGGCTGGCCGTTCCGCTATGGCTCGGCCACCTCTATATGAGCCTTCGCATAAGGCCTGGTGCGCTACGCCGGGGATGGCCAAGGGAATTCTACCAGCAGGGCAGGATGCCGCTTGGCGACATCCTCGACTAGCACACTAGTGCCACTGCTTGAGCAGGCAATTCATCTCCTCTCGAAATGAACGGATAAGCTGCGGGTCCTGGCTGGCCAGGACCCGTTCAAACTGCAGCAACCACTGTTCTACCTGCTGCCGCTCGTCACCAAGGCTCTCTTCGTAGAGCTGCGCCAGCCGCTCGCTCAAGGTCAAATTAGGCAGTGCATCGCGTGGATGATGCTTGAGGCGAGCCAACCGCTCGCGGCTCTCGCGCTTTCCCTCCTCGGTCACGCCGGCCGGACTTCTGTCGATCACCTTTTGGAACTGTTCTCCGGTACCAACGAGGGTTACATCCACCTCCAACATGCCGTTGATGTCGTAACTAAAACGCACGTCCACCTGCTGAATCCCCTTCCCGGTCGGCAGTGGGATCTCGAGATCATCTATGTGCAGGTTTTCCCGCACCCAGAAGCGCTCACCCTGATAAATGCTAATGCATACCGCTTTTTGCTGCTCATGGGCGCTGTGATAGCGCTCAACTCGCGAAGCAGGCACCACTGTATTACGCTCGAGAATTGGACTGAACACACCACCCTGCTCGCCCTGAGTGACTGCAATCCCGAGGGTAAAGGGGCAAACATCGGTCATGATAAGCTCGTCTACCGCGCTGTCGCGCAGACGACAGGCAGCCTGAATGGCGGCCCCCATGGCCACTACCCGATCCGGATCCAACTCGTGACGGCCGAATCGGCCCAGCAGACGCACTGCTGTCTGCTGCACTTCGCTCTGGCGGCTCGCTCCACCGACAAAAATAAGCTCATCCACCTCCTCTGGACGCAAACGCGCATCTGAGAGTGCCTGGCTGAGCGGTTTACGCAGGCGACTGAGTGTCTCACGCCAGATGTCGGCCAAGTCGAACTCGGAGAAAGTCAGGGTGCGGTTCAACTCACCACCAAGTTCAACGACCAGACCAGTACCACTGCGATGACGCTTGGCTCGCTCACACGCCAGATAGACTTGGCCGAGCTGCGCCTGTGGCATGTCACTACGGTCGGTTCCCAACTGATCCAGTACCGCATCAACCAGATCCTGAGTAAAATCCTCGCCACCGAGTCGATTGTCGCCGGCCGAGGCGCGTACCTCCATGATGCTGTCCTGATACTCCACCACGGTTACATCGAAGGTCCCCCCCCCCAGATCAAACACCAGGAAACGGCGACTATGCTGCTCGTGCAGGCTGTAGGCCATGGCTGCAGCGGTAGGTTCATTGATCAGGCGCACCGCATCAAGCCCGGCCAGCTCGGCAGCCAGCCGCACTTGTTTACGCTGCTGATCGCCAAAGTAGGCAGGCACAGAGATAACCACCTCACGCACCGGGTGACCAAGCCATGCTTCTGCATCTGACTTCAGACTGCCAAGCACAAGCGCGCACAGCTCGGTCGGGGTGTACTTATCCTTGCCCAGCCGGTAACGCCGCTCGCTACCGAGAAAACGCTTGAAGTGGGAGGCGGTATTAGCCGGATCGCTCAGCAAGCGTGTGGCCGCCGCCTGGCCTACCAGCAGGGTATTGTCCTCACCAATGCAGACGATCGACGGAGTAAGATCTTCACCATGGGCATTGGGAATGAGGCAAGCTTTGCCATCTTGCCATACGGCGATAACACTGTTGGTTGTGCCCAGGTCAATACCAATCGCTGAGTTCCGCGTCTGCATCATCAAATGCCTCGTTACTGTTTAACCACATGAAAGAGCAAGGATTGTGCGGCGCATACAAAAAGTGGTCAAGTGGAGCCCAACTTTGAATCATCCGCTCATCTCACCCATAGGCCGTAAGTGGCTTCAATTTGGTCTTTGCCGAGTGATGTGTTAATAGTGTCCTCTTTTGAATCAGGGAGGTGACCCGAGTGTTTGAGATAGCGAGCCTGCGAGAAGGCATGATGCACGGGGTCGAGCTGTTCCAGCTGCTGCTGGAGATCATCTCCATCGCCTGCGTGGTGATTGGGCTGGGCAAGACCCTCTGGCTGGCGGCGCGGGTACGGGATCACGAGCCCGGCTTTCCCCATATCCGGCTCTGTTTCGGCAGCTGGCTCATTCTGGCGCTGGAGTTCCAGCTCGCCGCCGACATCCTGGCCACCACGGTGGCGCCGAGCAAGGAGGAGCTGATCCGCCTCGCCATCATCGCGGTGATCCGCACCTTCCTGAACTACTTCCTCGGCAAGGAGCTGGAAGCCCAAGCGGAACGCCAGCAAGACAAGGCAGAGCGCCAGCAGGAGCAGCGCAGCGAGCAGGCCAAGGCGGCTCAATAACCCGTTTCTTTGCACAGCATCATCGCTGAGTGTCGTGCCATCCCGACCACCACCATGGTTCGGGATGGCCCAGTTGTGACCCTCCCCTCACTTTTGGCAATCAGCCAACTATGGAACCCTTTTCAAGCCTTTCTCCGCCCTGTCGAGGGCCCGCGCATCTGCGTAAGATAAACCATCGCTTCCCCCAACCGGCCCAGCTGATGAACCCGCAACCTCTCCACACACCCGACATCGACCTCGATAGTTGCGTTATCTACCAGATCTATCCCATGAGCTTTCAGGACAGCGATGGCGACGGCATGGGCGACATCAACGGCATTCGTCAGCGCCTCGGTTATCTGGCCACCCTGGGGGTCGATATGCTGTGGCTCACCCCCCTCTATCGCTCCCCCAAGCGGGACAACGGTTATGACGTGGCGGACTACCGCGCCATCGACCCCGCCTTCGGCACCCTGGCCGAGATGGAGCAGCTGGTAGCCGAGGCAGCCGCTCACGGTATCGGCATCATGATGGATATCGTCGCCAACCACACCTCCACCGAGCACGAGTGGTTTGTGCAGGCGCTGGCCGGCGATCCCCGCTATCAGGGCTATTACGTATTCCGGGATCAAGCCTTTGTCGATGCTCACCCCATTACCTCAATTTTTGGCGGCAGCGGCTGGCAGTATGTGCCGGCGCTTGATCGCTACTACCTGCACAACTTCGATGCGAGTCAGGCCGATCTGGACTGGGACAACCCGGCTGTGCGGGCCGAAATGGCAGAGGTGATCAACTTCTGGCTGGGCAAGGGAATCAAGGGATTTCGCTTCGATGTGATCGACATGGTGAGCAAGACCTGGTCGCCCCTCGCCATGAGCAACGGCCCGCGCCTGCACGACTATATCCGCGAGCTCAATGCTGCGAGCTTCGGCGGCAAGGGGATCATCACGGTGGGGGAGACCTGGGGAGCGGATCTCGCCCATATGCAGAACTATTCGAACCCCGATGGCAGCGAGTTCAGCATGGTATTCAACTTCGAGCATCTGGGGCTCGGCAGTGACAAGTGGTCATCCCGCTTCGACCCCCTCGCCTTCAAACGGGCCATGGCCCGTCACCAGCAGGGGCTGCACGGGCGAGGCTGGAACAGCCTGTTCCTCGGCAACCACGACCTGCCCCGCGCCGTCTCCCGCTTTGGCGATGACAGGCCTAAGTGGCGGGAAACCAGCGCCAAGCTGTGGGCCATGGTGCTGCAGCTGATGCAGGGCACTCCCTTCATCTATCAGGGGGAGGAGCTCGCCATGACCAACCGCCACTGGCAGCCGGGCGAGCTGCGCGATGTGGAGGCGATCAACTACCGCGCCAGCCAGTCAGAGCTGGCGCCTGCCGAGCTGAGTCGGCGGCTCGATGCCATCGGCCGCGACAACGCCCGCACCCCGATGCAATGGGACGCAGGCCCCCACGCCGGTTTCACCACCACCACGCCCTGGATTGCCCTCAACACCAACCACGTCGAGATAAATGCCGCCGAGCAGCTGGCTCGCCCCGACTCGCCGTTTCACTGCTATCGCCAGCTCATCGCCCTGCGCAAGGCCCACCCTGTAATTCGCCACGGCGACTTCGAGCTGCTGGATGGGGACGACCCAGATCGCATCGGCTATCGCCGCTGCTGGCAGGATCCGGCAAGCGCAGAGCGGCATACCCTGCTGCTGCTCGCCAACCTCACCGAGCGCCCCCTGGTCATGCCACACTTTGACCTGGTGGAGGCAGGTGCCACCCTGCTGATGAGCAACTACCCGGGGCTGCCCACCGCCACCTTTGCCCCCTATCAGGCGGCCGCCTGGCTGCTGCCAGCACGAGAGTGACAGGAGGCGCCAGCCTCCGCCACGGGGGGTGGCCCCTACCCCCCCGATGATTTCCCTCCCCTCGGCGGTCGATACGCCCCGGCGATTTACTCACTTAAAAACTTCGCATTTTCAGGCCCGCACCGCCTTGCCAGGCAAAATCCAGTCACGGCTCGCTATCGACAATTGAAATAGTTCAACACCCTGTTTTTATTGGCAATAATCGCCATCAAAAACGACGTTTTTATCATCAATCGGCGATATTAAACGCTGTTTAGTCAGGGTTAAAAGTCAATTCAGATTTGCGCCCTTGTGGTTCTTCGCCGGCTCCTTATGGTTTCCATCCGAAGCGTACGGCACGGTGCTGCACGCCGAGGTTCAGGCTCGCGGGCACTCTCCCGCCATAACAACAGGAAATCATCATGCGCAAAACCGGCGTGGCACTCGCCATCTCCACCCTCTTCTGGTTCCATTCGGCCATGGCGGCCCCTCTGATCTTCCCGGACGATCCGACCCTCAGCGACGGCCAGCACTCCCCCGCCCTCGATCGCAGCTTCCAGCTGGCCCAGGACGATCTGGGCAACCGGATCCACCTGCTTCACCTGCCCCTCCAGACCGAGCCGGAACTGGTGGCGGAGCTGGAGCAGATCGGCAGGGAGCAGGGTTTTTCAGTCAGCACCCACGCTGATATGTACACCTGGACCGAGGACAACATGTGGCTGTCGCGCGATGGCGCCCTCATCTTCCGCCCCCGGGCGCCACTGGCCGACAAGGATAGCTACCACACCTTCGTCACCGCCCTGACCGAGCAGAGCCCGGAGGCCGAGCAGGAGGGGCACCACAGCCTCGGCAGCCAGGCCTCCCAGGGGCTCAACGAGAGCATGCTCTCCCAGGCCAACACCTTCGCCGAGGCGCAGGGGCGCGAGCTCATCCCCACCTTCTCCATCATCGATGGCGGCAACATGCTGACCGGCCAGCGCCCAGACGGTACCCCCTATGCCCTGATCGGCCGCGATGCCCTGCTGCAGACCACCCTGCACCACAGCCGGCTGGACAGTGAGCGCATCGCCGCCCTGCAGGAGAAGATGGAGCGCGACGGCGAGTTTCGGCTGCACCTGAACGAAGAGGAGTGGCTGGGCAGCCCCTATACCTTCCAGAAGGGCCATGACACCGAGGTGGACCTCATTCTGCTGGAGGCGGCCAACCTGCTGCCGCAGGGGCTGGATGAGCCGCAGCGCCACGCCTTTGCCAGGACCGCGCGCGCCAAGGCCGAGCTCGCCAAGTACGAAGTGGACGGGCCAACCCGGGAGGCGGCGGAGCAGCGGATGTTTCTGAGCCCGCAGCAAGGGGAACGGATTGCCGAGCGCTATCGCGCCATCCATGGCCAACCGCTGCCGGCCTCCTTCGATCTGCTGACCCGCCTCAAACAGGAGTACGCCAGCCTGGTGGTGACCGCCGAGCTTCACTCCGAGTTTGGTGATGAGCAGATAGCCCAGGCACTGCCGACGCTGGCGGCCGATGCCGCCACTCTGGCCCGGCTGGGCCGCATGTTGCAGGCCGGAGGCTACCAGCGAACAGGGCTGGCTGACGCCGAGCAAGATCATCAGACCCGCCGCTTCCTCGCCATGATGGCCATCAGCCAGCGCCTGATGGCGCAGGAGCTCAAGGTGGCCGAGCGGGATCTGGTGATCCTGGCCCAGCCCGGTTTTCACCTCGACATGGCCATGCGCCCGCTGGCCGACGGTCGCATCTTGCTCAACGATCATGCAGCCAGCGCAACGCTGGTCGAACAGGTGCTGGCCGAGGGCGGCAGCCTCAGCGAGAGCGAGCGGCAAGCACTTCGCCAGAGCGTGACCGACCTGCGTCAGCAGAGCGAGCGCTGGCACAAGATCCACGCCCTCATACGCCAACAGTTGAGCGATGCCGGCCTGACCCCCATCGCCACCCCTGGGGTGTTCAGCGTGGGCAAGCGGCCGGTGAACTGGATGAACGGCATCATGGGCACCCGCCAGCAGCCCTTCTACATCACCAATGCCGCCAGCATCGCCCCCCTCAATCAGGCATTCGCCGCCTGGCTGCAACACGAGGTAACCGGGCTCACCCCCTATTTCGTGGGTCAGGCTGCCAGCAACAAACGAGACGACTTGAACCAGGCGGAAGCCCTGCTGCGCGGCAGCGGCGGGCTGGATTGCATCACCCTGCACCACGAGTAGGGCTACCCCCCTAGCACGGGCCGGCAATGCATCTGACTGGCCCATTCCCCGAGGCCAGGTGCAAGGGAAATAGTGGTGGCAGAGAGCCGCCAAGATGATTCAAAAGGGCTCCTTCGGGAGCCCTTTTTTGATACCGGTAAGCGTTACCCTCCGCACCATGCCCTTGCTATCTCGGCAATGAAACACTCTCGCATCGCCCGACGGCGCGAATTTATTTGCCGCTTGATTATTTATTGACGGGGCCGGATCGACCCGTTTTGCGGCCGATCCAGTTAATCGAATTACCCTCAACAACCGTCCCGCCCGACCCGCTGCCGGCTTGCCCCCATCACCGGCCGTGAGCCGCTATCCCGCGCCGCCGCTGCCTTCGGCCTGATTATTTATCCCGTTTGTTCCGCGTTAATTTCCACTCTTACTATGGCGACGACCTATCCATGGCCGGCTGATCGCAGCCGTCATTCAAACTGGCATAGCAAGTGGGCAATTCATGATCACCACAGACGGAAACAACGCGGTCGCCTCGGTGGCCTACCGCACCAGCGAAGTCATCGCCATCTATCCCATCACCCCCAGCTCCAGCATGGCGGAGCAGGCGTCGGCCTGGTCGAGCAAGCGGGGCCTGAACCTGTGGGGCGACGTGCCGCGCGTGGTCGAGATGCAGTCGGAGGGGGGCGCCATCGCCGCCGTCCACGGCGCGCTGCAGACCGGGGCACTGGCGACTTCGTTTACCTCGTCCCAGGGCCTTCTGCTGATGATCCCCAACCTCTACAAGTTGGCGGGTCAGCTCATTCCCTTCGTACTCCATGTGGCGGCGCGCACGGTGGCGACCCATGCCTTGTCGATTTTCGGCGATCACTCGGACGTGATGGCGGTACGCCAGACCGGCTGTGCCCTGCTCTGCGCCAGCAATGTGCAAGAGGCCCAGGACTTTGCCCTGATCGCCCAGGTGGCCAGCCTCAACAGCCGACTGCCCTTCATCCACTTCTTCGACGGCTTTCGCACCTCCCACGAGATCACCAAGATAGTGCCGCTCGATGACGATACCCTGCGTGCCCTGCTGCCCGCCGAGGCGATCCGTGCCCATCGGGAGCGGGCGCTGACCCCCGACAAACCGGTCATTCGCGGCACCGCCGCCAACCCGGACACCTATTTCCAGTGCCGGGAGGCCACCAACCCCTGGTATGACGATGGGTATCGCCATGTGAGCGAGGCGATGGACGCCTTCGGTGAACGTACTGGCCGCCACTACCGACCGTTCGAATACCTGGGTCACCCAGAGGCCGAGCGGGTGCTGGTGCTGATGGGTTCCGCCATCGGCACCTGCGAGGAGGTGATCGCGCGGCTGATTGAACAGGGCGAGAAGGTGGGGCTGGTGAAGGTACGGCTCTACCGCCCCTTCTCGGCCGCGCACCTGCTGGCGGTCATTCCGCAGAGCGCCCGCAAGATTGCGGTGCTGGATCGCACCAAGGAGCCGGGCGCCCTGGCCGAGCCCCTCTATCTGGACGTGATGAGCGCGCTGGCCGAGGCGGTCAGTCGGGGGGATCGTGCCAGCCTGCCGCGGGTCATTGGCGGGCGCTACGGCCTCTCCTCCAAGGAGTTCAACCCGGCCTGCGTGCAGGCCATCTTCGACGAGCTGGCGCTGGATAACCCACGCCCGCGCTTCACCGTCGGCATCTTCGACGACGTCACCGGCCTCTCCCTGCCGCTGCCGGCCCTCGATTATTCGAGCCCAGGCCTTGGCAACCAGCACAAGCTGGAGGCACTGTTCTACGGCCTTGGCAGCGACGGTACCGTGTCGGCGGCCAAGAACAGCATCAAGATCCTCGGCAACCACACCGACCTCTACCCCCAGGGCTACTTCGTCTACGACTCCAAGAAGGCGGGCGGCCTCACCGTCTCCCACCTGCGGGTCGGCGAGCGGCCGCTGCAGTCGGCCTACCTGGTGGACGAGGCGGACTTCATCGGCTGCCACCAGTGGCAGTTCATCGACATGTACCAGATGGCGGAGCGGCTGAGACCAGACGGCATCTTCCTGCTGAACAGTCCCTACGACGCCGAGCAGATCTGGCAGCGACTGCCCCAGGAGGTGCAACAGGCCCTGCTCCAGAAGCGTGCGCGCCTCTACACCATCAATGCCGCCAAAATTGCCCGCGAGTGCCAGCTCGGCAACCGCATCAATACCGTGATGCAGATGGCCTTCTTCCAGCTCACCGCCATCATACCGCCGGCAGAGGCGACCGAGCTGCTGCGCCAGACCATCGCATCGAGCTATGGCAGCAAGGGGCAGGCGCTGGTCGAGCGCAACTGGCAGGCCCTGGCCGCCACCTGCGAGGCACTCGTTCAGGTGCCACTGCAGGCGCTTGACCCCGCCAGCCACCAGCGCCCGCCCGTGGTATCGACCAAGGCCCCCGACTTCGTGCAGACCGTCACCGCCGCCATGCTGGCGGGGCTGGGCGACAGCCTGCCAGTCTCCGCCTTCCCGCCGGACGGCACCTGGCCGGTGGGCACCACCCGCTGGGAGAAGCGCAACATCGCCAAGGAGGTGCCCATCTGGCAGGCAGACCTCTGCACCCAGTGCAACTACTGCGTGGCGGCCTGCCCGCACTCCGCCATCCGCGCCAAGGTGGTGGACAAGGATGCACTGGAAGGTGCCCCCGCCACCCTGGATGCCCTCGATGTGAAGGCCCGCGACATGCGCGGCCAGCAATACGTGCTGCAGGTGGCGCCGGAGGATTGCACCGGCTGCAACCTCTGCGTCGAGGTGTGCCCGGCCAAGGATCGCACCGAGCCGAGCCGCAAGGCGATCAACATGGAGTCCAGGCTGGATCACCTCGAGGCCCAGAAGGCCAACTACGACTTCTTCCTGGACTTGCCCGAGCGCAGCGCCGAGCAGCTGGAGCGCATCGACATCCGCACCTCCCAGCTCATCTCGCCGCTGTTCGAATACTCGGGTGCCTGCTCCGGCTGCGGCGAGACCCCCTACATCAAGCTGCTGACCCAGCTCTACGGGGACAGATTGCTCATCGCCAACGCCACCGGTTGCTCTTCCATCTATGGCGGCAACCTGCCAAGCACCCCCTACACCACCAATGCGGACGGGCGCGGGCCGGCCTGGGCCAACTCCTTGTTCGAGGACAACGCCGAATTTGGCTTGGGCTTCCGGCTCACCGTGGATCAGCATCGCGAGCGGGTACGCCGCCTGCTGGCGAGCCTGGGGGACGCCGTCCCGGCCGGGCTGCAACAGGGGCTGCAAGACACCAGCCTGCCGGTCTCCGAGCAGCGCGCCCATATCGAGCAGCTGCGCGCACTGCTGCAGGGGCGCACCGACGCCGCGGCCCAGGAGCTGGCCCGTGATGCGGACTACCTGGTGGAGAAATCGGTCTGGCTCATCGGCGGCGACGGCTGGGCCTACGACATTGGCTACGGCGGGCTCGACCACGTGCTGAGCCTGGGGGAGAACATCAATGTGCTGGTGCTCGACACCCAGTGCTACTCCAACACCGGCGGCCAGCAGTCCAAGGCCACCCCGCTCGGTGCCATCACCAAGTTTGGCGAACAGGGCAAGCGCAAGGGGCGCAAGGATCTTGGCGCCAACGTGATGATGTACGGTCACGTCTACGTGGCGCAGATCTCCCTCGGCGCCCAGATGAACCAGACAGTGAAGGCCATTCAGGAGGCGGAAGCCTATCCGGGCCCGTCGCTCATCATCGCCTACAGCCCCTGCGAGGAGCACGGCTACGATCTGGCCCAGAGCCACGAGCAGATGAAGCAGCTGACCGCCACCGGCTTCTGGCCGCTCTACCGCTACGATCCCCGCCGCAGCGAGGAGGGCAAGGCGCCGCTGGCACTGGACTCCCGGGCCCCCAGCGCATCGCTGGCCGAGACCCTGCAGCAGGAGCCCCGCTTCAAGCGGCTGGAACGCCAGTTGCCGGAAATCGCCAGCCAGCTCTATCGGGAGGCGGAGCTTGACGCCAACCGCCGCTTCGCCTGGCTGAGCCAGCTGGCCGGCAAGGAGGCGCCAGCCCAGGAGTAGAAAGGCAAACCCACCAACAAACAGGGCTCCCCATGGGGAGCCCTGTTGCTATGTCGCCGTCACGCCATCAGGCGTGGATGCTGGCTAGCTCGTGGCGTTTCAACGCCAGCAGGGTGATGAGCAGCGCCGCGGTGGCGATCAGCGCCATGCCGATATAGGTGGCGCTGAAACCGGGTGCCAGCTCGGCCGGGCTCAGGCTGGCCAGGTTGTGGCTGCTGCCCGCCGGCAGGGCGGAGTGAAACAGCACGGAGCAGATGGCCACCCCGACTGCGCCCCCCAGCTCGCGGCCGAAGTTGAACAGCGACATGCCGATGCCGCGATCCTCCCGTGGCAGGGCGTTTTGCACCACCACCGACAGCGCCGGCAGCACCAGGCCCAGCCCCAATCCGGCAAACCCCAGTCCCAGTCTGGCCCAGACGTCGAAGTGGATTTGCCACAGCGCCAGCGCCGACAGGGCGAAGCCCACCACCACGAAGCGCCGGTAGTAGCCGGTGCGGCCGATCAGCTTGCCGCCGACGAAGGCCCCCGCCGTGATGCAGACCATGAAGATCACCATGTAGAGCCCGCTCTCGCTGGCCCCCATCCCCTTCTGCCACTGCATCTGCAGCGGCAGATAGACCAGCACGGCGAACATCAGCAACTGCGAGGCCAGCGCCAGCAGCACGCTCACCAGATAACCGGGCAGCCGGGCCAGGTGGGCCGGCAGTATGGGATCGTGGGCCCGCCGCTCCACCAGGATCAGCAGCAGCAGGGCCAGCGCCAGTCCCGCCGCCAGCCAGATGGCGGGCAGGGCGGTCTCCGGCGAGAGCAGCAGCAGGCTCAGGGTGGTGACGGTGATCAGCAGCGCCGCCCCCTTCCAGTCGAAGCGACTGTGGCGGCGCACATTGAGGTGACCCAGATTGCGGTTTACCAGCCAGAGCGCGAGCGCCCCGAGCGGCAGGTTGATCCAGAAGATCCAGCGCCAGCTGAGCTGCTCGGTGAAGTAGCCGCCGAGCAGGGGCCCGGCGATGCTGGAGACAGCATAGACCGCCGAGATGTAGCCCTGATACTTGCCCACCTCCCGCGGTGGTATGCTGTCGGCGATGACGGTGAAGGCGAGCGCAATCAGGCCGCCGCCCCCCAAGCCTTGCAGCACCCGGGCCGCCAGCAGGGTCGGCAGATCCTGGGCCAGGCCGCAGGCCACGGATCCGGCCAGAAACAGGCCGATGCCGATGTTGAGCATGCGCACCCGGCCGAACATGTCGCTCAGCTTGCCATAGATGGGCAGGGCGGCGGTGGCCGCCAGCAGGTAGGCGGTGACCACCCAGGTGAGGGCGGCGCCGGCGTTCAGCTCGGCCCCGATGATGGGCAAGGGGGTGGTGACTATGCTCTTTTCCAGTGAACCCAGGGCGATCACCAGGGCCACGCTCGAGAAGATGGTTTTTGGGGACATATGACGGGCTCGCTCATTTGAAAATGCCGGGATCTGCAACGCAGAACTTATTATTGTCTCATAAATCATCAGCCGATGGCCAAAACCGCCCCTGAGCGGCAAGCATGACCCCGGTCGCGGCATTGCCTCCTGCATTCTGGTAGGCTGGCTGTTCACCCCCCAAGAGGAAGCAGCCCCATGTCCGAGCAGTTCCGGTTTGAGCAATACGATGCCCTGATTTTCGATATGGACGGCACCCTGGTCGACTCCATGCCCCTGCATCTGGATGCCTGGGAGGAGACCAGCGCCGAGTTCGGCCTGCCCTTCGATCGTGCCCAGCTCAATGAATTCGGCGGCATTCCCACCCGCAAGATAGTCGCCATCCTGGCCGAGCAGCATGGGCTGGATATCGATGTGGATGCCTTCACCCGGCGCAAGGTGGCGCTCTATCTGGAGCATATCGACAAGGTCAGCGTGTTTCCCGCCATGTGGGAGCTGGTCAAGCGCTGCCACGGCAAGGTTCCGATGGGCATAGGCACGGGCTCATCGCGCGAGCACGCCCTGCACATCCTGAAAAACACCGGTCTGGATGCCTATATTCCCGTGCTGGTCAGTGCCGATGACATCGACAACCACAAGCCCCACCCCGACACCTTCCTGAAAGTGGCCGAGCTGCTCGGCGCCAACCCCGCCAACTGCCTGGTGTTCGAAGATACCCAGATCGGCCTGCAGGCGGGCCGCGCCGCCGGGATGGAGACGGTGCTGGCGCTGGAGGGGGAGCTCTACCAGCGCTAGGCCACACTGCCCCTGCCACCAATGAAAACGCCTCCACAAAGGAGGCGTTTTGCATGCAGCAGTGCCGGGATGACCCGGCCCCGCCTTACATGGCGTTGGTGGATTCGAAGATCTTGTCGGCCGAGGCCTCGACGAAGCCTGGGTAGAGCACGCCGTCGGCCTGCGGGTAGCGCAGGGCGAATTCGTAGAAGCAGCTCGGGATGGTGCGCACGCCGTCGGTGAAGGCCACGTCCGCCTTGTCGGCCATGGTGGACGACTGCTCCAGCATCACTTGGCTGTCCCCTTTCACCTCGCCACCCACGCCATTGAGCACGAAGCCTGCGGCCTTGAGGGCGGCGTTGACCTGCTGGATGGTGTCGAAGTCCTTCAGGCGGTTGATGTTGACGGTGAAGTGGTTGGCGCGATAACCCCAGGCCGCCATCCAGGCCGCATACTCGCTCTCCGCCAGCAGAGTCTGGTAATCGGCCCAGGAGACCTGCCAGGGGGCGCCGGCATAGAGGAAGGCCTGGGTGTCGGACAGATGATCGGGCACCTGAGCCGCCAGCTTGTGGATGATGGCCTGGGCCGCATCGGAGAGCTCTTCCACCTTCAGCTCGCTGATGAACACCTTGGGCGCGTCCGGGTCTTTATGCTCGAAGTGCTTGGCGTAGAGCTTCTTGGCCTTGAACACGTACTCGCCCTTCTGTTCGTAGCCGAGCGCCAGGAAATGGGCGGCCAGCTTCTCCAGCCCCAGCTTGGGCAGGTTGTAGGTGCGAAACGCCACGTGGTCGTTGACGATGGGCTCGCCGCCCCCCAGCAGTTGATGAACCTTGTGGGCACTCGGGGTGACTTGAATGTAGTTATCCCACAAATGACCGAACAGGGTGTCGATATCCTTTTGCATCTCTCTTTCCTTTGATTGCGGGTACAGACAAGGGCACCAGTTCAGTGCCCCTTTTATTGTCGTGGTCAGGCGCTGGCTCCAACGCAGAGAACGCCCGCCTTTGTCTTGCTTAGAACGTCAGGCCGGGGGACAGCTGATCCGGCATGGTGGCCTTGCTGTCTTCGACGGAAGCAACCGGATATGCACAGTAGTCGGCGGCGTAGTAGGCGCTCGCCCTGTGGTTGCCGGAGGCGCCGATGCCACCGAACGGCGCGGCACTGGAGGCGCCGGTGATGGGCTTGTTCCAGTTGACGATGCCGGCGCGAATGCGCTTGAAGAAGTGCTGCCAATCCGCCTCGCTGTCGCCGAGCAGGCCGGCCGAGAGGCCGAAGCTGGTGGCATTCGCCTTCTCGATAGCGGCATCGAAGTCGTCGTAGCGAATGAGCTGCAGCAGCGGGCCGAAGTACTCTTCGTCCGGCAGCGCGCTGACTGCGGTCACGTCTATGATGCCCGGGGAGACGAAGCCGGTGCCCGCTTCCAGGTGCTTGAGGGTGAGCAGACTCTCGCCACCGAGGCGCTGCAGGTTGGCTTGCGCCTCGACCATGCCGAGCGCTGCTCGCTCGCTTATCATGGCGCCCATGAACGGCTGCTCGGCGGCGTCATAGAGGCCGACCTTGATCTGGCCGACCACCTCAACCAGACGTTTCACCAAGGCATCGCCTTGGACGCTGCGCTCGACAAACAGGCGGCGCGAGCAGGTGCAGCGCTGGCCTGAGGTAATGAAGGCGGACTGCACGATGGCATGGACGGCGCCGTCGATGTCGCTCACGTCTTTCACGATCAGCGGGTTGTTGCCACCCATCTCGAGGGCCAGGATCTTGCCCGGTTGACCGGCAAACTGCTGGTGCAGGAAGTGGCCGGTACGGGACGAACCGGTGAAGAAGAGGCCGTCGATGTCCGGATTGCCGGCCAGCGCCTTGCCGGTGTCGACCTCACCCTGCACCAGGTTGAGCACACCCTTGGGCAGCCCCGCCTCCTGCCAGATCTTCAACATGGCCTCGGCTACCATGGGGGTCAGCTCGGAGGGTTTGAACACCACGGTATTGCCGGCGATCAGCGCCGGTACGATATGGCCGTTGGGCAGGTGGCCCGGGAAGTTGTAGGGGCCGAACACGGCCACGACGCCGTGGGGCTTGTGGCGCACAAACGCCTTGGCGCCGGGCATGGGGTTCTCCACCGTGCCGGTACGCTCGTCATGGGCGCGGATGGAGATGGCGATCTTGCCCTGCATGGCGGCCACTTCGGTGCGGGTCTCCCACAGCGGTTTGCCGGTTTCGCGGGCGATGGTCAGCGCCAGCGCCTCCTTGTGCTCGCCGAGCAGGTCGGCATAGCGGCGCACGATGGCCAGACGATCGTCGAGGGCCAGATCGGACCAATGATAGAAGGCATGGCGGGCGGCCTTGACGGCGGCCTCCACCTGGGCGGCGCTGGCCGCCTCCCCTTGCCAGATCACCTGATTCTTGGCCGGATCCTTTGACTCGAACGGCTTGCCTGCACCGGCCAGCCACTGACCGTCAATAAACTGAACTAACTGGCTCATCCTTCACTCCCTGTGGTTCGCAGGCAGCCTTGGCTGCCTGTTTCATATGCGGTTTTACTGCTGATATGGCTCAATCAAGATCAACGGCACGTACCATGTCGCCATCCTGCACCTTGAGTGCGGCCGCCATCTTGGGCGGGATGATGGCTTCGTGCTTGTCCAGATCGACCCGGATATTGCCGTAGCAGGCGCGGTAGTGCTCGTAGCGGGTATTGCAGACCAGATGGGTCTTGCCGCCGATGGGCTCACCCACCAGCACCCGCAGCTTCTGGCTGCGGCGCACGCTGCGAATGTTCTTCACGTCGCACTCGACGGTGGGGCCGGCATCGAAGATGTCGACATAGCCGCGATTCACGAATCCTTCGTCCTGCAGCATCTTGATGGCCGGACGGGTCTTCTCGTGGGTCTGACCGATGACGGCGCGCGCTTCGTTGCTCAGCAGATTGACGTAGATGGGGTACTTGGGCATCAGCTCGGCGATGAAGCGCTTCTTGCCGATGCCGGTGAGATAGTCGACAGTGGGAAAATCCATCGAGAAGAAATGCTTTTGCAGCCACTCGTAGAAGGGGCTGTGACCATCGGCATCGGAGACGCCACGCATCTCGGCGAAGACGGTCTCGTCAAACAGCTCGGGGTGTTCGGCCATGAACAGAAAGCGGTGCTTGGAGAGCAGACGGCCGTTGAGCCCCTCGCGGGCACATTCGCGCAGAAACAGGGTGCAGAGCTCGGAATTGCCGGTGTAGTCGTTGGAGAGGGTGAGGGTTTCCACGACGTTGTAGATGCCGAGCTTGGGGGAAGAGTGCACCACCTTGCCGATGTGATAGTTGTAGAACGGCTGAGACAGGCCCACGGCCGCATCGATGGCGCAGGTACCGACCATTTCGCCGGTCTCCAGATCCTCGGCGACGAAGAAATAGAGGCAGTCCCCCTTGCCCGCAGGCTTGTCCGAAAAGGTCTGGGTGGAAGCGTCTATCTTGCGCTGCAGCAGTTCATCGTTGACGGGCAACGAGGTCATGCCGGTGCCGGATTCGATGGCACAGGTCTTGAGACCGGCAAAATCTTTTTGCTCGATGGGACGGATAACCAACATAAATGACAACTCCCTTTCATTGACGACAGGTGGGGTCCCGGCTCCTGCCGGGAGGGCTCCCCACCTCAATTTGGATCAGGCGTTAACCACCTGGGCAACCGCTTTCTCGAACCGTACCAGCCCTTCCTTGATGTCCGCTTCCGGAATAACCAGGGACGGCGCAAAACGCACCACGTTGGTGCCGGCGACCAGCGCCATCAGCCCCTGGTCGATGGAGGCCAGCAGGAAGTCGCGCGAGCGGCCCTTGTAGTCGTCGTTCAGCACGGCGCCCAGCAGCAGACCCTTGCCGCGCACTTCACTGAAGCAGTGGTACTTGGCATTGATGGCCTCGATCCCTTCGCGGAACAGCTGTTCGCGTTGCTTGATGCCATTGAGCACTTCCGGGGTGTTGACCACGTCGATCACCGCCTCGGCCACCGCGCAGGCCAGCGGGTTGCCGCCGTAGGTGGAACCGTGAGTGCCCACTTTCAGGTGGGAGGCGATCTCGGTGGTGGTCAGCATGGCGCCGATGGGGAAGCCGCCACCCAGTGCCTTGGCGCTGGTGAGGATATCCGGCGTGACGCCTAGGCCCATGTAGGCAAACAGATCGCCGGTACGACCGACGCCGGATTGCACTTCGTCATAGATCAGCAGGGCGTTGTGCTTGTCGCACAGCTCGCGCACCCCTTTGGCAAACTCGTCGGTGGGACGAATGATGCCGCCCTCGCCCTGCAGCGGCTCCATCACCACGGCGCAGGTATTGTCGGAGATGACGGCAGCCAGCTCCGCCAGATCGTTGTAGGCCACATGGGTGATGTCTGCGGGCTTGGGACCGAAACCATCGGAGTAGGCAGCCTGGCCGCCGACGCTGACGGTAAAGAAGGTACGACCGTGGAAGCCCTGGTGGAAGGCGATGATCTGGGTCTTGTGGGCACCGAACTTCTCGATAGCGTAGCGACGGGCCAGCTTGAGGGCGGCTTCGTTGGCTTCGGCACCGGAGTTGCAGAAATAGACCTTGTCGGCGAAGGTCGCGGCGACCAGCTTCTTGGCCAGGCGCAGGGCCGGCTCGTTGGTCATCACGTTGGAGAGGTGCCACAGCTTCTCGCCCTGGGTTTTCAGGGCCTCGACCAGCTTGGGATGGCAATGGCCCAGGCCATTGACGGCGATCCCGCCGGCGAAATCCACATACTCACGGCCTTCCTGATCCCAGACACGTGACCCTTCACCACGCACCGGGATGATCTTGGCGGGCGCATAGTTGGGAACCATCACTTCATCAAACACTTCACGTGTCACTGCCAACAACTCTGACATATTGCTCTCCTTCGATCTGGCGACAGAATAATCCACCGCCCAAAAGTTAAATCCATGTAAACACATCGGCATTGTCACAGAAAAAAAGCTAAAAGTCTGCAACAAAGCGCGTTACAGGGAACAATGTTCGACTGCCCGTGAGATTTTAGGCAACCGCATTGCATAACGGCTCAGGGGGTGTTGGCAAGAGATAATTTGGACAGGGAGGGAGGTGAATAAAGTGTCAGGGAAAATATTTTTGGCCTCCTTTCAATTCTGGGAGGCCGATCACAACTATTCAGGGATTAGCCAAAAAATTGGCCAGCAACTGATGACCCTGCTCGCTCAGAATGCTCTCCGGATGGAACTGAACACCCTCTATATTCAACTGCTTATGGCGCAGGCCCATGATCTCGTCCGGGCTGCCATCGGCATGTTCGCTCCAGGCGGTGATCTCGAGGCAATCGGGCAAGGTGTCGCGCTCCACGATGAGCGAATGGTAACGAGTGACCCGCAGCGGATCGTTGAGCCCCTTGAATACCCCCTCGCCGCGATGGCGAATGAGCGAGGTCTTGCCGTGCATCACCTGACGGGCGCGCACCACCCTGGCACCGAAGGCCTGCGCCAGCGACTGATGACCGAGGCAGACGCCGAGAATGGGGAGCTGGCCAGCAAAACGGGAGATGGCCGCCAGCGAGATACCCGCCTCATTGGGGGTGCAGGGACCGGGAGAGATCACCAGATAACGGGGAGAGAGCCGGGCAATGGCGTCCAGCGTCAGCTCGTCATTGCGCTTCACCACTACCTCCTGTCCCAAGGCGCCAAAATATTGCACCAGATTCCAGGTAAAGGAGTCGTAGTTATCGATCAACAACAGCATGGGTCAACCAGAGCAGAGAATTAACGATCCAGATAGCGACCCTGTTCCATTTCACGCTCGCGCTGGCACTCGGCCAGGTAGATGGCGGCGGCGATGGCAGGGGTTTTGTGGTGCTTGTCGATGGCATTGGAGACCATCAGTTGCAGGGTATTGAGGTTTTTGGCCTTGCGAAACTTGCGCAGCCAGTGACCCTTGTCACCCAACTCTTCAATCGTGGTATTTGATTCGACAGACATGCTTACTCTTGGGGCAGACGCCCGCGTTTGAAATTGGAAGATGAAATAACGAATAGCAGGTCGGGTAAAACAAAGAAAGCCAGGCAAATACCCAGCTCTCTTCTACTACACCTTCCCAGTATGTCAGGCTCGAGGAACGAAGCCGACTACATCATATACGCTGGCCAGGGTTTTTTCAGCCCTTTCCCGCGCCTTTTGTGCACCGGCCGCCAAAATGGCCTGCAGATGAGCCTCATCCTGACGCAGCTCGTGGAAGCGGGCCTGAATCGGCTCCAGCAGGGCAACCACGGCCTCGGCGGTTTCGGTCTTGAGGTGACCGTACATCTTGCCTTCAAAATGCTGCTCCAGCTCGGGGATGGAACGGCCGGTCACCCCGGACATCAGGGTCAGCAGGTTGGAGACCCCCGGCTTGTTTTCCGGATCGAAACGCACCACCGCCGGCTCGTCGGAGTCGGTCACCGCGCGCTTGATCTTCTTGACGATCTGCTTGGGATCTTCCAGCAGGCCGATGAAGTTGGCCTCGTTGTCATCCGATTTGGACATTTTCTTGGTCGGATCCTGCAGGCTCATCACCCGGGCACCTTCGGTCGGAATGAAGGGCTCCGGCAGGGTAAACACCTCACCGTAGAGGTTGTTGAAGCGGGTGCAGATGTCGCGGGTCAGCTCCAGATGCTGCTTCTGGTCGTTGCCCACCGGCACCTGATTGGCCTGATAGAGCAGGATGTCGGCCGCCATCAGCACCGGATAACCGAACAGGCCGACATTGACGTTGTTCTCGAAGCGGGCGGACTTGTCCTTGAACTGGGTCATGCGCGACAGCTCGCCCATCTGGGTGTAGCAGTTCAGGATCCAGCCAAGCTCGGCGTGCTGCGGCACGTGGGACTGGATGAACACGGTGCTCTTGGCCGGATCGATGCCGACCGCCAGATAGAGGGCGGTGGCGTCCAGGCAGGCCTTGCGCAGGGCAGCCGGATCCTGGCGGGTGGTGATGGCGTGCAGATCGACGATGCAGTAGAGGCAGTCGAAGTCATCCTGCATGTTGACCCACTGACGCAGGGCCCCCATGTAGTTGCCGATGGTCAGCTGGCCCGACGGTTGGGCCCCGCTCAATACGATAGGTTTAGTCATCAGAGTGTTGATCCTTGTTATTCGGCCTGCCTGGCCAGCTTATTCGGCCAGCAGCGCGTCGAGCTGGGCAAACTGTTCACATACCCAGTCCGGGCGGGAATCCGCGATGGGACGGCCGTAGTTGTAGCCATAGGTCAGCCCCACCACCTTCATGCCGGCAGCCTGGGCGGCCAGCACGTCATTTTCAGAGTCGCCCACCATCAGGGTGCGCGACGGGCTGACGCCCAACTCGTGGCAGGCCAGCAGCAGCGGCTCCGGGCTCGGTTTCTTGACGGGCACGCAGTTGCCCCCCAGCCAGAGTGCGAAACAGTCGCCGATGCTGAGAGCATCGAGGATCGGCTGCACGAAGTGACTCGGCTTGTTGGTCACGATCGCCTGCTGGTAACCCAGCGCCTGCAGGCGGCGCAGGCTCTGCTCGACCCCGTCATACATGGCCAGCCCTTCCAGCAGGCAGGCCTGATAGTGGCGGTCAAACAGCGGACGGGCGCTGGCAAACAGCTCGGGCGCCGTGCGATAGTCCAGCGCACGCTGGATCAGCTTGTCGGCACCGTTGCCGACCCAGGTCCGCACCACGGCTTCATCGGCCTCGGCCAACCCGAGTTCGGTCAGCGTACGGTTGACCGCCAGCGCCAGTTGCGGGGCGCTGTCGATCAGGGTGCCGTCCAGGTCGAACAGCACCAGGTCAAAATCACGTTCAGCGTTTGACATGAGAGAGCTCCGCCCGCATCTCGTCGATCACCGCCTTGTAATCCGGACGACTGAAGATGGCCGAGCCGGCCACGAACATGTCGGCGCCAGCCTGGGCAATTTCGCGAATGTTGTCGACCTTGACCCCGCCGTCGATCTCGAGGCGAATGTCGCGGCCGCTCTCGTCGATCAGGCGGCGCACCTGGCGTAGCTTGTCGAGGGTGCCGGGGATGAAGCTCTGGCCACCAAAGCCCGGGTTGACCGACATCAGCAGGATCACGTCCAGCTTGTCCATCACGTACTCCAGGCAGGTGAGCGGGGTGGCCGGGTTCAGCACCAGACCGGCCTGGCAGCCCTGCTCCTTGATGAGGCCCAGGGAGCGGTCGACGTGGTCGGACGCTTCCGGGTGGAAGGTGATGAGGGAAGCACCCGCCTTGGCAAAGTCGGGAATGATGCGATCCACCGGCTTGACCATCAGGTGCACGTCGATGGGGGCTTCGATACCGTAGTCACGCAGGGCCTGGCAGACCATGGGGCCTATGGTCAGGTTGGGCACATAATGGTTGTCCATCACGTCGAAATGGACCACGTCGGCACCGGCGGCCAGCACCTTGGCGACATCGTCCCCCAGACGGGCAAAGTCGGCGGAGAGGATCGAGGGGGCAATCAGAAAGTCTTTCATCAGCGTCATCCATTGGCAGCGTGGCAGAAAAAGCGGCGCAATTTTACCGCAAATGGATGCTGAAAACGACCCGCACACGGTACGGAAAAAGCGAACGCCATCATCACCGCAAACGGACGCTAAAAACGACCCGCACACGGTACGGAAAAAGCGAACACCATCATCACCGCAAACGGACGCTGAAAACGACCCGCACAGAGTATGGAAAAAGCGAACGCCATCATCACCGCAAACAGGCGCTGAAAACGACCCGCACACGGTACGGAAAAAGCGAACGCCATCATCACCGCAAACGGACGCTGAAAACGACCCGCACAGGGTACGGAAAAAGTGAACGCTATCATCACCGCAAACGGACGCTGAAAACTACCCATACGCAGTACGGAGAAAACGAATGGCATCATCAACCACAGCAGACATAAAAACGGCACCCCGAGGTGCCGTCTGTGTCAGCCGAGTGGCGCCAGTTCGGCGTCGCTCGGGTAGTAGCCCTGCTCCGGCTCGATGCCGGGCGGATAGAGCGCCAGCAACTCTGCCACCTTGTTGCGGGTGCCGCCGTTGCGGCTGATGGTGCGCTTGACCAGGATTTCGTCGAGGCGGGCGCCGCGATAGAGCTCGCGGGTCAGCTCGATGTCGTGGTTGCTGATGAGCACGGGCACCCCTTTGCGAGCCGCGGTGTGGCGGGCCAGCCTGGCCAGCACGGCCTGATCGTCCAGGGTGAAACCGCCGGCCGAATAGGTGGTGAAGCTCGCGGTAGTGGAAAGCGGAGCATAGGGGGGATCGCAATAGATCACCCAATCCTCTTCCGCACGCTGGATGGCATCGGCATAGCTTTCACAGATGAAGGTCGCCTTCTGCGCCTTCTCGGCGAAGGCCCACAGCTCTTTTTCCGGGAAATAGGGCTTCTTGTAGGAACCGAACGGGACGTTGAAGCCCCCCTTCTTGTTGTACCGGCACAGGCCGTTGAAACCGTGTCGATTCAGAAACAGGAACAGCAGGGCGCGCTCGAAGCTGGTGTCGGTCTGGTTGAACTGGGTACGCAGCCGGTAGTAGGCCGCTTTGTGGTTGTGCTCGGTCACGAACAGCTTGCGCGACTCAGCGATGAACCGATCCGGCGTCAACTTGAGATGATTGTAAAGACCGATCAGATCCGGATTGATGTCGTTGAGCACATAGGCGTCGTAGTCGGTGTTGAGAAACACGGACCCGGCCCCGACGAAGGGCTCCAGCAACACACGCCCGGCCGGCAAACGCTCGGCAATCTCTTCAACCAGGGAGTATTTTCCCCCGGCCCATTTTAAAAAAGCGCGTGTTTTTTTCATGGAAATCCGGTGTTAAGAAGGCATCGACCAAAAAAGGGGGACGATTCTACCCCCTTCCCGGCCAAAATGGCTATTGCTTCAACTCTTTTTGTACCTGCGCAAACGACTTGGGCCAGGGTTGACCCTTCAGCAAGGCGGGCGACAGCTTGCGAATGGCGGCCTTGGCTTGGTTGCTGCTGGCGTAGTCCCCTTGCAGCACCACGTACCAGGGGCTGCCGCGGAACTTGGTCTGATAGACCCAGATCTTGCCGGCCAGACCATTTTCGGCCACGAACTTGTCGACCGCCTTGGTGTTGCTCGCGCCCATCAGCTGGATGCTGTAGTGGTTTCTGGGCTTCTTGTTCAGAGTAGCGGCGGGGGTCAGCGCCACCTTGGGAGCAGGTGCCGCCACCGGTTCAACCGCGACTGGCTTGGCCACTGGCTTGCTGGCCGCTGGCGTGGGTTGGGCTTTGGCGGTGTTTGCCGGCTGGGCAGTCTGAGCAGTGGCATTGGGTGTAACAGTCTTCTCGGCAGAGGTCCCCTGAGTGGCCGCTGCTTGCGAATCGGCGCCGGTCAGCTCATCCACCACCGCAGTGGGCAGGGCGCCGCTGACGTTGGGCTGCTTCATCAGCTTCTCGACCACCTCGTCGGAGATCACCACCCGGCGCCCTTCGTAGTTGGTCGATTCGGTGGTCACGGTGTCGCTCTCCACCGCCTTGGGCAATACCTTGGCATCCGGCTGCCAGTCGCGTACCACGCCGCCGGGGTTGCTGGCGGCACCATCACTGGCCGTACTCTGGCTACCGTTCTGGCTGGTGTTGCTGCCACCGATGGTCAGCGGATCGCCACCCGAGACGGGGATGGGCAATGCCGTGGTTTGGGTGGGCTCGGGGGCGGTACTCTTGCTGTCGCCGCCAAACAGGGCCGGCAGCAGATAACTCAGCGCCAGCAGACCGCCGGCCAGCAGGGCCAGCAGGGTTGCAATCTTCTTGACGGGCAACTCGGCCTGACGTTTCTTGGGCCTTCTGTCGGTCATGATATCCTCCAGTAACTGCATGATGGTGGACGGATGTCCATTTGCCACTTTCAGGATCTCTTCCACTTTCGGCTTGGGCAAGAGGGCTGTCGGGATCTTGAGCTCTTTGGCCTTCTCATACAAGAAGATGCGTTGTTCTGGCGCGCCAAGCGGCGCGACTTCCAGCTCCAGCGCCGGCATCGCTCGCCCTTTCAGCTGCGCCTTCTGATTGCGACACCAGACGTCACTGCCGGAGAGCACGATGGCCAACTGATGGGGGATCTTCAGGGTATCGTTGTGACGACACAGGCTCCACAGCTCGCCGACCAGCTCGGCAGGCAGCTCGTCGGCCCGCTCGATCAGCAGCAGCAGGGTGGCCGGTTTGCCTTCCAGCATGCGGAAAAAGCTGTCTGCCAGCGCATCCTGCGGGTTGAACAACGGCCGGGCCACCACTTGGGGCAGCAGCAGCTGACGCACGTCCACCATCTTCATGGCGGGGCTGCCGATCAGGCTGACGACCCGCACTTTTTCCGGCAGCGCTCCCAGCAGGGATTCGCACAGAGTGCCACGGCCACTGCCGGGTTTGCCGGAGAGAAAGATAAAAGGATGATTGAATTCAATCAGATGCAGCAGCCGGTCAACCAGCTGCCGCTGGGAGGGAAATTTCAGCAGTTTATTCGTCACGACCAGACTCGATCACCGCCAGCAGTTCAGCATCGGAGACATCGGCCACCACCTGGGCATGACCTATGCCGACCGGCAGTACCAGACGCAGTTTGCCTTCCAGCACCTTCTTGTCGCGGCGCATGTGGCGAATGAAGGCCGCAAAATCCATCTCTGGCGGCGCCTGCACCGGCAGATTGGCTGCCAACAGCAAGGCCCGGATACGGTCTACCTGTTGCTCGGTCACGTCCCCACGGGCCAGGGCGGTATTGGCGGCCAGCATGGTGCCTGCCGCCACGGCTTCGCCGTGCAGCCAGTTGCCATAGCCCTTCTCGGCTTCAATGGCATGGCCAAAAGTGTGACCCAGGTTAAGCAGGGCACGCACACCGTGTTCGGTCTCGTCCTGGCCAACCACATCGGCCTTGATCTCGCAGCAGCAGCGGATGGCGTAGGCCAGTGCAGCCGGCTCCTGCGCCTGCAGACGGGACATGTTGGCTTCGAGCCAGCAGAAGAATTCGGCATCCCAGATGATGCCGTATTTGATCACCTCGGCCATGCCGGCGGCAAATTCGCGGGCAGGCAGGGTCTGGAGGCACTCGGTATCGATCACGACGTGTCTGGGCTGATAGAAGGCCCCGATCATGTTCTTGCCGAGGGGATGGTTGACGGCGGTCTTGCCACCAACGGAGGAATCAACCTGGGAGAGCAGTGTGGTAGGCACTTGAATGAACGGAATGCCACGTTGATAGCTTGCAGCAGCGAAGCCGACAACGTCCCCTATCACACCGCCACCCAAGGCAATCAGAGTGGTATCACGACCATGGTTGGTTTCCAGCAGAGCGGACATGATCCGCTCAAAGGTAGCCAGGGTCTTGTAGGCCTCGCCATCCGGCAGGATCAGGTGTTCAACCTGATAGCCCGACAGCAACTGGACAATCCGCTCAAGATACAAGGGCGCAACCACTGTGTTGGTCACAATCATGACCCGCTTGCCCTTGATGGTTTGCGTCAGCACCTCTGCGTGCTGCAACAGACCTGCGGCTATCTCGATGGGATAGCTGCGTTCACCCAGTTCGACCTTCAACCTTTCCATGGACGTCCTCTATATTACATACCGATCAACTTAACGATTTGATTGGCAACAACTTTAGCGCTCTGGTCATCAGTCTGGATGACAAAGTCAGCCACTTCTTCATACAGGGCGTTGCGTTCTTGTGCCAGACGCTCGAGTACTTCGCGCGGCGGCTCTTCGGTTTGCAGCAAGGGGCGACGCTTGTCTCTTTGCGTACGTGCCAGTTGCTTCTCAATGGTGGTTTCGAGGTACACCACGATGCCGCGAGCAGAGAGCTTGTTGCGTGTTTCACGGCTCTTGATGGCACCGCCACCCGTCGCCAGCACGATACCCTGCTGTTCGGAAAGGTCACCGATGACCTTCTCTTCGCGGATCCGGAAACCCTCTTCGCCTTCAACATCGAACACCCAGCCGATATCGGCACCACTGCGGCGCTCAATCTCATGATCTGAGTCGAAAAACTCCATATGCAGTTGTTCTGCCAGATGTCTACCTATGGTGCTCTTGCCCGCACCCATGGGACCTATCAGGAAAATATTGCGTTTCTCAGCCATGTCTTTTCGTTAGTAATTACAAACTGTACGACCCCGACAAACTCTCGATCGGGGTACCTATGAACCTTATCTTGCGATGGATCAGGAGGGGGATTATCTCAATAGAAATCAGGACTGGCAACCGCAGCCCTTACGCCCCAGCCTCATTGGGGCGTAAGGTTATATGTGTTTTACCTTCACATGTAAAGTCTTCAGAAGGCGTCGGTGACTATCTTCGGCGTCACGAAAATCAGCAGCTCGCGCTTTTTGTTCTCGCTGGTTGTCTTGCGAAACAACACCCCCAGACCCGGGATGTCACCCAGCAGGGGCACCTTGCTGACGTCGCTCTTGATGGTCTGTTGATAGATGCCACCAAGCACCAAGGTCTCGCCATTGTTGACCAGCACCTGGGTGGTGATGGACTGGGCGTTGATGGAGACGGCATCACCGGTACCGGTCGGCACGGTTTCACCCTTGGTATCCTGGGTCACGGTCAAGTCCAGGATCACCCTGTTGTCGGGGGTGATCTGCGGCGTCACTTTGAGGCTCAGCACCGCCTTCTTGAAGGTGACCGAAGTGGCCCCGCTGGAAGAGGACTCCACATAGGGGATCTCGGTACCTTGCTCGATCAGCGCCGGTTTCTGGTTGGCCGTGGTGACCCGGGGACTGGCGATGATCTCGGCTTTGCTCTCTTTCTCCAATGCCGACAGCTCGAGATCCAGCAAGGTACCATCCGCCAGCCGCGCCACCTGGAAGGCCAAAGTACCGGCCGCATTGGTCACCGGCAGATTGACGTTAAGCCGATCGTCCACCCCCGGTCGGGTGATGGTCGAGCCGCCATTGTTGTTGCCGGAACCGTCATTGCCTTCGATGGTGCCCGAGGTACTGTTGCCGTGACCGTCGTTCTTGGTTACCCCCCAACGTACCCCGAGCGCCTCGTCAAAGCCGTCATCAATGGTCACCATGCGCGCCTCGATCACCACCTGCTTGACCGGAATATCCAGGATATCCAGCATCCGCTTGATGTTGCTGATGACGTCGGCAGTGTCCTTGACCACCAGCACGTTGGTTCGCTCATCGACGCTTACCGCCCCCTTGGAAGAGAGCAGCTTGGTGCTCTCGGACGAGAGCAGCGCCGCCACTTCGGATGCCTTGGCATAGTTGATCTGCAGGTATTCGGTATAAAGCGGGGCCAGATCGGCGACCTGGTTGCGGCTCTCCAGCTGCTGTTTCTCGCGAGCGGCAATCTCTTCGGCCGGTGCGACCAGCAGGATGTTGTTGTCCAACCGCTTGTCGAGTCCTCTCACTTTCAAGATGATGTCGAGTGCCTGCTCCCAGGGTACCCCGTCCAACCGCAGGGTGATGTTGCCCGACACCGAATCCGTGGTCACCAGATTGAGGTTGTTGAAATCCGCGATGAGCTGCAGCACGGTTCTCACCGGGATATCCTGGAAGTTGAGAGAGATGGGCTTGCCCTGATACTGCTTGCCGACAGTCGCCGCGGTACGCTTTTTCACCTCGACGATGAACATCTTGTCCGCCTGATCATACCGGTAGTCAAACTGGCCGTTGACCGAGAGTTCGAACAGGGTGTCGTTACCCTGGCGGAACACCTCAACCTGAGAGACAGGGGTAGCAAAATCCTGCACATTGATCAGGTTCAGCAAATCGTCCGGTACCCGGGTGCCGTGAAACTTGGCAAGCACCGTCTGACCACGGCTGCTGACGTCAACGGCGGCGGAGCTGTTGTCCAGCGTCACCAGAAATTCCCCCTGCCCGTCCTTGCCACGCCTGAAGTCGACCCCCTTCACGGAATTGAAGTAGGCACCGCTGGCCGCGGTCTGTGGTGATGGCAAAACCGGCTTGCTGGCCACGGGCGCTGCCACTGGAGCACTCTGGCGAGCAAGCTGCTGACTGTTGATCAGGGCGGACGAGGCTGCCGGCTGGGTATTGATAAGTGCAGACGAGGTCGGCTGGGGGGCCACCAGCCCGGAGGATGCTGTGGTGGCTGGCAGCGGCATGGCTGCTTTTTCTCCCAGTGCCACCAACAACTTGTTGCCCTGCTGATGCACCTGATAGGGGGTCAGTTGATCGAGGGCGATCTTGATATCGAGACCTGCCCCCTTGCCCTCAACCTTGAGGTTGTCCACCCCTTGCTGCTTGATGGGCAAGGGGTTCACCTTGAGTGCTCCCACTGCCCCCGGCACATGCAGCAGCAGTTGGTTGGGTTCATAGGAGAGACGATCGGTAAATCCGCTGACCGGTTCACTGAAACTCAACTCCAGCAACAGCTGATCGGCCATCAGCGGATTGACCTTGACCTCCTGCAGGGTTGCCACAGCCCAGGCCTGGCTCCATGCTCCGGCGCAAAACAGCAGGGTAACTCGGGCTACCATACCTATTGTTGTTTTCATCGCATCATCCCTGATTATCGTTTTGCTTCAAGATTGGCCATGCCCAGCTGAGTTTCTCGAGTCACCCAGCATCCTTTGCCATCCGGTATAGTCTCAATCAAATCCACGTAGGTGTCAGTGATCCTGATCACCCGTCCCTGATCCAGTCCCATGTGTTGATTGAGACCCACCCGGATGGATTGACCATCAGGAGTCCTGATCAAGGCCCACAACTGTCCCTGCTTGCCAAGTGAGCCCTGCATGCTCAGGCTAGCCAGTGAATAGCGTTCCAGTACTTCTTTCTCTCTGTTGGCCACGATCTGGGCGCAATCCGGCTTCACCTTCGCATCCACCTTGGCACTGCTGGTTTCAGGCTGGGGTGCGATGAAGGGGCTGCGCTGATCGCTGAGGTGATAAGCCATCGGGGAAAAGGGTTTGATTTCGGGAAGAGGCTCGATGGGTACTGGTTTTCTGGCCTTGGTTGCGGCCACATAGTTGTCCATGTCGTCCTGCCCACCACAGGCGGTCAACAACAGGACAGGCAACAGCACGCAGAGTAGCTTCATTTGGTCTGTCCCACGGTTTTGCCATTGTATTTGTAGGTTTTGGCCAGCATCGACATAGCAATCATGTCACCCTGCTCCTTGCCCTGTCCCAGCGTGAACGATTCCAGGATGACGATACGCGGCAAGGCCGCCATGTCGGCCGTGAACTTGCCTATCTCATGATAAGTACCCACCACTTCGATTCGCATGGGTAGCTCGGTGGAGAACTCGTGTTTGATCTCGGGTTCCCAATTGATGCGATTCAATTTGAGCCCATTGTCGGTGGCAATGAAACTGATGTCATCCAGCAATCCGGCCACTTCGTGAGTATTCGGCAACTGCTTGAGCTGGGTATCAACCAGCTGTTCGAGCTGCACCATCTGCGTCTTGTAGGCACCGAGGTTGGCAGCCAGCATCGCCTTGCTCTCGAACTGCGCCTTGAGTTCGGCCTCCTTGTTGGTCTCCTGGGTCAACAGGGTCAGTGAGTTGGCAATCACGTAGTAATAGATGGCTCCCCCCAACAAGGCACAGAAGAACAGGATGAAAATCCCCTTGGCCAGCTTGGGCCAACTGGCAATGTTGTTGAGATCCAGTTCGTTGAGCTGTTGTAGATTCATTGCTGCCCCTTAGCCACATCGACCGTGGCCCCTGCCGCACCCGCGACCTGGAACATCATGGAGAACTGGCTGAGCGAAACGGGCGCCACATCGGCCGCAAAAATCGTGCTGATCTGCGACTGCCCCAGCCAGCCGGAGCCATCGATACGACGCATCATGCTGGCTACCCTGCCATAGGCCTCGGTCTTGCCATTCACATCTATTTGGTTGTTCTGCAAGGCAAGCGTATTGAGGTAAACCCCGTTGGGAACCAGCGAAGGCAACTGGTTGAACAGGCGAACCGGCAGATTGCGGCGCATCTGCAGGTGCTCGATCAATTGCATGCGATCGATCAACTCCTTGCGTCGCTCCTTGAGCAGGCGGATCTCGCCAAGCTGGGCATCGAGGATGGTCATCTCCTGCTGCAAACGCTGGTTGCGCTGCTGCTGATGGCCTATCTGCTGCTCCACCAGCCAGTCGGCGGCAAAGCCAAGTGAAGCCGTGATGGCCATGAAGATGCCCAGCATGACCCCGAATTGCTTCTTCTGCCGCTGGGCCCTGGCCTCACGCCAGGGCAGGAGGTTTATATTTGACATGGCGTGAAGCTCCTCAATGCCAGACCCAGCGCCGTCATGAACTTGGCACCGTGGACCGCCCCCTCCCCCTTCGGCTTGCCGAACAGGGCAAAGGGATCAGGATGCAATACCTCACAGTTCAACTCGCTGCCGACCTGGGCCGCCAGCCCGGGCAGCAGACTGCCACCGCCGGTGAGCACCAGTCTGGAAAGCTCCCTGTACCCGGAAGAGCTGCAAAACAGCTGCACGTTCCGCCTGACTTGCTGCAGCAGGGCATTCATATGGGGCAGCAACACATCCAGTTCGTGATCAACCGGCAGCTTGCCTTGCAACTTGGCCTGCTCGGCATCATCCAGCGACAGGTTGTAGAAAGAGGCCAGCGCCTGACTATATTGATCGCCACCGAAGTTTTGCAGGCGTGAGTAGATAACCTCTCCCTTTACCAGTGCGGCAAAGGTCATGGCGCTCGCTCCGATATCGATCACACCGACCGGTTTCTCCCACTCCTGCAGCTCCGGCAGGCAGGCAAGCACGGCGCGGCCCAGCGCGTGGGCGCCCACATCCACCACCTTGGTGGTCATGTCGGCTTCCGCAAGCGCGGTCACCCGCCCGCTCACGCTCTCGGTGCGGGCCGCACTCAGCAACACTTCGCGGCGCTCCTGATCATTGACCTTGCCCAGAATTTCAAAATCCAGGCTCACTTCATCAAGGGGAAAGGGAATGAGTTGCTCAGCCTCGAGCTGAACCTGATTCTCCAGCTCGTTCTCACCCAGCGCGGCATCCACCTGGATGACTTTGGTGATCACGTTGGAACCGGTGACGGCAGTCGCAACATACTGGCTGCTGCCCGAGATGAGGCGCTTGAGGGCCTTGAGAGACTGGCTGACCCGTTCGATATCCTGCAGCTGATAATCGACCAGAGTGCCTTTGGGAGTGGCGACTTCGGCCACCGATTCGAGATGCAGCTTGCCGGGACGACCGGTAATGGTCACGGCCTTGATGGTCTGGCTGCCAAAATCAATACCCGCCAGAGGAAGCAGAGAACCTTTGTTGAATAGCCCAAACATATACACATCCATGCGTTATTGGGTTTTAGGATTGATTGTAGGACAGCAAATCAGAAGATGATGACTTAACTCATCCTAAATGCTCTATCTATCAATGTCATAAAGTTTATGCCGAAAAGTGATACAACTCGCTTTCCGGCCGCCCCTCGCCTCCCCTTGGTTATTGAGCCGCAGAATGCTAACCTCCCGCCTCTTCTCGAGGAGGCGGGCAGCCGTCAGGAAAACCTCGAATTTCCGGAGGCAAAAGGGCTATACTCTGCGCCCGTTGGCTAATTTTAAGACGATTGGTAGTTCTTCCATGCTGAAATGGCTCGTACGCCTGTTTATTGTCATGATGCTGGGTGCTGTGCTGGGTGTTGCCAGCCTCATCGGTATCTACTTCTACATCAAGCCCCAGTTGCCGGATGTGACCGCGCTGCGCGACGTCAAGCTGGCCACCCCGATGAAGGTGTACAGCCGGGATGGGGAATTGATCTCCCAATTTGGCGAAATTCGTCGCATCCCGCTGCATCTGGATGAAATTCCCCAGTCCATGATCGATGCGGTCCTAGCGACCGAAGATGCCCGTTTCTATGAGCACCCGGGGATCGACCCCATCGGCATCATTCGCGCCGCCACCGTTTGGGCCGTCTCCGGTCAGGCCCGCCAGGGCGCCAGTACCATCACCCAGCAGGTCGCCCGCAACTTCTTCCTGAGCAATGAAAAGACGCTGGTGCGCAAGATAAAAGAGGTCTTCCTGGCCTGGCGCATCGAGCAGAATCTCTCCAAGGACGAGATCCTGCAGCTCTATCTCAACAAGATCCCGCTCGGCTACCGGGCATTCGGGGTCGGTGCCGCCGCCCAGGTTTACTTTGGCAAGGAGGTCAAGGACCTGACGCTGGACGAGATCGCCATCATCGCCGGTCTGCCCAAGGCGCCGTCCATGCTGAACCCGATCCGCTCGCCCGAGCGTGCCTTTGCCCGTCGCAACGTGGTACTTGGCCGCATGCTGGAAACCGGCAAGATCACCCAGGCCCAGTTTGACGAAGCGTCCAAGATGCCGGTCAAGGCCCGCTATCACGGTGCCGAGATCACCTTGAATGCCCCTTATCTGGGGGAGATGGTGCGCCAGAAGATGGTGGAGCAGTTTGGTGAAGATGCCTACACCATGGGTCTGCACGTCTACACCACAGTCACCGCCAAGCGCCAGCGCGCCGCCCGGCTGGCCTTGCTCGACGGCGTATTCGACTATGACACCCGCCATGGCTACAAGGGCGTGACCGCCCAGCTGTGGAAAGCGGGCGAAGCCGATTGGGATTATGACAAGATCATGGCCCATCTGGCCAAGCAGCCCACCTATGAGCCGCTGATGGCCGCCGTCGTCACCAAACTGGCTGACAAGAGTGCGACCATAGTGCTGAAGAACGGCAAACAGGCTGAGCTTGGCTGGAACGGCATCAAGTGGGCACGTGCCTTCATCACCGACGATCGCCAGGGCTTTGCGCCCCGCTCGGCCCGCGACATGCTGAAAGTGGGCGCCCAGATCTGGGTTCGGGAAAAAGGTGAAGAGCTGCTGCTCTCCCAGATCCCTGAGGTCAACGCCGCCCTGGTGGCCATGAACCCGCAGGATGGTGCCATCGAGGCGCTGGTCGGCGGCTTCAGCTTCGAGCTCTCCAAGTTCAACCGGGTCGATCAGGCACGCCGCCAGATAGGCTCCAACATCAAGCCCTTCCTCTATGCCACCGCGCTGGAACAGGGCTACACCCTGGCCTCACTCATCAACGATGCGCCGATCAACCAGTGGGACCCCTCCAAGGGCCCCATGTGGCAGCCCAAAAACTCCCCGGCCATCTATGAAGGCCCCACCTCCCTGCGTCTCGGCCTCGCCAAGTCAAAGAACGTGATGTCGGTGCGCCTGATGCGCGCCATCGGGCTGGATACCTACATCGACGGCCTGACCCGCTTCGGCTTTGCGCGCGATACCATCTCACCCAACGAATCGCTGGCCCTGGGTGCCGCCGAGTTCACCCCGCTGGAAGTGGTCCGCGGCTACTCGGTCATGGCCAACGGCGGCTTCCAGGTCACCCCCTACTTCATCACCGAAGTCACCGACAGCTTCGGCGCGCCTCTCTATCAGGCCAACCCGGCAGCCGCCTGCCGTGACTGTGGCGTGCTGGCCGCTGCCGGCCTCGACAGTGCGGATGCCTATGCCAATACGGCGCCGGACTGGAAAGCCCAGTGCCCCATCGATCCGGTCGTTCCCGGCAACATGGCACCGCAGACCATCAGTGCCCAGAGCACCTTCCTGGTGACCGACACCCTGACCACCGCTATCTGGGGTGGCAATGGCTGGCGCGGTACCGGCTGGCGGGCAGCGCGCGACCTCAAGCGCCACGATATCTCCGGCAAGACCGGGACCACCAACGAATCTCGTGATGCCTGGTTCTCCGGCTATACCCCGAATCTGGTCGCCACCTCCTGGATCGGTTTTGACAACCACCAGCGCGGTCTGGGCCGGGCCGAATTTGGCGGCGGTGCCGCGCAGCCCATCTGGATCGATTTCATGAAGACGGCGCTCAAGCAGGTGCCTGAGCGCAAGATGCCGGTACCGGAAGGGATCATCACGGTGCGGATCGATCGTGAGACCGGCCTGTTGACCAACCGGACCGACGGCAGCAGCACGGAAGAGTTCTTCAAAGAAGGCACAGAGCCGACCCGCTACGCGACACAGAGTTCGGATGGCAATCAGGTCTACGGCGGTGAGGGTTCGCCCACCGATGGTCCCGTCTCCACCGACGATATCTTCTAAACCACATCAGAAGATAAAAAAACCGGCGCAATGCGCCGGTTTTCTTTTTTGTGGCCCCGTTGTAACGATGCGCAGTTAGCCGAGCAGGCTCTGCATCAAGCGCGAGATACGAGCGGCCAGCTCGTTGAAGCAGGGGCGGCGCACAGAGTAGTGGCGATAGAGCAGCGCTATGGTGCGCCCAGGCACGGGGTCTATCACAGGTCGATAGCTGACGCCGCCCTCTTCGGCGTTGGCGGGCACGGCGAGCCTGGGTACCAGCGTCATGCCGCTGCCGGCAGCCACCATGTTGCGCAGCGTCTCCAAACTGGTGCCCTTGAAGCGCTGATCCTCGCCGATACCGGCGGCGAAGCAGAATCCCATCGCCTGATCCCGCAGACAGTGGCCATCGGCCAGCATCAGCAACTTCTTGCCCTTGAGATTGCTGAGCGGCACCGCCTTGGCCTTGGCCTCCGGGTGCTGCTGGGGCACCGCCAGCCACATGGGCTCCTGATAAAGCGGGATCGAACCAAACCCGTCCATGCCCTCCAGCTCGGCCAGGATCAGGCAATCCAGCTCCCCCTCTTCCAACCGCTTGAGCAACACCTGGGTCTGCTCTTCATAGAGGTAGAACTCCAGCTTGGGAAAATGCTCGCGCAGATCCTGAATGATGTGAGGCAGCAGATAGGGGCCGACGGTAGGAATGAAGCCGATGTGGATTTCACCGGACATGGGCTCGGCAAAATGCTGGCCGATGCTCTTGAGCTCGCGCACCTCTTTGAGCACCTTGCGGGCCTGCTGGGCCATGGCATCACCAGCCGGGGTAAACAGCACCTTGCGCGAAGTACGCTCGATCAGGATCACCCCGAGCTCATCCTCCAGCTTGCGCAACTGGCCGCTCAGGGTGGGCTGACTGACGAAGCAGCGCTCCGCCGCCTTGCGAAAATGCTTCTCCTCTTCCAGCGCCACCAAATACTCGAGATCGCGAAGGTTCATACATCCAGAATCCTGCCAACCAATGGGGCCATTAGCATGCCCAAGAACGGCGGAGCGAACAAGGGATGGTGCAAGAGGGAGAGTCAACAGGCCGATAAAACAAGGCGGGCCCGGATCCAGGATCCGGGCCCGCCGCTGCGAGCATCCAACCCGCCTTTACACCCGGAAGCGGCGCACCATCTCCTGCAACTGGGTCGCCAGGTGATTGAGGTCGTTACAGGCCTGAGCCATCTGGGTTGCACCGGCGGCCACTTCCTCGGAGGCATGGCTGATATTGACCACGTTGCGGTTGAGCTCTTCACTCACCGCTCCCTGCTCTTCGGTGGCGGTCGCAATCTGGATATTCATGTGGGAGATACTCTCCACTGAGCCGCTGATCTCGGAGATGGATGCCCCCGCCTCCCGCGCCGTGCTTACGGTGGAATTCATCATGTCCTGGCTCTGCTGCATGGTGGTGCCAGCCTGCTCGGCCCGCTGCTGCAGTTCAGCGATGATGGTGTTGATCTGGGAGGTGGAATCCTGAGTCCGCTTCGCCAGGGTGCGCACCTCGTCGGCCACCACCGCAAAGCCGCGGCCCTGCTCACCGGCCCGGGCCGCCTCGATGGCGGCGTTGAGCGCCAGCAGGTTGGTCTGCTCGGCGATCCCGCGGATAACTTCCAGCACCATGCCGATGTTGCGGCTGTCGTCGCCAAGCTGGCGGATCACCACGGCGGTGCTCTCGATGGCGCCGGCCACCTGCTCAATACGCTTGATGGAGTCGTTGACGGTGCGAGCCCCCAGTTCGGCGGTACTGCTGGCGGCGCTGGCGGCGCTGGCGGCATCGCTGGTGTTGCGAGACACCTCCTGCACCGTCGCCTGCATCTCGTTCATGGCGGTGGCCAGCTGATTCAGCTCGTGCTGCTGGCTGTTCATGTTGTTGGCGGACTGGCGCGCCACCGCACTGATCTCTTCGGCTGCCGAGCTCAGTTGCACTACGGAGCCGGAGACTTCACTGACCAGGGTACGCAGGTTCTTCTGCATCTCGCCAAAGCCCTTGGCCAGTTGCCCAAGCTCGTCGTTGTTGAACTGGCTGGCGTCAAGATGAGCCGCCAGATCGCCGGCTGCTACCTTGCGGGTCTGTTCCAGCATCGCCATCACCGGATTGCGGATCTGGCCAGTCAGCAGCCAGGCCACCACCACCACGAACAAGACGGTGATGAGGCTGACGATGATGCTCATGGTACGCGAGCTGCTGTAGAGGTCGGCCACCGACTTCACCATGCTGTCAGCCAGCTCGTTGTTGATCTCGCGCAGACGGTAGGATTTGGCCCCCGCCTCTTCCAGGGCGGCGCGAGTCTCGTTCTTGCGCAGGCTCTTCACTTTTTCCAGATCGCCGCTGGCAAAAGCCGCAATCAGCTGCTCGTGTACCGAGAAGTACTTGGCACCAGCGGCCAACAACGCCTCGTAAGTCTGCTTCTCCTCATCGGTGCTGAAGGGCAACGAGCCATACTTCTGCGCCGCCGCGTCAAACTCCTGCTTGGCCTTGTTGAAGGTGACGGTACGTTCGCTCACCTCCTGAGCATCCTTGTTGAGGCCGCCAATCACCTGCGCCAGTTCGGAGCGACGGGCATCGAGAATGGCCACGTGCATCTGGCTGGCATAACGGGTCGATGGCAACAGGTTGCCCGAGATGGTGGCGGTATCGGCATAAAGATGGGACAGCTGAGTGATGGAGAACCACGCCAGCCCCACCACTAGCAGGGCCAATACGGCAAAACCGGCGCTCAACTTCTGACCTATAGACATATTTTTGAACATGATTGGTATCCTTGGCGGCTAGACGCAAGCCCGTGGCCTCAAACGCCCGGGCTATCCCCATAGAGCATAGCGCGATGATCGCAAGCGGATGATTTTCAAACTGTCCGCTACTGAATATATCGTCTCGCCTAGGGATAGCATGAGTGCCGGACAGGTAGGAAAAATCTGCAACGAGCACCTCGGGCGCTGTACATCCGCCACCGGATACGACCTGCTATTCGCTCAACGACTCATCATGAGCTGGATCTGGCGAGCAAACGCCTCTGGCTCACCCAGGAAGGAGGAGGCGGACAAGAGAGTCTCTTTGTCGCCCTGCACCAATCCCAGAGTCGGGTAGCCCTGCCCGCCAAGGCGGCGCATCCAGCGCTGGCTGTCGGCCAGATGACTCGCCAGGTCGGCCTGCTGGTAGGCCTTCACAAAATCATCCGCGCCAATGTTCTGCTCCGCCGCCAGGCTGGTCAGATGCTCGAGCGAACCGATCCAGATGCCATCGCGATAGTGGGATTGCTGGATGCGGTGCAGCAGGCTCAGACCGTTGCCACCCAGAGCCGTCACTGCCAGGATGGCGCGGATGGGCTGCTCCGAATCGAGCAGCAGACCATCGCGCAGCAGCAGCTCGTTGAAATAGCGCTCGCCGAAAGGTTGGCCGGTCAGCGCCTGGATCCGCTCGTCATGGGGACGAACGTAATCGCGCAGGGCCTGGCCCATCGCCTGCCTGCGCCCGCCGAGCCAGAGACCACCGGCGTGCAGCTCGATGCGCAGTTCCGGGATGGCAACCGCAGCCTTCAACAGCGGGGCGGCGCCGTAGCACCAGCCACAGAGGGGGTCGTATACATAATGCAGAGTCGTTTCGTTCATGTGATCCACTCGTTCATTCGGCTAAAAAAACCGGGCCCTTGGGCCCGGTAAAAAAACACAGGGAAGTAGGCGTCAGGGGTTTACCACTTCATCTCGCCGGTGTTGACCTTGGCACCGATGGCCAGACCATCGTCGACCGGCAGGGACGGGTAAGCCTTCTTCAGTGCTTCAATCAGCTGGCCGGAGTTCTTGGCTTTGGCCAGCTCCTGCTCAAAACGCTCTACGTAGTCACAGGTGAAGGTCACGGCTTCAGTACCTTTGGGCGCAGTCCCCAGGAAGTGACCCGGCACCACGCGCTCGGGCTTCAGCGCCAGCAGATTGTTCAGTGCCTTGACCCAGTTGCTGCGAGCCGCCTTGGTCTGGCTGTCAGCCATCCACACGTGCACGCCGCTGTAGACCGGTACGCCACCAAACGCCGTCTTGATGGACGGTGCCCACAGGTAGGCATTCGGGGTGTTCATCTCTTTGATCTCGATCTTCTCACCATCCAGGGTCAGATGGCTGGCCGTCATCACTTGCGGCACGGTCAGGCTCTTCGGTGCACCCTTGCCGAGGATGGGGCTCCAGTAGCTCAGCTTGGCGTCCTTGGTCTGGTTGATATGGTCGACCACATGCTGGTCCGCCAGCACCTTGACGTCCGGGAAGGCTGCCTTGATGGGTTCCAGACCGAAGTAGAAGTCGGGGTCACCGGCACTGATATAGACGGTGGTCAGCTTCTTGCCGCTCTTCTTGATCATGTCCACCAGCGCCTGGCCGTTTTGTACGTCGAACTGGGCATCGATCAGGATTGCTTCTTTGTCGCCGGTCACCAGGGAGGAGGAGACCGGGAAGATAGCCTTCTCGCCCGGGTTGTAGACGGTCACGGTGAGCGGAGCGGCCATGGCGGCCCCGCTCAGCAGGGTGGTGGCCAGGGTCAGGTTGCGGATCAGGGTGTTGTTCATCGGGTATTCCTCATCAAGTCATCAGGGGTTCATCAGATGGACACAGTTTATTGGATCAATTCCGGTACAAATACAGCATAATAAGCGCATCACTGTTGCATTAATCGAGCATATGGAGAGCCTAAGATGGATCGACTGACCGCATTGCGGGTCTTTGTCAGCGTAGTCGAACAGGGCAGCCTGAGCGGCGCCGGGGAGAAACTGGAGATGTCGCGCGCCATGGTGACGCGCTACCTGGCAGAGCTGGAGCAGTGGATGGGGGCACGGCTGCTGCACCGCACCACTCGCCGGCTCAGTCTGACCGGCCCTGGGGAAGAGGCGCTGAACCGGGCCCGCGCCATGCTGGCACTGGGAGAAGAGATGGAGCAGATCGCCGTGCGCGGCGACGAGGCCCCCAAGGGGCAATTGCGCATCACCAGCAGCTACTCACTCTCGGAAGCCCTGCTGGTGGGCGCCGCCAACGACTACCTGGCACGCTATGCGGGCACCGCCATCGACATCCTGCTGCTGGACCGCACCGTCAATCTGGTGGAGGAGCGGATCGATCTCGCCGTTCGCATCACCAATGACCTCGACCCCAACCTGGTGGCCCGCCGGCTCGGCACCTGTCACTCCGTGGTCTGTGCCAGCCCGGCCTATCTGGCCAAACACCCGACCCCGCACAAGGTGCAGGATCTCGCCCTGCACAACTGCCTCACCTACACCTATTTCGGCAAGAGCCTGTGGGAGTTTCAGGGGCCGGACGGGCCCGAATCGGTACCGGTGAGCGGCAATCTCAGCGCCAACATCTCTAACCTGCTGCTGGAGGCAACGCTGGAAGGCGCCGGCATCAGCCTGCAGCCCCGCTACTCGGTCCAGCCTCACCTCGATACCGGCACCCTGGTGCCGCTGCTGGCGCAGTGGCAGCCCAAGCGACTCGGCGTCTACGCCGTCTACGGCACCCGCAAGCAGATGTCACCGCTGCTGCGCAGCTTCCTCGACTTTCTGGTGGAACGCATGGCCATCGACCCCATGTGGCGAGAGTAGCGGCGGGAACAAGAGACAACGCAAGAATGCGAAAGGGGCCGGCAGGCCCCTTTCGCGCATATGTCACACCAGTCTGCTGGCATCAGGCTTCGAAGCCAGTCAGCGGGGCTTCGGCAGGCGTCTCCTGTGTCACGTCCAGATAGATATCCCGGTAGGCCACATAGATGGAGTAGTTGAGCGCCGGGATCACCACCAGCAGACCCACCAGCATCAGCGCCGCACCGAACAGCATCAGGATGGCGGCGATCACCCCCCACCAGAGGAAGGGCCACATGTTGGTCAGGCAGCCTTTGAAACTCAGTTTGGCGGCCTGCAGGATCCCCACATCGTGGAAATAGATGAGGGCGGGAGCGAAGGTGATGGCCATCAGCACCGGGATCAGCAGTGCCAGCCCCAGCAGCAGACAGAGCAGCAGCCCCTGGGCCTGGGCGGCAGTGACTACCAGGGATTCGGGGTCCTGGGTCAGCAGGGAGGTGAGCCCCCACATGGAGAGCAGCCCCAGGCAGATGAGACCGATCAGGCTGAACAGAGCCAGCACCAGCAGGCCCCCCAGCATCAGCGGGGTCAGCTTGTGGCGAAAACCGGAGAAGAAATCGGCAAAGCGCAGCGGATTGCCCTCATAACCGTGACGGGCCACCGCCACCCAGCCGGCCCCCCAGACCATGTAAAGCAGCTGGGAGATGAGGCTGCCCGCCGGCAGACGCTCCAGCAGCAGACCGACCGCAAACCAGATGAGGACCATGGCGACACTGACCCCCATCCCCTTGTTGAAGACATCGAAACCGGATCGCACCCAGACCCAGCCACGCCCGATGGGGTGACGAGCAGGTTCTGCGCGCAGGGGGGACAATCCATTCATAACATTTCCTCGGTTCAAAACGGCTGGTTGCCGATTCTAGAGCCATGGGCCGACCGACTCAATGGCGGGTCACCGCCGAGGCCGGTTTTGCACGTCATGGCTGCTTGTATCAGACGTTACGGTTATCATAAGAGACCCCTTTGCAAGGGGCATTCACTTATTCAAGAGAATCCAAGATGCGTACATCTCACCTGGCGCCAATTCTGCTGGCCTCCCTGTTGCTCAACCTCTGGCAGTGGCAGACCGCCCCTGTCGTACCTCAGCCGGGATCCGACAGCGCCAGCCCCACCAACAGCCCGTCGCAATGCGATGCGGCCACCAGCCAGAACAGCGGCCAGAGCACCGGGCAGAGCCTGCTGGCCAAGCTGCCCGGCAAGGGCAGCCAGAGCGAGCCCGCCCCCACCCAGGAGGTGCTGCCTCCCAACCCCGAGCTGGAGGCAGCCATCAGTCAGTGGAGCCAGTCGAGCGAAGGATCCGTGCTGATCGAGCGGCTCTATGACGCCGAACAGGGCAGCCAGCTCACCACCGTCTTCGACCGGCTCGACATAGTGGAAGACGTGCGCGGCCAGGTCCAGGAGCAACTGCGCGAGCTCTATCGCCTCGGTTTCGACCATCCCGATGCCTACGAGCAGGAGAGCCAGCGCATCTGGGGCAACCTCAGCAACCTGCTGGGGGAGGATACCCGCACCCGGCTCGAGCAGGAGATCTACTCGGGCGATACCAACCGCCTGCTGGAGATCCAGGGTCGCCTGGCGGAGCATGGCGAGCTGCTGGCGCCGGCCCAGCGCCAATCCCTGACGCGTCTGCTGAGTGAGGCGAACCAGCAGCTGGCCCAGCAGGAGAGCGGCGATGCCGGCACCTATCTGGAGAATCAGCGCGCCTATACCCAGCGGGTGCTGGAGAGCAGTCGCAGCTTCCTCAATCCGGATCAGCTCAAGGTGGTACAAGACATGCTGGAGCTGGACCTGGTGCGCCAGGAGGTGTCGGTCCAGATGGAAGCCATCTACCAGCGCTTCCAGCCAGCGTCCTGATTTCGTTACCGTTTCGTTTTAGTCAACCCAGCCTGGAATCATCATGAGAGTCGTTTGTTGTCTATTGTTGCTGCTGGCCAGCCAGTCCGCCCTCGCCGAGGGCTTCATCAGTCGCCTGCTCAACCACCCGGTGCCGGGGGGCGTCGCCGTGGTGGTGCTCGGCAGCGAGGCGCAGGCCCCGACCGCCCGCTATCAGGGCAAGCCGGTGCTGGTGGTGCGTGAAGAGGGCAAGCGCTGGATTGCCATCGTCGGCATCCCCCTCAAGAGCCAGCCCGGCCCCCATCAGCTGCAGGTGAGCGATGGCCGCACCCTCGGCTTCACGGTCGGCACCAAGCACTACCGGGAGCAGCACATCAAGCTCAAGAACAGCCGTCAGGTCAACCCGCTGGCCGAAGACATGACCCGCATCAACCGCGAACTGGCGGAGCAAACCCGCGCCTACCAGACCTTCAGCCCGGCCCAGCCGAGCAACCTGCTGTTCGACAAGCCGGTGGACGGGCCGCTCTCCAGCCCGTTCGGGCTGCGCCGCTTCTTCAACGGCGAGGAGCGCAACCCCCACTCCGGCCTCGACTTCGCGGTCGGTGCCGGCACCCCCATCAAGTCGCCGGCGGCGGGCAAGGTGATCCTGATCGGCAACTACTTCTTCAACGGCAATACGGTGTTCGTCGATCACGGTCAGGGCCTCATCAGCATGTTCTGCCACATGTCGAAGGTCGACGTGAAGCTGGGCCAGAGCCTGCCCCGCGGCGGCATCGTCGGCCGGGTCGGCGCCACCGGCCGAGCCACCGGTCCCCACATGCACTGGAATGTCAGCCTCAACGACGCCCGTGTCGACCCCGCCATCTTCATCGGTGCCTTCAAGCCCTGAGGTCGGTGACCTGTCAGGGGCGCTCAAAACGAAAAAGGCAGCCTAGGCTGCCTTTTTGATGGCCGACTGACGACATATCAGGCGGCGTGCTGACGCGCCTCCTTGCCCATGGCTCGCCACATCACCAGCACCAGCAAGGTGCTGCAGGTGGGCAGCGCCAGCCAGACGCCGGATACCCCCCACAGGGAGGAGAAGCCCCACAGGAAACCACCGATCAGCACCAGCTTGCCGCCGGTGAGCAGGGAGGCGATGCGGGCCCGGTTGATGGCCTGGAAATAGGTGGCCCCCACCAGCAGCAGGCCTTCCATCGGCAAGCCCCAGAAGTAGAGCCAGATGCCGAGGCTGGCCACCGGCAAGAGGGCCGCGTTGTCCCCGGCAAACAGGTAAACCACCCCCTCCGGCCACAGATAGAGCGGCAACATGCCGCACAGGGCCACCAGCAACGTCACCCCGAGCGCCAGGTTGCGCACCCGCAGCACCCGCGCCCAGTTGCCCGCCCCGGCGTTGAAGCTGGCGATGGGCTGGATGCCCATGGCGATCCCCTCGAAGATGAGATAGAAGAAGGCCTCGCTGTAGCTGATGACGCCGTAGGCCGCCACGTGCAGCGAGGTGCCCACCGCCAGCAGCGCCTTGTTGTGCAACGCCAGCACCACCGACAGATAGAGGTACATCAAAAAGCTCGACACCCCGAGTCGTAGCGTCTCCCCCATCAACCGCCAGTCGGGTCGCAGGGTGTCCCAGCCAATGCGCAGCTGGCTGCGCGGGGTGAAGAAGTGCCACAGACAGAGGCCGCCGGTCACCGCCTGGGAGAGCATGGTCGCAATGGCGGCCCCCGCCAGCCCCCAGGGGATCACCGCCATCAGCAGGTAATCGAGCAGCACGTTGAGCACGCCGCCCCCCACCAGGATCCAGGTGGTGAGGCCGGGTCGCCCGTCGTTGCGCAGCAGGGCGGTAAACGCCATGGAGAGCACCGCAAAGACCCCGAGCCAGGCGTACCACTGCAGATAGGCAAGCCCTGCGTCGAATATGAGCCCCTCGGCCCCCATCCAGGCCAGCATCTCATCCCCATAATTGATGCCGATAAAGGCGAGCAGCCCAGAGGCGATGAGCACCATCACCAGCGCGTTGCCGACGATGTGGCGGGCCCTCGCCTGCTCACCCTTGCCCAGATAAAACGAGGCGAGCGCCGAGGAGCCCATGCCGATCAGCGCCCCCACCGCATAGAGCACGGCGCAGATGGGGTACGCCAGCATCATGCCGGCCAGCCCGTCCTGACCCAGAATATGGCCGACGAAGATGCCGTCTATGGTGACATAGATGCCGGTAACCAGCATGGCGGCCACGGTCGGGGTGACGTAGCGCCAGAACAGGCGGGAAAGAGGGGCCGTGCCCAGATCGACTGCGGACATAAAACGCTCAACGGAGGGAAAAACGGCCAGAATGATAGCCAAAGCGGGCCGGGAACGCCCGTTATTTATGTTACAAATCATTAATATGGAAAACTTTACCCGCCCCGGCCCCTGCTTTAGGCTAGGGCGACCTCACCTGAACGGAAACGTGCGCCATGTTGCAACGCCTGCTCTGCCTGCTGCTCTCTCTCACTCTTCTCGCTCCCCTTGCCCAGGCCGATGACGCCATCACCCAGGTGGAAGAGCTGCTGCAGAGCGTGCCCAAGACCGACACCCCGGAAAACCAGAAGTTGCGGGAAAGTTACCAGCAGGCGCTGCAGTTTGCCCGGGAGGCCCAGCGTTATCGCGAGCAGGGCAAGGCCTATCAGCAGATCCTCATCGACTATCCCAAGGAGTCGGCCCGTCTCAAGGAGAGCCTGCACAACTACCAGCCCCAGCCTCGCCCGGCCCTCTCCTCCCTGAAGGAGGAGGCGCTGCGCCAGGCCATCGGCCTGAGCAGCAATCGCCAGCTCAACCTGCGCAAGGAGCGCCAGGGGGTGATGGACAGCCTCAACCAGCTGGAGAGCACCGGCCAGGAGTATCACCTGCGGGTCGACGAGCTGCGCAAGCAGTTGCAGCAGACCCGCGCCCTGCTCGACCGGCTCAGCTTCAGCAGCGAATCGGATCGCCTGCAGGATGCCCAGCAGCTGGTCACCCGTCTCAAGGAGCAGAGCCTGTCGGACCGGATCCAGATGCTGGAGCTGGAGCAGCTCTCCGCCCAGCAGCGCAACGATCTCGGCAAGCTCAGGCTGCAGGAGCTCAACCTCGCCATCACCGACGAGGATGAGTGGCAGACCAGTCTGCTCAACCAGCAGAACCAGCTGCGCCGCGACAAGACCGAGCAGGCGCTGGCGGAGAGCGAGCGCCTGCGCAAGCAGCTCACCTCCGACATGCCGCTGCTGCTGGAGCAGCAACAGCAGAACCAGGCGCTCTCCATCCAGCTCGGCGCGCTGGAGGATCAGATAGAGCGGGTGCAGGATGAGCAGCGGGTGATCGACAAGAATCTGTCGAGCCTGAACGACCTGGTCAACTCGGTGCGTGAGCAACTGGAGTGGCTGCAGATCAGCAACGCCTACGGCGAGAACCTGCGCAGCAAACTCTCGGATCTGCCCGCCTACTTCCCCCTCGACAAGCTGGAGTCGGCCATCGTCAACGCCCGCATGGCCAAGTACCAGTACGAGACCGAGCAGGACGCGCTCAAGGATCCGCGCCAGATGCGCGATCAGCTGCTGGCCACCAACGAAGTGGCCCTCGACCGCGCCCAGCAGGCGGTGCTCGACAACTTGCTCAAGGCCCGTCGCCAGCTGCTGACCCGGCTCAACGACGCCTCCGACAGCCTCATTCAGGAGCAGACCCGGCTCAAGCTGCTCTACAGCCGCCAGAACAGCAAGATCGACGAGATCCGCGAGCTCAGCGCCAGCCACCTGTTCTGGATGCCGGACGTGCGCCCGCTCACTCCGGCCGTGCTGCTCGGGGTGCCGGCGGCCCTCGGCCTCGCCCTCAACCCGGTCAACTGGCTGCAACTGCCCCAGGCCATCGCCGAGAACAACCCCATCACCCTCACCTTCGCCGGCATCGGCATCCTGGTGCTGGCCTGGTGCTGGTTCAAACTGGCCCGTCACCTGACCCACTACAGCCAGCACATAGCACCCCGCATCGGCAAGGTGACCCAGGACAAGTTCAGCCTCACCAGCCGGCTGCTGATGCGCTCCCTGCTCGCCTCCCTGCCGCTACCCGCCATGGTGCTGATGGTGCGCGGCCTGCTCGACGGCGCCTGGCAATATCCGTTCGCGGTGGCGGTGGCCCGCGGCCTTGGCGAGATCTGGTTCCTGCTGCTGGCGCTCTTGATGGCCCGTCACCTGACGCTGGAGAAGGGGATCCTGATCCTCCATTTCCGCTGGCAGAAGGAGCGGGTGCAGAAGGTGTGGAGCCAGTTCCGCACCCTCTTGCTGGTGATCATCCCGAGCTTCTTCGTGCAGGGCATGGCCAACAGCTATCAGGAGCACGCCTTCTACGACTCCCTCGGCCGGCTGGCCTTCATCGTCGGCGCCCTCTGGCTGCTGCTGTTCTTCGCCCGCCTCAACCGGGAGCGGCTGCCGCTCACCTGGGGCCAGGCCGACATGACCAAGCCGCACCTGCTGCACCACTTCATCTGGAACAGCCTGATGCTGGCCCCGCTGCTGGCGGTGATCGGCTCCCTGCTCGGCTACTTCTATACCTCCCGCATCCTGTTGCGCCAGCTGGAGCTGAGCCTGCTGATGGGGCTGGGCTGCCTGCTCGTCTACTATCTGGCGCACCGCTGGATGCTGATCCAGCGCCGTCGCCTCGCCTTCGAGCGGGCCAAGAGCAAACGGGCCGAGATCCTGGCCCAGCGCGGCCGGGAAGAGGGGCATGACGAGCTCAGCTCCGAGATCCCGGACGTGGTGGAAGACACCGAGCTGGATCTGGACACCATCAGCGCCCAGTCGCTCGGGCTGGTGCGCACCCTGCTGATGCTGGGCTTCACCATGCTGGTGGTAGTGCAGTGGTCCGAACTCAACTCGGCGTTCAGCTTCCTGCGCAGCATCGAGGTGTGGCAGGTGAGCAGCAAGATTGGCGGCATCGAACAGCTCTCCGCCATCACCTTGCAGGATCTGATGCTGACGGTGTTTACCTTCATCCTGACCGTGGTCACCGCCCGCAACCTGCCGGGCCTGATGGAGCTGACCCTGCTCCAGCACCTGAGCCTCTCCCCCGGCACCGGCTTTGCCATCACCACGGTGACCAAGTACATAGTGCTGGTAGTAGGGGCGCTGACCGGCTTCTCCATCCTCGGCATCGACTGGTCCAAGGCGCAGTGGATGGTGGCGGCCCTCTCCCTGGGTCTGGGTTTCGGGCTGCAGGAGATCTTCGCCAACTTCGTGTCGGGCCTCATCATCCTGTTCGAGAAGCCGATCCGGCTCGGCGACACCGTCACCATTCGTGAGCTGACCGGCACCGTCACCAAGATCAAGACCCGCGCCACCACCATAGTGGACTGGGACAGGAAGGAGATCATCGTCCCCAACAAGGCCTTCATCACCGAACAGTTCATCAACTGGTCGCTGTCAGACGCCATCACCCGGGTACGGCTGCGCATCCGCATCGGCCTGACCCAGGAGCCCAGAAAGATACAGACCATTCTGGAAGAGTCGATCCGGGCCTCCACCCTGGTGCTGGAGACCCCCTCCCCCGAGGTGTTCCTGATCGAATTCACCGACTCGGCGCTGATCTACGAGATCCGGCTCTATGTGAACAGCATGGACCACCGCATGCCCATCACCCACGAGGTCCACTCGCTGGTGCTGGAGAAATTGCAGCAACAGGGGCTGGGGCTGCCGCACCAGCAGATCGACATTCGTCTGAGCCGGGCCTGAGCAGGCACCACAGGAGTACATCATGCAGATCATTGCCCATCGCGGCGCCAGCGGACTCGCGCCGGAAAACACCCTCAAGGCCATCCGGTTGGCGCTGGCGCTGGGCGCTGAGGCCATCGAAATCGACGTGCAGCTGGCCGACGGCGAGCTGTGGGTGTTCCACGACCGGCGGCTGGAGCGCTGCACCGACGGCGGCGGCGTGTTGACGGCCCAGTCGCACGCCTATCTGGCGAGCCTGAATGCCGGTGAGGGAGAAGGGATCCCGACCCTGTGGCAGGTGATGGAGGCTATTGCCGGCCAAGCCGAGCTGCATATCGAGCTGAAAGGAGCACAAACAGCCGACGAGGTGGCCCGACTGACCCGACGTGCCGAGGCCGAGCTTGGCTTCGCGCCCACGCAGTGGGTCGTCTCCTCCTTCCACCACCCGGAGCTCGCCCGCTTTACCGCTCTGCGCCCCGACATCCGGCTGGGGGCGCTGACATCCACCATTCCCCTCACCCTCGCCAAGTTTGCAGCCGAGCTGGGGGCCTGGTCGCTCAACTGCGACGTGGATTTTGTCGATCAGTCGCTGGTGCAGGATGCCCACGACCGCGGGCTCAAGGTGCTGGTCTATACGGTCGATGAACCCGCCGATCAGGCGATGCTGGCTGCCATCGGCGTCGATGGCATCTTTACCAACCGGCCGGACCGCTTCCTGCCGCCGGCCAAAAACGGACTCATTGTGCCAGGGGGAGATCGATAACCGCTGATTTAAGCTATAAATTTAAAGGCGCACCGGGATACAAAAAGTTCTACTTTGGCCGATACAGTGTTGGCCCATAACAATAAAACCACACATCGCAGACTGACGCTCACAAGGATGTAAACATGAACTTATCCATCAAGAACAAGCTTGTCCTCGCCATCGGGGTCATTATCCTGGTCATCACCGGCCTGCAGGTCTGGTACAACACCACCCAGCTGAGAAGCGAAACCCAGCGCCTGATCTGGAGCTTTATCGACGACAGCTCGGCATCCAATGTGAAAGGCATCTCCCGCTGGCTGGACGCCCGCATCAGCATGGTCACCTCCACCAAGGAGGCCTTCGCCAAGGAGGACGAACCCATCAGCCATCTGGCCCAATCCATGAATGCCGGCAACTTTGACCTGGTCTACGTCGGCACCAAGGATGGCAAGATGATCCAGAGCAAGCCGACCGACCTGCCGGCCGGCTATGACCCTCGTCAGCGCCCCTGGTACAAGGACGCCATGGCCGCTGGCAAGCTCGTCATCACGGCCCCCTACGCCGACATCACCACCGGCCAGCTGATCATCACCATCGCCGAGCCCTTCACCCGGGGCAATACCGAGGGGGTCATCGCCGGTGACGTTTCCATCGACGCCCTGGTACGCGACGTGCTGGCCATCAACTCGGAAGGGACCTACGCCATCCTGGTGGACAGCAATGGCACCATCATTGCCCACCCGGACAAGGAACTGACCCTCAAACAGGCCACCGCCATCTCCCCCGAGCTGACCGCCGCCAAGGTCAACGAGCTGGCCCATGACAACACCATCTCCGAGATGGATATCAGCGGCAAACCCAGCGTGTTCGACCTGACCGAGATCCCCAACACCAACTGGTATTTCGGCATAGTGGTGGATGAAGCGGTCGCCTATCAGTCCGTCTCCCGCATGGTGACCTCCGCCCTGCTGCAAGGTCTGCTCACCATCCTCATCGTCGCCGGCTTCTCCTATGTCGCCATCAACGGCTCGCTGGCCCCGCTGAAAACCCTGGGCGAAGCGATTGCCGATCTCTCCCGCGGCAACGGCGATCTGACCCGCCGCGTCAAGATCGAGCGTGAAGACGAAGTGGGTATCGTCGCCAAGCACGTCAACACCTTCATCGACCGGATCCACGTGATGGTGCAGGACATCTCCAACTCCTCCGGACAGCTGAACCAGCAAGCCAAGTCGTCCCACAACATGGCGGAAAAATCGAGCCAGGGTCTGGCTCGCCAGCAAAACGAGATCTCCCAGATCGCCACCGCGGTGCACGAGATGTCTGCCACTGCAGTGGAGGTGGCCAGCAACGCCGAGCAGACCGCCGATGCGGCCCGCAGCTCTTCCAGCAGCTGCGAGCACGGCAAGCAGGTGATCGCCCGCAACCAGCGCTCCATCACGGATCTGGCGACTCAGGTCAAGCAGGCCTCCGGCATCATTCAGGAACTGGAAAAGAACGCCCAGGAGATCAACACCATCCTCTCCACCATTCAGGGCATCGCTGAGCAGACCAACCTGCTGGCGCTGAACGCCGCCATCGAAGCGGCCCGGGCCGGTGAACAGGGTCGTGGCTTTGCGGTGGTGGCCGACGAGGTGCGGGTGCTGTCCCAGCGTACCCACAGCTCCACCGTCGAGATCCGCAGCATGATCGAAACCCTGCAGCGCAACACCCAGGGCGCCGTCAGCACCATGCACGAAGGTCAGTTGCTGGCCCAGAACAGCGTGGAAGATGCCAACGATGCCACCCAGGCACTGGAGCAGATCACCGCCTCCATCAACCAGATCTCCGACATGGCCACCCAGATCTCCAGCGCCGCCGAGGAGCAGCGGGCGGTGACCGACGAGGTCAGCCGCAACATCCAGGCGGTCAAGGATGTCTCGGACGAGCTGGCGGTCGATGCCGACAGTTCGCGCCATCTGTCTGAACAACTTAAAAATATTTCAGGTGAACTGAGCAATCAGGTCGGCATGTTCCGGATCTGATCAACCGAAATCAAAGGGGCCACACAGGCCCCTTTTTTTATGAAAAAATGCTTTTGTTTCAATAGTTATTACCACATCAACCATCGGGACTATGAGGATGGAAATCTCCATACGAAACGGTATCTCGTCATAAAGCAACGCATCAAGGCCGACATTCGGATTAGTTTTTTGAACTCAAGCACAGTATTGTTCTATCCGTGAATAATTCTTATTAAATATTTTTGATAAAAAACTTAAAAACTTTATGGGTAATACCTAAAAAGAGAGGTGTTTCTCATTTTTTTGAAAGAAAACTACGTATAATCCTGAGCTTAAAATAACCATAGCAATGACAGCGGCTGATACCGATAACTGAAGGATGGCGATAATTACGGCGTTTTCATCCAAGGAATGGGGTGATTTTGATAAAAGTCACCATTGCCAAGCACTAAAACAAACCAGTTTGACTTGCATCAAGCCTGAATTTTTTTCATAGAGCAAAATCGTGCCCAGCAAATCTATCCCTAAGGAGGCAGATGTGGATATTATCAAGACCGATGTCGCCATCATCGGTGCTGGTGGCGGTGGCCTGCGTGCCGCAATCGCCATAGCAGAAGCCCACCCGGAGCTGGAGATCGCCCTGATCTCCAAGGTCTACCCGATGCGCAGCCACACCGTGGCCGCAGAAGGCGGTGCCGCCGGTGTCGTCCGTGATGATGACTCCCTCGAAAACCACTTCAACGACACCGTATCCGGTGGCGACTGGTTGTGTGAGCAGGACGTGGTCGACTACTTCGTCAACAATGCCACCAACGAGATGATCCAGCTGGAGCACTGGGGTTGCCCCTGGAGCCGCAAGCCGGACGGCAAGGCCAACGTGCGTCGTTTCGGCGGGATGAAGATCCCCCGCACCTGGTTCGCGGCAGACAAATCCGGTTTCCACATTCTGCACACCCTGTTCCAGACCTCCATCAAGTACCCGACCATCAAGCGCTTTGACGAGCACTTCTGCATGGATCTCATCGTGGAAGATGGTCGCGTCCAGGGCGTATTGACCTTCGACATCCAGAACGGCATCACCCGCTTCATCCAGGCCAAATCCGTCATTCTGGCCACCGGTGGCGCCGGCCGTGTCTATCGCTACAACACCAACGGTGGCATCGTCACCGGTGACGGCATGGCGCTGGCCTACCGCCACGGCGTGCCGCTGCGCGACATGGAGTTCGTGCAGTACCACCCGACCGGCCTGCCGGGCACCGGCATCCTGATGACCGAAGGTTGTCGTGGTGAAGGCGGCATCCTGCTCAACAAGGATGGCTACCGCTACCTGCAAGACTACGGTCTGGGCCCGGAAACCCCGGTCGGCCAGCCGAAGAACAAGCACATGGAGCTGGGCCCGCGCGACCGTCTCTCCCAGGCCTTCTGGCAGGAGCAGCAAAAAGGCCGCGTGATCCAGGGCCCGATGGGCGATGTGGTTCACCTCGACCTGCGCCACCTCGGCGAGAAGTACCTGAAAGAGCGTCTGCCGTTCATCTGCGAACTGGCCAAGGCCTACGTGGGTGTGGATCCGGTGAAAGAGCCGATCCCGGTCCGTCCGACTGCCCACTACACCATGGGCGGCATCGAGACCAACGGTCAGTGCGCCACCCGCATGCCGGGTCTGTACGCCCTGGGCGAGTGTGCCTCCGTCGGTCTGCACGGCGCCAACCGTCTGGGTTCCAACTCCCTGTCCGAGATCGTGGTATTCGGCAAGGTAGCCGGCGAGCACGCCGGTGAGTTTGCCAAGACCCAGCAACACGGCAACACCCAGGCACTGGCCGCCAAGGCCGAGGCGCTGATCAAGCAGCACCTCTCCCTGCTCGATATCGACGGCACCGAAAACCCGGCCGATATCCGCAACGAGTTGGGCATGTCCATGGAAGCCGGGGTCGGTATCTACCGTACCGAAGAGCTGATGCAAGGCACCATCGACAAGATCAACGAGCTGAAAGCCCGTTACAAGAAGATCAAGATCAACGACAAGTCCTCGGTCTTCAACACCGACCTGCTGTACGCCATCGAACTGGGCTACATGCTGGACGTGGCCGAAGCCATGGCGCACTCCGCCCTCAACCGGAAAGAGTCCCGCGGTTCCCACCAGCGTCTGGACGGTTACGAAGAGCGTGATGACGTGAACTTCCTCAAGCACACTCTCTCCTTCTACAACGGCGAAGGGGCCCCGACCATCGATTACTCCGATGTGAAGATCACTAAATCCCAACCGGCGAAACGCGTATACGGTTCCGAGGGTGAGAAACAAGACGAGGCTAAGAAGAATGGCTGAGATGATCGAAATTGAAATCCTGCGCTACCGTCCCGAGCAGGATAACGAGCCCTGGATGCAGACCTTCCAGGTGCCCTACCTCAAAGAGATGTCCCTGCTGGATGCGCTGCAATACATCAAGGATCATCTGGACTCTACCCTGAGCTTCCGCTGGTCCTGCCGGATGGCGATCTGCGGCTCCTGCGGCATGATGGTCAATGGCATTCCCAAGCTGGGTTGCAAGACCTTCCTGCGCGACTACCTGCCGGGCAAGATGACTATCGAGCCGCTCAACAACTTCCCGATCGAGCGCGATCTGGTGGTCGACATGTCCGACTTCATCGAGAAGCTGGAGAGCATCAAGCCGTACATCATCCCGGCCGAGCCGCGCAGCCTGTGCGACGGCGAGTACACCCAGACCCCAGCTGACATGGCGAAGTATCACCAGTTCTCCATGTGCATCAACTGCGGTCTGTGCTATGCGGCCTGCCCGCAATATGGCATCAACAAGAAGTTCACCGGTCCGGCAGCACTGGCGCTGGCCTATCGCTACAACGCCGACAACCGCGACAGCGCGTCCAGAGAGCGGATGAAGATCATCAGCCAGGACGAGGGCGTCTGGGGTTGTACCTTCGTGGGCTACTGCTCCGAAGTGTGCCCGAAAGGCGTGGATCCGGCGGCGGCCATCCAGCTTGGCAAGGTCGAGAGCGCCAAGGACTACATGATCGCCATGTTCAAGCCAGATTGAGATCAGGAATGAGACCATGAACAACACCAATAGCAAACGTAAGCCTTACGTCCGCGAAATGAAGAAAGACTGGTGGCTGAAGAATGCCTTCTACACCGGTTACATGATCCGCGAAGGCACCAGCATCTTCGTCTCCATCTACGCCATCGTGCTGATGTGGGGTCTGTTGCGGCTGGTACAGGGTCAGGAGGCGTTCAACGGCTGGCTGGAATCCCTGCAAAGCCCGATCGCCATCCTGTTCCATGTCATCGCCCTGGCAGCCTGCCTGTTCCACGCCAAGACCTGGTTCGCACTGGCCCCGAAAGCCATGCGCATCTTCCGTGGCGAAGACCTGGTGCCGGAGAAGCCGATCGTCATCGCCCAGTATGTGGCGCTGGCGGTGGTATCCCTGCTTGTCCTGATCATCGTGGCCTGAGGAGAAAACCATGAGACGTTCTGACGAACCCAGTTATTGGTGCCTGTTTGGTGCCGGGCTGTCACTCAGAAACGTTGGCCACGATCTCTCAATCATGATTTGAGGAAAAAATATGAGACGTTCTGACGAGCCTATATATTGGGGACTGTTTGGTGCCGGCGGCATGGTGGTTGCCATGCTGCTGCCGGTCATTGTCCTCATCACCGGTCTGCTGGTGCCCATGGGCATCATGGACGTGGAGACCATGAGCTACGAACGCGCACTCGAGTTCGCCAGCTCCTGGTGGGGTGCCTGCATCCTGCTGGTCATCATCGCCCTGCCCATCTGGCACGGCATGCACCGCATCTACCACGGCCTGCATGATCTGGGGATCCACACCACCAAGCTGCACCACTATGTGTTCTATGGCTTCGCCTTCCTGGTGTCCGCCATCACTCTGGGTCTGCTGATGGTACTGGTATTCCAGTAAGCGCATCCTGACGCAATGACAAACCGGGCCAAGTGCCCGGTTTTTTTATGGCCCCTCGGCGGCTCAGACCGCAGCCTGATAGCGGGCATGATCCCTGGATGTGCCAATACACTCAGCCACATTCAGCGCCAACTGTCAGCCCCGTCACCAGAGCGTCGGCGCCGGTTCACGGCCGTTTTCCGCGTAGTAGAGCGACGGCAAAAACTGCGCCAGATAGCTGAACTCGCTGTAGCAGTGGCGCATCAGGTTGAAGCCTACCTCGTCCGGCACCTCGTCAAGTGGATTGGCGCAGGCCTTGCCCAGCAGGAAGCGGCTGCGCAGCACACTGCCATAGGGGGTATCGCGCGCCAGGTGCAGCATCTCGCCATCCAGCGGCGCCCCCTGCTCATCCAGCACCACCTCGTCGCCAAAGCCGATACGGGCGCAGATGGCGGCAGACAATGCTTGTGTCTCCCGCGCCTCCTGCAGCGGCTGCGACGCGAACACCTCTTCGGCGCCATGAAACTTGAGGCGGGCCGCCACCGGTGGCAGCTCGGCAAGCCACTCCACCGCCGCTATGCTGGCCCCCACGAAGCGCTCCCCTTTTTTCCAGTGATGATCCCAGCCCCGGTGCTCGACGTGGTCGTGCGGGTGCCACCACCTGATGTGCTGGGTCGTTTCGAAGAAGGTGAACCACCAATCCAGCATGCGCCCCTTGCAGCCGTGCAGATCGGTGCGGATGGCGACCGTCAGCAGGCCATCGGTGCTGCGGGTCAGGCCCATTTCCAGGCGCAGCGGCTGCGGCCTGAGCAACTCATTAATGTCATTGACGCCCCAGGGGGCAAACAACGGGGAAGTATCCATGATGAGACTCCAATAAATTAGGAAACGAAATTCGTTTCCTAATTTAAGCTATGCCTGTATGCTGGGTCTGTCAATGCTTTCCAGGAGTCAATCATGTCACAGCAAACCGATGAAGAAACACGCTCACGAGGCCGCCCGCTCACCCCGGAAGCCGACCTGCGCGCCGCCCTGGCCGAGGCGACGCTGACCTTGTTGCTCAAGGGGGGTTACGGCGCCGCGACCGTGGATGCGGTGGCCAAACAGGCGGGGGTTGCCAAGAAGACCCTCTACCGCTTTGCCGCCAACCGTGACGAGCTGGTGGCGCAGGCGGTGCGCAGCTGGACCGATGCCTTTCAGCCGGCCTTCGAGCAGGATGCCGCTCACCCAGGCGCGCTGGGGGAGATGTTGGAGCAGGGCTTGCAAGCCATTGCCAGCCAGGTGCTGAGCGCACAGGCGGTGGGCATGTTCCGGCTGCTGCAGCATGAGTTCGCGGGGCGCGATACCCTGCTGGCGGCCTATCAGGAGAACGGCATTGCCCGCGGCAGGGCGACCCTGGCCAGCTGGTTGCAGCGCCAGCAGCAACTGGGCTGGCTGCGCGAGCTGGACACCGCCCAGACCAGCGACCTGCTGCTGGCGATGACCATGGCGGAGCCGCTGCGCCAAATGGCGCTCGGCTTGCTGGCGCCGGGCAGCGACATCCGCGTGCGCATCGCCGCCGCCGTAGCCCTGGTCCTGCCCGGTCTGGTGCGGGGGTAAAGCCTCCTCGGCAAGGAGCCGCCGCCAGGCGGCCCCCATCCCAACCATAAAAAACCGGGCGCCAGGCCCGGTTGTTGATGGTCGTCACTCTGTCGGCGGCAAAAAGCGGCGCATCACCTCGTCGCTGTAACCGCTGTCCTGGAACTCGATGAACACCTGATTGAGACGGGTCACCAGCTCATAGGCCCGTGGCGACCCCTTGCTCACCAGCAGATAGAAGCCCTTGCGGCTGGGCAGGGCGAGGTTGAGCAACCCGCTCTCGCTCTGGTAGATGCCAAGGCCGATGCCGCTCATCAGCGGCTCAATCTCGCTGGGCAAAAAGTCGCAGCGATCGCGCCCCAGCATGTCCAGCGCCTGCTGCAGCTGCTTGACCCGGCGCGGCTCCAGCGCCAGTCCGTAAGGGGCATAGTTGTAGCCGATCACCCCGCACACCCGGGAACGATTGACCGTCTGCAGATCGGGCGCCTCGGGGAAGCGCCGCTTGAGGTAGAAAAATCCGAGGTGGGTGTAGTAGAGCGGCACGCTGTAGAAGGCATATTCCGCTCGCTCCGGCTTGTAGCTGGCATCCCAGGTCAGCTCGCACAAGCGGTTCTGGCGATAATCGGCCAGCTCCTGCTGCACCCGCGCCCAGGGCAGATAACGGATCTTGTAGGGCAACCCGAGCTTTTTCAGGGCCTCGAGCACCTGGGTCGTGGCAGAGCCGGTGAGACGGCGGGTGTCGGGCACGCCATCCTTGCGCTCCCAGTAGGTAAAGGGGGCCCACTCGTTGCCCTCCCCCAGACAGATCTGCACCTCGGGCTGGGCCGCCTCCACCAGCCCGGCCAAGCCCCATCCCAGCAGCAACAACATGGATCGCGTCATCGTCTCCCTCCTTCGCTTCCCTTGCAGCTTAGTTCAGGTGGGCGTGACGCTCCCCGTCAGGGTGCCCCCTCCTGCCACAGGGCCAGCAGGGGCGCGGGGATGGCGCCGTAGCGCAAGGTCGGGGTCTGATGCCAGTCGGCCAGCCGCTGCAGCGCTTTGGCCAGATCCTGCGCCAGAGTCCGGGTCACCCTGACTCCCGCCTCCAGATAGAGGCTCTTTACCTCGAAGATCCCCTGCTGGCGATGGGCCTTGGCGTCCATCCTGCCCACCAGCTTGCCGCGATGCAGCAGCGGCAGCACGAAGTAGCCGTACTGGCGCTTGGGCGCCGGGGTGTAGCACTCGATGCGATAGTCGAACTGGAACAGCTCGCTGGCCCGCTTGCGATCCCAGACCAGCGGATCAAACGGCGACAGCGCCGTGGTGTGGCTGGCCTTGAGAGTGCCGGACTGGGCCTGGGCCAGCTCGTCTGCCAGCGAGGCGTGTACGAAGGCGCCGTGCTGCCACCCCTCCACCCGCACCGGCAGCAGCTCTCCCTCGTCCGCCAGCTGGTGGAGCAGGGCGTCGTATTTGCCGCGCCGCAGCCGATAGTAGTCCGCCACCCAGCCGGTCTTGACCAGTCCCAGCGCCCGGCAACTGGCCCGCACCATGTCCCTTTGTGCCTGTTCCAGGCTCGGCAGATCCCGCTCATCACGCCACTCGGGCATCACCCGCTCGGCCAGATCGTAAACCCGCTGAAAGTTGCGTCGCTCCCGCACCATCAGCTGACCGGTGGTAAAGAGCACCTCCAGATGGCGTTTCTCCGGCTTCCAGTCCCACCAGCCGTTGCCCTTCCCCTCCTTGCGTTCAAAATCCGCCGCCCGCACCGGGCCGTGCTGGCGAATGCGCTCGATGATCTCGCCAATCTCCTGCTGATGGGTGGTGAGCCAGTTGGCCGAAAACTTCCAGCCCATGGCGGCGGGATCCAGCATGCGGTGGCGCAGCAGGCGGTAATCCTCGCGTGGCACGAAGCAGGCCTCGTGCGCCCAGTATTCGAAGATCTCGCCATCGGCCAGCAACTGCTCCAGCCAGCGCGGGTCGTACTGCCCCAGCCGGCTGAACAGCACCAGATAGGGGCTGCGGGCCACCACCGAGATGGTGTCTATCTGCAGCAGCGCCATGCGGCGAATGGTGGCCAGCAGGTCGGCCGCTCGCGCCTTGCCGCGGCGCGGCGTCAGCAGGCCCTGGGCCGCCAGTTGCAGATGACGGGCATCCTGCAGTGAAAGATGGGGAATCGACATGAGGAACCACTCCTTGGTATCGGGGGGCGGGCGGCGCCTGGGGCTCAATGCAGGGAAACAGGCAAGCGAACCCCGCCAATCAGGCCATCAGCATGCCCAAGCCGCCGCCAAATGAAAATGCCCCGTTCAGGGTTTGGTGATGACCGCCACATCCGCGTGGGGAAACTCGACCTGCGCCTGCCAGCAGTCTGCCAGGGAGCGAAACGAGGCTTCGGCAAAGAAGACGATGTGGGTCGGATCGTGGCGATAGCGCCACTGCCGGAAGCGCTCGTCCCCCAGCACCCGCTGGGTCTGCAGCACCAGCAGGCCGCCGGGCTTGAGGCAACCCCACAGCCTCTCCAGCACGGCGCGCGGGGTGGCGATGTGCTCGATCACTTCGGTGCTGGTGATGAAGTCATACTGCTGCGCCAGCAGCTCGGGCTCATCGGCATAGAACTTGTCGTAGCCCGCCATCTGGTAGCCCGCCTCGCGCCCCATGGCGATGAGCGCCGGACCCGGGCCGCAGCCAAAATCGAGGCCGCTGGCCGGCGTAGGCAGGCGGCGCTGCACCTCGCCGAAGGCCCGCTGCAGAAACTGGCGATAGCGGGGATCATCCACCTGGTTGTCGTGGCCATCATAGACCGCCTTCTCGCGCGCGGGATCCAGGTGCTCGGCCGCATCCAGCCAGACCAGCTCGCAGGCCCGGCAGCGATGGTACAGCTTGCCGGCCACCGGCAACTCATAGGCATCGGCGGCGCAGCAGAGCGGGCAAGATAAGGGGGTCATGGCATCTCCTCTCGAAAGCGGGGCGGTCAAAAGTGGCCGCAGCTTGCCTGCCCGCCTGGCGGCTGACAAGGTTTTTGTCCGGCTGCCCCGCGTTCGGGTCGCAGCTTTACCTATCTTTTCAACCAGTTAACTCTGTGTGAAACAGATTTTTTACCTCTTAAGGGTTTCTTAAGTTTGCCCCTTTAGTCTGATGACAATCGACAAGAAGGAGCCATCCATGACCACCGACATTCAAGCCCCCTATCGGCTGACGCTGGCCGATACCCCGCAACAGGTCATGGCACTGCAGGGCTACATCCAGGCCGCCTACAGCCAGGAGTTCAACGCCCGCATTCCCCATTTTCTGCCCTGCCTGCTCGGCCTCTACCGGGCCGACGGCCTGCTGGTCGGCGCCTGCGGTCTCAAGCTGGCCGGCAGCGAGCGCCTCTATCTGGAGCAGTACCTGGAGCAGCCCATTGAGGCTGCCATCGAAACCCGGCTCGGCGCCCCCGCCCGGCGTGATCGCATCGTCGAGGTGGGCAACCTCGCCTGCAGCGAGCCCGGCAACGCCCGCCTGATGTTTGCGGCGCTCTGCCGCCTGCTGTGCGACAACGACCTCGACTACGTGGTGTTCACCGGCACCGCCAAGCTGCGCAACAGCTTCCACCGCCTCCACCTCACCCCGGTCGAGCTGGCTCCCGCCCAGGCCGACAAGGTGGGGGACGACGCCAGCGCCTGGGGCGCCTATTACCACTGCCAGCCCAAGGTGATGGTCGGCGATCTCGGCATCGGACGGCAGGCACTGGCCCAGGGCAGCCTGCTGCTCTCGCTGCTGGCGCCCATGCCGTCCCTGTTCAACTGCCCGCACCGGAGCGCCTTATGATGCTGTTTGACCAAATCGCCTACTTCGCCCGCCAGACGCCCCACAGCCCGGCTCTTGCCAGCAGCCAGCACAGCCTCAGTTACGAGGCGCTGTGGCAGCTGCTGCCAGCGCTGGCCGACCGTCTGCAGATGGCCGGGATCAGCCGGCTGGCGCTGCAGCTGGACAACGGCCTGCCCTGGGCGCTCATCGATCTTGCCTGCACCATGGCCGGCATCGTGGTGATCCCGATCCCCCACTTCTTCAGCCTGGAGCAGCAGGAGTGGCTGCTGGAGAGCAGCGGCGCCGACGCCCTGATCGGCCCCCACCACCCCGGCTGGCAGGCCAGCGATCCGCTGCAACTGGCGGTCGGCGAGCTGCCGCTGTGGCGCCGCACTCCTGCCCGGTTGCCGCCGCTGCCGGCCGGCACCGCCAAGATCACCTATACCTCCGGCACCACAGGGCAGCCCAAAGGCGTCTGCCTGTCGCTGGCCCAGATGATGGCGGTCTGCGCCTCGCTGGCCGAGCGGGTCGCCCCGGCCAACGTCGAGAAGCACCTGACCCTGCTGCCGCTCACCACCCTGCTGGAAAACCTGACCGGCCTCTACGTGCCGCTGCTCACCGGCGCCTGCAGCCGCATCCCTTCGCTGGCGGAGCTCGGCTTTGCCGGCTCCAGCAAGCTGGACCCGGCCACCCTGGCCCAGGCCCTGCTGCGCTGGCCCACCCACAGTCTGGTGCTGGTGCCCGAGCTGCTGCGCCTGCTGCTGGCCCTGTGCAGCGCCAACCCGGCGCTGGCCGAGCAGCTGGCCGGCCTGCGCTTCGTCGCGGTGGGCGGCGGCAAGGTCTCGCCCGAGCTCATCAGCCGGGCCCGCAAGCTGGGGCTGCCGATCTACGAGGGGTACGGCCTGTCGGAGTGCGGCTCCGTCGTGGCCCTCAACGGCCCCGACGGCCACAGCCTGGGCAGCGTCGGCCAGCCACTGCCCCACTGCCGGGTATCGATCGCCGCCGACGGCGAAATCCTGGTGGAGGGCGCAGCCATGCTCGGCTATCTGGGCAGCGACGAGCCGACGCCAGTACTGGTCGCCACCGGCGATCTGGGCCACCTGGATGATGAGGGCTATCTGCACATCACCGGGCGCAAGAAGAACGTCCAGATCACCGCCTTTGGCCGCAACTTCTCCCCCGAGTGGGTCGAGGCGGAGGCCCAGCTCTGTCCGGCCATCGTCCGCATCGTGATCTTCGGCGACGGCCAGCCGGCCAACGTCGCCCTGATCCAGCCACTGCCCGGCGCCGACGCCCAGCTGGCCCAGCAGATCGAGCAGCTCAATCACCGCCTGCCCGACTATGCCCGCATCCATCACTGGCTGCCGGTGGCGCTGGATCAGCATCCGGAGCTGCTGACCGCCAACGGTCGCCCCCGTCGCGAACGGATTTATCACCACTTTTCCCGGCAGATCAGCCAATGCCTTACAGGAGAGACCTCATGAGCTTCTATCAAGTGCTGCAACAAGCCACCGCCCCGGCCCGGGAGCATCTGTTCAACGCCCCCATCATAGAGGCGTGCCGCAAGGGGGAGATCTCCCGCGACATCTACCTGCGCTTCCTCTCCCAGGCCTTCTATCACGTGCGCCACACGGTGCCACTCTTGATGGCCACCGGCGGCAAGCTGGGTCAGGAATATGAGTGGGTGCGCGGCGCCATCGCCGAGTACATCGACGAGGAGTACGGCCATCAGGAGTGGATCCTGAGCGACATCCGCGCCTGCGGCGGCGATGCCGAGGCGGTGCGCCACGGCCAGCCCGAGCTGCCCATCGAGCTGATGGTGGCCTTCCTCTACGACCAGGTACAACGCGGCAACCCCATGGGGTTCTTCGGGATGGTCCAGGTGCTGGAAGGCACCAGCGTCGCCATCGCCCTGACCGTGGCCGACCAGCTCAAGGCGGGTCTCGGCCTGCCCCCCCAGGCCATGAGCTACCTGAGCTCCCACGGAGCGCTGGATCAGGAGCACCTCAAGTTCTTCGAATCCCTGATGAACCGGGTCGAAGCTCCGGCCGATCAGGCAGCCATCATTCACTCGGCCAAGGTGGTCTACCGCCTCTACGCCGACATGCTCTATCAACTGACGGAAAACCAGACATCATGAAGCTTGAAGGAAAACTCGTGCTGCTCACGGGCGCCAGCGGCGGGATCGGCGAAGCGCTGGCTCAGGAGCTGGCGGCCCAGGGGGCACACCTGTTGCTGCACGGACGCAGGGCCAGTGCGCTGGAGCGGCTTCGCAAGGAGCTGCCGCACCCGGAGCGCCACCAGACAGTGATCGCCGATCTGGGCTCGCCTCAGGAGCGGGCCAAACTGTTGCAGCACCCGGCGCTGGACGAGGGGCTGGACGTGCTGATCAACAACGCCGGCTGCAACCAGTTTGCCTGGCTGGAGGATCAGAGCAGCGAGCAGGTGGAGCGCCAGCTGCTGCTCAACGTCGAGGCACCGATCCAGCTCACCCGCATGCTGCTGCCCCGCCTGCGCAAACCAGCGGTGATCATGAACGTCGGCTCCAGCTTCGGCGCCATCGGCTACGCCGGCTACAGCGTCTATTGCGCCAGCAAGTTCGCCCTGCGCGGCTTCAGCGAGGCGCTCGGCCGCGAGCTGGAGGGCACCGGCATCCAGGTGCTGCACTTTGCCCCCCGCGCCACCCGTACCCGCCTCAACTCGGAGGCGGCCTACGAGATGAATGCCGAGCTCGGCACCCACACCGACAGCCCGCAGGACGTGGCCGAGGAGGCCGTCATCGCCCTGTGCAACGAAACCCGCCGCAGCTGGCTCGGCTGGCCGGAGAAGCTGTTCGTGCGGCTCAACGGCCTGCTGCCCGGCCTGGTCGACCGGGCGCTGGCCAAGCAAAAACCCATCATAGAGCGCTATGCCCGCCACGCGGCGCCCGCTGCCGGCAATCCGGGGCACACCACTTCCGTCATGACAGAGAAGGAACGTTAAGATGAAGCACGCCACTTTCCGCCCCCGTTTCACCCACAGCGCCCTCCTGCTGCTCATGCTGGGCTCGGGGATAGCCCAGGCCGCCGACACCCTGCCCGTCATCCAGCAGCAGTGGGCCGTCTGTCAGTATCAGCAGACCGGCAAGGCCAAGGAGAGCTGCCTAGAACAGCTGAGCAGCCAGGCCGATCAGGCCAGCGCCAAGGAGGCCTTTCGCACCGACCTGCTGATCTGGTCGGCCATCGTCAAGAGCACCTGGGCCGGCGCCAAGGGCGGGCTGGGGGCGCTCGGTCTGGTCAAGGAGGCCAAGGCCAAGCTGGAGATCGCCCTCAAGCAGGACCCCAAGGCTCTGGACGGCTCCGCCTATACCAGCCTGGGCTCGCTCTACTATCAGGTGCCGGGCTGGCCGGTGGGCTTTGGCGATGACGAGAAGGCCGAGCAGTTGCTCAAGCAGGCGCTGGCCATCAACCCGACCGGCATCGACCCCAACTTCTTCTACGGCGACTTCCTGCTGGATCAGGGTCGCAAGGCCGAGGCCAAGAGCTATCTGGAGAAGGCGCTGACCGCCCCGCCCCGGCCGGGTCGCGAGCTGGCGGATCAGGGTCGACGCATCGAGATCCGCGATCGCCTCGACAAGCTGTAAACCCAAGTCGGATCAAAGCGCTATTTAAACTCTGCCCACCAGCTTGCATACTGGTGGGCAGCGTCTTTTGAGGGGAATAACAATGCGGATCCTGTTGGTGGAAGATGATGTGATGCTGGGTGACGGCATGGTGGATGCCCTGCGCAGCAGCGGCTACACGGTGGACTGGCTGCAGCAGGGGCTGCCCGCCCTGTCGGTGCTCAAGAGCGAGGAGTTTGCCGCGCTCATTCTGGATCTCAACCTGCCGGACATCGACGGCATCAGCCTGCTGCGCAAGCTGCGGCGGGAAGGCCAGACACTGCCGGTGCTGATCCTCACCGCCCGCGACGCCCTGGACGACCGGGTGCTGGGGCTGGATGCCGGCTCCGACGACTACATGGTCAAGCCGTTTGCCCTGCAGGAACTCAATGCCCGCCTGCGCGCCCTGGTGCGGCGCAGCAAGGGCCAAGCCCAGGCGGTGCTCGAATACGGCGAGCTGCAGCTCTATCCCGAGTCCCAACAGGTCACCTATCGGGGCGAGCCGGTCAAGCTCACCCCCCACGAATACAAGCTGCTGCAGGAACTCATCACCCAGAGCGGCCGGGTGCTGAGCAAGGATCAGCTGCAGCAGAGCCTCTACGGCTGGGACGAGGGGGCCGAGAGCAACGCGGTGGAGGTGCACATTCATCACCTGCGCAAGAAGTTCTACAGCGATCTCATCCGCAATATCCGCGGGGTTGGCTACATAGTCCCCCAGCTTGAACAGGCCCAGCGTCGGGACCACCGGGCATGACGCGTCCTCGCTCCATCCGCCGCTTCCTGCTCTCCGGCATCCTAGCGCTGGTCAGCGCCAGCCTGGCCATCAGCGCCCTCATCGGTTATCTGGAGGCCAACCACGAGATGGAGGAGCTGTTCGATGCCCGTCTCGCCCAGTCCTCCCGCATCACCAACCAGCTGCTCAGCCGCTATCTGGAGCAAAATGGCGAGCTGCCCGCCAACGGCACCGTCTATCAGGACTGGGAGCAGCACAACCCGGATCAGTGGCAGAAGGACACCAGCTTCAACCTGCGGGGGGAAGACAGGGAGCTCACCCCCTTCGGCCACGAATTCGAGCGCAACCTCTACTTCCAGCTGCTGAGCGAGCAGGGCCACATACTGCTGCGCTCCCCCAGCGCCCCCAGCCAGCCCCTCGGCGCCCTGGCCCCCGGCTTCAACAACGTCACCAAGGACAACCACGAGTGGCGCACCTTCACTCTCTACAACCAGGACGAGCACACCTGGCTCATCGTGGCGGAGCGGGATGACGAGCGCAGCGAGCTGGCCAGCAAGATGGCCACCCTGGCCATGCTGCCGCTGCTCATCACCCTGCCCTTCCTGCTCGGCCTGCTGTGGTGGCTCATCTCCCGCGGGCTGGCGCCGCTGCGACAGCTGGCCCAGGCCATCGGTGAGCGCCACCCGGCCAACCTGAGCCCGCTCACCCTCAAGATCCGGGCCCAGGAGCTGACCCCGCTCACCAACGAGATCAACCGGTTGATGCACGCGCTTGCCGACACCATAGAGCGGGAGAAGCAGTTCACCAACGAGGCGGCCCACGAGCTGCGTACCCCGCTGGCGGTACTGCGCATCCACAGCGAAAACGCGCTGGCCGCCGAGGATGCCGAGAGCCGTCAGCACTCCCTGCTGAAGATGCTGCTGGCGCTCGATCGCAGCGATCGGCTGCTGCGCCAGCTGCTGACCCAGGCCCGCATCGACAACCAGCAGGGGCTGGAGCTGACCGAGCTCAACCTGAACCAGCTGTTGCAGGGCACCCTGGCCACCCTGGCCCCCATCGCCCTGAAAAAGGATCAGCAGCTGTCGCTGGAAGGCACCGAACAGCTGACGGTAATGGGACAGGCCACCCTGCTGGAGCTGATGTTCAGCAACCTCATCGACAACGCGCTGCGCTACACCCAGGCGCAGGGCGAGATCGCGGTCGAGGCGCGCCAGGAGGGGCACCGAGTTAGGGTCGATATTCGCGACAACGGCCCCGGCATCCCCACCGCCGCCCTGTCGCGCCTGTGCGAGCGCTTCTTTCGGGTCAATCCCCAGCAGGGGGACGGGGTCGGCCTCGGCATGGCCATCGTCTCGCGCATCGCCCAGCTGCATGGCGCCGATCTCGACATCCACAACCGGCCGGAAGGGGGACTGGAGGTGAGCGTGCTGCTGCCCGCTCGCAACCCATCCCAGCCATAACCCAGAAACGACAACGCCTCCCATCGGAGGCGTTGTTCACACAGGTTGGTTACGCAAAAGGAGCCAAGCTGCGGTCGGTAGATCACGCAAGCAGCTCGTCCAAACCGGCCGTCACGGCCTCCATTCGGTGACCACCGGAATGTTCTATGACATACCGCTTGCCCACCTGAGCAGAGGCATCCAGCCCGAAAATCCCGTGCTCAACCTTCTGGCTCAGCGGATCGCCACTGGTGTTGATATGGGTAACGTTGGCTTGATCAAGCTTGTGGGCGAGCCGATCCCGCAACCCGACATGCAGTCCCATGCTGTTAAAGGCGGTGACCTTCAACCCGTGTTTGATGCCGGCATATTGCGCTAGGCCGCCTCCCAGAGAGTGGCCCAGCACCTCGACCTTGCCCCCATGCTGCTCGGCAAACGCCTTGACCAGACGGTCTGCATCCTGAAACGCACTGTCCTTGATCCCGAGTGCTGCACCGGCATCGCTCTTTAGCGTCCCCGGCCGCTTGGTTGGCTGGGTACCAACAAACGAGAGCACCAGGGTGTCGTCACGCTTGTAGACAGCGACCTTGAGCGCAGACCAGGCATCCCCAGCCAAGATGAAGGGATCGTTCTCACCCTTTTTCGCAACGACATGCAGGGCCAGCACACTCCCGCTACCACCGGTCCCATCTTCACGCCGTGCCAGAATAGAGGGTGGAATGTCCGCCAGCGTAGCGTGATGGTAGCCTGCCGGTATCTCACGATAACTGCTGGAACAACTGACTCTTGCCAGCTGGGCGGCATCCATGACGGCACGAGCCCCTTCGGCAGTGAGCGGTTCCTGTTCCGCCTTGGCCACGAAGGCAGGCTTGAGCACCTCTTTGGCTGCACTCAACGCCTGCTGTGACCCTTGCTGCAGTCGCTCCGACATTCCCAGGGGCAGATGGGAGGCTCCTTTCATCACGGCACCGGCCAATCCCAATGAAGAGAAGGCAACCAGACGGGCGGCCGACTCACCCAGGTTTTTCACCCCGGCAGCGCCAGCGGCCACCGCGCCGCTGGCGACACTGCTGACGCCCCCGGTGATATTGGCCAGGCCCTTGATGAGGGCACCGGTCCAGTAACGCGCCTTGCCTTTGACACTCTGGGCATGGGAATCATGGCCGCCCTGAATGGCGATGCCAATCTTGCGAGCCGGGGCACTGAGGGTCAGCCATTTGAGCGAGGTATTCAATACCTTACCAGGCTGTACACGGGACCCCAATCCGAGGCTGGTGTAATGGGATGCCAGATTGTGATGAACCTTGTTTTGACCAGACGAGCCCTGTACCTCGCCATGAGCATGAGAGGTAACCGCAGTAGCATGCATAGGCTGGCCAATGCTTTGGATAGACATATTCTGTTCCTGATTAAGACAGATGGACACCCGTCAACATGGAATGATGACGCCGGACAACGGGGATGGTTGTGAAGGGCTCTTCTGCTGCGCGAGCACGTTTTGCAACTGCGCCTGCAACGTAACGCCGAGATCGAGAAACTCGCCCAGGGTCTGCATAAAGAGAGTGCTGTCGAGCATTTCGATGAGAGAAGAAAAGGTCAGCACCAGGTGGTTGCTGCGACTGTCCAGGCTGATCTGGCTGCCCCCGGTGGCCAGACCGAACATGTTCAGTTCGAGGGCGGAGCGGGTCAGCTGCAACTGGCTGGCAGTATCATCAGGTAGACGCAGTAACGGGATATAGAGGTAACATACCTGCAGTTCGTCGTTGTCTGGCACTTCGACCAGACACTCGCCATCCTGGCCGAACGGCACACGGCAGTGACCATCACTTCCCAGGCTCAAGGCAACACCTTGCTGCTCACCTGCGAGCGATAGCCATTCAGATACAGTTTGTTGGTAGGCTTTCACTATGCTCCACTCCATGCTCCATCCCTTGCGGGCGAATGGACTCGCCCGCATCGAGGGTATGGTGCAAATGCTACCTCTGGCAGAGACAGTGTGATTTAGCTGTGAAACGCCGTTTTTTAGATCTGCGCCGAAATTACACTAACGACAGCTCGGCTGCACCGTGAAGGTGCGACTCGAATCCACTGCGCCGAGATCCGCCAGCAGGCGGCGCCCCAACAGCACCGGATAGATCATCTTGCTGCGATCGCGCAGGGTGAACCACTCCTCATACACCTTGTCGCCCAGGCAAATCGACATGGTGACCGTGGGGCGCTGCTCCATGCCGCCGGCGCCACGCACCGTCACCATGTGCTCCACTGGCCGCTCCAGGGTCTGGCTCACCTGCCGGTCGGTATTGGCATCGGTCACCTGCAGGGTAAAGCGCACCCAGGACTTGCCGTCACGCTTGAAGTGGCGCAGATCCCGCGCATCAAGCGAGGAGGTAAGCGCCCCGGTATCCAGCTTCATCTTCACCGCCACCCCGCTCGGCATGATGAGTCCCTTCTCAATCCAGCCATAGACGGCGGGATCGGCAGCGGCCCGAGCCGCTCCCGGCAGGGCGAGACCGACCAGCAACAGCAGCGGCATCATTCGCAATCCGAACATCTTCACTCCTTGTCAGGGCAGGGCCGACGCTGGCCCAAGCAGCCCAGAGTGGGGATGGAAAAGGCGGCTGTCAACTGGCGAACGTGGCCGCCTCGCCGCCACCAGCGCGGCCATGGCGCGTAACGTCAGGATCACGCAGCAGCTTGCCAAACAGGATTCAATCAGGATCTTTCAAATGGACGAACGGGGAGACATGAGCGGGGCTGGATGAAACCCAAGGCTGCGCTCAGGTTGTGACGCCAAAGGCTACCACAACGCTGAGTGAATTATCAGTCTTGTTCCGACGGGATTTTTGCCTACACTGTTGTAAACCGGAGGGCCTGAAAACCACCGGTTTTTTTGCGCCTGCCGAAAAGTTGCCACTGCAAAGTGACCTATCAAACAAGGCTCAATAAGGAATTCGTAATGCGTATCGAAGAAGACTTGAAGCTCGGTTTCAAGGATGTCCTGTTCCGCCCCAAGCGCTCTACTCTCAAGAGCCGTTCCCAAGTCAGCCTGACCCGTCAGTTCACCTTCAAGCACACCCAGACCCAATGGCAAGGGGTGCCCGTCATCGCCGCCAACATGGATACCGTCGGCAGCTTCGCCATGGCACGTACCCTGGCCAGCTTCGAGATGATGACCGCAGTACACAAGCACTACAGCCTTGCGCAGTGGCAAACCTTCGTCAACGAGACCGACCCGGCGCTGCTGGGTCATGTGATGGTCTCCACCGGCACCTCCGAGGATGACTTCACCAAGACCCGCCAGATCCTGGCCATGTCCAGCGCCCTGCGCTTCATCTGCGTCGACGTGGCCAACGGCTACTCCCAGCACTTCGTCGAGTTTCTGCGCAAGATCCGCGAGGCCTGCCCGAACCACGTCATTCTGGCGGGCAACGTGGTCACCGGCGAGATGGTCGAAGAGCTGATCCTCTCCGGCGCCGACATCGTCAAAGTGGGCATAGGCCCGGGCTCGGTCTGCACCACCCGGGTCAAGACTGGGGTCGGCTACCCGCAGCTCTCCGCCATCATCGAGTGTGCCGATGCGGCCCATGGTCTGGGCGGTCAGATCGTCGGTGACGGCGGTTGCACCTGCCCGGGGGATGTGGCCAAGGCGTTTGGCGGTGGCGCCGACTTCGTGATGCTGGGCGGCATGCTGGCGGCCCACGAGGAGTGCGGCGGCGAAATCGTCGACGTGGATGGCGAACCCTTCATGAAGTTCTACGGCATGAGCTCCTCAAGTGCCATGGACAAGCACGCTGGCGGCGTCGCCGAATACCGCGCCTCCGAGGGAAAAACCGTGCTGCTGCCCTATCGCGGCCCGGTCGAAAACACGGTGCGTGACATCCTGGGTGGGGTGCGCTCCACCTGCACCTACGTCGGTGCCAGCCAGCTGAAAGAACTCACCAAACGCACCACCTTTATCCGGGTACGCGAGCAAGAGAACAATGTCTACGGCAAGGAGTAACCTGCCGCAGCCACCGTCACGCGTTGACGGTTAGAAGCCAGCCAACCGGTGTGCTACCCTGCGCACCGGTTTTTTTGTATCTGGATGCCCTGACATGACCAGCCCCCTCCCCCCGTTTGACTGGGATATCTTCTGCTGCGTAGTGGACAACTTCGGCGACATCGGCGTCACCTGGCGGCTGGCCCGCCAGCTGAAACAGGAAGGCGCGCTCCCGACCCACGGTAATGAGGTGCAGGTGCGGCTCTGGGTGGACGATCTGGCCAGCTTTGCCCGCATCTGTCCGGGGCTCGACCCCGCGCAGGATAGCCAGTGGGTCGATGGCATCCATATCCAGCACTGGCACGACACCCTGCCGGCGGATGCCATCCCGGCCCGGGTGGTGATCGAGGCCTTTGCCTGCCAGCTACCCGCCCCCTTCATTGAACGAATGGCCGAGCAGATAGCGAGCCAACCCAGGCCCCCCTGCTGGATCAACCTCGAATACCTCTCGGCCGAATCCTGGGTCGAGGATTGCCACGCCCTTGCCTCGCCCCAGCGGGTCGGCAACCAGAGCCTCAACAAATACTTCTTCTTCCCGGGCTTCACGGCCAAAACCGGCGGCCTCTTGTGCGAGCGCGGCCTCATCGTCGAGCGCGAGCGCTGGCAACAGGATGAAGCCGGGCTTGCCGCCTACTGGGCCAGCCTCGGCCTGCCGCCCAAGCAAGAGCACGAGCTGCGGGTCAGCCTCTTCACCTACGAGAGCCCCGCCCTGACCAGCCTGGTCGAGAGCTGGTGCCAGAGCGCCACGCCCGTCACCCTGCTGCTGCCGCTCGGGCGCTCCCTCAACGACGTGCTCACTGGCGCCGGGCTGGCAGCGGCCATTCCGATGGCCAAGGCAGGGGAACTGCTGCAGGCGGGCAACCTAACCATCAAGCTGCTGCCGATGACCGATCAGGCCGGTTACGATCGGCTGCTGTGGAGCTGCGATCTCAATCTGGTACGCGGGGAGGACTCCTTCGTGCGGGCCCAGTGGGCCGCTCGCCCTTTCCTGTGGCACATCTATCCGCAGGAAGAGCAGGCCCACATGATCAAGCTGGACGGCTTTCTCGACCACTATCTGGCAGAACTGCCCACCGCCACCGGCCAGTGGCTGCGCGGTTTCAGCCACGCCCTCAATCAGGGGGAAAACTGTCGCGATTGGTGGGCGCAATGGCCGGAACACGCCGCGATATGGCTGCAACATGGGCGACCTTGGTCACAGAAGCAGCTCAGGGATGGGGATCTCGTCACTCGGCTGGTGAAATTTTTAGAAAGCCGTATATAATCTGGCAGTTTTTATCTGCCCGTATACGAACAGGAATTTTTACATGAAAACCGCACAGGAAATCCGCGCTGGTAACGTCGTCATGATCGGTACCGAGCCGATGGTGGTCCAGAAAGCCGAATTCAACAAATCCGGCCGTAACTCCGCCGTGGTCAAGATGAAGCTGAAAGGCCTGCTGAACGGCAGCGCCACCGAGACCGTATTCAAGGCCGACGACAAGCTGGAAGTTGTTCAGCTGGAACGTAAAGAGTGCACCTACTCCTACTTCTCCGACCCCCTGTATGTCTTCATGGACACCGAGTACAACCAGTACGACGTCGAGAAAGACAACCTGGGTGATGCCCTGAACTACATGGTTGACGGCATGGAAGACATCTGCGAAGTGACTTTCTACAACGAGAAAGCCATCTCCGTAGAACTGCCGACCACCATCGTTCGCGAAGTCGAGTACACCGAGCCGGCCGCCCGTGGCGACACCTCCGGTAAAGTGACCAAGCCGGCCCGTCTGAAGGGCACTACCTACGAGCTGGCCGTTGCCGCCTTCGTAGAGATCGGCGACAAGATCGAAATCGATACCCGCACCGGTGAGTTCAAGCGTCGCGTCAACTAAGTTGACCCCTTGAATCCATGGTGAAAAAGCGAGCCTTTGGCTCGCTTTTTTTATGGGTGCACGATGCCACCCGGCTGTATTCAAAGCGCAAACATGGCTAAATGGGCAAGCTGGTTTGTGCCATCCTCCGGAGCGCCCCATGACATCTCTGCATAAAGGTCTGTTGCTGCTGTTGACCCTGGTACTGCTGCTCCTCTCCGGCTGGCAACCCTATGACCGGGCGACCTGGCTGATGGAGGTCGCCCCCGTGCTCATCGCCATGCCGCTGCTTGCCCTGACGCACCGCCATTTTCCGCTCACCAGCCTGCTCTATCTGTGCATCACCCTGCACGCCATGGTGCTGATGCTGGGCGGCGCCTATACCTATGCCCGCGTCCCGCTGGGATTCGAGCTGCAGCAGTGGCTCGAGCTCAGTCGCAACCCCTATGACAAGATTGGCCACTTCTTTCAGGGCTTTGTGCCCGCCCTGGTGTGCCGGGAGATCCTGCTGCGCGGAGGCTATGTGCAGGGCCGGCGCATGCTGGCGTTTCTGGTGGTCTGCGTGGTGCTCGCCATCAGCGCCACCTACGAGTTCATCGAATGGGGGGCCGCCATCGCGCTCGGTCAGGGGGCGGATGAGTTTCTCGGCACCCAGGGCGACCCCTGGGATACCCAGTCCGACATGTTCTTCGCCCTGATTGGCGCCGTCACTGCTCTGCTGCTGCTCTCGCCCCTGCACGACCGCCAGCTGGCCGGGCTCGCCAGCCCCGACCGGCCGTCACCCTAGCGCTGCCACTTCCCCCTTCAGAAAACCGGCCTGGTGCCGCTAACCCGAGTAACCGGGGGAGCGCACTATGGCCAGATTGTTCTTATCACTGCTGTTACTGACCCTGCTGGCAAGCAACCCCTTGCAGGCCAGCGAGGGCACACCGCTGACGCCGCTCGACTACTGGCAGAACAACGACTGGCAGGGGCTGCCCAACAGCACCCAGATCGACAAGCAGACAGTGCTGTTCGCCAAGCACGACAGCGACAGCTATGTGGGGCTGGCCATCCTCTTGCCCGACTGGCAGCGCAGCGGCCAGCTGTGGCAGCTGACCCGGGCCCTCGGCCGGCTCGGCTTCGATACTCTGCTGCTGCTCCCCTCGCCCCAACAGACCGAACTGGACCCCGCCGCCGAGAAAAAGCAGCAGGCCATCGACGACTTTCGCAAGCAGTTTGCCACCCGCATCAGCAAGCTGGGAGATGCCAAGCTGCAGGAGGGGGGCTTCAAGCTGATACTGGCGCAGGGTACCGGCGCCGCCTGGGCCACCAATCTCATCGCCAGTGAACAGCTGCCCGCACCCGATGCGCTGGTGCTGCTCGACGGCTTCTTCCCCGACCAGCAGAGCAACCAGATCTTCGCCAAGGAGATCGCCCAGGCCACCATGCCGACCCTCGACCTCTATCAGGAGGATGGCGGACGCTGGCCGCTGCTGGCCGCCGAGGCGCGCAGAAGCGAGAGCCGCCGCAGCCACAAGCTCAACTACCGCCCTTACGCCCTGCAGGAACTGGACGAAACGCCGACCCGGATCCAGGGCTGGCTCACCCACCTCGGCTGGCTCTGACCCGAAAAATGCCGCCTGCCTCACATCCGGCGCGATTGCCAAGCCATTGAGGCGCAGCAAACTGGCCCTCGGTCGCCGATGTTTGGCATCATGAACGCCTCAACGGCAGGAGGCTCCATGCAGCAAATTGTGTTTCTCGACAGCGATACCCTGGATACCGGCATCACCCTGCGCCACCCCGACTTTCCCCATCACTGGCAGAGCTACCCGAGCACGGCCCCCGAGCAGGTGGTGGAGCGACTCAAAGACGCCAGCATCGCCATCATCAACAAGGTGCGCATCGGCGCCGCCGAGCTGGCCCGGCTGCCGGACCTGAAACTCATCGCGCTGGCCGCCACCGGCAGCGACAACGTGGATCTGGAGGCGTGCCGCGCCGCCAACGTCGGCGTCTGCAACATCCGCAACTACTCGGGCCCCTCGGTACCGGAACACGCCATGGCGCTGATGCTGGCCCTGGCGCGCAACCTCTTCTGCTGGCGCCAGTCGCTGCTGGAGGGGCGCTGGCAGCAGAGCGGCCAGTTCTGCTTCTTCGATCACCACATCACGGATCTGCACGGCAAGCGGCTCGGCATCATCGGCAAGGGGACACTCGGTCAGGCCCTCGGCGAGCGGGCCAGGGGGATCGGCATGGAGGTGCGCTACGCCCAGAGCCAGGTCGGCGCCAGCCATGACGAGGATCGGCTGCCGCTGGACGAGCTGCTGCAAAGCGCCGACGTCATCAGCCTGCACTGCCCGCTCACCCCCTATACCCGCAACCTGATTGGCGAGCGGGAGCTCGAGCTGATGAAGCCGGGCGCCCTGCTGATCAACGTCGGCCGCGGCGGTCTGGTGGACGAGGAGGCCCTGCTGCGGGCACTGGCCAATGGCCGCCTCGGCGGCGCCGGTTTCGACGTGGCGAGCGTCGAGCCGCCGCCCCCCGACCACCCGCTGATGCAGGCGCTGCAGTACCCCCACTTCATCCTCACCCCCCACGTGGCCTGGGCCAGCGAGGAGTCGATGCAGCGCCTCGCCGATCAGCTGATCGACAACATCAACGCCTTCGCCGAGGGGCGCCGCCAACACCGGCTGGTGTGAGCGGCGGCCGAACCAAACAAAAGAGAGGGGCCTGTCGGCCCCTCTCTCATTGCTGGCAGCGATCAATCATCGTCGTGCCATCTGTGTTTCTTGTGCTTTTTGTGTTTCTTGTGGTGCCTGTGCTCATCGTCGTAGTAACGATCGTTGTTGCTCTTGTGGCCATCGCCAGTCTTGGCACCGATGGCGGAGCCGCTGGCCCCGCCGACGCCGGCCCCGATCAGCTGACCCGTGCTGCCACCCACGCTCTTGCCGATGGCTGCGCCACCGAGGGCCCCGACGGCGCCACCGAGGGCCGCTTCATTCTTGTTGCCCTTGTTGGCCGTGGCGGCGCCACCGGCCGCACCGCCCAGCGCCGCCCCCACCAGAGCACCGGTATCACCGCCCAGCTCCTTGCCGATCATGGTGCCGGCCACGCCACCCGCACCGCCACCGAGGATGGTATTGAGTGTCTCCGAGGCCTGCGCTGTGCCGCTGACCAGCAGCAGTGAGCCCAGCAGGGCCAGGGCGCTCATGCCACGCTTGTTCATCTCCATGGGGTACTCCTGTCAAACCTGATTAATTTCCCCGAACTATACGATTCCCGCCAAAGGGCGCCACTGTCGCAGGAGAGCGACACCGCCTCCCACACCGCCTGCGATGTCGTCCAATTCACACATAAGATATTGAATTTAAATACGTAAATGACATCGTATGGAAATTGGGCAGCGAACGGTGCCGGGGCCCACCGAGCGGCAGTGCTCGCTTAGCCGTTATCCATATGACAGGATCTGTCAGCACCCTGCTCCTGCCGGGTCCGCTCCGTCAAAGACCAGCCATCGCGCCCCAGCCGCTTGCTCCGATAGAGACACTCGTCGGCCCGCTCGAACAGCAGCACACCCTCATCCGGGCTGTGGGCACCGCCCACGCTCAGGGTCACCGCCTCGCGAAACTCGCGCCACTGCTGATTGCGCACCCGCGCCAGCAGCCGGGTCAGCCCGGACTCCAGCTCGCTGCGCGGCCAGGGCAACAGGGCGGCGAACTCGTCTCCCCCGATCCGGTAGACGCAGCCACTACCCAGCTCCGCCACCAGCAGCTCAGCTACCCGGCAGAGCACGCCGTCCCCCACCGTATGTCCCCAGTTGTCATTGATGCGCTTGAAGTTGTCGACGTCGAACAGCAGCAGCCAGTGGGGTGTGGCGCTCTCCTCCAGTTCGCTGCGGCGCTGGGTGAAGGCCCGCCGGTTCATGATGCCGGTGAGGGGGTCGTGCAGCAGGGCATCCTGCCCCTGCAGAAAGCTGGCCCGCACCTGATCTATCTCGCTTAGGCTGCTGTGCACGAACCAGGTCTTCAGCTGGCAAGGAGTCTGGGTCGGATCCCGCACTATGCCGGTCAGCGAGCCCGCCACCAGCGCCTGCTCCTGATTGAACACCCGCACCAGAAAGTTGATGCTGCAAAACCAGATGGCAAACAGCGAGAGCAGCGGCAGCACCACCATCAGCAGGGCCTCCTCGAGGCCGTCGTGAAACAGCTCGGGCGGCAGATAGATGTTGAGATCCCAGTCGATCCCCTCCAGCTCCCGGCGCAGATGGCGGCCATGCCAGATCACCTCCAGTCCGCTGCCCACCACGCCCGCCGTGGTCACTGGCGGCTGATAGAGCGCCATATTGCAGCCCACCACCAGTTCATCTCCTCCCCGCGAGCTGATGTAGATGGCCGCCTGGTTGCGACCCATGGCCCGCTGCAGTGCCTGCTGGATGGCGTTGAACGACATGTCGACCATCAGCAGGCCGAGCAGCTGACCATCCAGCCCCTTTACCCGCTTGATCAGGGTCAGGATCTGCTTGTCCGAGCCGTACTCCTGATAGGGACCCAACCAGATGAGCTCATCCCCCGGCATCGACAGCGCCCGATACCAGGGCCGGCTGGCGGCACGATACTCGGCCGGCTGCTGCCAGGCCGGGTAGCTGCTGATGCGGTCCGTTTGCGGGTTGTAGAAATAGATGTAGTGGCTGTCGCGCTTGATCTGGTGGGCAATGGCCCAGAGCGGGTTGTCGGCCGGCTCGCCGCGGGCGATGGCGGCCTTGTCCAGCGACGCTTCCAGCACCGCCAGCTGACGCTGGTTGGCCAGCACCAGCTCGTGGATCAGGGCCGCATCGAGGGAAGAGAGCATGTGGCCGTAGCCGGCCACCGTCTTGTCGATGCTGCGCAGATAGCTGGCCGTCGCCAGGGCCAGTGTCACCACCAGCACCAGGGTGCCCAGCAGCAGGGTCAGCGAGGTCAACAGGTAGTAACGCCGACTAATCAACCATTGGATCATCAACACCCCGCAAAAAATTCTGTAATGCGAGGATTCTATGGCGGCCCGACAGAATCATTCATTGATTAAAATCAGCCGCCCTCCGCCTAACTGACAAAAAACATATAAACGTGATACTGCTCATCCATGCCGTGGATATGTATATCAACAAAAAGTAAAAACAGTGACCACTGTGCGTTGACGGCTAACCAGGAAGGGGGTGTTATAGTCTATAGCTTGAACAATCGGAGCCGGATGGCCTTGCCAAGGACCACCGAAGACGATTCCCTGTCAAACAAAGGAGATGTTATGAGCAGTCCGTTTATCGAACAGATCAAAGTACGTCGTACCATCTATGCCCTGGGTGACCAGGTTTCCCATACGCCGGAGCAGCTGACCACTCTCATCCAGGATGCCATCAAGCACAGCCCCTCCTCGTTCAACTCCCAGAGCTCCCGCGCCGTCATCCTGTTTGGCGCCCAGCACCACAAGCTGTGGGACATCGTCAAGGCGGAGCTGAAGAAGATAGTGCCGCCGGAAGCCTATCCCCAGAGTGAAGCCAAGGTGGACGGCAGCTTCCGCGCAGGTTTCGGCACCGTGCTCTTCTTCGAGGACACCGACGTCATCAAGGATCTGCAGCAAAAATTCGCCCTCTACGCCGACAACTTCCCCATCTGGTCGGAACATGCCACCGGCATCGCCCAGTTTGCGGTCTGGACCACCCTGGCCCAGGAGAAGATCGGCGCCTCCCTGCAGCACTACAACCCGCTCATCGACCAGGCGGTACACAAGGAGTGGAACCTGCCCGCCAGCTGGCTGCTGCGCGCCCAGATGCCCTTTGGCAGCATCAAGCAACCGGCCGGTGACAAGACCTTCATGGACGACGCCGCACGTTTTCGCGTGTTCAAATAAGCGCGTTGCCCACCACCCAAGCCCCCGCTCGACGGGGGCTTTTTGTTGTCAGGCCAGCAGCGTCAGCTGCAAACCCGCCACCTCCTCCACCACGCTCACCTGGCGCCAGTCCTGGATCAGGGCACTGATGTCCGGATCCAGCCGCTGCCTGCCCCCCACCTGTACCACGCGGCAACCCGCCCGCAGGGCACTGGTGATGCCGGCCGGCGCATCCTCGAACACCAGGCAATCGGCCGCCGCCAGCCCCAGACGCTCGGCCGCCAGCAGGTATGGCTCGGGATCCGGCTTGCCATGTACCACATCCTCGGCCCCCACCAGCAGGGTGGGCAACGGCAGAGCGGCGCTGCGCAATCGATGACGGGCCACCCGCTGACTGGCGGAGGTCACCAACGCCCAGCGATCGCTTGGCAAACCCGCCAGCAGAGTTCGGGCTCCGCCGATGGCCTCCGCCTGGCCGGTGTGGTTGATCTCCAGCTCGTCGAGCAGGGCCACCTCCTGCGCCATGTCCAGTTGCGGGGCCAGGGCTCGGAGCACCTCCCGCGAGCGCACCCCGTGGCACATGGCCAGCACCGGCTCGGGCGCCAGCTGATGGCGGCGGCACCAGAGCCGCCATACCGTCTCCACTTCGCCGGTGGAGTGCACCAGGGTGCCATCCATGTCCAGCAGCAGGGCGCTGGCCCGCAGCACAAGCCGGCTCATACGCCGACTCCCGCGAGGCCTGGTTCGCTCCCCGCCAGAATATCGCCGAAGGCCCGCCGCTGAGCCGCCTGCTCATAGCAGGCCAGCGCCTGTTCGGCATTGCTCGCCCAGACTTGCAAGGGGCCGACCGCAAAGCCCTGCTGCAGCAGGCTGGTAAGCAGCTCTCCCGTCTCCGGCGCAGCCAGCGGCTGGGCCAGTACCAGGGTTCCCTTGATCAAAAACAGATAGCGTTCGGCAGGCATGAGATGACTCCTTGTGACGGATCGGATGGGGCCAATGGGGCCCGCTACCAGACCATTAGAACAAGGCAGTTAGATAATTTATAATCACAAAATGGCCACTTTAGATAACCATATGGAATGAAATTCGATCTGAAGCAACTGCAGGCATTCGTCACCCTGGCCGACACCGCCAACTACCGGGAGGCCGCCAACCGGCTGTTCATCACCCAGCCGGCCCTCACCAAGCAGATCCAGGGGCTGGAGCAGACCCTCGGCAGTACCCTGTTCAACCGGGGTCGCCACGGTGCCGAACTGACCGCCATCGGCGCCCAGCTGCTCACCCAGGCGAGTGCCCTGGTCGAACACGGCAAGGGCTTTGAGCGCCATGCCATGGCGTTGGCCAGCGGCATCGCCGGGCGCCTCAAGATTGGTTTCGGCCTGTCGAGCTTCGCGCTGGCACCGGCATTGGTGGCCAGCTTCAAGCAGCAGGTGCCCGAGGTGATGGTGCATCTGCAGGACATGACCTCCGCCATCCAGCAGGAGCGGTTGCTGTCGGGCCAGCTGCAGCTCGGCTTCATGCGCCGGCCCCAGGCGCCGCAGTTGCAGGAACACAGACTGCTGACCGATCGGCTGGTGCTGGCGGTGCCGACCCTGATGACGCAGCCGGATCCGGCCGCCTTCGATGTGGAGCAGGCGCTGGCCAGCCAGCCCTTGCTGCAGATGGTCGGCCACCGCTGCCCCGGCCTCAGCCAGCAGATCGCCGGCTTCCTCGGTGCCAACCGGCTGACCGGCATGATCCAGGAGGCGGAGGATATCCAGACCCTGGTGGCGCTGGTGGCCGCCGGCATCGGCAACGCTATCCTGCCGCGCAGCGTCAGCTTCATCGCCGGCCCGGACGTCACCCTCTACCCCTTGTCCGGCCCCTGCTCCGAGTGGGAGATAAGCCTGGTGTGGAACCCGGAATTTGCCGATCCCATCCGCGATCGCTTCGTGCAGCTGGTCATCGATGCCCACCCGGCACCGCAGCCAGCCCTGCCGGATCGCTGATGCGATAGGTTCAGGGAGTCGATATCAGGGGACAGGCGAGGTATCGCCACAGGGGGATGTGGCAATCGAGTATCAGGCGGCCGGCAGCGCGCTGCAGCTGACGCAGTGGCAGCGATTCTTGCCCCCCTGCTTGGCCAGATAGAGCGCCATGTCGGCAGCGGTCAGCAGCTCCTCTTCCGAGACGCGAGCCTGCTGCGGCAACAAGGTGGCAATCCCGACGCTGGCGCTGAGTCGAAGCCCATCCGCCCCCGGGATCAGCAGCTCGCCGATGCCAACGCGAATGGCCTCCCCCATGCGGGAGGCGGCCTCGTCCCCGGTGTTGCCGAGGATCAGGGCAAATTCGTCGCCGCCGAAGCGGCACGGCAGATCGGTGGCCCGCTGGCAGAAGGTGCTCAGCAGCTGACCCACCTGCTGCAAGAAACCGTCCCCGACCTGATGGCCGAAGTGGTCATTGCACAGCTTGAAGTTGTCCAGATCCAGCATGATGAAGGAGATGGGGGTCTGTTCGCGCATGCTGCGCCGCCACTCGTTGTGCAGAAAGCTGTTGAACAGCCGCCGGTTTGCCAGCCCGGTCAGCGGATCGTGCAGGGAGAGGTAGGCCATGTCCAGCTCCTGCAGCTTGCGCTCGGTGACGTTGATGTGGCTGATGGTGTAGAACTCGACCTCGATGCCGGGGATGGCGGAGACCCGCATCATGAACCAGCGCTGGGTATCCGGGCTGTGACAGGGGTACTCCAGATGAAAGTGCTGCTGCTCGTGGCGCAGTACCCGCCGGATCCCCTCGGCTGCCATCTGGGCCAGCGGCTCCACCGAGTTGTCGCACACCCTCAGATAGTTGACGCCCAGCCAGTCGTACCCCTTCGGCATGCCGTTCTGTTCGGCGAAACTATTCCAGGCGAGGTTGGTGTAGTGGATGACGCCATCCCGATCGATCACCGAGATCTGCTCCTCCAGCGAATTGAGCAATGCAGACAGGTATTGCGCCCGATCGGAGAAGTGAAACAGTGATCCCTGAAAATAGTCCGCCATGACCCTGCTCCTCACCCAACAACGACGCACCGTACCTGCCGCAACCACCAGCGTAATGCCGGCGTTCCGTCCATGACGAAGGGGCATCGGCGGCCATGGCCTGCCCCCGGCCTGCAAGATAAAGATAGATGATCAATCACTTGCACCCGCCCCCATCCCTCGCTAGTAACTGCACCACTGGTTTTCACATGGAATGCCGTCACCTTCACCGTCCATCTTGGTATTGGGGCAGTTTTGCAAAAACCAGGTCGCCTCCTCGCAGGAGGTCATCTGGGAGCAATACTGCCGACCGTCGCACTGACGGACGAAAGTGGGCGTCGCCTGCGGGCTGTCTGTGCTGTCCGCCTCCTGCTGACTGAAAGAAGAGCTTGGCGAAGGCGAGACCGACTCGGCCGAGAAGCGGGAGTAGATGGAGAAGATCCCGGCCAGCACCAGCAGCGGGATCAGCTTGCCGCGCCAGTTGCTGCGGCGCCGATAGACGGGGCGTGGGCGTGCCCTGGCTGGCGTAGGGCGCTCCCCAGTCACAGCCTGTCTACCCGCAGAGGGCGCGGGTTGGGCGCCTGCCAGCGACAGCGGTCGATCCACAAAGAACACCTGCTCGGCCCTGGGTTTGCCGTCCTGGCCGCTGCCAAGCTGATAGGAGACCCGCTCGCCGGCCTTGGGCAGCGAGCCATCTGACTGCAGCGCCGAGATGTGCACGAACAGCTCGGCTCCTTTTGGCTCGCCCTCCCCCGGCTCGGGGGCGATAAAACCAAAGCCGCGCGCCTCGTTCCAGCGCACGATCCGTCCCTGATAACGCATGCCCTCATCCTTGTGGCCATCGATGCTCGCTTCATGTTGCCCAAAATGGCTGCGGCCCGACAGGGGGCCGCAGACAAAATGTCAAAACAGTGAGCAAGCTCCGCTTGCCGCCGGGATCAGGCCAGCAGGGCCACCTTGCAGACCTCGGCGATGCGGCCGAGCATTCGCAGCGAGGCATGGTGCTCATTGGCATCCGCCGCCGCGCAGGCATCCTCCAGAATGGTGATGGCGTAATCCCGATCATGCCCCTCCCGCGCCGCCGCCTGAATGGCCCAACTGGTACTCACCCCGCACAGATAGAGGTGGTCGATGTGGTTGGCCCGCAGCGCCGGCTCCAGCGCGGTACCGTAGAAGGGGCTGACCCTGGGCTTGGTCAGCACCAGATCGCCCGGCTGCACGTCGAGATCGGCGTGAAAGTCGGTGCCGCTATCGCCAAGCGACAGCGCCCCGAACTGGTTAGCCCGGCCAAACATGGGCGAGCCCTTGGGTTGCAGCAGATAATGCGGGTCAAAACCCACCTTGATCAGCACCACCAGCCAGCCGTGGGCGCGGGCATGGGCCAGCGCCTGATTGGCATGCACGATGGCATCCTGTTCCAGCACATGGGCCGCCGAGGCGGCGATGCGCCCGTCCGGGTGGGCGATGTCGTTGATGAAATCGATCACCAGCAATGCCTTGTTCATGCTGCCTGCTCCCTCATGATGGCGCCGCGCGCCTTAAACCAGCCCCAGCGCATAGCGTAGCGCCATCTCCTTGAGCGGGCCCGCCTTGTCCGCCAGATTGAGGGCCAGGTTGCGCGCCAGCTTGAGCGGGCCTATCTCGTTGCTGAACACCCCGTAGAAGAGATCCATCCCCGACTGCATCAACAGGTTGTCGGGGCGGCGGCGCCGCTCATAACGTCCGGCCAGCGCCAGCTGATGCCAATCGGCCCCGGCCCCTTGCAGCAGATCGCGCCAGCAGGCCACGTCCTTGAAGCCGAGGTTGACCCCCTGCCCCGCCAGCGGATTGATGGTGTGGGCAGCATCGCCCAGCAGCACCACCCGGCCGGCGTGGTAGTCGTTGGCGTGGCGGCGCACCAGCGGGAAGCTCCCCTTGGCCGTCACGGCAAACCCGCCGAGCCGACTCGGGAAGTGGCGGCGCACCTCGGCGGCCAGCCCCTCGTTGCTCATGGCCGCCAGCGCCCGGATGCGGGCCGGGCTGTCATACCACACCAGCGAGCCATGCTGGCCGGGTAGCGGCAGGAAGGCACGCGGGCCGTGCGGGGTAAACTGCTGCCAGGTGATGTCTTCCTGCTCGAAGTCGGTGTCGATGTTGATCAACATGCAGTGCTGGCGGTATTCAAAGCGCGACACCCCGATGCCGGCCAGCTTGCGGGTGTGGGATTCGGCGCCATCGCACGCCAGCACCCAGCGGGCGGCCAGCTCGCTGCCATCATCCAGGGTCAGCACCGCCTCGTCCGCACTCTGGCGCAGGCTCGTCACCGCCGCCGGGGTGTGGGTCTGGATGTTGGGGAAGTCTTCCATGCGTCTGAGCAACGCCAGCTGCACCAGCCGGTTCTCGATGATGTAACCGAGCTGGGGCAGGCCGAGGTCGGCGGCATTGAAGCGGGTGGCAAAACCGTCCAGCTCCCAGGTTTCCAGCCGGCGATAGGGGCACAGCCGCATCTGTTGCAGGTGCTGCCAGGCGCCGGTCTGCTCCAACAGCGCCACCGAAGCCTGACTGATGGCGGAGACCCGCAGATCCAGCGGCTGCTCGGGGGCGTATTGCTCCGGCAGCCGGGTCTCGATGACCCGCACCGACAGACCCTGCGCCGCCAGCAGACAGGCGGTGGCGGCGCCGACCATGCCGGCCCCGACGATGGCGATATCACACTGTTCCATAACTTGATTCCTGCAAGGGGTGAGCCCGGGCAAGGGGAAAACGCAGCCGGACCGAATGACCACATGATACCGCAAGGGGCGCCGGGAAACAGTGAAGGGTGTGGAGAATTAGTGCGCCAAATCAAGGAGAAAGCCGATGCCGACAGGAAGCCCGCCGGCGGCGCTCCGGCCGTGGCCGGCTGGATATTCGCTAGGCAGTCTCCGGATTGCGGAGTAAAATGCCCGGTCCTTTGACCATGCCGCATTCAAAACAAGTCAAGAGAAGCAATGAGCAAAAAACTTCACATCAAAACCTGGGGTTGCCAGATGAACGAGTACGACTCGTCCAAGATGGCCGACCTGTTGGATGCCAGCAATGGCTACACGCTTACCGAAGAGCCCGAAGAGGCAGACGTTTTGCTGCTCAACACCTGCTCCATCCGCGAAAAAGCGCAGGAGAAGGTGTTTCACCAGCTGGGACGCTGGAAGAAGCTCAAGGCAAACAAACCCGGTCTGGTGATCGGCGTGGGCGGCTGCGTCGCCTCCCAGGAGGGGGACAACATCCGCACTCGCGCCCCCTATGTGGACATCGTCTTCGGCCCGCAGACCCTGCATCGCCTGCCCACCATGATCAAGCAGGTGCAGGAAGGGCGCGGTGCCCAGGTGGACGTCGCCTTCCCGGAAATCGAGAAGTTCGACAGCCTGCCCGAGCCGCGCGCCGAAGGGGCGACCGCCTTCGTGTCCATCATGGAAGGCTGTTCCAAATACTGCTCCTTCTGCGTGGTGCCCTACACCCGCGGCGAGGAGGTGAGCCGACCGCTGGACGACGTGCTCTATGAAATCGCCCAGCTCGCCCAGCAGGGCGTGCGCGAAGTGAACCTGCTCGGCCAGAACGTCAACGCCTATCGGGGCCCGACCTTCGACGGCGGCATCTGCACCTTCGCCGAGCTGCTGCGGCTGGTGGCCGCCATCGACGGCATCGATCGCATTCGTTACACCACCAGCCACCCCATCGAGTTCACCGACGACATCATCGAGGTCTACAAGGACACCCCGGAAGTGGTCAGCTTCCTGCACCTGCCGGTGCAGAGCGGCTCCGACCGCATCCTGACCATGATGAAGCGCCCGCACACCGTGCTGGAGTACAAGTCCAAGATCCGTCGCCTGCGCGCCGCCCGTCCCGACATCACCATCAGTTCCGACTTCATCGTCGGCTTCCCGAACGAGACGGACGAGGATTTCGAGGCCACCATGAAACTCATCGAAGAGATCAACTTCGACATGAGCTTCAGCTTCATCTACAGCCCGCGCCCCGGTACCCCGGCCGCCGACCTGCCCGATGACGTCGACATGGAGGTGAAGAAAGCCCGCCTGACCCGCCTGCAGCATGTCATCAACAACCAGTCGATGCAGATTGGCCGCGCCATGCTGGGCTCCACCCAGCGCATCCTGGTGGAAGGGCCCTCCAAGCTCGACCCCATGCAGCTGTGCGGCCGCACCGAGAACAACCGGGTGGTCAACTTCGAGGGCCCGCATACCCTGATCGGCGGCTTTGCCGACGTGGAGATCACCGAGGTGCGTCCCAACTCCCTGCGCGGTAAATTCCTGCGCGGCGAGAACGAGATGAACCTGCGCATCGCCACCGCCCCGAGCGAGATCCTGGCCCGCCGCCCGGACAACGTACCGGACCCGCTGGGCGTGGCCGCCTTCACTCCCCACTAATCTGTTCACCCCATCCGGCCCCGGTCGGATGGGATCGCGTCAAGACGAGGACACTTTGAGCCGACACATCTCGACCCTGAATCTGCATCTGGAACCCGCCGACAACCAGCGTCTCGCCAGTCTGTGCGGTCCGTTCGATGACAACGTCAAACAGCTGGAACGCCGCCTCGGCGTCGAGATCAGCTACCGCGACAACCACTTCCAGCTGCTGGGCAAGCAGGCCCAGGTGGAGGCGGCTGCCGTCATCATCAAGCACCTCTATGTGGAAACCCAGCCCCTCAAGGGCGGCAAGGTGACCGACATCACCCCCGATATGGTCCATCTGGCCATTCAGGAGTCGCGGGTGCTGGAACAGGATGACGAGCCGGCGCCGAGCATCCCTTACGGCAAAGAGGTGACGGTCAAGACCAAGCGTGGCCTTATCAAGCCGCGCAGCCCCAACCAGGCCCAGTACATCGCCAATATCGTGCGCCACGACATCTGCTTCGGCATCGGCCCCGCCGGGACCGGCAAGACCTATCTGGCGGTGGCGGCGGCGGTGGACGCGCTGGAACGTCAGGAAATTCGCCGCATTCTGCTGACCCGTCCGGCGGTGGAAGCGGGCGAGAAGCTCGGCTTCCTGCCAGGCGATCTCTCCCAGAAGGTGGATCCCTACCTGCGCCCGCTCTACGACGCCCTGTTCGAGATGCTGGGCTTTGAGCGGGTGGAGAAGCTGATGGAGCGCAACATCATCGAGGTGGCGCCGCTCGCCTATATGCGAGGCAGAACCTTGAATGACGCCTTTATCATCCTGGACGAGGCCCAGAACACCACCACGGAGCAGATGAAGATGTTCCTGACCCGCATCGGCTTCAACTCAAAGGCGGTGGTCACCGGCGACATAACCCAGATAGACCTGCCCCGCAACCAGAAGTCGGGTCTGCGCCACGCGCTGGAAGTGCTGCAAGGGGTCGACGGCCTGTCGTTCAACTTCTTCGAATCCAAGGACGTGGTACGCCACCCGGTGGTGGCCCGCATCGTGCAGGCCTACGAGGCGTTCGATGCCAAACAGGCGGCCGACAAAGCCGCCCCCCACACCAGTAAAGAGAGTGCCCAATGAGCGTGACCCTGGATCTGCAACTGGCCAGTGCCAGTACCGATGGCCTGCCGAGCGAGGCCCAGCTGCAGGGCTGGCTCGACGGCACCATTCTCGGCTTCCAGCAGGAGGCCGAAGTGACGGTGCGCATCGTCGACGAGGCGGAGAGCAACGAGCTCAACCTCACCTATCGCGGCAAGGACAAGCCCACCAACGTGCTCTCCTTCCCGTTCGAGGCCCCGCCCGGCCTGGAGCTGCCGCTGCTCGGCGATCTGGTGATCTGCCGCCAGGTGGTCGAGCGCGAAGCCACCGAACAGGGCAAGCCGCTGATGGCCCACTGGGCCCACATGGTTGTGCACGGCAGTCTGCATCTGCTAGGTTATGACCATATCGAGGATGAGGAAGCCGAAGAGATGGAAGCGCTCGAGCGCGACATCATGCAGGAGCTCGGTTTCGCCGATCCTTATCTGAACGACGAAGAGTAAAGAACCGGATGGTCATCGTCTTGAAACAGCCGATGCCCATCCTCATATAGCCACAACGATTTCAAGTGTGTTCATACGAGTAACCAAGAGAGAAAATGACCGACGATCACCCTAGTACCGGCTCGCCGAAGAAAACCTGGCTCGACAAACTCAGCCAACTCTTCCAGGGCGAGCCAAAAGACCGCAACGATTTGGTGGAAGTGATAGCCGACGCCGAAGAGCGCGATCTCATCGATCAGGACACCAAGGACATGATCGAGGGCGTGCTCGAAATTGCCGAGCTGCGCGTGCGCGACATCATGATCCCCCGCTCCCAGATGGTGACCATCGAGAAATCCCAGCCAGTGGACGAGATCCTGCCGGTGATCATCGAGTCGGGTCACTCCCGCTTCCCGGTGATCAACGAAGACAAGGATCACGTGGAGGGCATCTTGCTCGCCAAGGATCTGCTGCCGTTCGGGTTTGGTGGCCACCACGCCAGCGAGCCGCTGCAGCTGGAGAAGATCCTGCGTCCCACGGTGATCGTCCCCGAGAGCAAGCGGGTCGACCGTCTGCTCAAAGAGTTTCGTGAAGAGCGCTACCACATGGCCATCGTGGTGGACGAGTTCGGCGGCGTCTCAGGTCTGGTGACCATCGAGGACATCCTCGAGCTCATCGTCGGCGAGATCGACGACGAATTCGACGACATCGAGGATGAGCCGGACGAGATCCGCCGTATCAGCAAGCGGGTGTTTGCCGTCAGCGCCCTCACCGAGATCGAAGATTTCAACGACTTCTTCGGTACCCAGTTCAGTGATGAAGAGGTGGATACGGTGGGCGGTCTGGTGATGCACGCCTTCAGCCATCTGCCCAAGAAGGGTGAGGAGATCGAGCTGGAAGGCTACCTGTTCAAGGTGATGCACGCCGACAAGCGCCGCCTGCAGCAGCTGCAGGTGAAGATCCCCGACAACCATGTCGCGGCCCAGTCCGAGGCCCAATAAGCCTTGCTCCGTGCCAACAGCGCCCCGCCCGTCGGGGCGCTGTTCGTTTGAGCGCACACCACCTCTGCTTCCCACGAGTCACAGGGCCCGTCATCGCCCTTTTATTCCCTCGCTTCGGACCGTCGGCCGGGAGGCTCGCCGTTGACCGCCTTTACGGGTTAAGATACCGGCCACTCAACCCATTGCAGTTCAATCCGAGCCTTATCGCCCGTGAAATTACAGCCCGTGAAATCAAAACTCCTGACCAGCCTGTTTGCCATGGCCTCTGGCGCCATCGCCGTGCTCGCCTTCTCGCCCTTCAACTACTGGCCGCTGGTGATCCCCTCCCTGCTCGGTCTCTACGCCCTGCTGGACAAGGCCAACCCCAAGCAGGCGGCCTGGCGCGGCTTTGGCTACGCCATGGGGCTGTTTTTGCCGGGGTTGTGGTGGATCCACGTCAGCATGACCATGTTCGGCGGCATTCCACTGCCGGTGGCCTTCGTGCTGCTGGCCGGGCTGTCGGCCTATCTGGCACTCTATCCGACGCTGGCCTGCTGGGCCTTCGCCCGCTTCTTCAGCGGTCGCCACTGGAGTCGCTGGCTGCTCGCCTTCCCGGCGCTCTGGCTGATGGCCGACTGGCTGCGCGGCTGGGTGATGACCGGCTTCCCCTGGCTCTGGTTCGGCTACAGCCAGATTGACGGGCCACTCAAGGGCTTTGCCCCCATTCTCGGCGTGCAGGGCATCACCCTGGCGCTGCTGTTGACCGCCTCCGCCCTCTGGCTGCTCTGGCAGAGCCGCAAGCCGGCCTGGCTGCTGGTACCGGTGGTCCTGGTGGGCACCGCCCAGGGGCTGATGCAGCTCAACTGGGTGACCCGCGGTGAACCGGTCAAGGTGGCGCTGGTGCAGGGCAACATCGAACAGTCCCTCAAGTGGGATCCGGAGGCGCTGGTGCCGACGGTGCGCAAGTATCAGGATCTCAGCCGCGAGAACCAGGACGCCGACATCATCGTCTGGCCGGAATCGGCCATTCCGGCCATCGAGAAGGAGATGGGCAACTATCTGGAGAGCCTGGACAAGGCGATGAAGGTGAACGATACCGGCCTGCTGGCGGGGATCATCCACTACGATCTCGAGCAGCAGCGCTTCTTCAATACCGTGCTCGGCATGGGGGTGCAGGATGCGGAAGGCAAGGAGTCCTACTACTACCAGCACAAGAACCGTTACTACAAATACCACCTGCTGCCCATCGGCGAGTTCGTGCCCCTTGAAGATCTGCTGCGTCCCATCGCGCCCTTCTTCAACCTGCCCATGTCCTCCTTCAGCCGCGGTGACGAGGTGCAGCCGAACCTGATCGCCAAGGGGCTCAAGTTTGCCGCCGCCATCTGCTACGAGATCATCTTCCCGGACGAGGTGCGCCGCAACGTGCAGCCGGATACCGACTTCCTGCTGACCGTCTCCAACGACGCCTGGTTCGGCACCAGCATCGGTCCCTGGCAGCACATGGAGATCGCCCGCATGCGTGCCCTCGAGCTGGCCCGCCCGCTGCTGCGCGACACCAACACCGGCATCACCATCGTCACCGAGATCGACGGCAGCATCATCGCCCAGATCCCGCAGTTCGAGGCCGGCGTGCTGCGCACCGAGGTGCGTCCAGCCCACGGCGAGACCCCCTACCTGCGCTTTGGCAGCTGGCCCATGTATGGCATCGCCGCCCTGCTGCTGGCGCTGGGACTGGGGCTGCGCCCCCGCGCCCACCCCTGGGCGCGCAAGGGCTGACCCAGTCGTACAACCCGATAAATAAGAGAGGCGCCCAAGGGCGCCTCTCTTCTGTTCAGTCTGATACCCGATCAGAACCTGTTCAGGCTCTGTAACGAGAGGTCGTCAGCAAGGTGAAGAGCAGCGCAGGAACCGGAGCGTATAGATATACGTGAGGATTCCGAGCAGCACATGAGCCTTGATCACGGCCTCGCAGCAAGAGCGTGGGCAGATTCTCAGGGAGAGAGCGGCTCACGGTGATACTCATCTGCCCCGCACTCGGGGCAGGTGCCGAGCTGTTCGGGGTGCAGCACGGTATGGCGCCACTCGCAGTGATCGCACACCAAGACCCCGAGCCCCACCCAGTCACCGGCCCGATAGACGCCCTTGTGCTCCAGCTCGTCCGCCAGCTCCTGCCACTCCACCTGGGTGCGGTCGGTCACGTCCGCCAGCCAGGACCAGGCGGTGTCTTTGAGCGCCAGCATGAAGGCGGACTCCTCCACCTGCTCATCCTTGCGCCCCTCGTCATAGTTGCCCAGATCCCGCTTCACATACTCGGCGATCAGCGCCAGCTCGTCCTGGGTCAGATCCCCGGCCGCCTCCAGATAGGCCTGCACCTTGGCGATCATCCGGTTGAGGCGCTCCCCCTGGAACTGTTCTGTCTCTTGCCACTGCTTTTGCAGCTCGGCAATGAAGGCTTCGTACCCTTTTTGACGTTTGTCCATGGCCGTTACTCCTCTACTGAACCCTGATCAGGCCCGGCTTAAGGCCCGAGGGACGCTGGCGGTTGTTGCCGCCGCAGGATATGGGTATTCTATTGCGATTTCCCAGCTGATTTATCTATCCATTTCACAGATCCGGATGTCACCAATGCAAGAGCAATACGTTCCCCAATCCATAGAACCAGCAGTGCAAAAGCACTGGGATGCCAAGAAAACCTTCAAGGCGGTGGAGAAAGTAGACAAGGAAAAGTTCTACTGCCTCTCCATGTTCCCCTATCCGTCTGGTCGTCTACACATGGGGCACGTTCGCAACTACACCATAGGTGATGTGATCTCCCGTTATCAACGCCTCAATGGCAAGAACGTGCTGCAACCCATAGGTTGGGACGCATTTGGCCTGCCGGCGGAAAACGCCGCCATCAAGAACAACACGGCACCGGCGCCCTGGACCTACGAAAACATCGAATACATGAAGAACCAGCTGAAGATGCTGGGTCTGGGTTATGACTGGGATCGCGAGCTGGCCACCTGCAAGCCGGACTACTACCGCTGGGAGCAGTGGTTCTTCACCAAGCTCTACGAAAAGGGTCTGGTCTACAAGAAGACCTCCTCCGTCAACTGGTGCCCGAACGACATGACCGTACTGGCCAACGAGCAGGTGGTGGACAACTGCTGCTGGCGCTGTGACACCCCGGTGGAGCAGAAAGAGATCCCCCAGTGGTTCATCAAGATCACCGACTACGCCGAAGAGCTGCTGAACGACATCGACAACCTCGAAGGCTGGCCGGAGATGGTCAAGACCATGCAGCGCAACTGGATTGGCCGCTCCGAAGGGGTCAACATCAGCTTCGCCATCGAGGGTCAGGCTGAGCATCTGGAGGTCTACACCACCCGTCCGGACACCTTCATGGGCGTGACCTATGTCGGTATCGCCGCCGGCCACCCACTGGCGCTGCAGGCTGCCGAGAGTAACCCCGAGCTCGCCGCCTTTATCGAAGAGTGCAAGAACACCAAGGTGGCCGAAGCCGAGCTCGCCACCATGGAGAAGAAGGGCATGGCCACCGGCCTCTACGCCATTCACCCGCTGGATGGCCGCAAGGTGCCGGTCTGGGTCGCCAACTTCGTACTGATGAACTACGGCACCGGCGCCGTGATGGCGGTACCGGGCCACGACCTGCGTGACCATGAGTTCGCCACCAAGTACGGTCTCGAGATCAAGCCGGTCATCAAGCCGGTCGATGGCGAGCTGCCGAACGTGATCGACGCCGCCTACACCGACAAGGGCGTGCTGTTCAACTCAGGCGAGTTCGACGGCCTCGAGTTCCAGCCGGCATTCGATGCCATCGCCAGCAAGCTGGAGAGCCTTGGCTGCGGCAAGCGTACCGTCAACTTCCGTCTGCGCGACTGGGGTGTCTCCCGTCAGCGCTACTGGGGTGCCCCCATCCCCATGCTGACCCTGGCCGACGGCACCGTTGTGCCGACCCCGGAAGACCAACTGCCGGTACTGCTGCCGGAAGACGTGGTGATGGACGGCATCCAGAGCCCGATCAAGGCCGACGCCGAGTGGGCCAAGACCACCTACAACGGTCAGGAAGCGTTCCGCGAGACTGATACCTTCGACACCTTTATGGAGTCCTCCTGGTACTACGCCCGCTACTGCTCCCCGGACTACGACAAGGACATGCTGGATCCGGCGGCTGCCAACCACTGGCTGCCGGTGGATCAGTACATCGGCGGCATCGAGCACGCCTGTATGCACCTGCTCTACGCCCGCTTCTTCCACAAGCTGCTGCGTGACGCAGGCCTGGTGAACAGCGACGAGCCGTTCAAACGCCTGCTCTGCCAGGGCATGGTGCTGGCCGACGCCTTCTACTACAAAGACGAGAAGGGCGGCAACGTCTGGGTCAGCCCGACCGACGTCAAGGTGGAGCGTGACGAGAAGGGTCGCATCACCAAGGCCGTCGACAATGAAGGCCGTGAAGTGATTCACTCTGGCATGACCAAGATGTCCAAGTCCAAGAACAACGGCATCGACCCGCAGCTGATGGTGGAGCGTTACGGCGCCGATACCGTGCGTCTGTTCATGATGTTCGCCTCGCCGGCCGAGATGACCCTGGAGTGGTCCGACTCCGGTGTCGAGGGTGCCCAGCGCTTCCTGCGTCGCCTGTGGCGCATCACCTTCGAGCACGTCAGTGCCGGCGTAGCTCCCGCACTGAATGTGGCGGCACTCAGCGCCGACCAGAAGGCCGTGCGCCGCGAGCTGCACAAGACCATCGCCAAGGTGAGCGACGACGTGGGTCGCCGTCAGACCTTCAACACCGCCATCGCCGCCATCATGGAGCTGATGAACAATCTCTCCAAGCTGGGCAGCGACGAACAGGATCGCGCCCTGATGCAGGAAGCGCTGGAAGCGGTGGTGGTCATGCTCTACCCCATCACTCCACACATCGGCTTCGAGCTGTGGAAGATGCTGGGCAAGGGCGACGACGTGGATCACGCCACTTGGCCGGTGGCCGATGAAGCGGCCATGGTCGAGACCGAGAAGCTGGTGGTGGTGCAGATCAACGGCAAGATGCGCGGCAAGCTGACCGTGCCGGCCGAGATCAGCCAGGCCGACGTCGAGAAGCTGGCCATGGCCGATGCCTCGGTGCAGAAGTTCACCGACGGCCTGACCGTGCGCAAGGTGATCTACGTGCCGGGCAAACTGCTCAACATCGTGGCCAACTGATGCCATACCGCCTGGCCATGCAGACTGACCGTCTGGTTGCCAGGCGGTAACAGCAAACGGATGATAACGGCGGGCCCTGCGCCCGCCGCTCTTCACTTCATGCAAAGAGGATTTTCTATGGGCACCACCCTCACTCGCTGGCTGACCATACTGCTGACCGGTCTGCTGCTGCAGGCCTGCGGTTTTCAGATGCGCGGCACCGCCATCCCGCCCGAGTTGATGACCATGAAGGTGGTCGGTGACAACAAGAGCGATTTCTATCGACTGGTCACCACCCGCCTCAAGGCGGCCGGCGTGCAGCTTGCCGACAAGGAGGGCATCCCGGTGCTGACCCTGTCCGGCGTCGGCAGCACCAGCCAGGTCGCCTCCGTCGACTCCATCGGCCAGGCCCGTGAATACGTGCTGGGCTACAACACCCAGTTCACCGTCTCCATGCCGGGCAAACCGACCCAGGTCTTTCCCATCGCCTTTAACCGCAGCTTCCTGAACAAGCCGGACGCGGCGCTCGCCTCCTCCCGCGAGCAGGAGCAGCTTGGCAAGGAGATGCAGGAGCAGGCCGCCAACCTGGTGATCCGCCAGCTCAGCCAGGTCAAGTTCTGATGCACGTATCTTGATGAGAGTTCGTTGATGAGAGTCTATCCCGAGCAGTTTGCGGATCACCTCAAAGCAGGGCTCAAGCCCTGCTATCTCATTTTTGGGGACGAGCCCCTGCTCAAGCTGGAAACTATCGACGCCGTGCGCCAGGTGGCGCGCAAACAGGGCTTCGATGAGCGCCACAGCTTCGTGGTGGAACAAGGGCTGGACTGGAATCAGGTCTACGACGCCTGCCAGGCCATGAGCCTGTTCTCGGCCCGCCAGATCATCGAGCTGGAGCTGCCGGCCAAGGTCGACAAGGAGTTGGCCGCCCGCATCAGCGAGATCGGCAAGCAGCTGCACCCCGACCTGCTGCTGGTCCTGAGCGGTAATCGCCTCAACCAGACCCAGATGAAGGCAGCCTGGTTCGACAAGCTGAGCCAGAGCGGCACCTATGTGCCGGTCAACCACCCCGAGCCCCGCTTCTTTCCGCGCTGGATGAGCGCCCGCTTCCAGCGCTTCGGCCTCAAGGCGCTGCCGGATGCGGTCAACTTCATGTGCCACTCCTACGAGGGCAACCTGCTGGCCGCCAGCCAGGAGATAGAGAAGCTGACCCTGCTCTCGCCGCCGCAGCCCATCAGCGTCGCCTATCTGCAGGAGACCATCATCCGCCACGCCCACTTCACCCCGTTCCAGCTCATCGACACCCTGCTGGAGGGGAAGGTGAACCGGGCCCAGCGCATCCTGCTGGCCCTGCGCGCCGAGGGCACCGAACCCGGCATGCTGGCCTGGGCCCTGTGCCGCGAACTGGAACAGCTCACCGAGCTGGCGCTGGCGGCCAGGGCAGGTCAGCCGCTGGTGGAGCACTTCTCCCGCCTGCGCATCTGGCAGAGCCGCCAGCAGCTCATTCAACAGGCGCTGACCCGGCTGCCCTTCGCCAAGCTGCAGCAGTTGTGGCAGCTGATGGCCCGGCTCGACGACGCCCAGCGTCGCTTCGATACCGAGCAGGCCTGGCTGATGCTGCAGACCCTCGCCCTCGGTTTCCGCGATGGCACCCCCTTGCCGCTGGCGGGATCTGACGCATGATCCAGCCCGTCGACATCCCGGCCGTCACCGGAGGGGGACCCATGTTGAAACCACCCATCGGCATTCTGGGGGGGACGTTCGATCCCATCCACATCGGTCACCTGCGCCCGGCCATCGAGGCTCGCGACGCCCTGGGCCTAGCCGAAGTGCGCCTGCTGCCGAACCATATTCCGCCCCACCGGGCCAGCCCCTTCTGCTCGAGCGAACAGCGTCTGGCCATGGTCGCCCTGGCAGCAGCGGAAAACCCGGGCTTCGTGGTGGATGAGCGGGAGCTGAAACGGGACACCCCCTCCTGGACCATCGACACCCTCATCGAGCTGCGTCATGAACTGCCGGATACTCCGCTCTGCTTTTTGATGGGGATGGACTCCCTGCTCGGCCTGCCGAGCTGGCACCGCTGGCAGGAGCTGCTCGATTACGCCCATCTGGTGGTGAGTACCCGCCCCGGCTGGCAGCCGGACTACCCGGCCGAGGTGGCCGAGCTGCTGGCCCGCCACCAGAGCCGGCAGGTGGCAGATCTGCACCGGCTGCGCCACGGCCGCATCTGGCTGGCGGACAATCTGCCGGTCGAGCTGTCGGCCACCCGCCTGCGGGCGCTGCTGGCGACGGGCGCGGATCCCCGCTATCTGCTGCCGCCGTCGGTGGCACAATACATCCGCCAGCAGGGGCTGTACCGGCCGGCATGAACCCGATCGCTGCCGGCGGTTGTCCGGCACGGATCGCGCACTATAGTGATCAACAGGGGGCGAGTTTGCCAAGCGGGCACGGCCCCTGTTCCACTCCCCTTCGCCGCACTGGGAAACGGGAGTGACCATGATATAATCCGCCGCCCTCACGCCGTGAAAGCGCGCCGGAATACAGGAGAGACTCATTGCAAGGTCAAGAATTGCATGCCTTTATCGTCGACAAGATCGATGACATGAAAGGCCGCGACATCATCACCCTCGATGTACGCGGCAAATCCAGCATCACCGACACCATGATCGTCTGTTCCGGCAACTCCAGCCGTCACGTCAGCGCCATCGCCCACCATCTGGCCAGCGAAGCCCGCCATGCCGGGCTCGATCTGCTGAGCGTGGAAGGCCAGCTCACCGGCGAGTGGGTACTGGTGGATCTGGGTTCGGTGATCGTGCACGTGATGCAGGATGAGCATCGCGACTTCTACCAGCTGGAAAAACTCTGGAGCGGTACCGCTCAAGTGAACGCGCAATAACCGAGTACAAGTGTAATAAACGATGAAGATCCAGTTGATTGCGGTGGGCACCAAGATGCCCGCCTGGGTAGAGCATGGCTTCGAAGAGTATCGTCGTCGTTTCCCCAAAGACATGCCGTTCGAGCTGGTCGAGATCGGCGCCGGAAAACGTGGCAAAAATGCCGACATCCCCCGCATTCTGCAAAAAGAGGGGGAAGCCATGCTGGCGGCGGCCGGTCGTTCGCGTATCGTGACCCTGGATATTCCCGGCAAACCCTGGACCACCGAGCAGCTTGCCGTGCAGCTGGAAGCCTGGAAGCTGGATGGCCGGGACGTGGCCCTGCTGGTGGGCGGCCCTGAAGGGCTGTCGCCCGAGTGCAAGGCTGCGGCCGAACAGAGCTGGTCGCTTTCGCCGCTGACCCTGCCCCACCCGCTGGTGCGGGTGCTGGTGGCCGAGAGCCTCTATCGAGCCTGGAGTATTACCACCAATCATCCGTATCACAGAGAGTGAACCATGCGTTATTCCAGCATCACCCTCGCATATCCGAATCACAGAGAGTGGGACATGCACTATTCCAGCATCACCCTCGCATACCCGTATCACAGAGAGTGGGACATGCACTATTCCAGCATCCCCCTCTCAACCCAGAATCACAGAGCGTGAGCATGCACATCTGCACCCCGTTTCTCACCTGCTCGACAGTCATAAGGTAGCGGCATGCTGAAGAATCGCATCGAGATGCGCGACCACAGCGCCGAGGGTCGCCTCTTCTTCCGACGTACCCTGGTCGCCTACATCGGCATGATAGTGCTGATGCTGGTGCTGCTGGGCAACCTCTATTACCTGCAGGTCGAGTCTTATGACACCTACCAGACCCGCTCCAACGACAACCGCATCCGGGTGGTGCCGGTGGCGCCGCCGCGCGGCCTCATCTATGACGCCAACGGCGTGTTGCTGGCGGAGAACCGCCCGGTCTACAGCCTGGAGATAGTGCCGGAAGAGACCAAGGATCTGGAGAAGACCGCCGACGAGCTGATCGCCCTGCTGAAGCTGCCGGAGGGTACCAAGGAGAAGTTCTTGGCCGAGGTCAAGCGTCAGCGCCGCTTCAAGCCGGTGGCCCTGTTCGAGAAGCTGACCGAGTATCAGGTCGCCCTCTTCTCGGTCAACCAGCACAACTACCCCGGGGTCAGCATCGAGGCCTACCTCAAGCGCTACTACCCGTTCGGTGACACCCTCACCCATGCGCTGGGTTATGTGGCCAAGATCAACACCCGCGACGTGGAACGCCTCGACAAGGAGGACAAGCTCGCCAACTATGCCGCCACCAAGGACATCGGCAAGCAGGGGGTGGAGAAGTACTACGAGGATCAGCTGCACGGCGTGGCGGGCTACCAGGAGGTCGAGGTCAACAACCGCGGCCGGGTGGTGCGCACCCTCAAGTTCCAGCCGCCCGAACCCGGCAAGGATATCTACCTCAACATCGACATCCGCCTGCAGCTCAAGGCGCAGGAGTTGCTGGCCGGCCGCCGTGGCGCCATCGTGATGATGGATCCCAATACCGGCGCCATTCTGGCCATGGAGTCGAGCCCGAGCTACGACCCCAACCTGTTCGTGACCGGCATATCCAGCGCCAACTACTCGGCGCTGCTCAACGATCCGGCAAGGCCGCTGGTGAACCGCACCACTCAGGGCATCTATGCCCCCGCCTCCACCGTCAAGCCCATGATGGCGGTGATGGGGCTCAACGAGGGGGCCATCACCCCCAACTACCGCTACTTCGGCGGCCCCAGCTTCTCCATCCCCGGCACCACCAAGAAGTTTCGCGACTGGCGCCGCTGGGGTCACGGCTGGCTCGACGTCTACCGCGCCATCGAAGTGTCGGCAGATACCTACTTCTACGATCTCGCCTACCGGGTCGGCATCGACAAGATCAACAGCTACATGACCAAGTTCGGCTTCGGTCAGTACAGCGGCGTCGATCTGTACGAGGAGACCAAGGGGGTGATGCCGTCACGCGACTGGAAGATGGCCCGCTGGCGCCAGCCCTGGTATCAGGGTGACACCATCTCCATCGGCATCGGCCAGGGTTACTGGAGCGCCACCCCGATCCAGCTGGCCAAGGCCATCAGCATCCTGACCCAGAACGGCCACGACGTGACGCCGCACCTGCTCAAGAGCACCGCCTCCATCGATGGCGTGGTCAATGCCCCCATCAACCCGAACATGGCCATCCAGACCAAGAGCGACAGCTACTGGCAAGTCGCCAAGGACGGCATGTGGCGGGTCATCAACGGTCACGAGGGGACGGGTCGGCGCGCCTTTGCCAACACCCCCTACAAGGCGGCAGGCAAGTCCGGTACCGCCCAGGTGGTGGGGCTGAAGGAGAACCAGGTCTACAACGCGGCCACCACCAAGGTGGAGCACCGCGACAACGCCCTGTTCGTCTCGTTCGCTCCGTTCGAAGCTCCCAAGGCGGTGGTCGCCCTGGTACTGGAAAACGCCGGTGGCGGCAGCAGCATGGCCGCTCCGGTGGCCCGCCAGATGCTGGACGCCTACCTGCTGCCACCGGAGCCGCAACTGCCGCCGGCGCCGGCCAAGAAGCCCCAATCTGAAGAGGTCGCTCCTCATGAGTAATTCCGCTCGCCAGCAGAGCATCTGGTACAAGCTGCACATCGACTTGCCGCTGCTGCTCGGCCTGCTGACCCTGATGTCCCTCTCCATGGTGGTGCTCTACTCCGCCTCCGGCCAGGACGTCGATTCCATCGTGCGCCAGCTGGTGCGCGGCGGGCTGGCGTTCGCCCTGATGATCGGCATGGCCCAGCTGCCCCCCTCCCTCTATGCCCGCTGGTCGGTGCCGCTGTTCGTGGTGGTAGTGCTGCTGCTGGTCGCGGTGGACGTGTTCGGTCATATCGGCAAGGGGGCCCAGCGCTGGCTGGACCTCGGCTTCATGAAGTTTCAGCCCTCCGAGGTGATGAAGCTCTCCATGCCCATCATGGTGGCCGCCTGGCTCAGCCGCCACTCGCTGCCACCCAAGTTCAGCCACCTGGTGCTGAGTCTCATCATGGTGCTACTGCCCACCCTGCTGATCGCGGCCCAGCCTGACCTTGGCACCTCCATCCTGGTGGCCGCCTCCGGCTTCTTCGTGATCTTCCTGGCGGGGATCAGCTGGTGGCTGATCGGGCTGGCGGTGCTGCTCATCTGCGCCTTCATGCCGGTGCTCTGGTTCTTCCTGATGCACGACTACCAGCGCCAGCGGGTGCTGATGCTGCTGGACCCGGAGAAGGACCCGCTCGGTCGCGGCTATCACATCATCCAGTCCAAGATAGCCATCGGCTCCGGCGGCGTGTTCGGCAAGGGCTGGCTGCAGGGCACCCAGTCCCAGCTCGAGTTTCTGCCCGAGCGCCACACCGACTTCATCTTCGCGGTGTTCAGCGAAGAGTTCGGCCTGGTGGGCGTGGCCCTCCTGCTGGTGATCTACCTCTACATCATCAGCCGCTGCCTGTTTATCTCCATGCAGGCCCAGAACAGCTTCGAGCGCCTGCTGGGCGGTGCCCTGACCCTCACCTTCTTCGTCTACGTGTTCGTCAACATGGGCATGGTAAGCGGCATTCTTCCGGTGGTGGGGGTCCCCCTGCCGCTGGTTAGCTATGGCGGCACCTCCATGGTGACCCTGATGGCCGGCTTCGGCATCCTGATGTCCATCCAGACCCACAGAAGGCTGCTCGCCTGATGCGACTGGCCGGTTTGCTGCTCTCTCTCGTTGCCCTGACCGCAACGGCGGCCGTCGAGCCCCCGGGGCTCGCCCGGCTCGCCGAGCAGCAACAGGTGCCGCTGGCCGAGCTGCAGGCCGCCGCGGCCCAGGCCAGCTTGCGCCAGGAGGTGCTCGACACCATCAGCCGCCCCTGGGAGGCCAAACCCTGGCACCGCTACCGGCCACTGTTCATCACCCCGGAGCGGATCCGGGACGGCGTCGACTTCTGGCAACGCCACGCCGCCACCCTGGCGCGGGCCGAACAGACCTATCAGGTGCCGGCGTCCCTCATCGTCGCCATCATCGGCATCGAGACCTTCTACGGCCGCCAGATGGGCCGCCATCCGGTGCTCGACAGCCTCTATACCCTGGGCTTCCACTACCCCGAACGGGCAGATTTCTTCGCCAAGGAATTTGCCCAGCTGGTTCTGCTTGCCCGGGAAGAGAAGTGGCCACTCACCCGCCTGAAGGGCTCCTATGCCGGCGCCATGGGCATGGGTCAGTTCATGCCCTCCAGCTATCGCCACTACGCGGTCGACTTCGACGGCGACGGCAAGCGCGATCTGTTCGCCAATCCGGTGGATGCCATCGGCAGCGTTGCCCACTATTTCGCCGAGCACCAGTGGCGCTGGGGGGAGTCTCCGGTCGAACCCGCCTTGATCGGGCTGGCACCAGTGGGTACCCTGCTGGGGCCTGCCCCTGAGCTAACCCAGACCTGGGCCGAGCTGGCCACCGCAGGCATTGAACTCGCCACCCCGCTGGCACCCGACACGCCGGTGAAACTGCTGGCATTGGAACAGGCCGATGGACCGGAATACTGGGTCGCGCGCCACAATTTTTATGTGATCACCCGCTATAACCGCAGCCCGCTCTATGCGATGGCGGTGCATCAACTCAGTCAAGCAATCCAGGACGCGTATGCATTACAGCCACAAACTTCTCCCGCTCAGCCTGACCTTGTTGCTGGCCGCCTGTAGCAGCCAGCCGGAGCAGCTTCCCCCGCCTCCCGAACCGATCCAGCCGGAAAAACCCCAGGTCATCGAGATCCCGCAGGCCACCGGTGCCATCCCGCGCCCCGAGCCCCTGAGCGCCAGCGGCAACCGGGATTACTGGATAGGCAAGCAGAAGAACGAGGTGTGGCGCGACATCAAGCACTACAGCGAAGAGGGCACTGCCAGCTGGCTGGCGCAGGATCTGGACGGCCAGAAGACCGCCAACGGCGACGTGCAGGACAGCAAGCTGTTCAGCGCCGCCCACCGCAACCTGCCGCTGCCAAGCTATGTGCGGGTCACCAACCTGGACAACGGGCTGGAGACCATAGTGCGCGTCAACGATCGCGGCCCCTTCGGCAGCGACCGGCTGATCGATCTCTCCCATGCGGCCGCCAAGCAGCTGGAGATGGTGGAAGGAGGCGAGGCACGGGTGCGGGTCGAGCTCATCAACGACACCCCGGACCAGATGGTGATCATGGCCCCCATGAAGCCCATCGAGATGACGCCGACCACGCCGGCGGCCGCGGCCCCTGCAGCTCAGGATGGCTTCGTCGGTCAGCCCACCGAACTGGCCATGGCCACACCGGCTGCCGCCGACCCGGCCCCCGTCAAGGCTCCGGTCGCCAAACCCGCCAAACCGGCAGCGGCCAAGGCGGCCGCGCCCGCCAGCAGCGGCGAGGGCAAGATGATCCAGGTGCTGGCCAGCGGCTCGCAGGCACGGGCCGAGGCGATGGGCAAGGTGATGACCCAGCGCCATGGGGTGCCCTACCAGGTGGCGGCCCACGGCGCCATCTTCCGGGTCCTGCTGGGGCCGGTCCCCGCCGCTCAGCAGACCGCCCTGCTCGAACAGATCCGTCAGGGGGGGCTGGAGCAAGCCTTCATCGTCCCCTGATAGGGAGTGGCTCAGCCAGCATGAACCACCGCCAACCGCCCGCCATCACGTCGTTTCCCGGCGTGATGGCGGCAACGGATGGATAAAAAACCAGGCCAGATGGCACGTCGGGCTTTGACCGACGGTCGCTTCTGGTATAGTGAAGCCCGCATTTTTAACTTGGGTTACCCCAACCAGGCTCCAGGAATTTCAAGATGTCCAAATTTGCCCGTTCAGTTATTCTGGCCTCCCTGATAAGCGCCACCGCTCAGGCCAACACGCCTGTACCGACCCCGAACGCCAACCCCGTGGTCGTCCCCGCCGCGCCGGAGATCTCCGCCAAGGCCCATATTCTGATCGACTACTACTCGGGTCAGGTGCTGGCCGAGCAGAACGCCGAAGAGCGTCTGCCGCCCGCCAGTCTGACCAAGATGATGACCTCCTACATCATCGGCCAGGAGCTGCTGAAGGGGAACATCAAGCGCACCGACATGGTGACCATCAGCCAGAACGCCTGGTCCAAGAACTACTCCGACTCCTCCAAGATGTTCATCGAGGTGGGCAAGCAGGTCTCGGTCGATGACCTGAACAAGGGCATCATCATCCAGTCCGGCAACGACGCCTGCGTCGCCATGGCCGAATTCCTGGCCGGCAGCACCGACTCCTTCGCCAGCCTGATGAACAGCTGGGCCGCCAAGCTCGGCATGAACGACAGCCATTTCATGAACCCGCACGGGCTGGATGCGGAAGGTCACTACAGTACCGCCCACGACATGGCGCGCCTGGGCCAGGCCCTGATCCGCGACCTGCCGGACGAGTACAAGATCTACGCCCAGAAGTCCTTCGTGTTCAACGGCATCACCCAGCACAACCGCAACCGTCTGCTGTGGGATCAATCCCTGCAAGTTGACGGCATCAAGACCGGCCACGTCAGCCAGGTCGGCTACAACCTGGTCTCCTCCGCCACCAACAACGAAGGCATGCGCCTGATCGCCGTGGTGCTGGGTGCCAGCAGCGAAGCTTCCCGCGCCGCCGAGAGCAAGAAACTGCTCACCTACGGTTTCCGTTTCTTCCAGAGCCTGACCCCGTACAAGGCTGGCACCGAGCTGGTGACCCAGAAGATCTGGATGGGCGACAAGTCTGAAGTGAAACTGGGCGTCGACAAGGACGTCTCCGTGCTGGTCACCCGTGGCCAGGGCAACAACCTCAAGGCTGACTTCCAGCTCGAGAGCGAACTGAAGGCACCGCTGGCCAAGGGCCAACGGGTCGGTACCGTGTTCCTCAAGCAAGGCGACAAAGAGATCAAGCAGGTTCCGCTGGTCGCCCTGGAAGAGGTGCAGGAAGGTGGCCTGATGAGCCGTCTGTGGGATTACCTGGTGATGCTGGTCTCCAGCTGGTTCAAGTAACCTGCGCACAAACCTGACCAAACAGCGGCGCCAACAGGCGCCGCTGCTGTCTTTTGCGGTCGGGCCAGTCAATAACCCTGCAATCTGCAGGTTCCGCCGACTGACGATTTGTGGTAAAAAGCAGCACCTCCATGCCTCGTCTGCCAGACCGGACCTTGATCCCGGCCTGGGCAATGCCCATATACACTTGGGCAGTGCCCGCTACAGACGGGTAGATGGCGGCCCTGATGGGCCATCGGCCACTAGCCACAAGCGATGAAGTCGTCCCGTGACGACACCAAAAGGTGAGTAAATGAATACCAAGTTTGATGAACTGCTGGAGTTCCCCTGCAAGTTCCCGTTCAAGGTGCTCGGCGTTGCCGACCCGGCGCTGCCGGACATGGTGGTGGAAGTGCTGCAGCAGCACGCCCCCGGTACCTACAGCCCGACCGTGCAGCCCAGCTCCAAGGGCAACTACCACTCGGTCCGGGTCACTGTGACCGCCCAGAGCAAGGAACATATCGAAGCCATGTATACCGCACTCGGTAACATAGAGCTGGTTCGCTACGTCCTGTAAGTCGCCTCTCTCGCCCCGCCACCGGGGCGACTGATTATTTGCCAGCCGGCTGTCTTGGCCGCGCTGGCCGACCCAAGCGCCTGTCAGTGAGGAAAGATGTCACTCCAAACCCCCGCCGAATCACCATCGTCAGCCCCCCGGCTGCTGGTCAGACAGCTGGGCCGCCGTCCCTACCAGCCGGTATGGGATGCCATGAAGGCCTTCACCGACAGCCGTACCTCTGACACCCCGGACGAGTTCTGGGTGGTGGAGCACGACCCCGTCTACACCCAGGGTCAGGCCGGCAAAGCCGAACATCTGCTCGCCCCTGGCGACATCCCGGTGGTGCAGAGCGATCGCGGTGGCCAGGTGACCTATCACGGCCCCGGCCAGCTGGTGCTCTACGTGCTGGTGGATGTGCGCCGCAGCAAGCTGACGGTGCGCGAGCTGGTGACCTGCCTCGAGACCGCCATCATCAACACCCTGGCCAAGAGCGGGATTGAGGCTTATGCCAAACCCGACGCCCCCGGCGTCTATGTGAAGAACCAGCTCGGCGCCGCGCTGCAGACAGAAGCCAAACTGGCCTCGCTCGGCTTGCGCATCCGCAAGGGTTGCTCGTTCCACGGCCTGGCCCTCAACGTCAACATGGACATGACCCCCTTCCTGCGCATCAATCCGTGCGGCTATGCGGGCATGGCCATGACCCAGACCAGCGCCCTGGGCGGCCCGCAGAGCGTGGCCGAGGCGCAAGCGATGCTGGTGGCCGAACTGGCCAGCCTGATCGGCTATGAGACAATCACGAATACCGAAGAGGCGGCATGAGCAAGTCCATGCTGCCTGGCCATGAGGGCACCGAGATGACCCTGGTGGCTATCAACCAGACAATAACAAACACCGAGAGTGAATCATGAGCAAACCCGTTCGTATGGAGCCGGGCGTCAAGCTGCGCGATGGCGACAAGATGGCCCTGATCCCGGTGAAATTCATGCCGGATCCCAACGAGGAAGTGCTGCGCAAGCCGGACTGGATGCGGATCAAGCTGCCGCCGTCGAGCCAGAAGATCGAGCACATCAAGAGCACCCTGCGCAAGAACAAGCTGCACTCAGTGTGTGAGGAGGCTTCCTGCCCCAACCTGGCGGAGTGCTTCAACCACGGCACCGCCACCTTCATGATCATGGGCGCCATCTGCACCCGTCGCTGCCCCTTCTGCGACGTGGCCCACGGCCGCCCGCTGGCGCTCGATCCGGACGAGCCGAAGAAGCTGGCGCTGACCATCAAGGAGATGGGGCTGAAATACGTGGTGATCACCTCGGTGGACCGCGACGATCTGCGTGACGGCGGTGCCCAGCACTTCGCCGACTGCATCAAACAGATCCGCGAGCACAGCCCGCAGACCCGCATCGAGATCCTGACCCCGGACTTCCGCGGCCGGATGGAGCAGGCGCTGGAAGTGTTCCGTGAGACCCCACCTGACGTGTTCAACCACAACCTGGAAACCGCCCCGCGCATGTACCGGGTTGCCCGTCCGGGTGCCGACTACAAGTGGTCGCTGGAGCTGCTGCGCCGCATCAAGGAGATGCACCCCCATGTGCCGACCAAGTCCGGCGTCATGATGGGTCTGGGCGAAACCAACGAAGAGATCGTGCAGGTACTCAAGGACTTGCGCGAGCACGGCGTCAACATGCTGACCCTGGGCCAGTATCTGCAGCCAAGCCGCCACCATCTGCCGGTGAAGCGCTATGTGCCGCCCGCAGAGTTCGACGAGCTCAAAGACGTGGCCATGGGACTGGGCTTCTCCCACGCCGCCTGCGGTCCCTTCGTCCGCTCCTCCTACCATGCGGACCTGCAAGCCAAGGGCGAAGAGGTGAAATAACCTCGCTCCTCCTGGTCAAAAAAGAGCGCCCTTGGGCGCTCTTTTTTATGGGGCGGCCACAGGCTGACGCCGTTTTGGCTGCCGACCACGACCAGCGCCGTTTGCACTCACTTCGCCGCCGGGTTAACGTGAGCCTCCCTTCTCCCCTTGAGTGATCTGCAGGATGCCGACACCGCTTATCCGCTTGCTGCCCATGAGCGAGCAGCACTACCCCGCCTATTGCGCCTGCTTCATCGAGGAGTACGCGCAGGATCTCGCCAGCAACCAGGGCCACGATCTCGCCACCGCCCGCCACAAGGCCGAGGCATCGCTGCAGCGCTATCTGCCGCAAGGGGTGGCCAGCGCCGGTCATAGCCTGCTCTGCATCCTGCCTGCAGACGCAGAGGGCGCGGTTGCCCCCGCCGAGGAGGAGCCACTGGGTTATCTCTGGCACGCCATCGACAGCGACGGCGCTGCCACCTTTATCTATGACTTCTATGTCGCACCAGCCTACCGCAACCGGGGGATCGGCAAGGCCGCCATGGCGCTGCTGGAAGCCGAGCTCAGGAGCCTCGGCATCCGCCAGATCACCCTGCGGGTCGCCCACGACAACCCGCGCGCCCTGGCGCTTTACCAGGAGGCGGGCTTCGCCATCACCGGCTACAACATGGTCAAACGGCTGGGTTGAACGCCTTGTCCCGCCCTTGTACCAGCCGGACAGGGGCGTGCCACCACCCGGCTGGCGCTGATATGATGAGGCCGCCCCGGCCTGCGTCGCTGCGCACGCCCTGTTTGTTCCCTGTCGCCCCGTTTCAGGATCCTGCTTATGTCACACACCCGCGTCTTCATCGTGCACGGCTATACCGCCTCCCCCCACTCCCACTGGTTTCCCTGGCTCAAGGCGCAGCTCGAAGCCCGCGATATCCGGGTCGAGGTGCTGGCCATGCCTGACCCCCACCATCCGCAACCCGCCGCCTGGGACGCCGCCATGGACAGCCTGGTGCGGGATCACGATGAGCGGACCTTTCTGCTGGGCCACAGCCTCGGCTGCATCACCATCTTGCGCCAGCTGAGCCGCCTGCCCGCCTCCCGCCGGGTGGGCGGGATCCTGCTGGTATCCGGCTTCGATCAGCCGCTGCACACCCTGCCGGAGCTGGATCCCTTCATGACCCAGGGTTACCACCCGGCCCACATCATGGCGCTGGCGCCCCGACGGGTCGTGGTCGCCTCCCGCGACGATGCCATCGTGCCCTATCGCTACTGCCAGCACCTGAGCGAACAGCTGGCCGCGCCGCTCTATAGCCTGGAGCATGGCGGTCACTTCCTCGATCGGGACGGTTTTCTGGAGCTGCCGCTGGTACACGACCGGCTGCTGGGGATGATTGAGGACCAATAAATGGCAAAACGGCCACTTGCGTGGCCGTTGCAACACTCAGCTGGCTAGAGCGAGATGCCGGAAAAAGACATGAAGCCGAGCGACATCAGCCCGGCCACGATGAAGGTGATGCCGATGCCGCGCAGCCCCTCTGGCACATCCGAATACTTCATCTTCTGGCGCAGACCGGCGATGGCGACGATGGCCAGCAGCCAGCCCAGTCCTGAGCCCGCCCCGTACACCACGGATTCGATGAAGTCGTAATCCCGCTGGGCCATGAACATCACCCCGCCGAAGATGGCGCAATGCACCGTCAGCAGCGGCAGATAGATGCCCAGCGCGTGATAGAGCGCCGGGAAATGTTTGTCGAGCACCATCTCCATCACCTGCACCAGCGCCGCCAGCACCCCGATATAGACGATGAAATCGAGAAAGCTCAGATCAAACTCGCCGAGGAAGGTACTCTCGGGACGCAGGATATGGCGGTAGATCAGGTTGTTGAGGGGAATGGCGATCACCATGACCACCAGCACCGTCATGCCAAGGCCAAAGGCGGTGTTGATGTTCTTGGAAACGGCCAGGAAGGTGCACATGCCAAGGAAGAAGGCCAGCGCCAGGTTTTCGACAAAAATCGAGTGAATAAACAGGTTTACATAATAATCCATCGGGTCGGCTCACAACGTGTACGGGGCGGGAGCCGCCTTCGTGCTCACCGGCGGGCAGGCAGGAAGACGGTGCAAGGAGGGCACCGGACCGCACGGGCATGCCTTCGCGGCTGAGATCAATCAGCGAGGGAGCAAGCCTTGGGCGGACGGGCGCTCAGCAAGCAGCTGGACGCGAGTCGCTGTGGCAGAAACGAAATTGCAGGTGATGGCAGCTCAAGCGCCACCGGTGCAGATAACCGAAGTAGTCGCTCAGTTGTCTGAGGTAGATGAGGGGCAGGAAGAACAACAGGCCGCAGAGCAGGCCGAGGATATCGTGCTGGAACCAGGCCAGCAGCACCTGATAGAGCTCGGCTTGAGCGGCCCCTTCAAGCCGTCGCCCCTGCTCGAAGCTGAGCCGCCACTGGCCGCCCGGCGGCAGGCTGACGCTGTTGACAAGCCCGGGATCGGCCGGCTCATGCAACTGCATCGAGGCGCCCTGGCCGACCGCGGCCTGACGTACGGCTGCACCGACCTCTGCCGCGGCGAAGGCGGCAAGCCACAGAAGGCAGGCGATGGCGAGGGCCATCGGCCAGGTCGAGCGTCGGCCAGCGGGTGACAAGCGGGGAGTCCCTTCTTTAAAAGAGGATTCAGCGAGGCCGAATATATCACAATTCATCTTTTTATTGAATTTGAAACCCTGCAAACACCCACGAATTGATACTAAAAACCCTCGTTATCAATAAAGCCGGCAATTAAAAACCACAATGAGCGCAAGGAGCATCCTCTTTGCCCTCACGGTGCCCCTCACGCCTGCACAAAAGCCGGGTGGTAGCACACTTCGCCACGGGGCATGGCGGCGCCGAACGAGCGGGCCATGAAGTACTCGGCCGGCACGCCGGGCAGCGTCAACCCCGGCTCGGACACGAAGCCGAAACGGCCGTAGAAACCGGGTTCCCCCAGCACCACGCAGCCGGCCGCCCCCATCCCCTTGAGCTCGGCCAGACCCACCTCCATCAGCCGAGAACCCAGCCCCTTGCCGTGCAGCGCAGGAGAGACCGAAATGGGGCCAAGACCATACCAGTGCGGGCTGCCATCACTGATGGTCACCGGCGAGAAGCAGAGGTGGCCGACCACCCGCCCCCCCAGCTCCGCCACCAGCGACAGACTGAGTGCCCCGGCCTGGCGCAAGGCCCGCACGATCCGCTGCTCGTTGTGATCGGTATGGGGCGCATTGAGGAATGCGGCCACGGTCAGCGCCTCAATGGCGTCGTGATCGGCGCCCGTTTCGGGCCGAATGAGGATGTTCATAGGTTTTCTCCGTTTGTTCTCTTGCAATGGATGACCTGATCAGGCTGCCTGCAGGCAGCAGATCACATAGCCGTAGCTGCCCAGGTATTGGCGGTGGATGGCCACTTCCCGGCTCAAATCCTGCCAGGCGGGGCTATCCCCCAGCTCGGCGCGATGGCGCGCCAGATTGCGCTCGATGGGATCCAGATAGTTGTGCCAGGCCCTTTGTGGCAACTGGGTGTGCGACAGGCAGCGATAACCCGCCTCTTGCACCGTCTTCAGCAAGCCCGCCAGCGTCTGCATGGCGGGATAATCCCGCTGCCAGAACGCCAGCGCCTCCTCTGGCGGCGTGTCCGTCAGCCACACCAGGTCGCTCAGCACCAGGCAGGCAGCAGGACCGGCAAGGTACGGCCGCCATGCTTGCAAGGCGTTGGCCACCCCGATGGTGTAGGCGCTCCCCTCGGCCCAGATGAGATCGGCGGGGGCCAGGTCCGCCGGCAGCGCCGCCATGTTGGCGCACAGGGTGGTGACCTGACCAAGCCCCGCCGCACTGGCGCTGCGGGCCACGGCGGCCAGCGCCTCCTCGTCCAGATCGATGGCCACTATGGTGGCGTCCGTCACCTGTGCCAGCGCCAGGGTGGCGGCGCCGCGCCCGCAGCCCATGTCGAGGATCCGGCGAGGCTGGCTGGACAGCGCGGCAAACTGCTGCTGGGTGAAGAGGCTATCGCCCGGCCCCCAATAGCTCATGCCATCCAGCAGCAGCTTGAAATCCCGGATGTAACGCTCATGTTCGTTCATGTCTTTGCTCAGCCATTGCAGGTGGTAACGCTCTTTTTCACTGAATCCCTGCTTCATCACCCAGGCAAAGTAGGCCTGCGGGGCTTGATGCTGCAGTTGCCGCTGCCAGGCCTTGAACTCGTCGCCGGAGTGCGCACGCAAACCGGCGAGATCCGCCAGCAGATCCCGAGCGCGCTGCATCTGCGCCAGCTCCTCATCCAGCTCCCTGACCCGGGCCTGCAGCGTTGCCTGCTCCAGCTCACCCGCCAGACAAGCGAGGCACTGCTTGAGGCTGAGCCCACCGGCCTGCAGGGCCTGTACCATCAGCAGCCGCTGCAGATCTTCATCGTCGTAGTGGCGATAGCCGTTGGCGGCCCTCGTGCCCGCAATCACCCCCAGTTTTTCGTAATAGAGCAGGGTGGAACGGGCCAGGCCGCAGCGCCGGGCCAGTTCGGATATTTTCATGACAACCACTCGCTGAGGGGTCTGTGACCCGATGCAGGAAAGCTTAAACTGTGAAGCAATAGACGGGTCAACGGCAAAATTCGGGTTCACACCATAAAAAACGGCCACCCTGAGGTGGCCGTCATCGGCAGCAAGAGAGACTCGCGGGATCAGAGGCCGGCGGCCTCCAGATGCTCCACCAGCAGCTGCACGCTGCGGTTGCCGCGCCACTCGTTGATATCGAGCCGGTAGACCAGCCGCACCCGCTTCACCGAGGCATCGGGCCAGCGCTGCAAGTCGACGCCAAAGGCGATGGCATCCACCGCGTGGCCGGAATCCGTGGTCAGCATCATCTTGAGGTGCTTCTCCCCCACCAGCCGCTGCTGCACCAGCACGAATTCGCCGTCAAACAGCGGCTCGGGGAAGGCCTGACCCCAGGGGCCGGAGGCACGGATCAGCTCCGCCAGCTCCAGACTCAGTTCATCGGGCAGCAGCTCGCCATCGGTGAGCAGCACCCCGGTCAACAGCTCAGGGGTCACCAGCTCGCCGATGACCGCCTCGAAGGCCCGGCCGAAGGCTTCGATGTTGGCCTTGGGCAGGGTCAGCCCGGCCGCCATGGCGTGGCCGCCAAACTTGCCCATCAAGCCGGGGTGGCGGGTGTCGAGCAGTTCCAGCGCATCACGCAGGTGCACCCCCGGGATGGAGCGCCCGGAGCCCTTGAGCTCGGTCTCGCTGCTCTCGGCAAAGGCGATGACCGGGCGGTAGTACTTCTCCTTCACCTTGGAGGCCACCAGCCCCACCACCCCCTGATGCCACTCGTCCCGGTGCAGCACGATACCCGACGGCACCTCGCCGTCACGAAAACGGATCTGCTCCAAAGTGGCGAGCGCCTCCTGCTGCATCCCCTGCTCGATCTCCTTGCGCTCCTGGTTGAGGCTGTCCATTTCGGAGGCGAGCTGGCGCGCCAGGTTGATGTCCTCGCTCAGCAGGCAGGCGACCCCGAGCGACATATCGTCGAGCCGGCCCACCGCGTTGAGGCGCGGCCCCAGCGCAAAGCCGAGATCGGCGGCGCACAGGCGACGACCGTCGCGGCCCGACACGTCCACCAGCGCCTGAATGCCGGGGCGGCAACGGCCGGCCCGGATCCGCTGCAAGCCCTGATGAACCAGGATGCGGTTGTTGCCATCCAGCGCCACCACGTCGGCGACGGTACCGAGCGCCACCAGATCGAGGTAATCCGCCACGTTGGGGGCGCGCAGCCCCTGGCGTTCATACCAGCCGCTCTGACGCAGCTGGGTGTTGAGGGCCGCCATCAGATAGAAGGCGACCCCCACCCCGGCCAGCGACTTGGAGGGAAAGTCGCAGCCATGCTGATTGGGGTTCACTATCGCATCGGCGTCAGGCAGCTCCTGGCCCGGCAAATGGTGATCGGTAACCAGTACCTGCATGCCGGCCGCCTTGGCCGCCGCCACCCCGGCGATGCTGGAGATGCCGTTGTCCACCGTGATCAGGAACTCGGCGCCGCGGGCCACCGCCAGCTCGACGATCTCGGGGGTGAGGCCATAACCGAACTCGAAGCGGTTGGGCACCAGAAAATCGATGTGGCGACCGCCCATGGCGCGCAGGGCCAGCACGCACAGCGCCGAGCTGGTGGCGCCGTCGCAGTCAAAGTCACCGACGATGAGAATACGTTTTTGCGCCGTCAGCGCCTCGGCCAGCAGCGGTACCGCCTGCGCCATGCCGAACAGACGCTGGGGCGGCAGCAGCTGGCTGGCGCTGCGCTCCAGCAGAGCGGGATCTTCGACCCCGCGGCTGGCGAAGATTTGACGAAGCAGCGGGTGCAGGGTGGCGGGCAGATGGGAATCATCAACTCGCGGACGACGACGGATTTGCAGGGGCATTGATGTGATCCAGTATCTTGAGCAGTTGTTCAGGGCTCTGATAACCGCGCACCAGGTCGCCATTTGGCAGGACCCAGCTCGGCAGCGCCTTGATCCCGAGCCACTGGCTCAGGCCGATATGATGGGCAAGGATCTCATTACAGCCGGTCTCAGGCAAACGATCACTGAGATCCAGTGCACCGAACTGCCGGGGATTGCACCAGCGCGCCTGCGCCTCGGCCAGATCGGCAAAGGTGCCGAGCACCGGTAGCAGTTGCACGCTGACCCCTCTCGCCTGCAGGACCGGCAGCTCTTCCAGGGTAGTGCGACAGCTGCTGCAGGCGAGATCGGTGAACAGGGTGACGCGATGGCGCTCCTGCTCGGCCCGCAGCTGTACCCGCCGCTCGCCGATCTGCGCCAGGGCAAGTTGCCGCTGCTGACGCAGCCCCAGCATGGTGAGGTTTTTCATGTCGTGGGCCAGATCCAGCATGGTGCCCTGCAGCACATAGTCGCCCCTGGCATCGGTATAGAGCAGCCCCTGGGCGGTGCCCAGCATGTAGAGACCGGGCATGGGGGTCTCGTCCACCAGATAGACCTGTACCCCGAGCCGTTGCTCTATGGTCTGCTTCAACAGTTGGGGATCCATCCCCGCGCTGGCGGCAAAAGAGCCCAGCAGCATCATTCCCAGCAGTAAATACTTCACTCTTTTACTCACTTGGCATGAACGAATGGACTCACAAGGTAACTCAGTGAATATTCTCTCCTCAACCGCTTAATTATCGATTGATTAATAAGCGGGGCCGCAAAAAATCCCGATCTGACAGGTTGCCAATCGGGCAAAGGCCCAGCAAGCTAACCGGGACGACAGGAAACACGACGGTCATCCTCTGTTTTCCTGAAGCTTTATTATTCAAATACCGGTGCGGCACTGGCCGTACCTTGCCCATTTTTGGAGGGGAAAATGAGTCTGATTCAAGAGTTCAAGGCCTTTGCGTCCAGAGGCAACGTGATCGACATGGCGGTCGGTATCATCATTGGTGCCGCCTTCGGCAAGATAGTCTCCTCCTTCGTTGGAGACGTGATCATGCCGCCCATCGGCCTGATCCTGGGGGGCGTGGACTTCAGCGACCTCGCCGTGACCCTGAAGGCCGCCGAGGGGAGCACCCCGGCCGTGGTCATCGCCTACGGCAAGTTCATCCAGACCATCATCGACTTTCTGATCATCTCCTTCGCCATCTTCATGGGGCTGAAGGCCATCAACACCCTCAAGCGCAAGCAGGAAGAGGCCGCGGCCCCGGCTGGCCCGACCAAAGATCAGGAACTGCTGACCGAGATCCGCGATCTGCTCAAATCCCAACAGGGAAAATAAGCGCCAGCTCCTGTCGTGTATTCAAAAAAAACCGCCTTCTGGCGGTTTTTTGTTGCCGGTCAGGCGCGCGGATGGTGCTGGCCGTGCAGCGCCTTGAGCCGCTCGTTGGCCACGTGGGTGTAGATCTGGGTGGTGGAGAGATCCGCGTGGCCCAGCAGCATCTGTACCACCCGCAGATCGGCGCCGTGGTTGAGCAGATGGGTGGCGAAGGCGTGGCGCAGGGTGTGGGGGGAGAGCTCGCCCTGGATGCCGGCGCGCTGGGCATAGAGCTTGATGCGGTGCCAGAAGGTCTGACGGGTCATCATGCGTGCCTGCTTGGAGGGGAACACCACGTCCGAGCTGGTGCCGCCGAGCAGCAGGGTACGCGCCTCCCGGTAGTAGCGCTCCAGCCAGTGCACCGCCTCCTCCCCCATGGGCACCAGCCGCTCCTTGTTGCCCTTGCCGACCACCCGCACCAGCCCTTGGCGCAGGCTGACATGCTCGGCGGTCAGCCCCACCAATTCGGAGACCCGCAGCCCGGTGGCGTAGAGCAGCTCGAGCATCGCCTTGTCCCGCAGCTCCAGCGGCTCGTCCACCAGCGGTGCTTGCAGCAGCGCCTCCACCTCGGCTTCGCTGAGATCCGATGGCAACTTCTTGGGCAGTTTGGGCCCCTCCAGCAGCACGGTGGGGTCGTCGCTGCGCAGCTTCTCCCGGTTGAGATACTGGTAGAAACGGCGCAGGGCCGACAGGAAGCGGGCCGTGCTGCTGGCCGCAAACTGCTGGTCCACCCGCCAGGCGAGATAGTGCTGGATGTCGTCCAGCCCCGCCAGCAGCAGGGAGCCACCCTGTTCGTCGAGCCAGAGGGAGAACTTTTCCAGATCGGTGCGATAGGAGCTGACCGTGTTGTCGGAGAGGCCCCGCTCCAGCCAGAGGGCGTCCAGAAACGGCTCGATCAGGGGATGGGATTCAGACTTGCTCATGGTGCGCCGCGCTCAGGGGAAACATGGCCCATTGTAACGTGCCGACCCACCGCGGCCGCAAGTTGCCGTTGTCCATCGCCCGCCAGGCGGTGAAGCGCGCCGGGCAATCTGCTAGACTGACGCCCTCCCCCGGGCGCCACCCTGCGGTTGCCCGCCCCCATTGCCGACTGCGATCAAGAGAAGAGCGATGAAGATAGGTTTGTTTTACGGCTCTACCACCTGCTACACCGAGATGGCCGCCGAGAAGATCCGCGCCCTCATTGGCCCCGAGCTGGTTGATCTCCACAACATCAAGGATGTGCCCCTCACCCTCATGCAGGAGTACGACATCCTGATCCTGGGCATCTCCACCTGGGACTTTGGCGAGCTGCAGGAAGACTGGGAATCCCGCTGGGAAGACATTCAGGATGTCGAGCTGGAAGGCCGCATCATCGCCCTGTTCGGCATGGGCGATCAGCTGGGTTACGGCGAATGGTATCAGGATGCCCTCGGCCTGCTGCACGATCAGCTGGTCCCCAAGGGAGTCAAGCTGGTGGGCTACTGGCCCAACGAGGGGTACGAGTTCGATGCCTCCAAGGCGCTGATCGACGATGGTCGTCACTTCGTCGGCCTGGCGCTCGACGACGCCAACCAGTACGACCAGACGGAATCCCGCATCGAGCAGTGGGTCGACCAGATCCTGGGGGAAATTCACGAGCTGCTCTAACGCAGGGTTGCCTGACACCAGTGGCGATGGCCCCCAGCCATCGCCCTCTCCCCGCACGGCATGACGAAGAAGGCCTGGTGAAAGACCCCCTTGAACAAACGTCAGCTGCGACGCTTCCCTGACTACCGGCGGCCGGGTTTCGGGCCACCGGGCGCATAAATCGCACCGATTTTCTCAATCGGTATCATCGCATGACGCTATAGCGACTTTTTTGTGCTGGTCTGCAACAATGGAAACGGTACCCCATAACAATCACAGCCGGGTATCGGAAGCAAACGGACAGACCAGAATAAGGAAATTCTATGACCCCATTCTCCCTGTTGGCCCCCGCCATCGCCCGCGACGTGCTCGATCACGCGCTGGCGCTGGGTGCCGACTTCGCCGAGCTGTTTGTGGAGCGCAAGCGCCGCAGCCAGCTCAGCCTGCTCTCCAGCCAGATAGAAAACATCAGCGGCGGCCTCGATTTCGGCATCGGCGTGCGCCTGTGCTACGGCCACAAGGTGCTCTATGGCTACACCAACCTGGCCAGCCGCGATGAGCTCTTGCGCATCGTCAGCCTGCTGGCGGCCAAGGACCGGCGTGACCCCGTGGTCACCGCCACCGCCTTCGACTTCAGTCGCCTGAGCGATCGCAACCCGGTGGCCTTGCCGCTGTCAGCCGACAAGCTGCTGGAACAGAAGATTGCCTACCTGCACGCCATGGATGCCGCGGCCCGCGCCGAGAGCACCAAGGTGAGCCAGTTTGCCGGCAACGTGCTGGGCTGGGAGCAGGAGGTGGAGATCTTCAACAGCGAAGGGGTGCAGGTGAGCGATCGCCGCCACTACAACCGCATCATGGCCCAGACCATCGCCGCCCTTGGCAGCGAACAGAGCGTGGGTTACGAAGCCCCCGGCGCCATGATGGGCTGGGAACACGCCTCCAGTGTCGATCCCCGCGAGCTGGCCCTCACCGCCACCCGCCAGGCGCTGGTGAAACTGGGCGCAGCCCCCTGCCCGAGCGGCAAGCTGCCGGTCATCATGGAGAGCGGCTTTGGCGGCGTCATCTTCCACGAGGCGTGCGGCCACCTGCTGGAGACCACTTCGGTGGCCAAGAAGGCCTCGGTGTTCCACGACAAGATGGGCCAGCTCATCGCCAATCCGGCGGTCAGCGCGGTGGACGAGGGGCTGCAGGGCAACGCCTGGGGTTCCATCAACGTCGATGACGAGGGGATGGCGACCCAGCACACCCAGCTCATCAAGGATGGCGTGCTGACCGGCTTCCTGGTGGACCGGATGGGGGCGCTGCGCACCGGCTACGCCCGTACCGGTTCCGGGCGCCGCGAATCCTACAAGTTCGCGCCGGCCTCGCGCATGCGCAACACCTACATCGAGCCGGGCCATCACAGCCTGGACGAGATGCTGGCGACCGTGGAACACGGCATCTATGCCAAACGGATGGGGGGCGGCTCGGTGCAGCCCGGCACCGGCGAGTTCAACTTCAACGTGCAGGAGGCCTACCTCATCGAGGGGGGCAAGATCACCCGGCCGCTCAAGTCGGCCACCCTGATCGGCACCGGCCCGCAGGTATTGAAGGAGATCTCCATGGTGGGGCGCGATCTGGCCCTCTCCGCCGGCATGTGCGGCTCGGTCTCAGGCTCCATTCCCGCCTCGGTCGGCCAGCCACCGCTCAAGGTTGACAACATTCTGGTGGGGGGGAACGCCTGATGAGCCAACTCGATATGAACCAACTGCTTGCCCGCCTGCTGGACCAGGTCGCCGATCTCGGTGCCGAAGCCGACATCATCGCCAACCAGGACAAGGCCTTCTCCCTCAAGGCCGACAAGGGCGAGCTCAGCGAATACAAGGTCACCAGCAGCCAGCAGATCGGCATTCGGCTGATAAAAGAGGGCCGGGTCGGCATCGCCTATTCGGAGTCCCTCGACCAGTCGGCGCTGGCCGCCATGCTGCAGGATGCGCTGGATGCCAGCCGCTTCGCCAAGGTGGACCCGGATCAGACCATCGCCGTGCAGCAGAGCCGGCTCGCCACCGACTGCGCCGAGATCAATCAGCCCGACACCACCCCCGTGGAGGAGAAGATTGCCCTGGCCCTGCGGCTCGAGTCGGACATGCTGGCGCTGCCGGACGTGACCGGCGCCCCCTACAACAGCTTCTTCGAGGGAGAGGGCCGGCTGTGGCTCGCCAACAGCCAGGGCAGCCTCTGCCAGCATCAGGCGTTCAGCGTCGGCTGCTACAGCTCCGCCCTCATCGAGCGCGACGGCCGTCAGTCCATGTTCTCTCAGGGGCAGTATGAGCGCCGCTTCGATGCGCTGGACAGCCAGACCCTCATCCGCCAGATCCACGCCGTGGCCGACGGCCTGCTGGCGGGGGACGCGGTGCCGAGCGGCCACTACAGCGCCATCTTCGACACCAATGCCCTGGCCAGCCTGTTCGGCTGCTTCCAGGCCGCGCTGTCGGGCAAGTGGGCCCAGCAGGGGATCAACCCCTGGCGCGACAAGCTGGGCCAGTCGGTGGCCTCCCGCTGGCTCACCCTGGAGAGCCGGGCCTATATGCCGGGCGGCATGCACATCAAGGCCTTCGATGGCGAGGGTGCCCCCACCCGGGATCTGCTGCTGATCGGCGAAGGGGAGCTCAAAACCCTGCTGCACAACAGCGCCACCGCCCACCACTTTGGCCTGGCCAGCAACGGTTCGGCGGCGCGCAGCGCCCGCAGTGCACTGGATGTCAGCCCGCGCCACCTGGTGTTCGGGCTCGGCCCCCACAGCGAGGCCGAGGCGCAAGGCGGCGAGTATCTGGAGCTGGTCAAGCTGGACGGCCTGCACTCCGGCGCCGATGCGGTGAGCGGCGACTTCTCGTTCGGCGCCTCCGGCTTCCTGTGCCGGGACGGCGTGCGGGTGGCACCGGTGCGCGGCATCACGGTGGCGGGCAACTTCTATCGCCTGCTGGGTGAGCTGGAAGCGGTCGCCAACGTGCTGCACCACGACGATGGCAAGAGCTTCTATGCGCCTCTTATTCGTTTCGGCGGTCTGAGCATCGCAGGCAAGTAACTGTATATCGAGGGAAAAAACCTCCAGTTCCCCACCCGAAAGCGGCGCCATCAGGCGCCGCTTTTTTAGCTCTGGCGCCCCTCATGGGCTGCTCCTAACCTCTAGGAAGCTGCCTGCGAGCTGCCGCGAGAGGCCGTCAGCAAGGAACAGAGCCGCCGGTCGCATCGGCCGGAACATGCTGGAGATCACCAAGATGGACAATACCCTGGTCTGGGCCGACATTCCGACACGGGATCTGGATCGCGCCATGGCCTTCTACTCGGCCCTGCTCGACGTGCCGGTCACGCCGATACAGGAGGAGATCCGCTTCGCCATGCTGCGCCACGATGGCAACAACGCGGCGGCCTGTCTCGGCCCCATGGACAAGTACCACCAGCCGGGGCACACGGGCCCCCTCATCTACCTCGCCCTTGGCGAGCGTCTGCAGGAGGCTGAACAGCTGGTGCCCAAGATCGGCGGACGGGTGCTCGAGCCCCTGCACAGCATCGGCAGCGGCCATGGCTCCCGGGTCATCATCGAAGATACCGAGGGCAACTGGCTGGCCCTCTATGCGCCTCCCGCCAGCTGATGACCGGTGGCAGTGCCAGAAACAACAACGGCGACCTCATGGTCGCCGTTGTGCATTAGCCAGTCTCCCCGGTCATCAGACCTGCGGGTTGAGACGGGTCGGCATGCCGGTACGCTGTTCCAGCACCTGCTTGACCACATTGGAGTCGCTGTCCATGTGGGCGATAAAGCGGGTGGTGGCCTGGGTCATGGGCAGCGGCACGGAGGCGGTGGAGTTGAACTCCTCCTCGTTGCGTGACAGCGGCTCGTGCACTTCCATGTAGCGACCGCCATCCGGCTCGACCGTGGTCTTGACCGGCTGGTTGACGAACTGGACGCGAGTGCCGACCGGCACGTTGTCGAACAGGTACTTGATGTCGTCGGCGCGCAGACGCACGCAGCCGCTGCTCACTCGCAGACCGATGCCGAAGGTGGCGTTGGTGCCGTGAATGGCGTACAGGTTGCCGATGTAGAGCGCGTGCAGACCCATGGGGTTGTCCGGACCGGCCGGCCAGACTGCCGGCAGGGTCTTGCCCTGGGCGGCGTAGCGGCGACGGATGTTTTCAGTCGGGGTCCAGGTCGGATTGGCGCGCTTGCGCTCCACCTTGGTGATCCAGTTCTCCGGGGTGTTGACCCCCAGCTGGCCGATGCCGATGGGCAGCACCTGCACCACGTTCTTGCCTTTCGGGTAGTAGTAGAGACGCATCTCCGCCACGTTGATGACGATCCCTTCGCGGGGAGCGTTGGGCAGGATCAGCTGATGGGGGATGACCAGTTTGCTGCCCGCCTTGGGCAGGTAGGGGTCGACACCCGGGTTGGCTTCCATGATGTTGGTCAGACCCAACTGGAAGTCGGAGGCGATCTGCTCCAGCGGACGGTTGTCCGCGGGTACCACGTACTCCTGGTTCTCACCGATCAGACGGCTGTTGGCTGCAGGCAGCTGGTATTCAACGGCGGCGGCCTGCTGGCTGACCAGCGCCAGAGTACATAAAAGAGCCGAAGCGGCAGTGCGAAGGGGATTCATAAAATTCCTGTGTGGTTTCCTGTACCAAGTTGGCCGACGGCCATTTCATCCTCGGTCTGGCCCGTGACGAGTCACCTTGCGTCCGAGGTCGATTACCGAGCGCGCATTCTTTCCTGAGTCGGCCAAAAATTCAACGTCGGGATCGCTCTTTTTGCATGAAAAAGCGCATCCGGCGCCGCTGACGCCGCCTCTTGTCACCCTGGCCACCCTAGCAGCCACAAACTGAGCGCAAGCTGAACAACAGGGAGGCCATCGAGCCTCCCTGTTTCATCACGGGATCACCCTTGCCCGCCGAGCAGGGCCGCTACCGTCCCGGCGATGGCGGCGCGGGCATCGAGCGCAGCCATCTCGTCGGCCAGCAGCCGGGCCCTGGCCCGATAGCGCGGCTCGTGCACTAGCTTGCACACCGCCGCCGCCACCGCGTCCGCCGTCGGCTCGTTGCTGTGCAGATTGATGCCGGCGCCGCTCCACGCCACCCGGGTGGCCACCTCCGCCTTGTCCTCCCCAGTGCCCGCCACCACCAGCGGCACCCCGTGGGCCAGCGCGGCCTGTACCGAGCCATAACCGCCATTGGTCACCAGCACGGCGGCGCGGGGCAGCGCCAGCTCGAACGGCACGTGTTCGGTGACGATGGCATTGGCCGGGACGGCGGCGCCGAGCCGCGCCGGATCCCGCCCGCCGGTGGTCAGCAGCAGTTGCAGCTCGTCGCCAGCCAGTCCCTGCATGGCCGGGATCAGCAGTTGCCCCAGATCCACGTTGGCCAGGGTGCCCTGGCTGACGATGACCAGCGGCCGCTCATCGAGCAGCTCCCACCAGGGCGGCGGCGTCAGCTCAATCCGGGGTGGCAGCAGCGGACCGACATAACGGATCACCCCCTCCAGCTCCGGCCGCTCGTATTCAAAGCCGGCGCAGGAGAGCTGCAAAAAAGCATCGGGGGCCGTCACCATCACGTCGGTGAAGGGGGCCGTCAGCGGCGGCGCCCCCGCCTCGGCCAGCGCGGCATCGAAGCTCTGCTGTACCTCCCTTTGCAGTTGCCGGGTCGGCTCATCAAGCCAGGGCAGCTCGCCAAGGGAGCGGCGCAGCTCGGGAGGAATGCGCGGGCCGTAGAAGATGGCATCCGGGCTCGAGAAGGAGACCGGGTTCACCCCCAGCATCAGGATGGGAAGACGACGACCGCGCCCCTGCTGCAACAGCGGCAGCACGCCGTAGAAGCCATTCTCCACCAGCAGCAGATCCACCCCCTCTGCCGCGATCAGCGCCTGCAGGTGGCGGTCGTGCTGCGCCATGGGGGCGGCGAAGAAGCGCTTGAGCGCCAGCGCCATCTGGGCGGTACCGCTCAGGCTGGCCCGCTCGGGAAAATGCCGCTCCAGCGCCCGGTAGTCAAAGTCCACCTCGGGAGCGAAGGGCACGAATTCGGCGCCGGCTGCGCAGATGCGCTGCTCGAACAGGGCGCCACACAGCATCAGCACTCGATGCCCCTCCTCCACCAGCAGGCGGGCCGCCGCCAGCATGGGATTGACGTGGCCCGGGGTGGCGGTGGCCGCCAGCAAAATGGTCGCCATCACGCCGCCCCTTGCGGCGCCAGCGCCGGGTTGAGACAGACCGGGCTGGCCTGGATGTGGACCCGCTGGATGTGGCGGGCCGAGCGGGCGGTGAACCCCTCGCGGCCGTGCAGCAGGCCGAGGTTGTCGGCGATCACCACGTCCCCTTCTTGCCACTGGTGGGCATAGAAGTAGCGCGGGTCGTAGAGCCGCTGGTGCAGATCCTGCAGGAAGGCGGCCTGCTCGGCCGGTGCCACCCCTTCAATCTCGAGGGCATGCTGATTGAGAAAACGTACCCCCTCACGCGGCGGCTCGTTGTAGCGCAGCACCGTCTCGCCGCTCACCGGGTGGGGCACCAGCAGCGGCGAGCGCACCTGGCCGCCGTAGTGCACCACCTGCTTGATGCGATAAGTGATGTGCACCAGCTCCCAGCGGGCCAGCCGCTCGCCGTCGAGCTCGGTGAGCAGCTGGCGGGTATTGATGAAGGTGGTGCGCCCCCCTTCGTCCGCCGCCGGGGCGTGCACGCAGTGAAACAGCTGGAACTCGGGCAGGGTCGGCTTGTACATGCCGTCCCAGTGCAGCGGCACATAGCTGGAGTCGAAGATGTGATCGGTGGCGTTCTCGTGCTCTTTCACATCCAGCACGGCGCCGAACGGCCACATCATGATCTCGCCCCACTCCTCGCCGTAGCGGGTCAGCCGCTCGGGATCGGTGAAGCCGGACTCGAACCCGCGCAGGATCAGCACGCCGTGGCGGCGGGCCAGTTCGCGCAGCGCCTCGATAGCCAGGCTCTGCACCGGCTGGGCGTTGCGGGCCGGTTCAATCAGCAGGCCGAACGGAGCCTGTGGCAGGATGCGGCAGCGCTCGCCGCCGAGGGTAACGATGGATGCAGTCATGGGAAACTCCTCAGGCGGCGGCCTGCTTGCCGTTGATCAGGTAGTGGCTCGGACGGCCGTGGATATGGACCAGCTCATGCTCCATCGCCAGCACGTCGCGCCGCTTCATCAGCACGAACTGGCCATCCAGGTTGGCCGCCACCCCGTGCCAGGGGGTGAGCCAGTCATCCCGGGTCGGCAGCATGTGGATGCCCATCTTCAGGCTGTGGCTCGCCTGGGGGTGGATGGAGAGACGGATCGCCTCGGGGAAGCGCTCCGCCAGCAGGTTGCCCCAGGCGCGGCTGCGCTGGATCACCGCATGGGTGCGCGCCTTGGCATCCCGCTGCAGCGCCGTGTTGGAGAGCGGGGTGTCCGGCAGTTGGCTGTCTTCATAGAGGAAGCGGGTCATGGCGCGATAGAGGCGAATGCCCTCCTCGGTGCTTCTTACCTCTTCCGTTATCTGTGCCAGCGGCTCGGCATAGCGCTCCACCAGCTGTTCGCGCAGAGTGTCGAAGTCGCGGCTGGCGCAAAACTCGGCCATGCCCGCCACCATCCCTAGGTGGAAGACCCCGAGGTGGGTCGCCCCCAGCTCCAGGATCAGCTGCTCGATGTGGGCTTGATAGGCGTCGATGGCCGGGTCCGCCACCCGGATGAGGTCACCGAACACGTGGCCGTCCGAGCAGATGAGGATCCGCATGCCGGGCGCGTAGTGCAGCTGGATACGCTGGCAGAGGTGGTTAAGAAAGCTGAGGGAGAGCCGCTCCGCCATGTCCGGCAGGGTACCCAGCACCTTGTTCGGATTGGGCGACTTGGTGGGGAAGGCGGGCAGCACGCAGGTGATGGTCTCGCCCCGCTCGATGAAGGCCTGCAGACGGGGGATCTGGATGGCGGCCACCTCTGCTTCCTCCTGCTGCCGATCCAGAATGGGATCGGGGAAGCGGCGGCGATAAGGCAACAGCTCGGCAAATATATTTTGGGCAATATGATGGGAAGATAAACCACTCATTATTCCGGCTCCTTTGGCAGGATTAAAATCAATAAAGATGACTCTTTATCAATGCGTCCAGTCTCTGTTGTTATTATTTTTGTATCCGTTTGCTACCCAAACGAATCGAGAGGGGACAGTAGCCGAGATGAAGTCAGGCTATCAATTCGCCATTGATGTAAACAGATTCAACCCGCAGCGAATAATCTATTTCGCATAAGTTAAGTTGAACTATACATATGAATAAAAACAGATTTTATTTAAATTGATGCGTATCAAATATCACCAATCAGAAAAGTTCCCCAACCGCTTTATTATTCGGTCACAATTTGACTCGTGGATTATTTAGCACAACTTAATAGTGATATTTTTTCATGGCGGCAATCCTGACCATTTCGCTGTAAATATCGCAAATAATTATCCAGCTACATATTAAGCAGACCAACCGAGTGCAGCCACCGCCGCGCAAAAGGGGAATGAGCGGGCGAAATGACGCGTCGCAGATCTGCTGCACCATCGCCATGCGCTTTCATGGTGGCGACCCCGATCGGGGCCGCAACGGTGTGCAAAGAGCGCCTAAGCGCTCCCTAGATAGTCGAGGGCCGCCTGCCAGCCCATCTGGTAACCCTGCTCCAGCCGCCCCCGGTCGGTGGTCATTCGGCCGACCCGAAAACCCGCCGGCGGCACTATGACCCGGATGCGGCAATCGGCCGGCGGCTGGCGGATGAAGTCGATGGCATCGTTGTAGCTTTGATGACGCGACAGGCTGGCGCGAGCCAGGGCCGGCGTCTTGCGCAGCAGGTAACGATGCAGGGCGGGCAGGCGCGGCGCCCGCTTGCGATAGCCCAGCGGGCGGGAGAGCACCACTGTGATGTCGCGCGCCCCCTGCTCATAGGCGTGGCGCACCGGAATGGAGTCGGCCACCCCGCCATCCGTCATGGCCTCCCCGTCGATGCGCACGAAGTCCCGGTAGACCAGCGGCACCGAGCAGGAGGCCTTGATCTGCTGCTCCAGCTCGGCGGCGTTGGCCTTGAGGTAGGCGGCCTGGCCGTCCGCTACCCGGGTGGTCACCACGGTCAGCGGCACCGGGTTGGCGGCAAAGCGCGCCAGATCGAGCCGGCACTCGCGGATGGTGATCGCCCACAGCCAGTCGAGATCGAGCCAGTGGCCACCGCGCAAGAACTTGGCCAGGTTGATGAACTCGGGACGGCAGGAGTAGTCGGTGATGACGTTGTGGTTGCGCCCCTGCTGACCGGCCAGAAAGGCCGCCAGATTGACCGCCCCGGCCGATACCCCGATGCAGTGATCAAACGCCGTGCGGCCCTTGGCCAGAAACGCATCCAGCACCCCGGCGGCGAAAATGCCGCGCATGGCGCCCCCCTCGACCACCAGGGCCGTCTGTCGCCGACTCATCTCGCCTCCCCGCTTTTGCTCTGTGAATGGTCTCACACTTTGGCCCATTCAGAGCCCGGCTGCCGGCCGGGATCCCTATAATGGGCACGCCTTCGCTCCCCATGAGCAAGGTATAACTTATTGATGCTACGGAATATTACAATGAAAAATATCAGCAAATCCCTACTGGCCGCTGCCATTTCCCTCGGATTGATGGCAGGCTGTAACAGCCAAAATGACTCCGAGACCCCGACCCCCATGGTTCGCTTCGCTACCTTCAACCTCTCCTTCGATCGCACCGCCGCCGGCATGCTCGCCGGTGAACTGGCCCTGAGCCGCACCGAGCAGGATGCCCTGCTGGCCCGCCTCGCCGATGGCACCTTGAGCGGCGCCGAGAAGACCAAGGCCCTCGACGTGCAGCAGATCCGCAACATCGCCGAAATCATCCAGCGCACCCGGCCGGATGTGTTCCTGCTCAACGAATTCGACAATGACGGCAAGGGCGCCGACACTACGGACCTCAAAGCCTTCAACGACAACTACCTGGCCCATGCCCAGCACGACGAGGTGAAGGCCATCAGCTACCCGGTGCTGCAGAACTTTGCCACCAACACCGGTCTGATGAGCGGCCATGACCTCAACCTGGACGGCAAGGTCAACAACGGGCCGGATGACGCCTGGGGCTTTGGCAACTACCACGGCCAGTACGCCTTCGCCGTGATGTCCCAGTACCCCATCGATACCAAGCAGATCCGCACCTTCCAGAAATTCAAGTGGAAGGACATGCCGGGCGAAGTGAACCCGGTCATCGACGACTGCAACAATGCCAAGGCGCCGATCCCGGCCGGCCGCCAGTGCGGCGATGCCTGGTATGACGACGCCGCCTGGCAGGCCTTCCCACTCTCGTCCAAGAACCACGCCGACGTGCCAGTGCGCATCAAGCGCGGCAACAAGGAGGAGGTGATCCACTTCCTCATCTCCCACCCGACTCCGCCCATCTTCGGCAACGCGGCGCGCCACAACGTCAAGCACAACCGGGCCGAAGTCGCCTTCTGGCAGGATTACGTGGAGACCGCCAGCTACATGGTGGATGACGCCGGCAAGGCGGGTGGCTTGGCCGAGGGTGCCAAGTTCGTCATCGCCGGCGATCTCAACGCCGATCCCCAGATTGGCGATGGCGACCTGACCGCCATTCAGGATCTGCACAACCATGTGCTGGTCAACCAGGCCGTCACCAACGGCGCCCTGATCCCGGTCAGCCAGGGCGGCCCCGAGTGCCTCGCCAGCCAGCCGGATCAGTGCAAGCGCAACAGCAACCGCCCCACCCCGGAGCGCATCACCAGCAGCAGCGGCCTGCAGCTCGACCACGTGCTGCCCTCCGCCAACCTGAACGCGGTCGCCTCCGGCGTGTTCTGGCCGGCCAGCTTCGAACCTGGCTACCACCTGGTGTATGACGCCAAGCTCGGCATCGCCAAGGGCGTCAGTTCGGATCACCGCCTGGTGTGGGTCGACTTCAAACTGTGACAGTGACGCAGAGAAGCTAAGCAACGGGGCCCGCAGGCCCCGTTTTCATTGGATCGTCATACCAGCTTCTCCACCCGGGCCGGCAGCCCCTGACGGGCCGACGAGCCGATGGCCCAGTCCACCAGGGGGTAGCGGCCATGGCGGCTGGGATCCAATACCGCCAGATCGTTGAGGTTGACCCCGGCTCCGCGCAGCGGGTTGGCAACCACTTTCTGGCCGTCTATCCAGTGCTCCCGCGCCCCCAGCTCCTTGTGGCCGAAGCCGTGCTCGATGGCGATGGCATCCGCCTGTACCCCGGCCACGCACTCGGCCACCCCGATCACGCTGCCATCCGGGGTGCTGACCCGCACCCTGTCCCCACTTTCTATTCCCAGCTGCGCCGCCGTCTGCGCATTGAGCCGCACCCGGTTGCTGGGGTTCACCTGGCGCAGGCGATCCGAGCCGATGCTCATGGAGCTCATGGTGTGGGACTTGTAGCTGGTAAGCAGCAGCGGCCACTGGGCCGGCTTGAACGCCTCATTGAGCGGCGTGCCGTCCGCCAGCTGGGGGCGGAAGAAGCTCGGGGTGCCGCTCAGGAACTGGCCGCTCTGGCTGTGGCGGCGGCTGCCCACCTCGGGGTTCCATACCATCAGCGGCTTGGGCCAGCGCTTGCTCGGCTGACCCGCGTCGTCGCGCCCCTTGGCCGCCGGCTCGAAGCGCCCGCCACGGGCGAAGAGGTAGGCGGCGCGGCCCGCCTCCTCCGCGCTCAGGGTGGCATTCAACACCGGCAGGATCCGTTCCATCCCGGACCAGGCGAGATCCTCAGGCTCTATGGCAGGCACCGGCTCGCCGAGATAGGCGACGTTGGCCGCCCCGTAGAGGGAGAAGTCCGCCGCCCGGTTCAAGCCGTGCAGCTTGCCGTCCGCCCCTTTGAGCGCCCCCTCGCCAAAGCCCGGCAGCCCCAGCCGTTTGGCCACCGCGATAAAAAAGGACTCCATGCAGACCGGATCCCCCTCGGCAGTCTTGGCGACTCTAGGCTCCACGATAGGCCAGCGGCCGGTGGAGACCTTGGTCATCACCCCGTGCCAGGCGGTGGCCCAGCCCCAGGACTCGTAGGTCAGGGTATCCGGCACTATGTAGTCCGACAGCGCCGACGACTCGTTGATGAAGCTGTCGATGCTGACCACAAGGGGCAGCACGGCGGGGTCCTTGAGCTCTTCGCCTATGGCCTTGCTGAGCCCGGCCTGACCGTAGAGGGGGTTGCCCATGTGGTTGATCCAGGCCTTGAGCCGGTAGGGGTAACCATTCACCGCCGCAGTCAGGTGTTCGCCGAGCAGTGGGCCGGAGATGGGGAACCAGGGCTCTTGCGCCGGATAGGGGTTCTGGCCCGCCTCGCGCTTGCGCCGATACTCAGAGGTCTTCTCGTAGGGGAACTTGGAGCGCGACAGGAAGACCCCGGCGGGCTTGACCATGCCGGGGAAGCTCGCCAGATCGTAGCGCGGCCCCGCCCCGAAGGGATCGAACTTGCCGCCGCTCGCCACGGCGCCGCCCCTTGCGTTCAAGTTCCCTACCATGACGTTGAGCATCATGATGGCCCAGGCTGAGTAGAAGCCGTTGGCGCTCATGGTGCCGCCGTGGGAGACCACCGCCGCGCGGGTACCGTAGCTGGTGAATTCCCGCGCCAGCGCCTCGATATCGCTCACTGGCACGGCACACTCGGCGCTGTATTGCTCGAGAGAGTGCTCGCGGCACGCCTCGGCCAGCAGCTGGAAGCTGCTCTTCACCATCAGCGCCCCCTTAGGGCCCTGAAGGGGTCGATCCACCCAGAGGTTGGCCCGCTCACACTGGTCGGCGGGTCTCGGCTCGCCGCTGCTCGCCTCCTCTACCAGCATGGCGTCCCCCTCCCCATAGGCTTCCCCCTCAAAGGGCAAGCCAAGATCGCTGGCCCGCAGCATCTGACCGAAGCGCGGGTGGGACTCGTCGCAGAGCACCAGGTGGCTGGCGTTGCAAAAACCGCGATAGCCGGCTCGCTCGGCAGCAGCGGCATTGGGTGCCGTCAGGAAAGACTCGGCGTAGCGTTGGTTGTCGATGATCCAGCGCAGCATGGCCATGGCCAGCGCCGAGTCGGTGGCAGGGCGGATGGGCAACCAGCGGTTGGCGGGGGCGGACGGCATGTTCACCGTGTTGGGCAGGCTGGGGGCCACCACCACGTAGGAGAACGGCTTGCCCGGTCGCGCCCGGTTTGCCGCCAGCTGACGGGACTGGCGCTTGAAGGGGTTGCCCGATTGCTGGGGCGAAGTGCCCATGAACAGCAGGAAGTCGCTCTCGTCCCAGTCCGGCTTGAGGTGGGCGTTCTTCTCCAGATCGTCCAGCAGGGCGCCGGCCCCGACCCGGAACGACAGGCCGCAATAAGCGCCGTGGTTGGCGAAGTTGCGGGTACCGAAGCTGTTGAAGGTGAAGCGCTTGATGAAGTGATCCCGCCCCTCGTCCGAGGCGTTGCTCACCAGCAGCTGGTTGGCCCTGGGGCCGTATTCCGGGTTGGCCGGGTCGAGCGGCTCGGCGAGGTTGCGAATGGCCCGCAGCCCCTCAACCTGGCCCTCGCCAAATAGATCGCCCCCCTCCACCACCTCGGCCACCAGCTGCTCAAAGGGGATGCTCTGCCAGCGGCCACTGCCACGGGGCCCCACCCGCTTGAGACAACGGGTGACTCGCTGCGGGCTGTCGAGCTGCTCCAGCATGGCGTTGCCCCGGGCGCAGGCGGTGGAGCGCCCGTCCAGCCCCCCCTCCTGGTAGCCGCTGGTAGCGAGCAGCGCCTGCTTGACCGGGGTCTTGAAGTCGATGTGATGGCGGGCGGAGAGGGGGTGATAGGGGTTGCCCAGGATCCGCACTATCTGGTCGCGCTCGTTGTCGATGCGAGCCCGCACTCCGCACAGGGTCCAGCAGCCGAGGCACATGGTGTTGGCAACCCGCTGGGCCGGGTTGGGGTGCAGCTCCCCCCGCTCGTCGACCCGGTACTCCACGGCCAGCGAGTTGCCATGGATGGGATCCCGGGTCGGCTTGCCCGAGCTGCCGGTGGCAAGACCAGTCGCCACCTGCTTGAGGGTGTCGCTGTAACCGGCGACGAACAGCCCGGTACCGCCGGCGATGGCGGCGCCCTTGAGAAACTTGCGCTTGCTGTGATCCATCAGAGTGCCTCGCGTGCAAAAGTTGTGGATGCCTTGATGGCGGGGGAAACAGAGGGGCACACCAGCTCCGAGAGGGCCACCAGCAGGGCCAGCAGCAGACCGAAGGTGCCGAGAATGCCGAGCACACCGGCCGGGCCCCAGGCGATTTCATAGAGGTAGACGCCGGCCCCGTACTTGGGGGCGAGCTGCCCCTGGATCAGCACCAGCCAGCGCAGGCCCCACACCAGGTGCAGCCCCAGCAGCGCCAGCCCCCAGAGTGACAGGCGAGCAGAGATCCTGGGCCGGAGCAGCATCAGCAGGCTGGCCAACACCAGGGTCAGCAACAGCCAGTGGGCCGCCAGCCGCCAGCTCGGGTCGAGCCGATAGAGGGCCGCGGCCTCTGCCGCCGAGGCGCCGCCAAACAGGGCCCAGCCCAGCAGGGAGAGCGCCAGCAGGCCTAACGTCCAGCCGCTCTGGCGCAGCAGGGTCGACTCGGTCTGGGCACGCCAGCCCGCCAGCAAGCGGTTGAGCAGCAGCAGGGCACTCTGGGCCCCCAGCACGGCGCTCAGGGTCAGCAGCCAGGGCAACCAGGGGGTATGCCAGAGCGGGCGCGCCGCCACCGCCATGGTCTCGAGCCCGGTGTAGAGGGCGATGCTGAGCCCGCTCAGGGCGGCCAGCAAAGAGAGGGGCCGCTGCCAGACGTGCCCCGACCAGCTTCCCAGGCAGAGCAGCCGGGCAAGGTGGGCTATCTTGTCCACTTCTGCGCCGCGCCGCGCCAGGGCGGGCCTTAGCAGCAGCCAGCCGAGCAGCATGGAGAGCAGGCTGAACAGCGGCAGCAGATAGGCGCCATACCACATGACGGAGCCAAAGCGCGTCTGGGCGTAGAAGTGCCAGGCCCGGGCCGGCTGGTGCAGATCCGCGGTCAGGGCGATGGGGGCCACCAGGCCGGCCGCCACCATCAGCACCGCCGCCAGGGTCTGCAGCCGCGGATCCGGCGCCTTGCGCCACAGCTCAAACGCGCCGAGCCAGAGGGCCCCGCAGGCGAGGCCGATGAGGAAGAAATATTGCACCGCCCAGGGCAGCCAGGTGATGGGCTGAGCCGGGGCCAGCAGTTCGTTAATGACCATGGGCTATCTCCTTGCCATCGTCGGTGAGCAGGGTGCGCAGGGCCGGATTGCCGTCGACCTTGCTGACGAAGGCCTCGTCCATGCCGAGATAAAAGACCCGCGGCTGGGTATGGGCCTCCGGCTTGAGCACCTTGAGCGCCGGCTCGTGTTGGCGCAGCAAGCGGCTTATCCGGCTCTTGGGATCGTTCAAATCGCCTATGATGCGCGCCTCGCCGACACAGCTCTCGACGCAGGCGGGCAAGAGCCCCGCCTCCAGCCGATGGGCGCAGAAGGTGCACTTGTCGGCGGTGTTGGTCTCGTGGTTGATGAAGCGGGCATCGTAAGGGCAGGCCTGCACGCAGTAACCGCAGCCGACGCACCAGTCGTTGTTGACCACGACGATGCCGTCATCGCGCTGGAAGGTGGCGCCGGTGGGGCAGACATCGAGGCAGGCGGGCTCGGCGCAGTGGTTGCACAGCCTCGGCAACATCAAGAGGGAGGCGGGAGCCGCGAGGGCGGCCACGTCGCTCACCTCGTACTGGCTCACCGTGGTGCGAAACTGGCCGAGGGGAGGCTGGTTTTCGATGGTGCAGGCCACGGTGCAGGCCTGGCAGCCGACGCAGCGGCGCAGGTCGATCAGCATGCCGTAACGCTTGCGCCCGTCCCCCCGGCTGATGGCCGCCCGCCCGTTGCGGGGAGCGGGAACAGACTGCGCCTGAACCTGGCTGACGGGGATCAGGGCCGCCCCTGCGGTGAGGGCGGCGATCCCGGATAACAATCGGCGCTTGCTGAGCTCCATGGCGTCTTTCCTTCTGCTGAGCTGGCTTGAAAGGGGTTGGGCCGATTGTCCTCAACGCAGGAAGTCGCCTCTATTGTGGTTTTCCACATACCGGGAGCCGGGTTGATCCAGCGCAATAAAAAATGCCCCAGCCCTGCTGAACTGTGACCGGGGCGGCGTTTGCCCCCCCTCCCGGCCCCGTTAGCGTGCAAGCGCAAGCCCCGGTGATAGACTGTCCACTTTGCACCGAGAGGAGAGACCCCTGCACGCCCCAGTTCCCTTGCCCCTGCTCAGCCTGCTGCTCTGGCTCGCCCTGTCAGCCCTGCCGCTGCGGGTGCAAGCCGCCCCGACCCCCTCTTCGCCAGTGCCGGCCCGACAGGAATCCGCACCATCCCAGGCCACGCCGGTGCAGACCTTGGCCGAGCCGATACGCATCGGCGTGCTGGCGACCCGCGGCCCGGCCCTGGCCAGAGCCCAGTGGCAACCGCTGCTGCGCTGGCTGGCTCAGCGCGTGCCCGGCCATCGCTTCGTACTGCATCCGCTGGGGCTCGATGAACTGGCCGAGGCCGTCGCCCGCGAGCACCTCGATTTCGTCATCACCAACCCGGGCCAGTCGGTGAGTCTGGCGCGCCAGTACCCGCTGGCCTGGCTCGCCACCCTCAAGAGCCCGGCCGGGGGAGACAACCTCGCCATCGGCGCGGCGCTGGTGGTGCCCGCCCAGGCCCCCTACCGACACTGGCATGACCTCGAAGGGCAAGCGCTCGCCGCCGTCTCGGAGAACGCCTTCGGCGGCTACCTCGCCTATCGCTTCGAGGCGGGCGAACAGGGGGTCAGGCTGGAGCACTTCTTCTCCACCGTGCAGTTCACCGGCTTTCCGCTGGACCGGCTCATCGAGCGGCTGGCCGCAGGGGAGGTGGCCGCCGCCATCGTGCCGGTGTGTCAGCTCGAGCGCATGGAGCGGGAAGGCAAGGTCGCCAGGGAGGCGTTTCGGGTGCTGGACGATCAGGCGCCAGCCGGCTTTGGCTGCCAGAGCTCGACCCGGCTCTACCCCAACTGGTCCTTCGCCAAGACAGAGCGGGCCTCCCCCGCGCTGGCGCTGGCGGTGACCCGCGCGCTGTTCGACCTGCCTGCTGATAGCGAGGCGGCCATCGCTGCCGATTCGGCGGGCTGGACCGTGCCCACCAGCGAGCTCGCCATCGACCGCCTGCTCAAGGCGCTGGATCGCCACCCGCTGCAGGGCCCCTGGTGGCAAGCGGCCTGGCACTGGCTGCGCCAGCATCAACAGTGGGGCTGGGGCGCCCTGGCGCTGGTACTGCTGCTGGGGGGCCACCACCTGCTGCTGCAACGTCTGTTCAACCGCAGCCAGCGCCGGCTGCTCAAAGCCCGCCACCAGCTCGAGCAGAAGGGACGCCAGCTGGCACAGGCCAGACGGCTCGCTGAACTGGGCGAGCTGGGCGCCAACGTGGCCCACGAGATCAATCAGCCCCTCAGCGCCATCGCCAACTACAGCCAGGGGGCCTTGTTGCGACTGGACAAACTCGCTCAGGATCCGGCCCAGGCTGCCGCCCAGGCCTCCCTGCGTCAGGCCCTGGAGCAGATAGGGCTGCAGGTCCAGCGCATCACCCAGACCGTCAACCGACTCAGGGCCAGGCTGCAAAAGCGCCCTCCCCGCGTCGAGCCTTGCGACCTGCCCACCCTGGTGGCGGAGTTGCGCCCCCTGCTGGAACAGATGCTGGCGCCGCTCGACGTCGCCTTCTCCCTGCACTGGCGGGGCCAGCCGCGCCGGCTCCCTCTGGACGGCACTGGGATGGAGCAGTTGCTGGTCAACCTCATCAAGAATGGCGCCGAGAGTGCGGCGCAGAGTGTAGCGAAAAGGGCGGCGAAGAGAGCGCGCGCAGCTGTTCACTCCCCTGCCCCCCCCCCTACGCAAGCAGCGGCACAGGAGCCTGCCCGGGTCGAGCTGCTGATCGCCTTCGAGGCGCAGAGCCTGCTGCTGGAGATCCGCGACAACGGCGCCGGCCTGAGGGTCCCCGCGACCGAACTGCAGCAGGCGTTTTACAGTGACAAGCCGGATGGCATGGGGCTGGGGCTGGCCATCTGCCGGGAGGTGGTCGAGAGCCATCGCGGCCAGTTCAGTCTGGAGAACCTGAGCCCCCACGGCTGTCTGGCCCGGGTCATCCTGCCCGTGCCGCCACCCGAGGATCCCGCCTCAGCCACCCCCACCCACTCGCCGACACCGAGGAACTGAGATGCCGACCCCTACCCGCCCCCCGCTCTATCTGGTTGACGATGACGAGGCCGCTCTCGACTCCCTGCGCTTCATGCTGGAGAGCTGCGACGAGCGGCCGCTGTTCAGCTTTGCCGATGGCGAGCGCTTTCTGGCCGAGGTCGACCTGCACCAGCCCGCCTGCCTCATCCTCGACTGCCGCATGCCGGGGCTGTCGGGCCCCGAGGTGCAGCAGCGGCTCAAGGCGGCCCAGAGCCCCATCGCCATCCTGTTTCTCACCGGCCACGGCGAGGTGCCGCTGGCGGTGGAGTCCCTCAAGCAGGGGGCGGTGGATTTCTTGCAAAAGCCGGTGCAACTGGCCCCCCTGCTCGCCGCCATCGCACGGGCCGAGCAGGCGACCCTGAGCGCGGCCACCCGTTTCGCCCAGCTGGCCGCCTATCAGCGGCTCACCCCGCGCGAGCACCAGCTGCTGCAACTCATCGCCCGGGGCCACAAGAATCAGCAGATAGCGCAGGATCTCTGCATCTCGGTGCGCACCGTCGAGGTGTGCCGCGCCAGCCTGATGAAACGCCTTGAGGTCGATTCCCTGGCCGAGCTGATGCTGCTCTATGCAAACGTCCATTCAGCCCCCTGAGCCGGGCCCCTAATCCAGGCCCCTGAGTCGGGCCGGGAGAGTGACCCACTCGCCGGGTCGATGCTCATCCCCCATCTGCCTGTGCAGGGGATGCCTTTGGCTCAGGGTGCCGGCAAATCTGTGCGCAGGCGCGCTATTCCGGCGCCCGCGGCTTGCAGCGCAAATCGGGGTTTGCTAATACTCCGCGTCCATTGGATGAGCATCCCCTTTCGAGATAGTGTGCCGTGGCTTTCGAACAATTCGCGCTCGTGATATCTCTCTTCCAGCAGCTGTGCGTCTATCTGGTGATCGCCTGGCTGCTCTCCAAAACGCCGCTGTTCATGCCGCTGACCCAGGTAACCCTGAGCTGGCCCCACAAGATCCTCTGCTATCTCATCTTCTCCGGCTTCTGCGTGATGGGCACCTACTTTGGCCTGAGAGTCGAGGACTCCATCGCTAACACCCGCGCCATCGGCGCCGTGCTGGGAGGCATCGTCGGCGGCCCGGTGGTGGGGCTGCTGGTGGGGCTCACCGGCGGCATCCATCGCTACTCGCTGGGGGGCTTTACCGCGCTGGCCTGCACCTTCTCCACCATCGCCGAGGGGCTGCTCGGCGGCCTGGTGCACCGCCACTTCGTCTCCCGCCACCGGCTCGACCTGCTGTTCAGCCCCTGGGTAGTGGGATCTGTGGCCCTCATCGCCGAGCTGATGCAGATGGGGATCATCTTGCTGGTGGCCCGTCCGTTTGACGACGCCGTCCACCTCATCGAGAACATCATCGCCCCCATGCTGGTGGCCAATACGCTGGGGGCCGCCATGTTCATGCGGATGATCCTCGATCACCGCGCCATGCTGGAGAAGTACTCGGTCGCCTTCTCCGCCCGCGCCCTCAAGATCGCCGAGCGGGCGATGCGGGTACTGGACAAGGGCTTCACCCAGGAGGCGTGTCAGCAGATGGTGCGCATTCTCTACGAGGAGACCGGGGTCGGCGCGGTGGCCATCACCGATCGGGAGAAGCTGCTCGCCTTCATCGGCATCGGCGAGGATCACCACCTGCCGGGCACCGCCATCAACTCGGCCCACACCTTCAAGGCGATCCAGCACAACGAGGTGGTCTATGCCGACGGCAACCTCATCCCCTACAGCTGCAACCTGCATCCCCAGTGCCGGCTCGGCTCCTCGCTGGTCATTCCGCTGCGGGGGGAAGAGGGGTCGGTGGTGGGCACCATCAAGCTCTACGAGCCCAAGCGCAAGTTCTTCTCCTCCATCAACCGCACCCTGGGGGAAGGGATCGCCCGGCTGCTCTCCGGCCAGATCCTGGCCAGCAAATACAACGAGCAGAAGCGACTGCTGGCCCAGTCGGAGATCAAGCTGTTGCAGGCGCAGATCAACCCGCACTTTCTGTTCAACGCCCTTAACACCCTGGCGGCGGTGATCCGGCGCGACCCCGAGGATGCCCGCACCCTGGTGCACCACCTCTCCACCTTCTTTCGCAAGAACCTCAAGCGCCAAGGGGACGAGGTGACCCTGGCCGACGAGCTGGAGCACGTGAACGCCTATCTGCACATCGAGCAGGCCCGCTTCGCCGAGCACCTGAGCGTGCAGATCCATATTCCCGAGCCGCTGCTGGAGTACCGGCTGCCCACCTTCTCCCTGCAGCCCATCGTCGAGAACGCCATCAAGCACGGCATCTCCCAAATGTTCGAGCCGGGCAAACTGACCCTGACGGCGCGGCAGGAGGGCGAGCAGCTGGTGCTGGAGGTCTGTGACAACGCTGGCCTCTATCAGGCCAAACGGGAGGAGAGCGGACTTGGCATGAACATAGTGGACCGGCGCATCAAGGCCCGTTACGGCGCCGAGTACGGGGTCACTATTCACTGCGAGCCCCATCAATCCACCCGGGTGAGGATCACCCTTCCCCTGCAGGAGAGCCCATGCTGACCGCCCTGATCGTCGACGATGAACCCCTCGCCCGCGAGGAGCTGCGGCTGCTGCTGGAGCAGGCGGGCAACATCCACCTGCTGGGGGAGTGTGCCCACGCCATGGAGGCGCTGCCCGCCATCCACCGCCTCAAACCCGACCTGCTGTTTCTCGACATCCAGATGCCGCGCATCAGCGGGCTGGAGCTGGTGAGCATGCTGGACCCGGACTTGCGCCCCCACATCGTCTTCATCACCGCCTACGACGAGTTTGCCCTGCGCGCGTTCGAGGAGAATGCCCTCGACTACCTGCTCAAGCCGGTCACCAGCGATCGGATGAACAAGGCGCTGGAGCGCATCCAGCGGCTGCTTTCGCCAAAGGGTGAGCTGGCGGGCCAGCCACTGCCGGATCCGACCCGCATCGCTCAGCCCCTGCGCAGCATTCCCTGCAGCGGCCACAACCGCATCCTGCTGCTGCCCCTTGGCGAAGTGGAGTTCGTCCACAGCGATCTGGCCGGCAACAAGGTGGTGAGCGCCCAGCAGCAGGGCACCACAGAGCTGACCCTGCGCACCCTGGAGGAGAAGACCGGCTTCGTACGCTGTCACCGCCAGTACCTGCTCAACCCGGGCCAGATCCGCGAGATCCTGCTGCTGGACGGCGGCCTGGCGGAGGTGGTGACCCAGGGCGGCCACAAGGTGCCGGTGAGCCGGCGCTACCTCAAGCCCCTCAAGGAGCTGCTGGAGATCCCCTGAGGAGCGGGCCACTCACTCCGCCCTCCTGCCCGTTACCACTCACCCGCTTGCCACGCCCGCCGGCTTATCCCTCAAACCGCTCGGGGCCGCTTTTCTGCCGCTCGCGGGCGACCCTCTGCCACTGACCTTTTCTACGCTCCACTTTCCCTGCCGCCTGCGTAGAGTGCAGCCTGAGCCCGGCCAGATTGGCCGCAGGAAAAGGAAACTCCGTCATGCAACACGCAATCACCTTCGTCATTGCGGCCCTCTGCATCCTCGCCATCGCCTATCGCCTCTACGGCGTGTTCTTTGTGCGCAAGGTGCTGATGGCCGACGACAAGCTGGTCACCCCTTCCCACCAACTGGAAGATGGCAAGAACTATGTGCCGACCAACAAGTGGGTCAACTTCGGCCAGCACTTCGCGGCCATCGCCGCCGCCGGCCCGCTGGTGGGCCCGGTCCTGGCCGCCCAGTACGGCTACCTGCCGAGCTTTCTCTGGCTGCTGATCGGCTGCGTCATCGGCGGCGCGGTGCACGATACCGTCGTGCTGTTCGCCTCCATGAAGCATCAGGGCAAGTCCCTCTCCGAGGTGGCCAAGGCCGAGCTTGGCCCCATCGCCGGCTGGTGTACGGGGCTTGCGATGCTGTTCATCATCACCATCACCATGGCGGGCCTCTCCATGGTGGTGGTGCACGCACTGGAGCGTAACGCCTGGGGCGTGTTCGCGGTCTTCATGACCATCCCCATCTCCATGGTGGTGGGGATCTGGCACAAGCTGACCGGCAACCTGCAAGCCGCCTCCTGGGTGGGCTTCATCGCCGTGCTGGCCTGCGTCTTCTTCGGCCCCTACGTGCAGGAGAGCGCCTTCGGTGCCTGGCTGACTCTGCGCGCCGAGACCATCAGTCTGGCACTGCCCGTCTACGCCTTCTTCGCCACCGCGCTGCCGGTCTGGCTGCTGCTCACCCCCCGCGGCTACATCTCCAGCTTCATGAAGATCGGCGTGTTCGGCGCCCTGGTCATCGGCGTCATCTGCATCAACCCGGAAATCCAGTTCCCCGCCATGACCCAGTTCGTCCACGGCGGCGGCCCGGTACTGGGTGGCCCAGTCTGGCCCTTCATCTCCATCACCATCGCCTGTGGCGCCATCTCCGGCTTCCACGCCTTCATCGGCTCAGGCACCACCCCGAAACTGGTGGACAAGTGGAGCGACATTCTGCCGGTCGCCTTCGGTGCCATGCTGGCCGAGTGCGTGGTGGGCGTGATGGCGCTGATCGCCGCCACCGCCCTGCACCCGGCGGATTACTTCGCCATCAACGCCACCCCGGAGGCCTTCGCCAAGCTGGGGATGCAGGTGGTGGACTTGCCGTTTCTCTCCCAGGAGATCGGCATGGATCTGAACGGCCGCACCGGCGGCGCCGTCACCCTGGCAGTGGGCATGTCCTACATCTTCACCAAGGTGCCCTGGTTCAGTAACCTCGCCTCCTACTTCTTTCAGTTCGTGGTGATGTTTGAAGCGGTGTTCATCCTGACCGCCGTCGACTCCGGTACCCGGGTCTCCCGCTACCTGATTCAGGACTTCTTCGGTGAATTCTACCCGCCCCTCAAGCGCATCGACTGGATGCCGGGCGCCATCGGCGCCAGCGTGCTCGCCTGCGTGATGTGGGGCTACCTGCTGATGTCCGGCGATATCGGTTCGGTGTGGGCGCTGTTCGGGGTCTCGAACCAGCTGATGGCCTCGGTGGGCCTCATCATAGGTGCCACCATCATCCTGCGGCTGGCCAGCAAGCGCCGCTATATGCTGACCTGCCTGATCCCGCTGGCCTACCTGTTCGTCACCGTCAACTACGCCGGTTACTGGATGGTCAGCCACGTCTACTTCAACCCGGAAGCCAAGGGCTACAACCTGCTCAACGGCGGTATCTCGCTGCTGATGCTGGGGCTGGGCGCCGTCATCCTGGTGTCGGCCATCCGCAAGTGGATTGAGCTGTGGAAGCTGCGCCAGCAACCCGAGTTCCGGATTGCTCCGGCCAGCGCCAGCTGACCCACCCGCTGCAACAACAAACCCCGGCATGCCGGGGTTTATTGCATCTGGCGGTCAAAAAACGGCCTCATCAGGGTACATGGCGCCATCGATCACAGAACCCGAGCAGCGATCGGGCTAGAATGGGGGCTTCCGTCACCCGGCCTGGGGCCGGTGACCTCTTCGCGCTTTCACTTATCGAGGACACGCTTCATGGAACTGCTTCTTCTCAGCAACGGCAAAGCCACCGAATGCCCGGGCCTGCTCGGCTGGGCCCGGGATCGGGTGCAGACCCTGCTCGCTCGCAAACAGGTCAAGCGCATCCTGCTCATTCCCTACGCGGTGATCCGCAGCGACTGGGATGCCCGCGCCCTGGAGCTCAGCGAGAGCCTGGGGGTGGAGGCCATCAGCATCCATCAGTTCGATGACCCGGTGGACGCGATCAACCATGCCGACGCCATCTTCATCAGCGGCGGCAACACCTGGCGCCTCAACCAGCTGCTGCACGAGAACGGCCTGGTGGTGCCGATCCAGCGTGCCGTGCGCGAGCGGGGCGTGCCCTATGTGGGCTGGAGCGCCGGTTGCAACGTGGCGACCCCGAGCATCCGCACCACCAACGACATGCCGGTCTGCAGCGCCGCCGTGCTGCCTGCGCTGGGGCTGTTCCCGCTGCAGATCAATCCGCACTATCTGGATGCCAGCATCAGCGGCCACATGGGGGAGACCCGCGACGAGCGCCTGGCCGAGTTCTGCGCCATCAACCCGAGCGAGCACGTGGTGGCCCTGCGTGAGGCAAGCCTGCTCCAGGTCAGTGGCGAGCACATCGAATACTGGAGCGCCCGCGGCGAAGGCTTCAAAATCTTCAAGCACGCCGAGACCACCCAAGAGTTCAGCACGGCCGCGCCGCTGGCCGAGCTGACGCCGTTTCGCCCGCGCAGCTGAATGGTGCTGACCGGTTGAAAACCCACAGGGCGCAGGATGTCGCCCCTTTTTTCGCAATGAAGGGAGGATGAGATGAAGAGCAGGACTGAACACGACAGCTTCGGCGCGATCGCCGTGCCGGCCGATCGGCTGTGGGGAGCCCAGACCCAGCGCTCCCTGCAACACTTCAACATCTCCGGCGAACGCCAGCCGATGGCGCTGATCCACGCCCTGGCCCGCATCAAGTCGGCCTGTGCCCGGGTCAACCACGCCAACGGGCTGCTGCCCGCCCGCACGGCGCAGGCCATCATGAGCGCCGCCGACGAGATCCTGTGCGGCCAGCATGATGAGGAGTTCCCGCTGCGGGTATGGCAGACCGGCTCCGGCACCCAGACCAACATGAACCTCAACGAGGTGCTGGCCAACCGGGCCAGCGAGCTGCTCGGCGGCACCCGTGGCGAGGGGCGGCTGGTGCACCCCAACGACGAGGTGAACAAGAGCCAGTCGAGCAATGACGTCTTCCCGAGCGCCATGAATCTGGCAGCCGTCACGGCCATCACCCAGCACCTGCTGCCCGCTCTGGCGACCCTGAGCACTACCCTGGCCGGTAAGGCGGCGGCCTTCGACGACATCGTCAAGATAGGCCGCACCCATCTGCAGGATGCCACCCCGCTCACCCTGGGGCAGGAGTTCTCCGGCTGGGTCGCCCAGCTCGAGCAGGGGGAGCGCCATATCCGGGCCGCCCTGCCCCATCTGTGCGAGCTGGCGCTGGGGGGCACCGCCGTCGGCACCGGCCTCAACACCCCGCCCGGCTTCGCCGACGCGGTGGCCGCCACCCTGGCCGAGCAGACCGGCCTGCCGCTGATAAGCGCCCCCAACAAGTTCGAGGCGCTGGCAGCGAGCGATGCCCTGGTGCATGGTCACGGCGCCATCAAAACGCTGGCCGCCTCCCTCATGAAGATCGCCAACGACGTGCGCTGGCTGGCGAGCGGCCCCCGCAGCGGGCTGGGAGAGCTGCTCATCCCGGAAAACGAGCCAGGTTCATCCATCATGCCCGGCAAGGTCAACCCGACCCAGTGCGAGGCGCTAACCATGCTGTGCGCCCAAGTGATGGGCAACGACGTGGCCATCAACATCGGCGGCGCCAGCGGCAACTTCGAGCTCAACGTATTCAGGCCGATGATCGCCCACAACTTCCTGCAGAGCGTGCGGCTGCTGGCGGATGGCATGCAGAGCTTCCACGACCACTGTGCCGTCGGCATCACCCCGAACCAGCCCCGCATCGACGAGCTGCTGGCCCGCTCCCTGATGCTGGTGACGGCGCTCAACCCCCATATCGGCTATGACAAGGCGGCAGAGATCGCCAAGCGGGCCCACCATGAGGGGCTCAGCCTGCGGGAGGCGGCCATCGCCTCCGGCCACCTGACGGCGCAGCAGTTCGATGCCTGGGTGGTGCCGGCCGACATGGTGGGTCGGCGCGGCGGCTGAGCCAGCCCGGAGAAAAACTCGAGATAAAAAAGAAGCCGGACTGCGCCGGCTTCTTTTTTCATCGATGAGTCAGGGTTTGATCTGCTTGCTCAGGGCATCCAGCTCGCGCTGGGCGGCCAGCAACTTGGTCTGTGCCTCTTCCAGCTTGGCCTGTTTCTTGGCGATCTTGTCGGGCTTGCCCGTCACCCTGGCGTTTTGCAACTCGACCAACCGTTCGTTGACCTGCTCCTTGAGCTCGGCCACCCGCTGCTGCTGCTCCTTGAACAGGCCGGCGTCGGTGCAGTGAGTCTCGATATTGCGCAGGGCCCGCTCCAGCCCGGCAACCTGATCCGCATTGCCGTGCGCCTTGGCAAACACCAGCTGCTCCTTGACGGCCTGCTGGCGCGCCTTGCAGCCAACGGCCTCACTGCCATAGGCCTGGCCGGCCAACAGCAGCATGCTCATTCCGATAACCTTCCACATAACGACCTCATTCCCCTGTCATGTTTGATGGCCGCCTATCAGACCGTACTCGGCCGGCCGGGTCAAGGCGCGGGCAAACCGCTACGACAGAGTTTGTGCGACATCACGCCAACCGGGTGCCGATGGGCCTACAATGGCTACTTTCATGAAGGAGTCTGTTATGAATCAAGAGATTGTCATCATTGCCAACGGCGCGCCCTATGGCAGCGAATCCCTGTTCAATGCCCTGCGGCTGGCCATCGCCCTGCGCGAACAGGGCGGTGCCAACCTGAAACTGTTTCTGATGTCCGATGCGGTCAGCGCCGCACTGGCGGGCCAAGCTCCGGCCGAGGGCTACAACCTGCGCCAGATGCTGGAGATCCTGCTGGCTCAGGGGATCAGCATCCGCCTTTGCAAGACCTGTACCGATGCTCGTGGCATCACGGCGCTGCCGCTCATCGAGGGGATCGAGGTAGGCACCCTGCCGCTGCTGGCCCAGTGGACACTGGCGGCCGACAAGGTGTTGACCTTCTAGCGGTGCGAGAACCGGGCGCAGGCATTGATCTGCAACAATCCTGCGCCATTTGAAAACCTGTTCACAGCTGTTAATGTCTACACTGTCAGTTAGATAACAACGTGCGCGCTTTCATTTTCGTTCAGGGAACTGCCATGAATCCAACCGAACAGACTCTGCTGGAACAAATGCGGATCACCGAGTTCGAAATCGCTCATCGCAAGGAGCTGTTGCTGCTGGATGAACGGGATTTCGCCCTGCTCGCCAGCTACCGTCCCAAAATCGAACCCCACATCGACGCCCTGGTCGACAAGTTTTACACCCTGCAGACCGGGATCACCGAAATTGCCCTGCTGATCGGCGACGCCGACACCCTCACCCGGCTGCGGGCCGCCCAGCGCCGCTACATTCTCGACCTGTTCAGCGGCCTGTACGACCTGGAGTACGTCAACAACCGGCTGCGGATCGGACTGGTGCACAAGCGGATTGGAGTGGAACCCAAGCTCTATCTGGCCGCCATCAACACCCTCAAGGGGCTGCTCATCGAGGATATCTTCACCCAGATAGACCATGAGCCGGACCGCATCACCATGCTGACCGCCCTCGACAAGCTGTTCCTGTTCGACATCACCCTGGTGTTCGAGACCTATATTCGCAGCCTGGTGTCGGAGATCGAGTCCTCCAAGGAGAAATCGGAGATCTACGCCAAGTCGCTGGAGGAGAAGGTGCGCGAGCGCACCCAGCAGCTGGAGGAGATGAGCCGGACCGATGCCCTCACCGGCCTGCTCAGCGTGCGCCATCTGCAGGAGAACCTGACCCGCACCCTGCGTACCTGCCAGCGCCGCTCAGAGCCGGTGGTCATCGCCTATCTCGACATCGATGACTTCAAGCAGATCAACGACAGCCAAGGCCATCAGCGCGGGGACGAGATCCTGCGCATCGTCGGCGACTGCATTCGCAAGGTCTCACGGGCGGAGGATTGCTGTTTCCGTTACGGTGGGGACGAGTTCTGCCTGATCCTGCCCAACTGCAACGAGGAGCAGGCCAGAGACGTCTACCTGCAGCGGCTTACCAATGCGCTAGCCGAGCAGATCAGTGACGTCACCCTCAGCATCGGTCTGGTACAGACCGGGCCGGTCCAGTTCGACGAGGGTAACAGCCTGATCCGGCTGGCCGACGAGCGCATGTATGCCGCCAAGAAGGCGATGAAGCAGGTCAACCAGAACAGTACCCACTGAGGTTCAATCCTGCCTGACCTGAATCCGTTCCGGGCGCGCAATGCGGGCGCCCCACTCATAGAGCAGGAAGGTAAACAGGCAGAGCACCGCCATCAGCATATAGAGCGCCTGACCGCCCCACACGGCAAGGATCCAGCCCCCCAGTAGAGCGCCGATGGCACCACCCAGCCCGGCCAGCGCACCGGCACCGAAGTAGCTCCCCTTCAGGTGCGGGGGCGACATCTGATCGATCAGCACGTTGAGCAGCGGAAACAGTATGGTCTCCCCCACGCTCAGCATCAGTACTGCCCCGACCCAATGCGACCACTGCTGCGGATCCCCCAGCGCAAACAGCACCTGAGCCCCCAGAAACAGGGTGATACCGACCTGCAGGCGCACCTTGCCCGGCCAGCGGGCCAGCAGGTGCAGCAGGGGAAACTGCAGCAGCACCACGGTCAGGGCGTTGGTGGCCACCAGAAGGGCGATGAGGCTCGCCACCTCTGGCGTCCCGGCCCGAGTCAGATACTGCACCAGCGGTGAGTGGAACTGGGAATAGACCAGATTCATCAGCAGGTTGGCCAGCACCAGCAGCAAGAAGCCCCGGTCCAGCCACAATACCTTGATGGCCGCACGCAAGCCCAGCTCGCTGCCGTGGGTCGCCACTACCCTGCTTTGCGCAAATCCCCAGAGGAAGGCAGCCCCCAGCAGCAGATAGCTGCCACTGAGCAGCAGGAAGGTCTGCTGCTGGGCACTGATGCCGAGGGTTACCCCCAGCAGGGGGCCGAGAGCCGCCCCCAGGTTGAGCAGGAAGTAGCGCAGGTGCAACGCCAGCTCACGGGCCTTGGCCGAAGCCAGGCTGTCGGCCATCAGCGCCTTGCCGGGCGCATCGATGAGCCCGGAGGAGAGGCCGCTGCCAAGTACCCCGAGTCCGAGCCACAGCACCGAATGGGAGAAGCCGAGCAGGCCGTAGCAGAGCACGGAGACCAGGCAACCCGCCAGCAGGATGTTGCGCCGCCCCAGCTTGTCGGACAGCCAGCCGCCATAGAAGCTGACCAGGGTGGAGATGGCCGCAGTCGCCCCCAGCATGGCGCCGATGGCGGTCGCCGAGAGGCCATACTCCCGATAGAGCAAGATGGAGAGAAACGGCCAAACCATGTAATAGCTGGTGCGCACCATGAAGGTACCCAGGATCACGGTCCAGACCAGGGGAGGAAACTGCCTGAGGAGGGCCCACGACATCACACTGCTCCTTGTTGCCCGTCGCACGGGAAGCCTTTCGTTATAACAAGAGGTCTCAAAAGAGACAACATCAAGCCGCAAATATAAAAAAAGCCGACCCTGAGGTCGGCTTTTTCACGGCTCGGCGGCTTATTCGGCGGCCGGCTCTTCGACGACGGCAACAGCCGGCTCGGCTGCGGCTTCGGTCGGGGCGTTCGCTTCCTTGATGGAGAGACGCACGCGGCCCTGACGGTCCACTTCCAGTACCTTCACCTTCACTACGTCACCGATGGTCAGGTGGTCAGCCACATTTTGCACGCGCGCGTCGGTGATCTGGGAGATGTGCACCAGACCATCTTTGCCCGGCAGGATGTTGACGAAGGCACCGAAGTCAGCCAGACGCACAACCTTGCCTTCATAGATGCGGTTCACTTCGATCTCGGCGGTGATGGCCTCGATACGACGGATCGCTTCCATGGCAGCTTCGTTGGCCACGGCGGAGATACGTACAGTACCGTCATCATCCAGCTCGATGTTGGTGCCGGTCTCTTCGGTCAGCGCACGGATCACGGAACCACCCTTGCCGATCACGTCCTTGATCTTCTCAGGATTGATCTTGATGGTGTGGATACGCGGGGCGAAATCGGAGATCTGGGCACGCGGTGCCTGGATGGCTTCGTCCATCACTTTCAGGATGTGCAGGCGAGCACCACGAGCTTGCTTCAGGGCAATCTCCATGATCTCTTTGGTGATGCCTTCGATCTTGATGTCCATCTGCAGTGCGGTCACACCTTCGGTGGTACCGGCAACCTTGAAGTCCATGTCGCCCAAGTGATCTTCGTCACCCAGGATGTCGGACAGCACGACGAAACCTTCTTCTTCCTTCACCAGACCCATGGCGATACCGGCAACGGAGGCCTTGATCGGCACACCGGCGTCCATCAGCGCCAGGGAGGAACCACAGACGGAGGCCATGGAGGAGGAGCCGTTGGATTCGGTGATTTCAGACACCACGCGTACCACGTACGGGAACTCGTCGGCGCTCGGCATCACGGCAGCAACGCCGCGCTTGGCCAGACGACCGTGACCGATTTCACGACGCTTCGGGCTACCCATCATGCCGGTCTCACCGACGCAGTATGGCGGGAAGTTGTAGTGCAGCATGAAGCGATCGGCGCGGTTGCCGGTCAGCTCGTCGATGTTCTGGGCGTCACGCTCGGTACCCAGGGTGGCAACGACCATGGCCTGAGTCTCACCACGGGTGAACAGGGCGGAGCCGTGGGCACGCGGCAGGACGCCGGTGGCGACGGACAGGGCGCGGATCATCTCCGGATCGCGACCATCGATGCGCGGCTCGCCACGGACGACGCGACCACGGACGATGCGGCTTTCCAGGCTGTGGAACTCTTCGCCGATCTTCTTGGCATCTTCTTCCACGCCGGAAGCGATCACTTGCTCAACCACGCGAGCCTTGATGGCACCGATGGTTTCGTAACGCACGGCTTTCTCGGTGATGCGGTAGGCTTCACCCAGCTCGGCTGTTGCCAGCTCGGCCACCTTGGCTTTCAGCGCTTCGTTGACGGCAGGAGCAGTCCAGTTCCACGGCTTGGTACCGACGTCGGCAGCGAATTCGTTGATGGCGTTGATAACGGCCTGCATCTGCTCGTGACCGAATACTACGGCACCCAGCATCACCTCTTCGGAGAGGATGGCCGCTTCGGATTCAACCATCAGCACGGCGTTGGCGGTACCGGCCACTACCAGGTCCAGATCGCTCTGCGGCAATTCGGTAGTGGTCGGGTTCAGCACGTACTGACCGTTCATGTAACCCACGCGGGCTGCACCGATCGGGCCGCCGAACGGGATACCGGAGATGGCCAGCGCCGCGGAGGCACCGATCATGGCAACGATGTCGGGAGAAACGGCCGGGTTCACGGACATGACGGTGGCAACCACCTGAACCTCATTGAGGAAGCCTTCCGGGAACAGCGGACGAATAGGACGGTCGATCAGACGGGAGATCAGGGTCTCGCCTTCGCTCGGACGGCCTTCACGACGGAAGAAACCACCCGGGATACGACCAGCAGCATAGGTACGCTCCTGGTAGTTGACGGTCAGCGGGAAGAAATCACGGCCGTGATCGGCCTCTTTCTTGCCAACTACGGTCACAAATACGCAGGTATCGTCCATGCTGACCATGACGGCCGCAGTGGCTTGACGGGCCATCACTCCGGTTTCCAGAGTGACGGTGTGTTGACCGTACTGGAATGACTTTACAATAGGATTCACGTGAATTTCCTTTTTACAATTTGGCGCTTTAAATTCGCGTGCAAGTATACTTGATTCGATGCAAAAGGTAAGCAGCGACACAAATTCTGTGAGGGCGGCAACAGCCTGACGCGCAATAAAAAAGGGGAACCCGGAGGTTCCCCTTTTTCGCGAAATCTGATGGTCGATTAACGACGCAGACCCAGCTTGGCGATCAGAGCAGCGTAACGCTGAACGTCTTTACGCTTCAGGTAGTCCAGCAGCTTACGACGCTGGGAAACCATGCGCAGCAGACCGCGACGACCGTGGTGGTCCTTGGAGTGCTCCTTGAAGTGACCTTGCAGATGGTTGATCTGGGCAGTCAGCAGGGCAACTTGCACTTCGGGGGAGCCAGTGTCGTTGGCGCAACGAGCGTTGTCAGCAACGATTTGAGCTTTGATCTCAGCATTTAGAGACATGGTATTACTCCAGTAGAGTGTTTAAAGGTTCACAGCCAATCTCTAATTCAGCCGTGAAATGAGGGCGGTATCATAATCGTCCCCGTCACTTTTCGCAACGGGAAAGCGCCACAACGGCTAACACGCGTCGATACCGCCTGAGGATCACTCCTCGTCGTGTTCGTCGTGATAACGCACCAGACGCTTGGGCGCCACGCGCCCCTCGTCGTCGATCTCGCCCACGCCGATGAACTCGCGCTCCGGACCGACCGTCATGCGCACCTGACCGCTCTGCGGCGCTCCGGCGACCTGCACGGCCTGGCCCTGGTTCACATAGGCGGCCACGGCGGCCAGCATGTTCACCTCGGGCAGACTTGCCACGGCGGTGTCCATCGGCAGCAGCAGCGGATCCAGCTGCTCGCGCGGCGGAATGCTTTCGGCCTTGGCCTGCTCGAAGATGCACTCGAGCTGTTCCAGGGTCAGCATCCGCTCATAGGGGTAGCTGGCCACCTGGGTACGACGCAACTGGGTGACATGCGCGCCGCAGCCCAGCACCTCCCCCAGATCGTCCACCAGGGAGCGGATGTAGGTGCCCTTGCTGCAGTGCACCTCCAGCTTGACCTCCTCCCCTTCAAAGCTGATGAGCTTGAGCTCAAACACCGTGATGGGGCGGGCTTCCCGCTCGATCTCGATGCCTTCACGGGCGTACTCGTAGAGCGGGCGACCGTTGTGCTTGAGGGCGGAGTACATGGACGGCACCTGCATGATGGGGCCGCGGAACTGGTCCAGCGACTCGATCAGGGTACCCACGGCCACGTTCACCGGCCGGGTGGAGACCACCTCGCCATCGGAGTCGCTGGTATTGGTGCGCTCGCCCAGCTTGGCGGTCACCTCGTAGCGCTTGTCCGCTTCCAGCAGATACTGGGAGAACTTGGTGGCTTCGCCGAGGCAGATCGGCAGCATGCCGGTTGCCAGCGGGTCCAGGGCGCCGGTGTGGCCAGCCTTGGCGGCGTTGTAGATCCGCTTGACCTTCTGCAACACATCGTTGGAGGTCAGCCCGGTCGGCTTGTCCAGCAGCAGGATACCGTGTACGTCACGGCCCTTGAAACGACGTCTACGAGACATCTCAGGCGTTATCCTCAGTAGTTTCATCCGGCGCGGCATCGTCTTCTTCACGACCGGATTCGGCCATGCGACGCTTGTCTTCACGGATGGTGTTGGTCACCAGGTTGGAGAGACGCATCCCCTCGACCAGGGTCTGGTCGTAGAAGAAACGCAGCTCGGGCACCACGCGCAGGCGCATGGCGCTGCCCAGCAGGCTGCGGATGTAGCCAGCGGCTTCCGTCAGCGCCTTGAGCCCTTCCTTGATGCGCTCGGCATCATTTTCCAGCTGCAAGAAGGTGACATACACCTTGGCGTAATTGAGGTCACGGGACACTTCCACATCGGAAACGGTCACCATGCCGATGCGCGGATCCTTGACCTCGCGCTGCAGAATGAGCGCGATTTCACGCTGGATCTGCTGTCCGACCCGACGGGTCCGGCTAAATTCTCTGGCCATATTCTATCCTGCGATAAAAGGGGGCCTCGGCCCCCTATTTAATCTGACTCCAGCCTTACAGAGTCCGTTGAATTTCAACGGTCTCGTAAACTTCGATCTGGTCGCCTTCGCGTACGTCGTTGTAGTTCTTGACCGCGATACCACACTCGTAGCCGTTCTTGACTTCGTTGACGTCATCTTTGAAGCGACGCAGGGATTCCAGCTCGCCTTCATAGATAACCACGTTGTCGCGCAGAACGCGAATGCGGTTGGAACGCTTGACCACACCTTCGGTGACCATACAGCCGGCCACGGCACCAAACTTCGGTGACTTGAACACGCTGCGCACTTCGGCCAGACCGATGATTTCCTGACGGTACTCGGGGGCCAGCATGCCGCTCATGGCCTGCTTCACTTCGTCGATCAGGTCATAGATGACGGAGTAGTAACGCAGATCCAGGCTCTCGGCCTCGATGACCTTGCGTGCAGAGGCATCGGCACGGACGTTGAAGCCCACCAGGATGGCGCTGGACGCGGCAGCCAGGGTAGCGTCGGTTTCGGTGATACCACCCACGCCGGAACCCACGATCTTCACCTTCACTTCGTCGGTGGAGAGCTTGACCAGGGCATCGCAGATCGCTTCCACGGAACCCTGTACGTCGGCCTTGATCACCACGTTCACTTCGGACACTTCGCCCTCGGTCATGTTGGCGAACATGTTTTCCAGCTTGGCCTTCTGCTGGCGAGCCAGCTTGACTTCGCGGAACTTGCCTTGACGGTAGAGCGCCACTTCACGGGCTTTCTTCTCGTCACGCACGACAGTGGCTTCGTCACCGGCAGAGGGAACGCCGGACAGGCCGAGGATTTCCACCGGCAGGGACGGACCCGCTTCCTTGATCTCGCGACCCAACTCGTCACGCATGGCACGGACACGACCATATTCCAGGCCGCACAGCACGATGTCGCCCTGACGCAGGGTACCTTCTTGTACCAGTACGGTAGCAACCGGGCCACGACCCTTGTCCAGGAAGGACTCGATCACGACGCCGTTGGCCATGCCGTCAACCACCGCTTTCAGCTCCAGTACTTCGGACTGGATCAGGATGGCTTCCAGCAGGTCATCGATGCCCTGGCCGGATTTGGCGGAGACATGGACGAACTGGCAATCGCCACCCCAGTCTTCGGACATGACGTTGTAACGGGCCAGCTCGGTCTTGACGCGATCCGGATCCGCTTCCGGCTTGTCGATCTTGTTGACCGCCACCACCAAGGGCACTTCAGCGGCCTTGGCGTGCTGAATGGCTTCGATGGTTTGCGGCATCACGCCATCATCGGCAGCAACGACCAGCACCACGATATCGGTGGCCTTGGCACCACGAGCACGCATGGAGGTAAACGCCGCGTGACCCGGGGTATCCAGGAAGGTGATCATGCCACTGTCGGTTTCGACGTGGTAAGCACCGATATGCTGGGTAATACCACCGGCTTCGCCCGCGGCAACCTTGGCTTTACGGATGTAGTCCAGCAGCGAGGTCTTGCCGTGGTCAACGTGACCCATGATAGTCACGACCGGCGCGCGCGGCTTGGCTTCGGAGGTCTCGTCACGATCGGACAGTACCGCCTCTTCCAGCTCGTTCTCGCGGCGCAGCACCACCTTGTGACCCATCTCCTCGGCGACCAGCTGAGCGGTCTCCTGGTCGATCACCTGGTTGATGGTGGCCATGGCACCCATCTTCATCATCACCTTGATGACTTCAACGCCCTTGACGGCCATCTTGTTGGCCAGGTCGGCCACAGTGATGGTCTCGCCGATCACCACGTCGCGGTTCACTGCGGCAGCCGGCTTGTTGAAGCCGTGCTTCATGGCGTTCGGAGTGGCAACCTTGCCACGCTTGCCCTTGCGAGCACGCGGGTTGCGCGCATCGCGATCGTCTTCACGACGACCGGCCTTTTTCGGGCCCTTGGCAGCAGCGGCAGTACGGCGGCTGGTCTCTTCCTTACGATCCAACTCATCTTCAGCCGCCTGAGCGTGCTTGTTGGTGGTCAGATGGTAATCGCTGCTCTCTTTGGCGCGAGCGGCTTCTTCTTCAGCCCAGCGGGCTGCGTTCTGTTCCGCCATGACACGAGCCTCTTCGGCTTTCTTCGCGGCGAGTTCCTCAGCCTTGGTCAAGGCTGCTTGTTCTTGTTGGCGCTTCAGTTCTTCTGCTTCGCGCTTGGCCATCTTTTCTGCCTCTTGCTGAGCTGTGCTACCGGCTGCTTTGGCGGGCTGTTGAGCCTGTCGAGCCTTTTGTTGTGCCTCGATCCGCGCCTTTTCCTCAGCTTCACGACGAGCCTGCTCAGCCTCACGGCGAGCCTTCTCTTCAGCGTCGAGACGGGCCTTCTCTTCGGCCTCGCGACGAGCTTTTTCTTCTGCTTCCAAACGCGCTGTTTCCTCGGCTTCCGCCTGGCGCTGTTCATCTTCCAGCGCCGAACGTCTTACATAGGTGCGAGACTTGCGCACTTCTACCTGCACTTCCTTGTTCTTGCCGCCAGTCCCCTGAACACTGATGGTGCTCTTGGTCTTGCGCTGCAAGGTCATGCGGGCAGGTGCGGCGACCTCGTCACCTCCATGCTGTTTCTTCAGATGGGCCAGCAGTGTCTGTTTCTCAGACTCGCTGACCATGTCGTCGGCCTTGCTCTTGCTGATACCGGCATCGACAAACTGCTGGAGAAGACGATCAACCGGTGTGTCGATGTCAGTGGCAAGTTGTTTGACTGATACTTCTGCCATTCATTTTCCTCCGTTTGATCTTACTCAGACTGCTCTTCTCCGAACCAACAGATATTACGAGCAGCCATAATCAGCTCACCGGCTTTCTCTGCCGTCAGCCCTTCAATATCAGCAAGGTCATCGATGCCTTGCTCTGCCAAATCTTCCAGGGTACCGATGCCGCGAGCGGCCAGTGCGTACGCCATTTCACGGCCAAGGCCGTTCAGATTGAGCAGTTCTTCGGAAGGTTCTACACCTTCAAAGGATTCTTCTTTGGCCAAAGCCTTGGTGGTCAGAGCATCCTTGGCGCGTTTGCGCAGCTCTTCCACCATGTCTTCGTCCAGGCCATCGATGGCCAGCAGCTCGTTGACCGGCACGAAGGCGATCTCTTCCAGAGTGGAGAAACCCTCTTCCATCAACAGGCTGGCGAAATCGTCATCGATGTCCAGAGTGCTGGTGAACAGCGTCAGGATGCGGTCGTTCTCGGCCTGGTGCTTGGCACGCATGTCCTCGACGGTCATCACGTTCAGCTCCCAACCGGTCAGCTGGGAAGCCAGACGCACGTTCTGACCGTTGCGCCCGATGGCCTGGGCCAGGTTGGCGGCTTCCACGGCGATGTCCATGGTGTGGTTGTCTTCATCAACGATGATGGAGGCCACATCGGCAGGCGCCATGGCATTGATCACGTACTGGGCCGGGTTGTCATCGTACAGCACGATGTCGGCGCGCTCGCCGCTCAGCTCGGCGGAAACCGCCTGAACGCGGGCACCACGCATGCCGATACAGGCACCGATCGGATCGATACGACGGTCGTTGGTCTTCACCGCGATCTTGGCGCGGGAACCCGGATCACGGGCTGCACCCATGATTTCGATCATCTCTTCACCGATTTCCGGTACTTCGATGCGGAACAGCTCTTTCAGGAAGTCCGGGCTGGAACGGCTGACGAACAGCTGGGAACCACGGGCTTCCGGACGCACGGCGTAGAGCAGACCACGGATGCGGTCGCCCGGGCGGAAGGTCTCGCGCGGCAGCATGTCGTCGCGGAAGATCACGGCTTCGGCGTTGCTGCCCAGATCCAGGATCACGTTGTCGCGGTTGCTCTTCTTGACCACGCCGCTGATGATGGTGCCTTCTTTGTCCTTGAACTGGTCAACGACCTGGGAACGCTCGGCTTCGCGCACTTTCTGCACGATGACCTGCTTGGCTGTCTGGGTGGTGATGCGGTCGAAGGTGACAGAGTCGATCTGATCTTCGACGTATTCACCGATCTGGATTTCTGGCTGCTCGATCTGGGCAGCTTCCAGGGTAATCTCGGCGTAGGGGTTTTCCATCGCAGCTTGATCTGCAATGACCACCCAGCGACGATAAGTGTCGTAGTCGCCGGTCTTGCGATCGATCTCGACCCGAACTTCAATCTCGCCTTCGTATTTTTTCTTGGTCGCTGTCGCCAACGCGGTTTCCAGAGCCTGGAAAATCTTCTCGCGGGGTACCGCCTTCTCGTTGGAAACTGCGTCAACGACCAGCAAAATCTCTTTATTCATATCCGATAGCCTCGTTAACCAAAGTTCGGCACTATGTTCGCTTTTTGGATATTGGTGAAAGCCAACACTTCGTCCTTACCATCTACCGTCAGGGTGATCATGTCGCCCTGCACGGCTTTGATTACGCCTTTGAACTTGCGGCGGTTGTTTGTTGCCATCCGAAGCGTTACCGCCGCCTCTTGGCCAACGTATTTTTCGAACTGGGCAACCTTGAACAGGGGACGATCCAGACCCGGGGAAGACACCTCGAGGTAATACTCCTCGGTGATGGGATCTTCGACATCCATGATGGCGCCAACCTGATGGCTGACCTCAGCACAGTTCTCGACGCTCACGCCATGCTCGCCGTCGATATAGACGCGCAAGGTGGAGTGTTTACCCGCACGGATAAACTCAATACCCCACAGTTCAAAGCCCAAGGCAACGACAGGAGCCTCGAGCAGATCGGTCAAACGTTGTTCCAACGTAGCCAAAGTCACCCTCCGAAAAAACAAAAAAAGGGCATAAAGCCCAGATAGAAATTGGTTCAGAGTAAATTGCACATAACAAAAAGCCCCGATGTCAAATCGGGGCTTGGCGCTTTACCCTGATTGTCGCCTCGCAGCGACCGCCTTCCTGAGCGTAGGAAATGCGTGAAATTTGGTTGCGGGGGCCGGATTTGAACCGACGACCTTCGGGTTATGAGCCCGACGAGCTACCATGCTGCTCCACCCCGCGTCCGAAATCGTGCGAGATTATAGCCACTTCACCCTCGTCACACAAGACTGACTGGCTATAATACACCCGGTTACCCGGGCTCACTACTTAATTGGTGCCGTGGGCGGGACTCGAACCCGCACACCCTAGAGCACTACCCCCTCAAGATAGCGTGTCTACCAATTCCACCACCACGGCAAAACTCTTACTCGGGAACGTCAGTGTCTTTCTTGACTGGCGCTTTGCTCTGCTCAACCTGTTGGGTTTGTTGCAGATTTTCCCATTCACTACCCTGTTTGACCTTGTTGCTGGACATAGAGCCGAGCACCAAGCTAATCAAGAAGAACAGAGTAGCCAAAATCGCTGTTGTGCGGGTCAGGAAGCTACCTGAACCACCGGAGCCGAATACGGTATTCGATGCCCCTGCGCCGAAGGAGGCGCCCATGTCAGCCCCTTTACCTTGCTGAATCATCACCAGACCAATCAGAGCCAGTGAAACCAGCAGATAAACGACCAAAAGAATCTCGTACATTTAACTTGCACCCTTTGCCGCTTCAACAATTCCTAAAAACGTCTGGTCATCGAGACTTGCTCCACCGATCAGGCCGCCGTCAACGTCGGGCTGGGAAAACAACTCTCTCGCATTGGCCGGCGTTACGCTCCCACCATAGATGATTCTAACTTTCTCACCTATGACCGGAGTATCCTCCGCCAAGCGACCACGTATAAAGGAATGAACCTCTTGTGCCTGCTCGGGTGTGGCGCATTTACCTGTACCTACAGCCCAAATCGGCTCGTAGGCGATGATAGCATTATCGAAAGCCATCGCGCCATTTTTCTCTATGACGATGTCCAGCTCTTCGGCGATCACCTCGAAGGTTCTTCTCGCCTGCCTCGCCGCCCCTGATTCACCCAAACAGAGGATGGGAATCAGACCTGCCGCTCTGGCTGCCGCAAACTTCTCTGCGACGATAAAACTGGTCTCACCAAAGAGACGCCTGCGCTCGGAGTGCCCTACCAGTACGTATCGGCACCCTGCCTCGACCAGCATCTGACACGAGATTTCCCCCGTGTAAGCGCCCTGTCTGTGCTGGCTCACATTCTGAGCCCCCAACTTCATTGTCCGCTGCTCACCGAGCAGTGCGGCCGTAAAGTCAAGATGCACATGGGATGGACACAAGACCACGTCTACTCGTTCATCAACGTCCTTCAGACATTGACCGGTAAACTGCTCTAACTGCGACCTACTACCGTGTAACTTCCAGTTGGCGGCTACAAACGGCTTGCGATGTCCCATCGGCAACTCCCTTGCGAAAGCGGGGCTGATAATATCCAGAGGATTGTCAGCTGACAAGCGCTATTTTCAAATTTTCGAATCGTTTGAACAAGATACAACCAGAGCGGCTTAAAAGCCGCCCTTTTTGTTCATTAAAACGCCGATTCAACCTGTTGTGCGATGCGTTGGGCCATATCACGCACCTGCTGTTCATGTTCCCCTTCCACCATCACGCGGATCAGAGGTTCAGTGCCGGATTTGCGCAGCAGCACACGGCCACGACCGGCCAGCTCCTGTTCCACCTTGGCCACTTCCTGCTGCACGGCGTCGGCCGCCAGCGGATCCTTGCCTTCGGCAAAACGCACATTGACCAGTACCTGCGGGAACTTGTTCATGCCGGAGCGCAGCTTGGCCAGCGGCATCTCTGCGGTGCAGATGGCGGTCAGTACCTGCAGGGCGGCGACGATACCATCCCCGGTAGTGGTCTGATCCAGGCAGATGATGTGACCGGAGTTCTCGCCGCCGATGCGCCAGCCCTTCTCGTTCATCATCTCCAGCACGTAGCGGTCACCCACCTTGGCGCGGGCGAACGGGATGCCGAGAGTCTGCAGCGCCAGTTCCAGACCCATGTTGGCCATCAGGGTGCCCACCACGCCGCCCTTGAGGCGACCATTGCGCAGTGCATCACGGGCAATGATGTAGAGGATTTCGTCTCCGTCGATGATATAGCCGGTGTTGTCCACCATCACCAGACGGTCGCCATCACCATCGAAGGCCACCCCCAGATCTGCCTTGCACTCCAGCACCTTGGCCGCCAGGGCTTCGGGGGCGGTCGAACCGACACCGTCGTTGATATTGAGACCATCCGGGCTACAGCCGATGGCGATCACTTCTGCCCCCAGTTCGCGGAACACAGAAGGCGCAATGTGGTAGGTCGCACCATGACCACAGTCCACCACCATCTTCAGCCCTTCCAGGCTCAGATTGGAAGGAAAAGTGCTCTTGCAGAATTCGATGTAACGACCGGCGGCATCGTCGATGCGCAGTGCCTTGCCCAGCTCTGCGGACTCCACGCACTTGAGCTCGTGGTCCAGCTCGGCTTCGATGGCCATCTCGACTTCGTCAGGCAGCTTGGTACCGTCGGCGGAGAAGAACTTGATGCCGTTGTCGTAATAGGGATTGTGGGAAGCGCTGATGACGATGCCGGCTTCGGCCCGGAAGGTGCGGGTCAGGTAGGCGACGGCCGGGGTGGGCATGGGGCCCATCAGAATGGCCTTGAGACCCGCGGCGGACAGACCCGCCTCCAGTGCGGACTCCAGCATGTAGCCGGAGATGCGGGTATCCTTGCCGATCAGCACCTTGCGAGTACCCTTCTTGGAGAGCACCTTGCCCGCAGCCCAGCCCAGTTTCATCACGAAATCCGGGGTGATCGGGTATTCACCCACCTTGCCGCGTACACCGTCGGTGCCAAAATACTTTCTTGCCATTGTCTGTTCTCGTTTTTTTATTTGGATATGAAATCTTGTCCCGTCATGACCATCCAGCCGGTACGCAAGGCATCCATGGTCGCTCGCACATCGTGCACCCGAATGATCCGGGCACCGCGCTGCATCCCGATGAGCGCACAGGCCAGACTGCCGGCCAGCCGTTCATCAACCGGGCAGCCAAGCAGGTTGCCTATCATAGACTTTCGCGACATACCGACCAAGAGCGGAAGCTGGTAATCGAGCAACTTCTCCTGCTGGGCAAGCAGCTGATAGTTGTGCGCGAGCGTCTTGCCAAAACCGTAACCGGGGTCCAGCAACAACTGCTCCCTCCGTATTCCCGCTGCCAGACAGGCGGCGATCCGCTCGTCGAAGAAAGCCCTCACCTCCCCCAGCAGATCGTCATAATACGGCTCTGCCTGCATGGTTCTCGGCTGTCCCTGCATGTGCATCAGGCACACCGGAACGTCGGCAACGGCGGCCGCGGCCAGGGCCCCCGGCTCGAGCAGGGCTCGTACGTCGTTGATAAGATGGGCACCCGCCGCGCAGCCTTCCCGCATAACCGCCGCCTTGGAGGTATCCAGGGAGATCATCACCTCCAACTCGGCGACCATGCGCTCCACCACGGGAATGACTCTGTCCAGCTCCTCCTGCTCGCTCACATCGGGAGCACCGGGACGGGTCGACTCACCACCGATGTCGATGAGGGTCGCCCCCTCCGCCACCATCTGGCGCGCATGGGTCATCGCCCGCTCCAGCTGATTGAAATGACCGCCGTCGGAGAAGGAGTCCGGTGTCACATTGAGGATCCCCATCACGTGGGGACGTTCGAGGGAGAGGCTGAGCCCCTTGCTGGTTAGCTGCATCGTTACTTCCGTTGACATAAAGAAAAACCCCGGGGCCAGCCCGGGGTTTGTATCATCACGATTTATTTGGCCGGCAGATCATTGGCCTTGTCGATATCGACATCGGCCACCTGCTCGGTCTCGGCTACCGCCGGCTTGGCCTCTGCTGCAACCGTGGCACCGCCTTGCGGGGTATCACCGTGCTCATCATGCCAGTTGCTGGGGGCACGCACTTCGCGGCGAGCCATCAGATCATCGATCTGCTTGGCATCGATGGTCTCGTACTTCATCAGCGCATCTTTCATGCTGTGCAGCACGTCCATGTTGTCCAGCAGGATCTGCTTGGAGCGGGCGTAGTTGCGATCGATGACCTGCTTGACCTCGGCATCAATGACGCGCGCAGTATCATCGGACATGTGCTTGGCCTTGGCCATGCTGCGACCGAGGAACACCTCGCCATCTTCTTCCGCGTAGAGCATGGGACCGAGACGCTCGGACATGCCCCACTGGGTCACCATCTTGCGGGCGATGTCGGTAGCACGCTCGATGTCGTTGGACGCACCGGTCGATACCTTCTCGGCACCGTAGATCAGCTCTTCCGCCAGACGGCCGCCGTACAGGCTGGAGATCATGGATTCCAGGTGCTGCTTGGAGTGGCTCCAGCGATCCTGCTCCGGCAGGTACATGGTCACCCCCAGCGCACGACCGCGCGGAATGATGGAGACCTTGTAGACGGGATCATGATCCGGCACCAGACGACCAATGATGGCGTGACCGGCTTCGTGATAGGCCGTCATCTCTTTCTCGGACTCTTTCATCACCATGGAGCGACGTTCCGCGCCCATCATGATCTTGTCCTTGGCCTTTTCAAACTCGGCCATGGAAACCACACGACGGCTCTCGCGAGCCGAGAACAGGGCAGCTTCGTTGACCAGGTTGGCCAGGTCAGCACCGGAGAAACCGGGGGTGCCGCGGGCAATCAGCGCCGGATTGACGTCATCCGCCAACGGTACCTTGCGCATGTGCACTTTCAGGATCTGTTCGCGACCACGCACATCCGGCAGACCGACCACGACCTGGCGGTCAAAACGACCCGGACGCAGCAAGGCAGGGTCCAGTACGTCAGGACGGTTGGTGGCAGCGATGACGATGATGCCTTCATTGCCTTCAAAACCATCCATTTCGACCAGCATCTGGTTCAAGGTCTGCTCACGCTCGTCATGACCACCGCCTAGCCCGGCGCCACGCTGGCGACCGACCGCATCGATCTCGTCGATGAAGATGATGCAGGGAGAAGACTTCTTGGCCTGCTCGAACATGTCGCGTACCCGGGAGGCACCGACACCCACGAACATTTCGACGAAATCTGAACCCGAAATGGTAAAGAAGGGCACCTTGGCCTCACCCGCAATGGCCTTGGCCAGCAGGGTCTTACCGGTACCGGGAGGACCTACCAGCAGTACGCCGGTCGGGATCTTGCCGCCCAGTTTCTGGAACTTGCTCGGATCGCGCAGATAGTCGACCAACTCCTTCACCTCTTCCTTGGCCTCGTCACAGCCAGCCACGTCGGCAAAGGTGGTCTTGATCTGATCTTCACTCATCAGGCGAGCCTTGCTCTTGCCGAACGACATGGCACCCTTGCCACCACCGCCCTGCATTTGACGCATGAAGAAGACCCAGACACCGATCAGCAACAGCATCGGGAACCAGGAGATGAAGATGGACGTCAGCAGAGACGGCTCTTCCGGCTTCTCGCCCATCACTTTGACATTGTGATTGAGCATGTCGTTGAGCAGCTGGGGATCCGGCGCCGGGATGATGGTGGTGAAGCGTTCACCGGTGCGCTTGACGCCATTAATGACCTTGCCATCCATCCGCACTTCACGGATCTGCTCTTGGGTCACTTCTTTAACGAAGCTGGAATAGTCCAGCTGGCGACTGGTGGTATCGCTGGGGCTGAAGCTATTGAACACCGACATCAACACGACGGCGATGACCAGCCACAGGATTAGGTTTTTCGCCATGTCACTCAAATCAGTAACCTCGCAGACTGACAGTTAACGATGAAGGTTAGGGTACTACAGTTTAAAACCGGTAGCCACAATGTAGACTTCTCGTGAACGGGCACGAGACGAGTCTGGTTTACGAATCTTGACAGCAGTGAAAAGTTTACGGATTTCATTGAGATAGATATCAAACCCCTCCCCCTGGAACACCTTAACCACGAAGCTGCCGTTGGCCCGCAGGACCTGATTGCACATGTCCAGTGCCAGTTCGACCAGATACATGGAACGGGCCTGATCCACCTGCTGGGTACCGCTCATGTTGGGTGCCATGTCGGACATGACGACATCAACCTTGTCCGGACCTACCCGTTCAAGCAGAGCGCCCAGTACAGTTTCCTCCCGAAAGTCGCCCTGAAGGAAATCGACACCGGCGATGGAATCCATCGGCAGAATATCGCAGGCGATCACCCGGCCCTTGTCACCGACCTGGGCGATGGCAAACTGGGACCAGCCACCGGGGGCCGCCCCCAGATCCACCACCGTCATACCCGGCTTGAGCAGTTTGTCCTTGCCCTGGATCTCGTCGATCTTGAACACGGCACGGGATCTCAGTCCCAACTTCTGGGCTTTTTTGACGTATTGATCGTCAAAATGCTCTTTTAACCAGCGGGTTGAACTGGGGGAATGTTTTTTCTGGGTCATGATCGTCGACTTTAAAAAACCACAAGGGTTATTAGTATTAAGGGCTAAGTGGGGGTAGAATACGCCCCTTTCAACCCTGACTTATGAAGAAATTGCCATGATTCTCAACAATAAACAGAAACAGTACCTCAAGGGCCTTGCCCACAGTCTGAAGCCGGTCGTCCTGCTGGGACAACACGGTCTGACCGAAGGTGTGCTGGCCGAGATCGATCTGGCGCTCAACCACCACGAGCTGATCAAGGTTAAGGTTGCGTCTGAAGATCGTGAGATGAAACAGCTGGTTATGGATGCCATCGTCCGTGAAACCGGCGCGGTGAAAGTACAGAGCATCGGCCACGTGCTGACCATCTATCGTCAGGCCAACGAGCCGAAAATCCAACTGCCCCGCAAGTAACAGGAAAGAGCATCGCTCTTTCCTTCATTTCCCCTCTTCCCAAGTCGCTTGCCAAAGTAGTCGCCAGGCCCTTAACCTGCGATGAATACTCGTGGATACCCGCTATGGATCACCATCAGATTCTCACCGAAGATGAACTGGCCATGCTACGGGACTTGGGAAGCGATCAGGAGACGGCCGCCGGTCAATCCCTGAGCGGTTATCTCGCCACTCCCCTGCTAGGCCTGCTGCAACGCGCCGACCAGCTGGTGCTGGAAGCCCGTTTTGCCGGGCATCAGCTCCGTTTTCCGCTGCGCTTCACTCAAGGGGATGATGGCTTCGTCGAGCCACGCATCGCCGCCCCCGTCATCAAGGAGCTGGGTTATCCCCATCCACGCACCTGGCGGCTGGACGAGCAGGCCAGCTTCAGGATGGGTGGGCATGACTATCTGGTGCACAGCCTGTCGCTCGATGGTCTGGTCGTCGAGGGCCTGCCGCCCGGACTGGCCGTCGGCGCAACCTTGACGGGCAGCCTGATCATTGAGGATCTCACCCCCCTGCCGCTCAGCGCAGAGCTGGTCAGACACATTCATCGCCGCAACGGCATCCAGGGCTGGGCACTGCATTTCCAGATGGCCAAACCGGACCTTGAACTGCTGCGCAACTGGATGTTTCAGCGTCATCAGGACGCCTTCACCCAGGCTTACCAGCCCCGCTAAATACAAACAGGGGAGCCGGGGCTCCCCTGTTCTGGCATCAACCTACCTCAGAGGTAGGCAACTTCCAGGATCTCGTACTCCACATCGCCTGCCGGCGTCTTGACGATAGCCACATCGTCCACTTCCTTGCCGATCAGGGCACGGGCGATGGGGGAATTCACGGAGATCATGTTCTGTTTGATGTCCGCCTCGTCGTCGCCCACGATACGGTAGACCACCTCTTCTTCCGTCTCGCTCTTGAGCAGAGTCACGGTTGCCCCGAAGATGACGCGGCCATTGTTGGTCATCTTGGTGATGTCGATCACCTGGGCGTTGGAGAGCTTGCTCTCGATTTCCTGGATACGGCCTTCACAGAAGCCTTGCTGCTCGCGGGCAGCATGGTATTCGGCGTTTTCTTTCAGATCACCATGTTCACGGGCATCTGCAATCGCTTCGATAATCTGCGGACGCAGCTCGGTCTTGAGATATTCGAGCTCTTCACGCAGCTTTTCAGCGCCGCGAACAGTCATCGGAGTATGATTCATAGTCGAAACCTGGGTTGCTTGAAAAGAGAAGCTGCGGCTATCAGAGAGAGCCGCAGCTGTCGGTTCGGATGAGGCATCTTAATATGAAGCCGGCACAAAATCCATGTCAGTCCCTGCGAGCGGGATCGCGCTTTCTCATCAGAATTTGCCGGAACTATTTCTGCTCCTGCGCGCTGATCGGGGCTGACACCGTCGGTTTGCCCTGCATGATGGAGATCTCCACCCGCCGGTTCATGCGCCGGTTTTCCGGGCTGGTGTTGGGCACCAGCGGCTGGGAATCGGCCATGCCTTGTACCACCAGCCGCCCGCCATCGAAGCCCGGCACCTTGATCATCTGGTGGGCTACCGCCACCGCCCGCTGGGAGGAGAGCTCCCAGTTGGACTGGAACAGCTCATCCTCGGTGGCTGCATCATCGGTGTGACCCGAAATGGTGATCTCGCCGGGCACATCCTTGAGCAGGGCTGCCACCTTGCGCACCACCGGCCAGAACTGGGGCTGCAGGAAGGCGGATCCCGCCGGGAAGGCCGCTTTTTCCCGGATTCGGATGATGATCTGCTGACCCAGCGCCTCCACTTCGATGGCGCCATCCTGGATCTGCGCCTTCATCTGATCCGCCAGCGCCTTGGCCAGCGCGTTGGACTGCTCCTGCTGCTGTTGTTTCTGCGCCTCCTGCTGGGTGTCGCCCCCCACCAGCTTCTCTTCGCTCTTGTCATGACCGCCGGCCTGATCGGCATCGCCGGGCTGGAAATCCAGCTTGGTCTGGGTCATGTCCATGGTCTGCTGCATGATGGTATCGATGGGGGTGGGCTCCGGGCGACCCGGCCTGAACTCCTGGGCGATGACGGAGGTTCCCTTGGGGATGTCCTTCACCTCGAGAATGTTCTGCACCCCGAACGCCTTCTCCATGGAGCCGGCAATCTGCTTGAACTTCTGCACGTCCATCTCGGCAAACGAGAGCAGCAGCACGAAAAAGCACATCAACAGCGACATCAGGTCGGCGAAGGTTCCCATGTAGCCGGGCAGACCGGGAGGTGGGCATTTGCACTTTGCCATGCGTGCTCCTATTCGGTCCCGTTGTTGCGTTTGGACTGATTCAGGTAGTTCTGCAGCATGGCCTGGATCACCCGCGGGTTCTGGCCGTCCTGAATCCCCATGATGGCGTCGAGGATCAGGGTACGGCTCAACTGCTCCTCACCGCTGCGCAGCTCCAGCTTGTCGGCGATGGGGATGGCGATCATGTTGGCCTCGATCGCCCCGTACAGGGTGGTGAGCAAGGCCACCGCCATGGCCGGGCCGATGGACTTGGGATCGCTCATGTTGGCCAGCATGGCCACCAGCCCAACCAGAGTACCTATCATCCCCATGGCGGGGCCAAGATCCCCCAGGGAGCGGAACACCTTGACGGCGATGACGTGGCGCTCCGAGGTCAGCTCGATGTCCTTCTCCATCACAGCCCGTACCACGTCGGCGTCATGGCCATCCACCAGCATGTCGATGCCCTTCTTCATGAAGGTATTGGGGATCTCCGCCGCCTCCAGGGCCAGGAAGCCCCCCTTGCGGGCCGCGTCCGCCAGCTCCACCGCCTTGGCAATCAGGTCATCGAGCTTGTCCCCCTTGTACATGAAGGCCTTGCCAGCCACCTTGAACGCCATCAGAAACTGGCCGAGGTTGAACTTCATCATGCAGATGAACAGAGAACCCAAAATGGTGATATAGACCGAGGGCATATCCACATACATGCTCATGGGGCCACCCAGCAGCATGCCGTACACCACCACCCCGAACCCCAGCACTATGCCTATCAGACTGCCTAAATCCACATCCCTACTCCTGTCAGCTGAAATTTGTTGTATCTGCAGTTTGTTGAATTTTCTGCTATTGGCTCATCAGCGGCAAGGGTTGCCACAATTTTCCCCGTTCGGAAGATGGCTTATTATCGGCCACTTTTCCGAGAGTTTAAGCCGACGGCATTTTTCTGCCTCCCCCCTGCCCGTCGTCGATGTTAAGATAAGCCGTTTTTTTCAATCCCCGAGGATGGACATGGCCAGTAAAAAAATCGACCGCCTGAGTTTTGATGCCACTCTGGAAGAGCTGGAAACCATAGTTCATCAACTGGAACAGGGCTCCCTGCCGCTGGAAGAGGCCCTCAAGCAGTTTGAGCAGGGCATTCATCTGGTGCGGGCCGGCCAGCAGAAGCTGGAGCAGGCCGAGCAGAAGATCCAGATCCTGCTGACTCAGGCCGATGGCAGCGAGCAAGCCGTCCCCTTCCAGCCAGAGCAAGGAGAGGAGTGAGTGACGCTGGACGATTTTTCCCGCCTGCACCGGCAACGTATTGACGACTGTCTGTCTGCACAACTTGAATCCTTGCCCGCCATGGCGCCGCGCCTGCGCGATGCCATGCGCTACGGCCTGCTGCTGGGCGGCAAGCGGGTGCGCCCCTTCCTGGTCTACGCCGTCGGCGAGATGCTGGGCGTAAAGAACGAACTGCTGGACGGCCCGGCCGCCGCGGTGGAGTGCATCCACGCCTACTCCCTGCTGCACGACGACCTGCCCGCCATGGACAACGACGATCTGCGTCGCGGTCAGCCGACGGTGCACAAGGCATTCGATGAAGGCACCGCCATTTTGGCCGGCGACGCCCTGCAGACCCTGGCCTTCACCATTCTGGCCGATCACCCGATGCCGGACTCACTGCTGGCCAACCGGGTACGGATGCTGAGCCGGCTGGCCCGCGCCTCGGGTTATCTCGGCATGTGCGGCGGCCAGGCGCTGGATCTGCAGGCGGAAGGGCGCCAGATTTCCCTCGCCGAACTGGAACAGGTACACCGCCACAAGACCGGGGCTCTCATCGAGTGCGCCGTGGCGCTTGGCGCCCTGTGCAAGGCGGACGTGGATGAAACCACCCTGAGCGCGCTGCAAACCTATGCCGCCGCCATCGGTCTCGCCTTCCAGGTGCAGGATGACATCCTCGACATCACGGGCGACACCGCCACCCTCGGCAAGCGACAAGGTTCCGATCTGGCGCTGGAAAAGAGTACCTATCCGGCGCTGCTGGGGCTCGACAATGCCCGTGAGCTGGCTCGCGAACTGCATGGTAAAGCCTTAACAGCCTTGCAATCTTTGCCCTACAATACCGACATTCTGGAAGCGTTTGCCGATTACATCATCGAGCGAACCCACTAAACGCTGGATAACAGTAACAATATGAGCGTTGATATAAGCAATTTCCCCAACCTGGCCCTCGCGGATACGCCGGTCGAGTTGCGATCCCTGCCCTTCGAGCGACTGCCCGTGCTGTGCAACGAACTGCGTGAATATCTGCTGCGTTCGGTGAGTCGCTCCAGTGGCCATCTTGCCTCCGGGCTCGGCACCGTCGAACTGACGGTGGCGCTGCACTACGTCTACAACACCCCGTTCGATCGGCTGGTGTGGGACGTGGGCCACCAGGCTTATCCCCACAAGATCCTCACCGGTCGCCGCGATCGGATGCAGAGCATCCGCCAGAAAGACGGTCTGCACCCCTTCCCCTGGCGTGGCGAGAGCGAATATGACGTGCTCTCGGTCGGCCACTCCAGCACCTCCATCGGGGCGGCGCTCGGCATGGCCGTGGCGGCCGAGAGCGAAGGGCTTGGCCGCAAGGTGGTGGCGGTGATCGGCGATGGCGCCATCACCGCCGGCATGGCGTTCGAGGCGCTCAATCACGCCGGCGATGTCCACCAGGACATGCTGGTGGTGCTCAACGACAACGAGATGTCCATCTCCGAAAATGTCGGGGCGCTCAACAACCACCTGGCCCGCATCATGTCTGGCAAGCTCTACACCACCATCCGCGAGGGTGGCAAGAAGGTGCTGGCCGGTCTGCCGCCGGTCAAGGAGCTGGCCAAGCGGGCCGAGGAGCACCTCAAAGGAATGGTGGTGCCCGGCACCCTGTTCGAGGAGTTCGGCTTCAACTACATCGGTCCCATCGACGGCCACGACATCAACGCCCTGGTCGAGACCCTGCGCAACATGCGCAACCTCAAGGGGCCGCAGCTGCTGCACGTCAAGACCAAGAAGGGCAAGGGCTACGAGCCCGCCGAGAAGGACCCCATCGGTTATCACGGCGTGCCCAAGTTCAACCCGGACGAGTGCACCCTGCCCAAGGCGAGCGGCGGCAAGCCGAGCTTCTCCGCCATCTTCGGCCAGTGGCTGTGCGACATGGCGGCCAAGGATGAGCGGCTGGTCGGCATCACCCCGGCCATGCGCGAAGGCTCCGGCCTGGTGAAGTTCAGCCAGCAGTATCCGGATCGCTACTTCGACGTGGCCATCGCCGAGCAGCACGCAGTCACCTTCGCCGCCGGTCTCGCCATCGCCGACCAGAAGCCGGTGGTCGCCATCTACTCGAGCTTCCTGCAGCGGGCCTACGACCAGCTGATCCACGATGTGGCGCTGCAAGAGCTGCCGGTGCTGTTCGCCATCGACCGGGCCGGTCTGGTGGGGGCCGACGGCCCCACCCATCAGGGGGCGTTCGACATCAGCTTCCTGCGCACCGTGCCCAACATGGTGATCATGACCCCGTCCGACGAGAACGAATGCCGTCAGATGCTCTACACCGGCTACCAGTGCAACGGGCCGGCGGCGGTACGCTACCCCCGCGGCAGCGGCACCGGCATCCAGGTCGAGAGCGAGATGCAGGCGCTGGCGCTCGGCAAGGGCCGCATTGTGCGTCAAGGCAAGGGCACCGCCATCCTGGCATTCGGCACCCTGCTGCAACAGGCCAAAGCGGCAGCCGAGGCGCTCGATGCCACCCTGGTGGATATGCGCTTCGTCAAACCGATGGACGAGGCCCTGGTGCTCTCCCTGGCCGCGACTCACGATCAGTTTGTCACCCTCGAGGACAACGCCATCATGGGCGGCGCGGGCTCTGCGGTGAACGAGTTGCTGATGCGCAGCAAACAGTGCAAGCCGGTGCTCAACCTCGGCCTGCCGGATCGCTTCGTCGAACAGGGTACCCAGGAGGAGATTTACGCTCTGCTGGGGCTCGATGGCGCCGGTATCCAGCGCAGCATCGAGCAGTGGCTGCAGGCTTGACCTCCTCAGCACACAGCAAAAGGGCGCCGTTATGGCGCCCTTTTTGTTTGTCTGTCTCGTTGGTTTATCTGTGACCATCAGCCCTTGTAGAGCTTGGGATTGAACACATCCCGCAGCCAGTCACCCAACAGGTTGATGACCAGCACCAGCACCACCAGGCAGATGCCCGGGAAGGCGGTGATCCACCAGGAACCGGAGAAGATGTAGTTGAAGCCCACGCTGATGAGCGAGCCCAGCGACGGCTGATCCACCGGCATCCCCAGACCGAGGAAGGAGAGGGCTGCCTCGCTCATGATGGCGTTGGCCACCTGCACCGTGGAGATGACCAGGATCGGCGACAGGCAGTTGGGCAGAATGTGGCGGAACATGATGCGCGGGGCGCGAAAGCCCATCACCTTGGCCGCTTCCACATACTCCTTCTTCTTCTCCGCCAGCACCGAGGCGCGCACGGTTCGGGCGTACTGCGGCCACTCGGCGATACCGATGATCACCACCAGCATCAGGATGGCGAACTTCGAGTAGAACTCGGAACCAAACGTCGCCTGGAAGATGGCGGAGATGATGATCGCCACCATCATGGTGGAGAACGACAGCTGCACGTCGGCAAAGCGCATCAGCAGGCTGTCGATGCGGCCACCGAAGTAACCGGCCATCAGCCCGATGACGATGCCGAGCACCAGCTGCAGCGCCACCGCGAACAGACCTATGGTCAGCGAGATGCGGGCGCCATAGAGGATGGTGCTCCAGATATCGCGGCCCTGGTTGTCGGTACCGAGCCAGAAGCGCTCTTCTCCCCCTTCCAGCCAGGAGGGGGGCAATTCGGCATCCATCAGATCGAAGCTGGTCTGGTCATAGACGTTGTACGGGGCCAGCCAGGGTGCCAGCAGCGCCGCCAGTACGAACACCACGAACACCGCAAAGCTGAACATGGCTACCTTGTCCCGCAGGAAGTAGTAGACGATGTCGGAATTTTTAAAGCGTGCCCAACGGCTTGGGCTTGCAGTCACAGCATTAGTCATCTGTTACCCCTTGGCGGTCAGGTTGACGGTCGGGTTGATCAACCCGTAAAGCAGGTCGACCAGGGTGTTGGTCACCACGAAAATGAGCCCGACGAAGATGACGTAGGCGGTGATGAGGGGCGTATCGACCCGGTGGATCGCCTCAAGGAACAGGAAACCGGTCCCTGGCCACTGGAACACGCTCTCGGTCAGGATGGTGTAGGCCACCATGGTACCGATCTGCACACCACCGACGGTAATGACCGGCAGCATGGTGTTCTTGAGGGCGTGGCTGTAGTAGACCTTGTTGTTGTCCAGCCCCTTGGCACGGGCGAACTTGACGTACTCGGAGGAGAGCTGCTCCAGCATCTCGGAGCGCACCAGCCGGATGAACAGCGGCAGCATGATGGAGGAGAGCGCCACGCAGGGCAGGATCAAATGCTTGATGCCGTCCCAGGTGAAGAAGCCCGACTCCCAGCCCAGCAGGTTGTAGGTCTCGCCGCGGCCATAGGCCGGCAGCCAGCCCAGCTGGATGGAGAAGAGGTACATCAGCATGATGGCGGTCAGGAACACCGGGATCGAGATGCCGATGCTGCTCCCCGCCATGATGATCTTGGTCGGTATGCTGTGCGGGCGGATCGCCGAGTAGACCCCAAGCGGAATGGAGACCACCACGATGATCAGCGCAGCGCCAAACACCAGCTCAAGAGTAGCCACCAGCTTGTCGAGGATAACCTCGAGGGCTGGTCGCTTGAAGAAGTAGGAAGTACCCAGATCCCCGTGTACCGCGTTCTTCAAGAAGCGGCTGTATTTGACGAGGAAAGGATCGTTGAGGCCCATCTTCTCGCGCAATTCGTGGCGCTGGGCTTCGGAGACGGATTGTCCCACCAGCTCGCGCAACGGATCCCCCAGGTTGTCCTGGATGGAGAAGGCGACCAGGCTGATGACGAACATCACTATCACGGCCTGATAGAACCGTTTCAGCAGGAATGTAAACATGCTTGTCCTTCTACGTGGCCTGTGTCATGGCACAGGCTTCTGTTAGCAGGCGGGGTGGCCGGCTGACCACCCCGCCCCGTCCTTCCTTGCAACCTTCGCTTACTTGCCGACCACCAGGTCGCCGAAGTAAGGGAAGTTCATCACGTTGACCACCGGCTTGATGTCGGCGTTCTTCTTGGCGCCGTAGGCCAGATCTTCCCAGTGCAGCGGCACGTAGGCAGCGTCGTCGATCAGCATGGCTTCGACCTTCTTCAGCATCTCGGCACGCTTGGCCGGATCGGTCTCGGCGTTGGCCTGCTCGACCAGCTTGTCAGCCTCGGCGTTGGCATAACCGGCGCAGTTGTACTGACCCATGCCGGTCTTGGCATCCTTGGTGAAGGTCAGGAACTCGAAGAAGTTCGCACTGTCTTCGGTGTCGGAGTGCCAGCCGATCAGCTGCATGTCCGCGGCGCACTTGTCAAACTCAGGCCAGTACTGGGCCACCGGCATGGTCTTCAGATCCACCTTGATGTTGATCTTGGCCAGCATGGCGGAGACGGCCTGGGCAATCTTGACGTCGTTGACGTAACGGGCAGCCGGGGAGATGAAGCTCATCTTGAAGCCCTGCTCATAGCCGGCTTCCTTCATCAGCTGCTTGGCCTTGGCCAGATCATACTGGGGCTTGAGCGCCTCGTTGTGACCGGCATAGCCTTTCGGGCTCAGCTGGCCGGCAGGGGTACCGAAACCTTTGTTGATCTTCTCGACGATGCCCACCTGGTTGATGGCGTAGTTGATCGCCTGACGCACGCGCTTGTCTTTCAGCGCCGGGTTGGTGTTCTGGTTCAGCTCGATGATAATGGCGCGGGTACCGGACAGGGTCACCAGCTGGGTGTCCTTGCCGTTCTTCACGCGCTCCAGATCGTTTGGCGCAACCGGGTAGATCACGTCCACGTCGCCACCCAGCAGGGCCGCCACGCGGGTGGCGTCTTCCTTGATGGGCACCACGGTCAGGTTGTCGACGTTGCCCTTGGAGGCCTTGTCCCAGTAGTTGGCGTTGCGGGTGTACTCCAGCTTGACGCCCTGCTCGCGGAACTTGACGCTGAACGGGCCGGTACCGGAGACGTGGGTGGAGGCGTAGGAATCGCCGTTTTTGACGATCTCGGCCTTGTCTTTGCCCGCCTCGGTCTTGCCGGTATAGAACTTGGAGTCCATCGGGAAGATGTAGGTGACGGTCTGCAGCACCAGCGGGAACGGCTTGGCGGTGACGAGATCGACGGTGTACTCATCGACCTTCTTCACTTCGGCGATGGGATCGAAGATGGCCTTGAAGTCGACGGAGGACTTCAGACGGTTGACGGTCCACACCACGTCGTCGGCGGTGAAGTCGTTGCCGGAGTGGAACTTGACGCCCTTGCGCAGGAAGAAGCGCACGGTCTTGTCGTCGATGCGCTCATACTTCTCGGCCAGACGCGGCTCGAATTTCAGGTCCTGGGTGTAACGCATCAGCGGATCGAACACCAGGTGGGACATCTCCAGGGTCTGACCGGAGAGCTGCTCCTGCGGGTCCAGCGAGGTGGCGTCGGAGGCGACGGCAACCTTGATGTCGACGGCGGAAACGTTAAAAGCGAAACCGGCGGCAAACAGCGCCAGGGCAATCTTGGATAATCCTTTCTTCATGTCTTTCTCCATGCTTTTGGCTTTTTATTGACACTTTTTTTGACAAGCAGAGCGGCGGGCCGCCCCTTTCCTAGCTTGCGATTTCCAGCCCCTCACGGGACATTCCCTTGAACTCCGGCATGAGGGAGATCAGCTTGCGGCTGTACTCATGCTCGGCATTGGTAAAGAGTTTCTCGGTCTCCGCCACTTCCACCAGATGACCGTGCTGCATCACCCCGATGCGATCGCACATCTGACGGATCACCGGCAGATCGTGACTGATGAACAGCATGGTGAGGCCAAGCTCCTGCTGCAGATCCTTGAGCAGGTTGAGGATCTGGGCCTGCACCGAGACATCCAGCGCCGAGGTGGGCTCGTCGCAGATGAGGAAGCGTGGCCGGGTCGCCAGGGCGCGGGCAATGGAGATGCGCTGACGCTGGCCGCCGGAGAATTCGTGGGGATACTTGACCCCGGCACCACGGCCAAGGCCGACGTGATCCAGCAGATCCCCCACGATCCCCTCGATCTGGCTCTCGCTGCCGGCCAGCTTATGAAAGCGGATCGGCTCTGCGATGATGTCGCGCACCTTCATGCGCGGGTTCATCGAGGAGTAGGGGTTCTGGAACACCATCTGCATCTGGCGACGCAGCGGGCGGCGCTCATGCTCGCCCTTGAGCGCGGTCAGATCGATCCCCTCGAAGAAGATCTTGCCGGTATCAGGCGGATAGAGGCCGGTGATGGCACGGGCGATGGTCGACTTGCCGGAGCCAGACTCCCCCACCAGGCCGAAGGTTTCACCCTCGAAGATCTCGAAGCTGATGTTGTTGCAGGCCCGCACGTACTGACGGCGGCTCGGGAACAGGGAATCCTTGGTGACGAACTTCAGATCCACGTTCTCCACCCGCAGCAGCGCACCTTCATAGGCGCGCTCGTCCTGACTCTGGCCGAGCCAGTGGGTCTTGAGATCGATGCTGGTGTCCGCCGCACCGGCGTCCTCGATATAGGAGACCAGCGGGAAGCGCACCAGCTTCACATCCGAGCGGGGCACCGCCGAGATGAGGCTGCGGGTATAGGGGTGGTTGGGGCGACCCAGCACCTGTTCGGTGGTACCGAACTCCACCAGATCGCCGCGATACATGACCGCCACCTTGTCGGTGACGTTGGACACCACGCCCATGTCATGAGTCACCAGCATGCAGCCCACCTGCCGCTCTTTGCAGAGGTTGCGGATGAGCTGAAGGATCTGATCCTGGATGGAGACGTCCAGCGCCGTGGTCGGCTCGTCGGCGATGATGAGCTCGGGATCGCCGGAGAGGGCGATGGCAATCACCACCCGCTGGCGCATGCCGCCGGAGAACTGATGGGGGTACTGCTTGATGCGCAGCTCAGGCTGCGGGATCCCCACCGCCGCCATCAGGGAAAGCGCCTTGGCGAACGCCGCCTCACGGGTGAGATCGGTATTGGCCAGAATGGTTTCAACCAGCTGCCGTTCGACGGTGAACAGCGGGTTGAGGGAGGTCATGGGGTCCTGGAAGATGAAGCCGATACGCGACCCTCGAATGGCCCGCATCTCGTTCTGGCTCTTGCCGGAGATGAGTTCGCCATTGAGATAGATGTCGCCACGGGCGATACGGCCAGGGGGGCTCAGCAGGTCGATGACGGCGTTGCCTATGGTGGACTTGCCGGCACCGGATTCGCCTACCACACCGACTATCTCCCCCTTTTCAACGGAAAAAGAGAGATCCTTCACTGCGGCCAGCACCCCGTAGCGGGAGGGGTACTCGATCCGCAAGTTTTTCACTTCGAGCAAGGACATGTTTACCTCTGCGGGGGACATCCGTCCCAAATAATTCGTCCGTAAATCGGCCGCAGATGCCGGTCGTGCCTTGGGGTGATCTTGAGTGCTTGATATGACTGCAAAACGCTCAATCCATGAGACAACGAAACCAGCGATCCGGGCGGGTTTTTTGCATTTTTTTGGAATAACCCGCGAGTAACTTAGACGGTTTGACGGCGAGTGTAAATGATCGGGTTATACAATTTCGCAATACTTTGCTCAGTTAGCAGCCAAGTCAGTAGTCATAAATCATGACTCCTATCACATATACAGACTATATGACCGACAAAATGCCTTACTAGTGCTTTTACTTTCAACAATGGCGTAACAGGCGGGAATATTCACTATCGACACAATAGTCTTAAGCTTCGAATGAGTAGTGAATATTTATGTGAAATGATTTTTTAACGGCAGCATATGCCGATGAATGAAAACTAAACAGAGATATATAGGGGGATGCCAGCATGGTACTCCCCCTTGCTGTGACCCTCAACCCAGCCAGTATGCCAGTGATTGCATACAAAACAGGGCGAACAGGCCGGCGATGAGATCGTCCAGCATGATGCCGAGGCCGCCATGGATGCGGCGGTCGAACCAGGAGATGGGCCAGGGCTTGAGGATGTCGAACAACCGGAACAGCACGAAGCCGGCCACTACCCACTCCCAGCCGGCCGGGGCCGCTATCATGGTGACCCCAAAACCGATCACCTCGTCCCAGACGATGGCGCCGTGATCCGGCATGCCGATGGTATCGGTGGCGCTCTGGCAGATGCGAATACCCGCCACGAAGCCCACTATCAGCAGTGCGATGAACCAGGGCGTCGACAGACCGCTCACCAGCAGGTAAAGGGGGATGGCGGCGAGCGTCCCCATGGTACCCGGCGCCTTGGGCGAGAGGCCGGAACCAAAGCCCACCGCCAGAAAGTGCAGCGGATGCTTCAGGTTCAGCCGCTTCAACTCGGGCTTTATCGTGAACAGGCTCATGCGAAGTGGTCCCACCCTTTCAGCTCCAGCGCCACCGTTTGTTCGCCCCGCAGATAGTCGATGCCCGGCTCGCCGGCAACGATGCGGCCGATGCGGGTAAACTTGACGCCGCAATTGGCCAGCGCCGTGTCCAGCGCGCCGCGATGTTCCTCCGGCACGGTGAAGCAGAGCTCATAGTCATCGCCACCGGCCAGTGCCAGCTGCCAGGCATCCTGTTCGCTCACCGCATCCTGCAGCACCGGCGAGAGCGGCAGCAGATCGAGATCGATCTGGGCCCGCACGCCGGAGGCCTTGAGGATATGGCCGAGATCCGAGGCCAACCCGTCGGAGAGATCCAGTGCGCTGCCGGCCAGCCCGCGCAGGGCCTGTCCGGCCAGAATGCGGGGATGGGGATGGTCGAGGCGCGGCAGCACGGCCGCTAGCTGGTTCTCGTTGAGGGTTCGCTTGGCCAGCAGATGGGAGAGCGCCAGGGCGGCATCGCCCAGGGTGCCGGTCACATAGACCCCGTCCCCGGCCTTGGCGCCGCTGCGCAGCAGGGCACGGCCAGCCGGCACCGACCCTTTCACCGATACCGTAATGGAGAGCGGGCCGCGGGTCATGTCGCCGCCCACCAGCGCCACGTTGTAATATTCGGCAAGCTCCAGGAACCCTTCCGCAAAGCCGGCCACCCAGGCCTCGTTGATGGTGGGCAGGGTCAGCGCCAGCGACACCCAGCGCGGCTCGGCGCCCATGGCGGCCAGATCGGAGAGATTGACCGCCAGCGCCTTGTAGCCGAGATCCACCGGATCCATGTCGGGAAAGAAGTGGACGCCGCTCACCAAGGTATCCGTGCTCACCGCCAGCTGGGTGTCGGGGGGCAGGGTCAGCAGGGCACAATCATCTCCAGGGCCCATCACCACGTCCTTGCGGGCGTGGGGGACCTTGAAGTACTTATCAATCAGCTCGAATTCACCCATACAGTAAAAAGCCAGCAATAAGCTGGCTCCTCTCTTAGATGCTGTTGACGGACAGCAGGATCAACGCTTGTTCAGCGACTTGATCACCTTGTCCAGTACACCGTTGACAAACTTGTGGCTGTCATCGGCAGCAAAGGATTTGGCCAGCTCGATCGCTTCGTTGATGGCCACGCGCGGCGGCACATCATCACGACGGGTCAGCTCATAGGTCGCCAGACGCAGGATCGCCTTGTCCACCATGTCCACTTCTTCCAGCGGACGGGAGAGGAAAGGTGCGAAGACCTTGTCCAGCTCGTTGCAGTGGAGGGCTACTCCGAACAGCAGATCGCGGAAGTAGTTCAGGTCCACACCCTTGGTGTCCTGATCGATCTTGAACTGCTCTTCGATGTCGCCCACGTTGGCCTTGGTCATCTGCCACTGGTAGATGGCCTGGGTGGCACAATGGCGGGCCTTGCGGCGCTCGGACGGTTTCAATGCATTTCTCCTCGTTACACGTCCAGCTGTTTCAGGACGTTGATCATTTCGAGCGCGCTCAATGCTGCCTCTGCACCCTTGTTACCCGCCTTGGTACCGGCACGCTCGATGGCTTGTTCAATGTTTTCAGTGGTCAGTACGCCGAAGGCAACCGGAATTTCATATTCCATCATTACCTGGGCCATGCCCTTGCTGTTCTCGTTTGCCACCAGATCGAAGTGATAGGTGCCGCCACGGATGACGGTGCCCAGCGCCACGATGGCGTCATATTGACCACTCTTGGCCAGCTTCTTGATGGCCAGGGGGATTTCGACTGCGCCCGGCACTCGCACCAGGGTCAGGTTGCTGTCCTGGACTTGACCTTGACGCTTCAGTACGTCTACCGCACCGTCCACCAGGCTTTCGTTGATGAAGCTGTTGAAACGGGCAACGACAATAGCAACGCGCGCCTCAGGAGCGGCGATATTTCCTTCGATAACCTTCATGGGAAATCCTGTCTCTGTGCAATCAAAAGGGGCCGGAGTCAAAAGTGCGCACATTCTAGCACAAAGGGGAATCGGACAAAAACATGCATCACAATTCTGGCAACGAGACCTCTATTGACCTTTTGCTTAACTGCTCCGACCTGTTAATAATACGTCGCCCCGGCACGGGGTAAAAATAATAACATCAAGGAGTTCAGTATGTTGGATTTAAAACGCAGCGGCGTCGCACTCGCCTGCCTGCTGCCGCTGGCTGTTCAGGCCGATGCTGGTAGCCAACGCATCATCGGCGGCAGCGCCGTCACAGCCCCCAGCTGGATGGTGGCCGTCGGCGAAGTCGTCAACGGCAATTGGAGCAATTTCTGCGGTGGCACCCTCATCGACAAGCAGTGGGTACTCACCGCAGCGCACTGCGTAGCAAATGCCCAGTCAGGTCCCATGGAAGTGGCCATCGGGGTGAGTGATCTCAGCCGTCCTCACACCCGCAGCAAGGTCGATCAGGTGCTGATGCACCCGGAATATTATGTCAATCTGTTGAGCAATCTGGGTTATCGCGAGACACCATATTCTTCCGATGTTGCTCTGCTGCACCTGGCTACTCCTGTTACGCAGGCTCCCATCGTCATGGCCGATATAACAACCAAGGATACTTGGCAATGGAATACCACTATGCTGCACGCCATTGGCTATGGCGGCATCAATCCTGACGCAACCAAATCTAGTCCACAATTGCTGGCGGTAGATCTCGCCTATCGGGGTGAGCGGGATTACTGGTACGGTGACCCGACCACGACCCATATTTTCGCCGGCAAGCTGGCCGGTCAGGACACCTGCAAAGGCGACAGCGGTGGTCCGCTCACTTATGGTGGAAAACTGGTCGGCGTGACCAGCTACGGGGCCTTCCCCTGCGCTACCGGCAGCGCCGGTGGCTATACCTACGCACCTGCTTTCAGTGACTGGATCGCCGGGCTGCAGCAAGGCGTCACCCTGACCACAATCCGAGGCCTGATCCTGCCTTCAGGCACCAGTGGCTGGGCCGACTACCTGCTGGCCAACCGCAGCAACCAGGCGGTCACCCTGAGCGGCATCTACAGCGATGCCCCCGCCATGAACAACGACTGCCCCGGCCGTCTGGAAGCGGGTCAAACCTGCACCCTGCGGCTTCGCGCCGATGGTAACGACACAGTCGGAACCCTGCGCGTGCAGAGCGTTGAACTCACCGCCACCAATGACCAAGGCGCAAGCCAGCGTTTTCAGAGCGTCCTGATGAGCCTCACCAAGGAGCCCACCAAGACCCCGGATACCACTGTCACGCCAACGACTCCGACAACGACTACCACCAACACTTCCAATGGTGGTGGCAGTGGCGGTGGCGGCACCACCGGTTTCGCAGCCCTGTTGCTGCTGCCGCTGGCCTGGTTGCGCCGGCGCCGCTGAGGCAAAACAACAAGGGATGACCGAGGTCATCCCTTGCTTCATATTCATTTCATCACATCAGGCTTATTCGCCGACGTATTCCACCACTTCCAGACCGAAACCGCCGAGGGCATGGTACTTCTTCGGCGAGCTCAACAGGCGCATCTTGCCGACCCCCAGCGCCTTGAGGATCTGGGAACCGACGCCGACCCGGCGCGAGGTACCCTGCCACTTGGCCCCTTCCGGTGCCAGCCCCTTGTCCGCTGCCTCGAATCCCTTGACCCGGGCCAGCAGCTCGGCGCCGTGGGCTTCCGCCCCCAGGATCACCAGCACCCCGCCTTCATCGGCGATGCGGGCCATGGATTTGGGCAGCGGCCAACTGCGGGCGCTGTGGCGGTCGGTCAACAGCAGATCGCTCAGCACGTCGTGCAAATGGACTCGTACCAGGGTTGGCTGCTCGGCCTGAACCTCACCCTTTTTCAGGGCGAAGTGCACCTGGTTGTCGATGGTGTCGCGGAAGGTGATGAGGTCGAACTCGCCAAACTCGGTGGGCAGCTTGCACTCGGCCACTTTCTCGACCGTGGTCTCGTGCTGGTTGCGGTATTCGATGAGGTCGGCGATGGTGCCGAGCTTGATACCGTGCTGCTCGGCGAACAGCTCCAGATCGGGGCGGCGCGCCATGGTGCCATCTTCGTTGAGGATCTCGACGATGACGGACGCCGGCTCATAACCCGCCAGCCGGGCCAGATCGCAACCGGCTTCGGTGTGGCCGGCACGGGTCAGCACGCCACCGTCCTGCGCCATCAGCGGGAAGATGTGGCCGGGCTGCACCAGATCGGCGGCCTTGGCGTTCGGTGCGACAGCCGCCTGCACCGTGACGGCGCGGTCGGCGGCGGAGATGCCGGTGGTTACCCCTTCGGCCGCTTCGATGGTCACGGTGAAGGCGGTGGAGAACTGGGCGTTGTTGCGATCGACCATCAGCGGCAGCGCCAACTGCTTGCAGCGATCCCGGGTCAGGGTCAGACAGATGAGCCCCCGGCCGTAGCGGGCCATGAAGTTGATATCTTCCGGGCGGACACAGGAGGCGGCCATGATGAGGTCCCCTTCGTTCTCCCTGTCTTCGTCATCCATCAGGATCACCATCTTGCCAGCCTTGATATCGGCAATGATTTCCTGGGTCGTGCTTAGCGCCATGGGCTACTCCATCAACATGCTGCGGGGATTGAGCCAGTCGGCTCGGCTTGATACTGCCTATTGTGCTCTAGATGGGGCACAGGGGGCCCCATTTCAATCGGCGCGGGATCACAGAAAAGCGTTTTTCCCGCCGAGGGTCCATCACAGGAAGCCGGACTGGGCCAGCTTTTCCAGGGTCAAGGTGGAGGCGCTGCTCTCCTCGCGCTTGCCCGTCATCAAGCGCTCCAGATAGCGGACAATCTGATCCACCTCGAGATTGACCCTGTAGCCAGGTTTCCACTGGGCGATGGTGGTCTCCTGGGCGGTGTGGGGCACTATGGTCAGCCGGAACAGATCCCCCTGTACGGCATTGACGGTGAGGCTGATGCCGTCCACCGCGATCGAGCCCTTCTCGGCGATATAGCGGGAGAGCTCGCCCGGTGCCTTGATCCAGTACTCGATGGCGCGGCCGCTGGCGGACTTGCTCTTCACCTCGCCGATACCGTCCACATGGCCGGAGACCAGGTGACCGCCAAGGCGAGAGGTGGGCATCAACGCCTTCTCGAGGTTGACCCGATCGCCCACCCTGGCGGTGGCGAAACCGGTGCGGGAGAGGGTTTCCAGCGACACGTCGGCGGTATAGCTCTTGTCGCCGAGCGCAATCACGGTGAGGCAGACGCCGTTGGTGGCGATGGAGTCGCCCAGCTTGACGTCGCCAAAGTCCAGGGTCGGTGCGTGCACGGTGAGGGCCATGTCCTCACCCTGGCGGCGCAGCTCGGCCAGGGTTCCCACCGCTTCGATAATTCCGGTAAACATGCAGATCACCTTGCTGATGACGGGGGCGGCACGGCCCCCTTTAACATTGATAAATCAGGCCAGTCTGGCCGTAATGCGGATATCCGGCCCCACCATGCGCACATCCTTGATGTTGAGCTTAGGCGCCTGGAACAGCCGGGTCAGCCCCGGCAGGTGGAACAGGCCGCGCCCCTCATCCCCCATCAGTTTGGGCGCCTGATAGAGCACCAGCTCGTCCACCAGCCCCTTGTCCAGCAGGGCGCCGCACAGCCGCGGTCCTGCCTCCACCAGCACAGAGTTGACGTTCTGCTTGGCCAGCAGCATGAACAGGCTGACCAGATCCAGCTTGCCATCCAGCAGCGGTACTTCCAGTTGCTGCACCCAGGCGGGCCACTCACCGGATGCCTTGTGGCGAGCCAGCAGTACCGGGCCCTCGCTCTGGAACAGCGGCAGATCCGGGGTGAGCCGGTTTTGCGAATCGACGATGACCCGCAGCGGCTGGCGCAGGGTCTCTTTGGGATAGGCGGCCTTGACCGAGGCAGGCAGCTCGTCCCAGCGCACGGTGAGGGAGGCGTTATCCGCCAGCACGGTTTCGGCGCTGGAGAGCACCGCATCGTGGCGAGCCCGCAGCCGCTGCACGTCGCGACGCGCCTCCGGGGAGGTGATCCACTGGCTCTCGCCGCTCGCCATGGCGGTACGACCATCCAGGCTGGCGCCAAGCTTGACCGTCACCTGCGGAAACGCGGTGCGCATCCGCTTGAAAAAGCCCGGGTTGAGCGCCTCGGCCTCGGCGGCCAGAAGGCCGAAATCAGTCTTGATGCCAGCCTCGGAGAGCATGCGCAGGCCGCGCCCGCCCACCTGAGGGTTGGGATCCACCATGGCGGCCACCACACGGGTCACCCCGGCCTTGATCAGCGCCTCGGCACAGGGCGGGGTGCGGCCGTGATGGGAGCAGGGCTCCAGGGTCACGTAGGCGGTAGCGCCACGGGCGTTGTCACCGGCGGCATGCAGGGCATAGACCTCGGCATGGGGCTCGCCGGCCCGCTGGTGCCAGCCCTCTCCCACCACCACGCCGGCCTTCACCAGCACGGCGCCGACGCAAGGGTTGGGGGCCGTGGTGTAACGGCCGCGGCGGGCCAGTTCGAGGGCCCGGCTCATCCATTGGTAATCATCTTGACTAAACATCTGGGCTCCTCTGACAGCACATCCAGGCTTACGCAATATCGTAGGTTCGATTAGCGCAGCGTAATCGAACGCGGCAACCTGGTTTGGAAGAAAGGCTTACTTCTCCAGCTTGGCGATCTCTTCACCAAACTCGCGAATGTCTTCAAAACTGCGATAGACGGAGGCAAAGCGGATATAGGCCACCTTGTCCAGGCTCTTGAGCTCGTCCATCACCAGGTTGCCCACCAGCTGGGAGGCGACTTCGCGCTCGCCGGTGGCGCGCAGGCGGGACTTGATGTGGTTGACCGCCTTTTCGATGGCCTCCATGCTCACCGGCCGCTTCTCCAGCGCCCGCAAGATGCCGGCCCGCAGCTTGTCTTCGTTGAATGGCTCGCGCGAGCCGTTGGATTTGATGACGCGGGGCATCACCAGCTCGGCCATCTCGAAGGTGGTGAAGCGCTCGTGGCAGAGCAGGCATTCGCGACGGCGGCGCACCTGATGGCCTTCGGCCACCAGACGGGAATCGATCACCTTGGTATCTACCGCACTACAGAAAGGGCAATGCATCGGACCTCCGGCGTTGACGGAAAAGGGCGCCGGCCCCGGGGGCTGGCTCTAGGCCGGCCAGTGTAGCACGGCCATCCGGAACCGGTAAAAGCCCGTGGAAACAAGGGACGGCATACACCCAGGCGGCCCCTGGCTCAGTCATCATAAGGCAGGGTATCGGGGTCGCAGCCCTGATAATCGGGTGCGGGATCGACGGCAAAGCGGCGGGCCTCGATATGGCTGTGGCCCAGCAGCAACGCCTTGCCTACCCGGTGCATGCCATCCATCACCCGGCCGGCGCTGTCCAGCAGGATGGGATAGGCGAGATCGGCCGCCATCATCAACTGGCAGTGCGCCACCACGCTGCGCACCGTGGGACTGGCGGCGTCATGGCCGTACCAGTGCACCTGATCGAGTTCGGCAATCTCGCCGAGCGCCACCGCCTGCACCGGCAGGTCGCGGCTCAGTCGCACCAGCCGACGCACGTCCCAGGCCAGCAGCCCCTTTTCGCTGGCGCGAAAGTGGTACTGGGCGCGGATCGCCTGCCTGAGCGCAGCCTCCAGCGCCTCGTCTTGCTGTTCACTGGCCATGGTCAGCTTGCCTTGCCCGCTATGCTCTTCGCCCTTCAGCGTCATCAGGCCCTCCTGTGTTGCCAAACGCCACAAAAAACAATGCCACCCGTGGGTGGCATTGGTCTCAAACCGGGTGAAGGCCGTTATCAGGCATACACCGGGAAACGACGGCAGATGTCCAGCACCTGTTCACGTACGGTGGCCAGCACGGCATCGTTGTCGTGGTTGTCCAGCACGTCACAGATCCAGTTGGTCAGCTGGATGGACTCGGCTTCCTTGAAACCACGGCGGGTGATGGCCGGGGTACCGATCCGCACACCGGAGGTGACGAACGGGGAGCGCGGGTCGTTGGGCACGGAGTTCTTGTTGACGGTGATGTTGGCTTTACCCAGCGCAGCGTCGGCCTCTTTGCCGGTCAGCTCACGGCCGATCAGGTCAACCAGCATCAGGTGGTTGTCGGTACCGCCGGAGACGATCTTGTAGCCGCGCTCGATGAAGGTCGCAGCCATCGCCTTGGCGTTTTTCACGACCTGAGCCTGATAGGTCTTGAACTCCGGCTCCAGTGCCTCTTTGAAGGCCACCGCTTTACCGGCGATGACGTGCATCAGCGGGCCACCCTGACCACCCGGGAAGACGGCGGAGTTGAGCTTCTTGTAGAGCTCCTCGTCGTCGGCGGCGGAGAGGATCAGACCACCGCGCGGACCAGCCAGGGTCTTGTGGGTGGTGGAGGTGACCACGTGGGCGTGGGGCACCGGGTTCGGGTAGACACCAGCGGCGATCAGGCCGGCCACGTGGGCCATGTCGACGAACAGCCAGGCACCGACCTTGTCGGCGATTTCGCGCATGCGGGCCCAGTCAACAATGCCGGAGTAGGCGGAGAAGCCACCGATCATCATCTTCGGCTTGTGCTCGACAGCCTGACGTTCCATGTCGTCATAGTCGATCTTGCCGGACTCGTCGATGCCGTAGGGGATGATGTTGTACAGCTTGCCGGAGAAGTTGACCGGGGAGCCGTGGGTCAGGTGACCGCCGTGGGCCAGGTTCATGCCCAGCACGGTGTCGCCCGGTTGCAGCAGAGCCATGTAGACGGCGCTGTTGGCCTGGGAGCCGGAGTGCGGCTGCACGTTGGCGTAGGTGGCACCGAACAGCTCTTTGGCGCGCTCGATAGCCAGGGTTTCAACCACATCCACATACTCGCAACCACCGTAGTAACGCTTGGAGGGGTAACCCTCGGCGTACTTGTTGGTCAGCTGGGAGCCCTGGGCTTCCATGACACGGGGGCTGGTGTAGTTCTCGGACGCAATCAGCTCGATATGCTCTTCCTGACGACGGGTCTCGTCTGTGATGGCCTGCCACAGCTCTGGATCATAGCCGGCAATGGTCATGTCACGTTTCAACATCCGTTTCTCTCCTGAAAATCGTTTGCGCGATAGGTGAAGTGGGCAGGCGCATTGTAACGTGAGCTGGATCAAAGAGACAGTCCAACCACCCAAAAATTTGTTTAAAAAATGTAAAATGTGTCGCGAAATTCACAATGACCATGGCCCCCAATCGGCTGAACCGTCATCGCCCGACACCCACGCCAGCCGTGCCATCCCCTGTCACCGCTCGGGCATCATGACCTGGCCCGGACTGGCCTAACTGCAAAAACCAGAGCCAGATCATGGATATAGCATTTACTAACAGATAACATCTTTAGCTGGCACAGCGGTTGCCCGGCATGCGCAACAACGACGCGACTGGCAACAGAAGGGCCCTCTCATCGCATTCGGTCAACTGCTGCTCACGTCATCCCCTTGCCTCTTTGCACCGCAGACCTCACGGGAGTAAGCCATGCTGGATAACCTGATGCTGTTTCTGATTATTTCGGTATTCGCGCTGTTCTATTGGATCTACTATACCGGCACTCGCAAGAGTCCCTTTGTCACGCAGTGGGATCAACTGCCCACCCGCGAGCAGTATCTGGCAGCGCACCCGGAAGCCATCGATGGCGACATCATCTTCTGCATTCATTGCGGCCACCATCAGCAACTGGATGTGGGCCTGGTGCACCAGACCGATTTCCGGCGCCAGCATATCTGCACCCGCTGCAAGAAGACGCTCTATCGCGAGGAGCTCTGACCCATCAGCCAAGGATCCGCAAGATGACATCATTGACCGCCAGCTGCCTGTGCGGCGCCGTCGCCCTGAGCCTGCCCGACCGCTTCGACTACCTGGGCAACTGCCACTGTTCCGAGTGCCGCAAATTTTCCGGCGCCGATTACGCCCCGGTGGGCGGCCTGGATGGCGCGCTCGTCACCATCACTCGAGGAGAGGAGGCCATCAGCCGCTTCCAGAAATCCCCCGAGACCACCCTCGCCTTCTGCCGCCACTGCGGCTCCAGCCTGTTCAGCGAGAAGCGCAGCAGCGGCAAGTTGAACCTGCGCCTCGGCATTCTCGATACGGAGCCGAGCCAGCGGCCCGGCTTTCACATTTTCGTCGGCTCCAAGGCCCCCTGGCACGAGATCACCGATGGGCTGCCGCAGTTTGAGACTCGCCCCACCGCCTGACACCGTCGCCGACATGCCCTGAAAAGGCCGCCTCTGGCGGCGTTTTTCCCGACTTGTTCGGCGGATTGTCACCTATGGGTTAACTTTTCTGCCAAAGCCGTTAGAATCGGGCTCAGTCTGCTTCCCGCTTGCCATCCACGGAGGAAAAATGCAGGAATTTCTGGCCACTAGCGAACGTCGGGCCGAACTTTACTGGTGGTTTGCGACCCTGTTTACCGCCCAGCTCAGCGACGAACAGATCGCCGAATACGACAGCTATGATGTGCGAAGCTTCCTGAAGAGCCTCTCCACGCTCGATCCGATGCGCCCGGCCGTGGCCGAGCTCAATGACGCCATCGCCCGCCTGCTGGTGCGCCCCGAGCGTGCCAACGCGCTGGCCAGCGACTTCCATGAGCTGTTCCTGGCCAACGACGCCGTCTCTCCCCATGAATCCGCCCACCTGGACGCCGCTGCGCTCGAGCGCATGCAGGCGCGGCTGAGCCGGCTCAATATCGATGTCAGCGCCAAATACCAACAACCGGTCGATCATCTGGGGGTCGAACTGGATCTGATGGGCAATCTCATCATTCGCGCCGCCGAAGCCGCCAGCGCCGATCTGCGCGAACAGTGGCTCGGCGAGCAGGAGGCCTTGCTGCACGGCCATCTGCTGGCCTGGTTCCCGCATTTCGAGCGCGCCTGCCGCGCCGCCGATCCGTTTGGCTTCTACGGCGCCAGCGCCCGCCTGCTGGGGGTCTTCCTCACCATGGATGCCAACTACCTCAGCCTGGTCAAACCGGCGCCAGCCGCCGACTGAGTTCGACATGAAGACGGCCCTGCTGCTGATCGCCTGCTGGCTGCTGGCCCTGATCCCGCTGGATCAGGGCCTTACCCCCCTCGTGACCCTGCTGTTCAACCCGGACCGCGTCCTCTACGGTACCGCCCAGCTCACAGGTTTCGCCGGCATCCTGCTGACCCTCTACCTCGCCAATCTCGGGGTGGAGGTGGTGCTGCGCCGCCGCTTCCAGATAGCGGGCATGCTGGCCCTGCTGGCCGCCTGGGTCGACTTCATCAACAGCAGCGGCAGCGAGGCCCACTGGCTGCTGCTGCTCGCCCTGGCGCTGCCGTTTCACGGGCTCGGCCTGCTGGTGCTGGTGCGCGGCATCCAGGCCTTCGGCCGCCAGAAAGGCTGATAAACCGCCAAAACTATTACAAATCATGACAGCCCGATCCGCCCATCCGCCCTTGTCACAAGGGCAGGCCCTCAATTGCTGGTAACATTCGCTTACATTCAGCTCCCGTTCAGTTTCGCCACAACCGTTATAGTGCCGCTCCTTTTCCAACCAATGCAGGAGCATCAGCATGCCTCCACAGGATGCACGCATCACGGGTCTCGACCTGTTGCGAGGGCTCGTCATCTTCATGGCCGTCTTCGAGCACTACACCGGCTACCTCAACTACTGGTACATCGACTTCTTCAACCGGGAACACGCCCTGTGGGACAGCTTCTATCTGTCGCACAAGGCGATGGCCGGCCAGCTGCTGCCCATGGATCACACCACGGCCCAGGTCTCGGCCTGGCTCATTCCCTGGGTCAGCCAGATCTACCTGGCGCTGGCCGCCTTCAACCTCAGCCGCCGCGATCAGGCCAGCTTCAGACCGCAGCTGGGCGGCAAGCTGGTGCTGTTCGCCAGCATCATTCTGGTGCTCTATGTGGAAGGGCTGGTGATCGCCCCCAACTTCGGCGAGGCCATCTCGTTCTATCCGGTGATGCTGTGGATGTGCCTGCTGGCGCTCTTCTCGCTGGTCTACGCCTGGTTCGGCATTCGCGGCATGCTGCTGCTGACCCTGCTCAGCCTGCTGCTGGATCAGCTCGGCGTGCAGGATCTGCTCGGTCACATCGACGGCTGGATGAAGCTGCACGTGCATCCCGACTACGAGCTGGATGCCCGCCTCGACCTCTTCATGGCCAGCGGCTGCTTCGGCTTCCTCTATGGCTGGTGCTGGCATCAGCGGCCCCAATGGCGGGATCGCCTCAACGCCCTGGTGCTGACGCTCTCGCTGGTGGCGCTGGCCGTCTATCTCATGTTCGGCGAGACCAGCACGGTCGAGCTCAGCGACATCTACGCCAACGAACACGAACTGGCGATGGACATGGTCGGCCGCGCCGGCATCTGGGGCATGGAGTTTCTGGTGATCGGGGCCGTGCTCTGGCTGCATCAGCGCAACATCCGGTTGTGCTGGCGCCCGCTCAACTGGATCGGCATGTACTCGCTGACCGTCTTCATCTTCCACAAGAGCATCTTCGTGCACCTGTGGGGCCCGCTCTTGCTGTGGTGGACCGCCCGTCAAGGCACCATCTTGCCCAACAACTTCGGCCTCATCATGGCGCTCAGCGCCACCAGCGTGCTGCTCATCTACGCCTTCCAGCGCTCCGGCATCATCTGCCACCTGATGGGCATGCACCAGGACCGGGACTGGGCGCGGCTCTATGGCAAATAAGTGCTGGCTGCCGCTGCTGTTCCTGACCCTGCCCCTGTCGGCCAAAGAGCCGGACAACCAGTGGCAACTAGGCGGTCAGTGGCAGCTCGGCAGCAATCAGGCGGGGGTCAGCGCCGATGCCAGCATGCAGTTCTGGCTCGCCTATGAGCGGGAAACCCAGGTCGGCCTGCTCTTCGCCGATGGCCAGAGCGCCGGGCTGGCCTTGCCACTCTACAAAAAGAGCTTCTTCGCCGTCGGCGTCGCCCCCATGCAGGTGGTCGATCGCAACCGCTTCAGCGCCTTCTGGCGCCTCGGCTGGCAACTGGACGACGATCACCAGCTCACCTTGGGCCAGCTCTATGACGTCAGCGGCCGTTATGGCCAGCTCTGGTACATGGAGCACAGCCTGCCGCTGCCGGCCGAGATCTCCCTCAACCTCTGGCTGACCCGGGGCAGTCAGGCCCACATGGCCGCCTATGGGGCAGACGAGGGCCTGCGGGACTGGGGAGTCACGCTGGAACGCAGCTGGCGCTGGCAGCAGTGGCGCCTTGGCACCGAGTTCGGCGCCAAGCAGTGGCTCATCAAGGAGCACGACTGGCAACCGATGATCAACCTGACCCTGAGTTATCACTTCAGCTGGTAACACCGCACAAAGGGGGCGAATGACGCCCCCTCTCTTCCCTCCAGAATGCTTCATGCCATACTGACAGCAGCTTAAATGACAAAGAAGTCAATTCAGGAGCGCGCGATGGGTGAAGAGACTTTCAATGCCATGCCGGATCCACCGCTGGCGGGGCAATTGAACATGAACGAGCTGCAGCAGCTGTTCGAACTGGCCCCGTTTGGCATAGGCGTGTTTGACCGTCACTTCCGCTGCCGCAGCGTCAACCAGACCCTGGCCGATCTCAACGGCCTCTCCCGAGAAGAGCACTACGGCAGATACCTGCGCGAAATCGTCCCCACGCTGGCTCCGGTGCTGGAACCCCTGTTCCAGCAGATCATCAGCAGCGGCGTCCCCCGGGTCGAGCTGAACCTGAGCGGCCATACCGCAGCCCATCAGGGTCGGCAGCGCCACTGGCAGGCGATTTACAGCCCCATGCTGGATGAACAGGGGGTGCCCGACCGCATCCTCACCATAGTGCGGGATGTCACCGAGCAGGTCGAAGCGCAGCAGCGGCTGCAACTGGCCATGAGTGCCGGCCAGATCGGGGTGTGGGAGTGGCATGTGACGGAGGACAGGCTGCAGTTTGACGGCCAGGTCGAGCGCCTGCTCGGCACCTCGGCCAGCCAGTTTCAGGGGGGGATGGAGCAGTTCATCAAGCGCTTCGATCCGCTCTCTGGCGAGCAGTTCAGGGCGGCGGTCAACGGCACGGCCCCCATTCACCTCACCCTCGGCTATCTCGGGCCGGATCAGTTGCGGGGCTGGGTCGACATTCACGCCGATCACGTGGCGGCCACCGACCATCAGGGGCGGCGCATCACCGGAGTAATCCACGACGCCACCAGTCGCTGCAACCAGGAGGACAAGCTGCGCCAGGCCAACGTGGTGTTCGAGACCGCCGCCGAAGGCATCATCATCATGGATGGCCAGCGCCAGATCATCTCGGTCAACCCGGCCTTTTCCAGCATGACTCAATATGAAGAGGCGGAGATCGTGGGCAAGTCGCCGGAGGCCATCATGCACCCGCGCCGCCACACCGACATCGATTATCCCTGGCATACCCTGTTGCCCGGCAGTCACGCCTGGCATGGCGAGATGATGTGTCTGCGCAAGGATGGCGGCTACTTCACCTCCTGGCAGCATGTCAGCGCCGTGCACGACAGTCGCCACAACACCACCAACTACGTCATTGCCTTCTCCGACATCAGCGCCATTCGCAAGGCCGAAGCGCAGCTCAACCACCTCGCCTATCACGATCCCCTGACCGAGCTCGGCAACCGCAACCTGCTGCAGGAGCGGCTGGAGCTGGAACTCAAGACAGCCCAGCTCAACCAGCAGCAACTGGCCCTGCTGTTCATCGATCTGGACGGCTTCAAGCTGATCAACGACACCCTGGGCCATCGCGCCGGCGATGAACTGCTCAAGCTGCTGGCCGAGCGGATCCGCCGCGTCCTGCGCCACAACGACGTGGCCGCCCGGCTCGGTGGCGATGAATTCCTGGTGCTGATCCCCTTCTTTGAACGGCCACAGGAGCTGGAGCGACTTGCCGAGCAACTGCTGGCCAGCCTGCGCGAGCCGGTCGAACTCGGCCACGAGCGGGTGGCCGTCTCCGCCAGCATCGGCATCGCCCTCTATCCGGAACACGCCACCAGCCCGGATACCCTGGTCAGCGCCGCCGACAGCGCCATGTACGAGGCCAAGAACCGGGGCCGCAACGGCTATCTGTTCTATACCCCGGACATGACCGAGCAGACCCGGGAGCGAATGAGCATGGAGCAGGGACTCTTCAAGGCCATCGAGCAGCATCAGCTCTGCGTCCTCTATCAGCCCATGACGGAGCTCGCCAGCAACCGTATGAGCGGGCTGGAGGCCCTGCTGCGCTGGCAGCACCCCAGCGAGGGGATGATAGGGCCCACCCGCTTCATCCCGGTGGCCGAGGAGTGCGGGCTTATCGAACAGATCGGCGAATGGGTGATGCGCACCGCCTGCCGGCAGGGACAGGCGTGGCTGGCCGCCGGACTGGCGGTACCCAGGCTGTCGATCAATGTGTCGGTGCGGGAGATGCGCTCGGCAGGTTACGTGGAGCGGGTCGCCGCCATCCTGGCCGAGACCCGCTTCCCGCCAGAGAAGCTGGAGATAGAGGTCACCGAGAGCATCATCCAGCGAGTCGATCAGAGCCTGCAGCTGTTCAGACGCCTGAAGGCGCTGGGGGTACAGATCGCCATCGACGACTTCGGCACCGGCTTCTCATCCTTGAGTCTGCTCAAGAGCCTGCCCATCGATCGCATCAAGATTGACCGCACCTTCGTGCAGGCACTGCCCGATGACAAGCACAGCCGGGAGCTGTGTCGCACCATCATCAACCTGGCCGACAGCCTGGGCATGGTGGTCACCGCCGAAGGGATTGAGACCCAGGCCCAGCGCCAGTTTCTGCAGTCACTGCACTGCCAGGAGGGGCAGGGTTATCTGTTCAGCCACCCGCTGGCCGAGCCCCATCTGGCCGAGCAGCTGGGCTCGCGCAAGGGCGCCTGGTGCTAGCGGTGCGCCGGGATCCGCGCCGCACCAGCGGCGCAGGTGACGCTAAATCAGTTGAAGGTCAGCCTGGCATCCCACCCTTCGTCCTGCTGCCGGCGTGACTCTTCCAGCAACGAGTCCTGTGGATAGGCGGATTTTTTCTCTTCGAGGGTGACGGACACCGACGGCTTGCGCGCCAGCCAGGCCTCGCTCAACTGACCGCTGATGTGGTCCCGCAGGGATGGCGAAGCGGGCTGTGCCGGTGTCAGCGCAAGGCCGTTGGCATGGGGGGCGGCCAATGCGGCCTCATCGGTGGCCTGCGGGGCCTCGAACTGCCAGAGGGAGGAGCACAATAGCAGGGTCAACATGGGACTATCTCCGTCGCTAAAACGACGTTTTACCCAATCAGCGATGAATTGTCATCGGCTCGACTGTAAGAGGATGTTGCCATCTATCCAAAAGTCTAATTGCCCTCCCTCGCCAAAGGTATAAGTTGTTACCTAATCATTACAAGAATGTATTCAAAGGAGTGACACATGAGCGAGAGCAAGGTCTACCCGGTCAAAGCCCACATCAGCAACGGCGCCCTGCTGGACAAGGCAGGCTATGAAGCCATGTACCGGGCCTCGGTGCAGGATCCGGATGCCTTCTGGGGCGAGCAGGGCAAGATCCTCGACTGGATGAAGCCCTACACCAAGGTCAAGAACACCTCCTATGATCCGGGCCACGTCTCCATCAAATGGTATGAAGACGGCCTGCTCAACGTCTCAGCCAACTGTCTGGACCGTCATCTGGCCCAGCGTGGCGACAAGGTCGCCATCATCTGGGAAGGGGACAACCCGACCGAAGATCGCAAGCTCACCTACCGCGAGCTGCACACCGAGGTGTGCAAGTTTGCCAACGTCTTGAAGGCGCAGGGAGTGCATCGCGGCGACGTGGTCTGCCTCTACATGCCCATGGTGCCGGAAGCCGCCATCGCCATGCTGGCCTGTACCCGCATCGGCGCGGTGCACAGCATCGTCTTCGGCGGTTTCTCGCCGGAGGCCTTGGCCGGTCGCATCATCGACTCCGGCTCTTCCATCGTCATCACCGCCGATGAAGGGCTGCGCGGCGGCCGCCCGGTGCCGCTCAAGAAGAATGTGGATGAAGCGCTCACCAACCCGGAGACCAAGGTCAACAAGGTGATCGTGCTCAAGCGCACCGGCGGCAACATCGCCTGGCACAACCACAGGGACATCTGGTGGCACGACGCCGTCGCCACCGTCAGCGCCGACTGCCCGCCCGAGGCGATGGGGGCCGAAGATCCGCTCTTCATCCTCTACACCTCCGGCTCCACCGGCAAACCCAAGGGGGTGCTGCACACCACCGGCGGCTATCTGGTCTATGCCACCCTCACCTTCAAGTACATCTTCGACTACCACGAAGAGGACATCTACTGGTGTACCGCCGACGTGGGTTGGGTCACCGGCCACTCCTATCTGGTCTACGGGCCGCTTGCCAATGGCGCCACCACCATCATGTTCGAAGGGGTGCCCAACTACCCGGCCACCAACCGCATGAGCCAGGTGGTGGACAAGCACCAGGTCAGCATTCTGTATACCGCCCCTACCGCCATCCGCGCGCTGATGGCCAAGGGCAACGAGGCGGTCGCCGGCACCTCCCGTTCGAGCCTGCGCATCATGGGCTCGGTGGGCGAGCCCATCAACCCGGAAGCCTGGGAGTGGTATTACCGCACCATCGGCGAGGAGCGCTGCCCCATCGTCGATACCTGGTGGCAGACCGAGACCGGCGGCATCCTGATCAGCCCGCTGCCCGGCGTCACCGATCTCAAGCCAGGCTCGGCTACCCGTCCCTTCTTCGGCGTGCAGCCGGCGCTGGTGGACAACATGGGCGAGCCGCTGGAGGGGGCCACCGAGGGCAACCTGGTGATCACCGACTCCTGGCCGGGCCAGATGCGCACCGTGTTCGGCGATCACGAGCGGTTCGAGCAGACCTATTTCTCCACCTTCCCCGGCCGCTACTTCACCGGCGACGGTGCCCGTCGCGACGAGGATGGTTACTACTGGATCACCGGACGGGTGGATGATGTACTGAACGTCTCCGGTCACCGCATGGGCACCGCCGAGATTGAATCCGCGCTGGTCTCCCATCCCAAGATCGCCGAAGCGGCGGTGGTGGGCGTGCCGCACGAGATCAAGGGCCAGGGCATCTACGCCTATGTCACCCTGATCGCCGGCGAGGAGCCGAGCCGGGAGCTGCACAAGGAGGTGAAGGAGTGGGTTCGCAAGGAGATCGGCGCCATCGCCACCCCGGACGTGATCCACTGGGCCGAGGGGCTACCCAAGACCCGCTCCGGCAAGATCATGCGGCGAATTCTGCGCAAGATCGCCACCGGCGAGACCGACAGCCTGGGGGATATCTCCACCCTGGCGGATCCGGGCGTGGTGGACAAGCTGATCCGCGAGAAGTCGGAAGCAGCCTGATCCTGACTGCGTTCCTGCCTCCAAAGCCGGCCTCGAGCCGGCTTTGTCGTCTTTGCTACTGAGCGTTTCAACAATGCACCAATTAGCGCAAAAAATAGACAGATGTAGAGATTAGACCAGTAAAATGCTGCTAATTTTCACGAAATCAATATAATTGCGAAATCTGTGTGCCAGTGCACACCGATTTGCGCAGAAAATGACTAGATTTCTGATAGTCCACAAGATGGCTGACAGATAGCAGCATTATCATCGAGGATGTACTCAATATGTCGCAAAAACACCGAATTCTCCTGCTCAACGGGCCGAACCTGAACCTGCTGGGCAAACGGGAACCGGGCATCTACGGCAGCAAGACGCTCGATGAGATCGTCGCCGATCTGACGCACAACGCCGGCGAACTCGGGGTCACACTGGAACACCTGCAATCCAATGCCGAACATGAGTTGGTCGGCCGCATCCACCAGGCCATGGGTCAGGTGGATTTCATCATCATCAACCCGGCCGCCTTCACTCACACCAGCGTCGCCATCCGCGATGCGCTGCTGGGTGTGGCCATCCCCTTTATCGAGGTTCACCTGTCCAACGTCCATGCCAGGGAACCCTTCCGTCATCACTCCTATCTGTCTGATGTCGCCAAGGGGGTCATTTGTGGGCTGGGGGCCGATGGCTACCAATTCGCTTTAACCGCGGCCGTGCACCAGTTGCGCGCGGCTTGATAATCACTGATCAGATAAAGAAGAAAGAGAATGCTAATGGATATCCGCAAAATCAAGAAGCTGATTGAACTGGTTGAAGAGTCCGGCATCGCCGAACTGGAGATCTCCGAAGGTGAAGAGTCCGTTCGCATCAGCCGCAACTTCTCCGGTCAGGTGACCGCTGCTCCGCAGATGATCATGCAACAAGCTGCCGCCCCGGTTGCCGCTCCTGCCGCCGCACCGGCTGCTGCTGCCCCGGCTGCCGACGCCATCCCGAGCGGTCACCTGATGCGCTCCCCGATGGTTGGCTCCTTCTACCGCTCCTCCAGCCCGGAAGCCAAGCCGTTCGTGGAAGTCGGTCAGCACGTCAATGTCGGCGATACTCTGTGCATCGTCGAAGCCATGAAAATGATGAACCAAATCGAGTCTGACAAGGCCGGTGTGATCAAAGCGATCCTGGTTGAAAATGGTCAGGCCGTCGAATTCGACGAGCCGCTGTTCATCATCGAATAAGGGAAGTCGCCACCCATGTTGGACAAAGTAGTCATCGCCAACCGCGGTGAAATTGCCCTGCGGATCCTGCGCGCCTGCAAAGAGCTCGGGATCAAGACAGTGGCCGTTCACTCCACCGCCGACCGGGAGCTCAAGCATGTGCTGCTGGCCGACGAAACCATCTGTATCGGCAAGCCGGCCAGTACCGACTCCTACCTCAATGTGCCGGCCATCATCGCCGCCGCCGAGGTGACCGGTGCCGTCGCCATCCACCCGGGTTACGGTTTCCTCTCCGAGAACGCCGACTTCGCCGAAGTGGTCGAGAAATCCGGTTTCATCTTCATCGGCCCGCGCGCCGAGACCATTCGCCTGATGGGTGACAAGGTCTCCGCCATCGAGGCGATGAAGAAAGCGGGCGTGCCCTGCGTACCGGGCTCCGACGGTCCGGTCGACAGCGACGCCAAGCACAACGCCGCCATCGCCAAGCGCATTGGCTATCCGGTGATCATCAAGGCCGCCGGTGGCGGTGGTGGTCGCGGCATGCGCGTGGTGCGCAGTGAAGCCGAGCTGTCTGCCGCCATCGCGCTGACCAAATCCGAAGCAGGCCAGTTCTTCAAGAACGACATGGTCTACATGGAGAAGTACCTGGAGAACCCGCGCCACATCGAGATTCAGGTGTTGGCAGACGGCCAGGGCAACGCTCTCTACCTGGGCGAGCGCGACTGCTCCATGCAGCGTCGTCACCAGAAGGTGGTCGAAGAGGCGCCGGCACCCGGCATCACCGAAGAGATGCGCAAGTTCATCGGTGAGCGCTGCGTGCGCGCCTGTATCGAGATCGGCTACCGCGGTGCGGGCACCTTCGAGTTCCTGTACGAGAACGGCGAGTTCTATTTCATCGAGATGAACACCCGTATCCAGGTTGAGCACCCGGTCACCGAGCTGGTCACCAGCGTGGATCTGATCAAGGAGCAGCTGCGCATTGCCGCCGGTCAGCCCCTGTCGATCACCCAGCAGGACATCCGCATCCGTGGCCATGCCATCGAATGCCGGATCAACGCCGAAGACCCGGCCACCTTCATGCCGTCTCCGGGCCTGATCCAGCGCTTCCACGCGCCGGGCGGTCTGGGCGTCCGTTGGGATTCCCACATCTACGCCGGCTACAAGGTACCGCCCTACTACGACTCCATGATCGGCAAGCTGATCTGTTACGGTGAAAACCGCGACGTCGCCATCGCCCGCATGCGTCAGGCGCTGGACGAGCTGGTGGTGGAAGGGATCAAGACCAACGTCTCCCTGCAAAAAGAGATCATGAAGGACGAAAACTTCCAGCACGGTGGGACCAACATCCACTACCTGCACAAGAAGCTCGGTCTGTAAGGATCCTTGACGAAGACCGCAATGTCGGTGAACGTCGGCTCCGCAAGGAGCCTCTGTTGAAAAAGGGCCATGGCGACATGGCCCTTTTTTGTTATCCTTGCGCCCCTCAAAATTGTCGGAGGCCAAGGTGAATCGTTTCGCGCTCGCTCGCCGGGAAGCAGCCCTCTGCCTGCTGCTGACCCTGCTCTACTTCCTTGCCTGGTATGGCACGGCCTATTTCATCCCCGCAGAGATCGAATGCTGGGACATGCCGCTCTGGTTCCTGCTCAGCTGCATCCTGATGCCGCTGCTGTTCATCGTGCTGTGCGGCCTGATGGTGGATCGTCTGTTCGTGGACATCCCCCTCGACTCCCCTCCCCTCGATGCCAAGGAGCCTTCCCATGAATCTTGAGCTGATGCTGCCGCTCATCATCTATCTGGTGCTGGTGCTGGGAGTCGGCTTCTGGGCCAGCCGCCACCGGGTGGGCGGCGACTTCGTGCAGGAGTACTTCATCGGCAACCGCAGCATGGGCGGGCTGGTGCTGGCCATGACCCTGGTGGCCACCTACACCTCTGCCTCCTCCTTCATCGGCGGGCCGGGGGCGGCCTACAAGATCGGGCTGGGCTGGGTGCTGCTGGCGATGATCCAGCTGCCCACCGTCTGGCTCACCCTGGGGGTGCTTGGCAAGAAGTTCGCCATCATCGCCCGCCGGGTCAATGCGGTGACCATCAACGACATGCTGTGGGCCCGCTACCAGAGCAAGGCGGTGGTGGTGCTGGGCTCGGTCACCATCATCCTCGCCTTCATCGCCACCATGGTGGTGCAGTTCATCGGTGGCGCCCGTCTGCTGGAGACCGCCACCGGCCTCAGCTACCAGCAGGGGCTCCTGCTGTTTGCCAGCTGCGTGCTGCTCTACACGGTGATCGGCGGCTTTCGCGCCGTGGTGATGACCGATGCGCTGCAGGGGATCATCATGCTGATCGGCACCGGCGCCCTGCTGGCGGGCATTCTGGTGGCCGGTGACGGCCTGCCCAATCTCATCCACCAGCTCAAGGTGATCGATCCCAAGCTGGTGAGCCCGCAGGGGGCCGGCGACCTGCTGACCCAGCCCTTCATGCTGAGCTTCTGGGTGCTGGTCTGCATCGGGGTGGTGGGGCTGCCCCACTCGGCGCTGCGCTGTTTCGGCTATCGCGACAGCAAGGCGCTCCATCGCGGCATCCTCATCGGTACCATCGTCAGCGCCTTGCTGATGTTCGGCATGCACCTGGCCGGCGCGCTGGGCCGCGCCATCCTGCCCGGCATGGACAGCCCGGACAAGATCATGCCCTCCCTGATGATGGAGGTGCTGCCCCCCTGGCTGGCGGGGGTCTTCCTGGCGGCGCCCATGGCGGCCATCATGTCCACCATCGACTCCCAGCTGATCCAGGCCTCCGCCACCCTGGTGAAGGATCTCTACCTCAACTACCTGAGCCCGGAGAAGGCCGGCCAGGAGAAGCTGGAGGTGCGGGTGCCGCGCCTCTCCCTGCTCTGCACCCTGATCCTGGGCACCCTGGTACTGCTGGCGGCGCTGCAGCCCCCCGAGATGATCATCTGGCTCAATCTGCTCGCCTTCGGCGGCCTGCAAGCGGTGTTCCTGTGGCCACTGGTGCTTGGCCTCTACTGGTCGCGGGCCAACGGCCCGGGGGCCCTGGCCAGCATGGTGTGCGGCATCCTCTGCTACGCCATCCTGAGCCAGTGGGAGATCAAGCCGGCCGGCCTGCACGCCATCGTGCCGAGCCTGGGGCTGGGGCTGATTGCCTTCGTGCTGGTCAGCCTGCTGACCCCGGCCCCGAGCCAGCATGTGCGGCGCTTGTTTGAGCCGCAATCATCGATGGATTAATAAAGGGTTCCGAAACTATCCCAAAATGGGTGTTTTACGGGTAAACTGTGCGCCATGTCACAAAATACTGCGCCCTTATGCCCGTACAGAACGCCAGACAGATCCTGACCCAAGCCCTGCAGCGACTCGGTTACGCCCTGTTGCTGCCGGTCTCCATCCTGCCGCTGGCCGCGCTGCTCTATCGGCTCGGCCAGCCGGACGTGCTGGATCTGGCGGTGCTCTCCCTCACCGGCCGCGCCCTGTTCAGCCAGATGCCGCTCATCTATGCGGTGGCCATCGCCTTCGGGCTGAGCCGCCAGGGTGAAGGTACCCAGGCGCTGGCCGGCGCGGTCAACTTTCTGCTGCTGAGCTCGGCGCTCGGCACCCTGGCTCCCGGCCTGCACAGCGACATGATCTGCGGCCTGCTGGCGGGATTGACCACCGCCATCGTCTACCCCTGGCTCAAGCGCCACCCCATGCCCCACTGGCTGCGGCTGGTCAACGGTGACTTCACCAGCCTGCTCGCCTCGGCGCTCGCCAGTCTGTTGCTGGCCTTCCCCCTGGCGCTGCTCTGGCCGCTGCTGGAACAGGGCATCACCCTGCTCGCCTCCGAACTGCTCACTACCCCGTTTGGCGCCTTCTGCTACGGCGTGTTGAACCGGCTGCTGATCCCGCTCGGCCTGCATCAGGTGCTGGGCAGTCTCATCGGGCTGGGGGAGAGCAACCTGCAGGCACTGGCCAGCGCCCAGCCGCTGCACGAAGGCTATGTGGCCGGGCTCTACCCCATCATCATGTTTGGCCTGCCGGGCGCCTGCTTCGCCATCTGGCTGCACCGCCAGCGCATGCAGCGACTGCCGCAGGGGGGATTGCTGCTCACCCTGGCGCTCACCTCGGCGCTGGTGGGCATCACCGAACCCATCGAGTTCCTGTTCGCCTTCACCGCCCCCTGGCTGTTTCTGGCCCACGCCCTGCTGACCGGCCTGTCACTCGCCACCTGCAGCGCGCTCGGCATCAAGGTGGGCAGCTACTTCTCCGCCGGCCTGCTGGATCTGGTGCTGAGCTACCACGCCGGCGAGCACAGCTTCTGGCTCATTCCGGTCGGCATCCTGTTCTTCGTCGCCTACACCTTGCTGTTCTATCAGCTGCTGGAGCGCACACCCCTCAGCCTGCCGAGCAAGCCCATCGCGCCGGAGCATCCGCGCCTAGCCAGCGTCGCTCCCTCCGATCCACAGATGCTGGCGATCCAGTACCTCAAGGTGCTGGGCGGCATGGACAACCTGCAGGCGATGAGCGTCTGCCTCACCCGCCTCAGCCTGCGGGTGCGCGACATCTCGCTGGTGGATCAATCCCGCCTGCTGGGGCTGGGCTGCCTCTCCTGGATCCAGCTCAACGACCATCAGCTGGTGCTGGTGCTGGGCCCCAACGCCAGCCTGATCGAGGGGCAGATCCGCATGCTGGCGGAGCGCCAGTCGGTACCGCTCGGCCTCAAACCCAATCAGGAGTCCGCCGGCCAGAGCGGCTGGTAGCCTCAGGCAAACGGCAACCGCTCGGCGACAAAGTCCATCAGGCTACGCAGGGCGGGCGCCAGGTGCTCCCGGCTCGGATAGATGAGGTAGAAGGGGTTGACCGGAATGGGGTGACTCGGCAGCACCTTCTGCAAGCGTCCCGCCGCGAGATCCCCCTCGCAGACGTGATGGGGCAGCAGGGCAATTCCCCCCTCGTTGATGGCCAGCTCCCGCAGCGCCAGCAGGCTGTTGCTCAGACAAGCCCCCTGCGGCCGCCAACCTCCCTCCTGCAACGGCCACACCGGCAGCGACGTGTGCACCAGGCAGGCGTATCGTCCCAGCTCGCTCAGCTGTTGCGGCATGCCGTGGGCCGCCAGATAGGCGGGCGCCGCCACCAGATGGCGCGGCACCTGACCGATGCGCCGGCAGATCAGGCTGGAATCTTTCAGCGGCGCCGCCCGCAGCGCCAGATCGTAACCCTCCCCCACCAGATCGAGCTGCTCATCGCAGAGGGTCAGCTCCAGCACCACCTCGGGGTAGAGGGCCCGAAACTCGGCCAGGATCCGGCCAAGCAACAGTGTACCCGTCGCCTCCGGCGCGGTGATCCGCACCCGCCCGGCCGGGGCCGCGCGCAGCCGCGCCATCGCCAGATTGGCGCTGCGGGCCAGCGCCAGCAGCGCCCGGCACTGCTCCACATAGACCTCCCCCTGTGGGGTCAGGCTCAGCCGGCGGGTAGTGCGCTGCAACAGGCGCACCCCGAGCTGGGATTCGAGCCGCGAGATCTTCTGGCTGACCGAGGATTTGGGCATGCCGAGCAGCTCGGCCGCGCCGGTAAAACTGCCCTGCTCCACCACGGTGGCAAACAGCCCCATCAGCTCCAGTTCGACATTGTTCATATATTCAAACAGTCTTTACCAATTACCCATCTTAATCTGAATAATCAACCAGACTAGAATGGCTGGCAATCCCCATCCAACCGATTTGAAAGGAACTGCCATGAAAGCCATCGCCCTGACCCACTATCTGCCGAGCGATCACCCCCACTGCTTCATCGAAGCCAATCTGGCCGACCCGACACCGGGCCCGCACGACCTGCTGGTGAGGGTCAAGGCCACCTCCATCAACCCGGTCGACACCAAGGTGCGCGCCCCCAAGGCCAAGGTCGAGAGCAGCCCGCGAGTGCTGGGCTGGGACGCCGTGGGCGAAGTGATCGCCGTCGGCCGCGAGGTGACCCTGTTCAAGGCGGGCGACCGGGTCTGGTATGCCGGCGACATCAGCCGCCCCGGCAGCAACAGCACCCTCCAACTGGTGGATGAGCGCATCGCCGCCCTCGCCCCCACCAGCCTGAGCGACCTGGAAGCGGCCGCCCTGCCGCTCACCGCCATCACCGCCTGGGAGACCCTGTTCGAGCGCATGCGCCTCACCCGCGAGAGCAGCGGCAAGCTGCTGATCATCGGCGGCGCCGGCGGGGTCGGCTCCATCGCCATCCAGCTGGCCCGCCAGCTCACCGGCATGGAGGTGATCGCCACCGCCTCCCGCCCCGAGACCCGGGCCTGGTGCCTGCAGATGGGGGCCCACCAGGTGGTGAGCCATCACCAGTTGCAGGAGGAGATCACCGCGCTCGGCATCAATCAGGTGGACGCCATCTTCTGCACCAATGCCACCGAGCAGCACTGGGATGCCATGGCCAGCCTCATCAGCCCGTTCGGCCATATCTGCACCATCGCAGAATCGAGCGTGCCCTGGGACCTCTCCCTGCTCAAGAGCAAGAGCGTCACCTTCAGCCAGGAGTTCATGTTCACCCGCTCCCTGTTCCAGACCCCGGACATGATCGAGCAGCACAACCTCCTGGGGCTGGTCGCCGCCCTGGTGGACCAGGGCGTGGTCAAGACCACCCTCAGCAAGGTGGTGGCCGAGCTGACCCCGACTACCCTGGCTCAGGCCCATGCCGAGGTGGAAGCCGGCCGCATGGTGGGCAAGCTGGTGATCGACATGAGCCGGTTCGGCAACTAATCCCTTATGGGTAAAAACTGCACCATCATGGGGTGAACTCACCAGTGACAAGCCCCATCACTGCACAGCTCACATCAGGCAACAGACAGTCACCACGCAGCATCACCATAAAAAGAGCCAAAAAAAGGGGCCATCCCGCCGGGATGGCCCTAAATACCTGAACGTTGGGGTAACAATCACACACATATCCTTATGCAGGACCTCTGTATCTTTGCAGCTAGTGTGCCAATCCCGCCCGCCTCCCCGCTTGCTTGCCACATTGCACCCTGCCATAGGGCCTACAGCCCCCGGCCTCACCGCAGACAAAAAAAAGCCACCCGAAGGTGGCTGAAAAAGATGACGGAACTTTCCTAGAGCAAAGCATTCAGCGGGAACAGGTTGCTTCCCGTCACCCAATGAGGAATACACGAACCGTGCCAACTCGGCAAAGTCCCCATCCTCCACCACACTGCATGGGCAAACCACGACAGCACACGCCCATGATGATAGAATCCCGCGGTTTCACATTTATGAAGAGTCGACGCCATGCCCTGGATACAAATTCGAATCAACGCCACTGCCAAGACCGCAGACAAGGTGAGCAACATGCTGCTGGGGCGTGGTGCCCAGGCGGTGACCTTTATGGATGCCAAGGATGTGCCCGTTTATGAACCCATGCCGGGCGAAACCCCGCTGTGGGGCGAGACCGAAGTAATGGGGCTGTTCGACGCCGAAACCGATCCGGCGCCCACCATCGCCTTCTTCCAGCAGATCTTCGGTGAAGACGTGGGCTACAAGGTGGAGCAGCTGGAAGACAAGGACTGGGTGCGCGAGTGGATGGATCACTTCCATCCCATGCAGTTCGGCGAGCGCCTGTGGATCTGCCCGAGCTGGCGCGACGTGCCAAACCCCGATGCGGTCAACGTCATGCTGGATCCGGGTCTGGCCTTCGGTACCGGTACCCACCCCACCACGGCGCTCTGCCTGCAGTGGCTGGACGGGCTGGATCTGGCCGGTAAAACCGTGGTCGACTTTGGTTGCGGCTCCGGCATCCTCGGCATCGCCGCCCTGAAACTGGGCGCCGCCAGAGTCATCGGCATCGACATCGATCCGCAGGCCATCCAGGCCAGCCGTGACAACGCGATGCGCAATGGCGTCGCCGATCAGATCGAGCTCTATCTGCCGGCGGATCAGCCGCAAGATGTCGAAGCGGACGTAGTGGTCGCCAACATCCTGGCCGGCCCGCTGCGCGAACTGGCGCCGCTTATCGCCGGCCACGGCAAAGCGGGCAGCCTGATGGCCCTCTCCGGTGTGCTGGAAAGCCAGGCGCCAGAGCTGGAGACCATCTACGGCCAGTGGTTCGAGATGGACCCGACCGCCGTCAAGGAAGAGTGGTGCCGGCTCTCCGGCCGCAAACTCGGCTAAGCGGCACTTGCCAAACTATCAACGGGGCTCCCACGTGGGAGCCCCGTCTGTTTTCAACCCGCCCGCAGCAGCCATCTCTCTGATGCTGCCCGTAGCGGGCCGCTGATCACGGTTATCCGGCGGCCGGACCGCTAACATGTGAACCCCATGCGCCACCAAGGCAAGCCACAGGAGCCGCCATGACCGAGTACGACAAGATGATCGCCAGCCAGCCTTACAACTGCATGGCACCGGAACTGGATCTGTTGCGCCGGGAGACGGCACGCCTGTACCGCCGCTTCAATCGCAGCGACGAGGCGGATGAACAGCTGGTGCTGCTGCAGCAGATCGTCGGCGAGCTGGCTCAGGGCGCCTTCATCTGCCCGCCCCTCTACTGCACCTATGGCCGCCACATCCACCTTGGCGAGCGCAGCTACATCAACATGGGGGCCACCCTGCTGGACAACGCCCCCATTCGCATCGGCGCCGAGGTAATGATCGGGCCGAACGTGCAGATCTACACCGCCGCCCACGCGCTAGACGCCGATGAACGGATCCAGGGGGTCGAAACCGCGCTGCCGGTCACCATCGAGGACAGGGTCTGGATCGGCGGCGGCGCCATCCTGCTACCCGGCGTCACCATAGGGCGGGAGGCCATCGTGGGCGCCGGAGCCGTGGTCACCAAAGACGTGCCGGCCGGCGCCCGGGTGGTGGGCAACCCGGCCCGCGTGCTGCCCGCCAAAGGCAAGACGCCGGTGAGCTAGCAACACGTACCGAAAACCACCCGTAAAAGGTGGGTTTGCCGGTATCAGGGAGTTAAGGGAACCAGCGCCTGCAAAGCGCCCATCAAAATGAAGCTCAATGTCATCAAGACCATGATGGCCTGTAAAAAGGTGACCTTTCCGGTCCTAGGAGGTTGAGAGTACCGACACCTGAAAAGCGCCCATAAAAATGAAGCCCAATATCATCAAGACCATGATGGCCTGTAAAAAGGCGACCTTTCCGGTCCTAGGAGGTTGAGAGTGCCAACACCTGCAAAGCACCCATAAAAATGAAGCCCAATGTCATCAAGACGTTGGGCTGTAAAAAGGTGCTACGGAATTGCGACTCTCATCGCAGAAAATTAGAAGGGGTCACCTTCTAAACTGGCACAGGGATATTAACGAGGCGCAAACGTTTTACATAGCGTAATAAACCAGGATTGAGAACGGCATCTCACTATTTAAAAAATTCCCTGCCAGCCACGGCCTCCCTCTTGGCAATCCTCCAAATATCAGTACAGCCTGTCACCAGAAACAAAAAAGCCCTGACGAGTCAGGGCCTTGCCGGTAATGAAGCAGACTAGAAGCGGCGCACGAACTCGCTCACCGGCAGCTCGCGCAGCTTGCGGGCCTCCAGCATGGGGGTACCAAGGTAGAGGAAGCCCACCAGCTGATCCTCCGGTGCCAGTCCCAACCCTTCATTGATCTGCTCGTCGAAAATGAACCAGCCGGAGCGCCAGATGCCGTTGAAGCCCTGGGCCTGGGCCGCCATCTGCATCGCCATCAGGGCGCAGCCGGCGGAGAGCTCCTGCTCCAGCCGCGGCACCTTGGGGTGCTCCTGATAGCGGGTTGCCACCGCGATCAGCAGCGGCGCGCGCAGCGGGGCCTCCTGACACTTCTTGATGCTCTCCTCATCCTCGCCGCGGCTGCGAGCGGCCTGTGCCAGCAGGGTACCGAGCCGTTCGCGCCCCTCCCCTTCGAACAGGATGAACTGCCAGGGGGTCAAGGTGCCGTGATCCGGCGCCCGCAGCCCGGCCTTGAGGATATTGTCGAGTACCTCGCCGCTCGGGGCGGGCTCGGCCAGACGACCACAGGAGTGACGATTCAGTAACAGGTGGAGGGCATCCATGGGCAGTTCCTTGTCAGGGGCTATGATGGCGCTACCTTAGCACAGCACCGGATGAAGAAAACCCCTGAGCATCAGGGGTTTGTCGCAATACGTGGCGGCCCGTCGCCTAGATGACCGCCGCCAGTTCGGCCCCCTGGCGGATGGCGCGCTTGGCGTCCAGCTCGGCGGCCACGTCGGCGCCGCCGATGATGTGTACCGGCTTGCCCGCCGCCTGCAGACCGGCCTGCAGCTCCTTGAGCGGCTCCTGGCCGGCGCAGATGATCACCTGATCCACCGGCAGGCACTGCTGCTGTTCGCCCACCTGAATGTGAAGCCCCTCGTCGTCGATGCGCAGGTACTGCACGCCGGAGAGCATCTCCACCTTGCGGTTCTTGAGCACGGTGCGGTGGATCCAGCCGGTGGTCTTGCCAAGGCCGTCGCCCACCTTGCTCTCCTTGCGCTGCAGCAGCCAGACCTGGCGCTCGGGAGCGTCGATCACCGGGGCCATCAAGCCGCCGCGCTCGCCGAGCTGCTTGTCGATGCCCCACTCCTTGAGCCAGTGATCGCGACTGCGATCCCCCTTGCCCTCTACCAGATATTCCGCCACGTCAAAACCGATGCCGCCGGCACCGATCACCGCCACCTTCTCGCCCACCGGCTTGTGATCCCGCAAGACATCGAGATAGCTCATCACCTTGGCATGCTCGATACCCGGAATGTTGGGGGTGCGCGGGCGGATGCCGGTGGCGAGGATCACCTCGTCAAAACCGCCGCCCAAGAGACTCTCGGCACTCTGGCGCTGGCCCAGGTAGAGTTCGACACCGCACTTCTCCAGCCGCTTGGCAAAGTAGCGCAGGGTTTCGTGAAACTCCTCCTTGCCCGGGATCTGCTTGGCGAAGTTGAACTGGCCGCCGATCTCGCTGGCCTGATCGAACAGGCTCACCTGATGGCCGCGCTCGGCAGCATAACAGGCAAACGCCAGCCCGGCGGGACCTGCGCCCACCACCGCGAGCTTCTTGGGCTGGGGCACCCGGCCGAAGATGAGCTCGGTCTCGAAGCAGGCGCGCGGGTTGACCAGGCAGGAGGCCCGCTTCTGTTTGAACACGTGATCCAGGCAGGCCTGGTTGCAGGCGATGCAGGTGTTGATCTCGTCCGCCCGGTTCTCGGCGGCCTTGATGACAAATTCGGGGTCGGCCAGGAAGGGGCGCGCCATGGAGACCATATCCGCCTCGCCGCCCGCCAGAATGCGCTCGGCCACCTCGGGGGTGTTGATGCGGTTGGTGGTGATAAGCGGCACACTCAGATGTTTCTTGAGCTCCGCCGTCACCCAGCTGAAGGCGCCGCGCGGCACGCTGGTGGCGATGGTGGGAATGCGCGCCTCGTGCCAGCCGATGCCGGTATTGATGAGGGTGACCCCCACCTGTTCCAGCGCCTTGCCAAGGGCGATCACTTCCTCAAGGGAGGAGCCCTGCTCCACCAGATCCAGCATGGAGAGGCGGAAGATGATGATGAAATCCGGCCCGACCCGCTCGCGGATGGCGCGGACAATCTCCACCGGGAAGCGCATGCGCTTTTCGCTGCTGCCGCCCCAGCCATCGGTGCGCTTGTTGGTGCGCTCGCAGATGAACTGGTTGATAAGATAGCCTTCCGACCCCATCACCTCGACCCCGTCGTAGCCCGCACTTCTGGCCAGTTGCGCGGTGGCGGCGAAGTCGCGGATGGTACCGCGGATCTGCCGCTCGCTCATGGCGCGCGGCTTGAACGGAGAGATGGGGGCCTTGAGGGCACTCGGCGCCAGGCTGAACGGATGATAGGCGTAGCGGCCGGCATGGAGGATCTGCAGCGCTATCTTGCCCCCCTCCTGATGCACCGCACTGGTCACCTTCTTGTGCTTGGCCACCTGCCAGGGAAAGCTCAGCTGGGATCCGTGGGGCACCAACCGGCCGCGCAGATTGGGGGCGATGCCGCCGGTCACGATGAGGCCGACCCCGCCCCGGGCACGCTCGCCATAGAAGGCGGCCAGCTTGTCAAAGCCTCCCTTCTCCTCTTCGAGGCCGGTGTGCATGGATCCCATCAACACGCGGTTGCGCAGCTGGGTAAAGCCGAGATCGAGGGGGGTCAGCAGGGTCGGGTAACGGCTCATCATGAACTCCTTGTCGGGGCCGGGCTGGATGGCACCACGCCCATTCTCCACCGTCCGGACTCAAGCCCGGAACACGACGGCAGGATGGGTGGGCGGCTCACAGGGCCTCCAGTTAATTTTTTGTTATCAAACCGAGGCTAGAGTAAAGAATCGAAAATGCTTTTTCAAACAAATGTTTGGACAATTTTTCGGCGAACAGACGTGTTCCGAACAACCGGGCTCCGATCCTGTCCAAGCGGAAATGGCATTTCACCGGCCAACTGGTTAATAATGGCGCTTCCCTCCCCATTAACAGGGCGATAACGCGACTATGTCTATTTTCAAAGGTCTGGGTTGGCTGTTTCGCAGCCTGTGGCGCCTGCTCAATTTCACCCGGCTGATGCTGGTCAATCTGCTGTTTCTCGTCGTGGTCTTGATCATCGTCTTCAGCGTCAGCCAGAAAGAGGCGCCCAGCGCCCCCATCGAAGGGGCCCTCACCCTCAATCTCTCCGGCGTGCTGGTGGAACAGCGCTCGCAGACCGATCCCACCGTACAGCTGCTACGCCAGGTGGACAACAGCGACGAGCTGCCCAGCGAGATCGTCCTCTCCGATCTGCTGTGGGCCATAAAAAGCGCCAAGGATGACGATCGCATCAAGGCGCTGGTGATCAAGCCCCAGGGGCTGCAGGGCACCAGCTTCTCCAAACTGCAGGAGGTGGCGAGCGCCATCGATGCCTTCAAGGAGAGCGGCAAGCCGGTCATCGCCATGGCCGACTTCTACACCCAGGGCCAATATCTGCTGGCCGCCCACGCCGATCACGTGCTGCTCAACCAGAGCGGCGCCGTGGTGATCGAGGGGCTCGGCGTCTACCAGACCTACTACAAGTCGGCGCTGGAGAAGCTCAACATCACCCCGCACGTGTTCAAGGTCGGCACCTACAAATCCTTCGTCGAACCCTATACCCGCGACGAGATGTCCCCCGAGAGCAAGGAGGCGAACCAGCGCTGGCTGGATCAGCTGTGGCAATCCTATGTGGCCGACGTGGCCGAGCAGCGCGAAATCGAACCGGACGCCGTGGCACCGGGCAAGGATCGCTTCCTCGAGCTGCTGCGCAAGGCCGGCGGCAACGCCGCCAACTACGCCCTTGACAACGGTCTGGTGGACCAGCTGGCGACCCGCGACGAGATGACCCAGGCGGTGATCAAGGAAGTGGGCGAGAGCGATGACCACGGCTGGAAGGGCGTGGGCCTCAAGGAGTACCTGGCCGCCATTCCGAGCCAGTATCCCCAGAGCGGCAAGGATGAGGTGGGACTCATCGTCGCCAGCGGCGCCATCATGGATGGCGTCCAGCCAGCCGGCACCATCGGCGGCGACAGCCTCGCCGACCTGCTGGCCGATGCCCGCCGCGACGACAAGGTGAAAGCCCTGGTACTCCGGGTCGACAGCCCGGGCGGCAGCGCCTTCGCCGCCGAGCAGATCCGCGCCGAGCTGCTGGCCCTCAAGCAGGCCGGCAAGCCGGTGGTGATCTCCATGGGCAGCTACGCCGCCTCCGGCGGTTACTGGATCTCCGCCGATGCGGACAAGATCTTCGCCTCCCCCACCACCCTCACCGGCTCCATCGGTGTGTTCGGCATGTTCGCCACCATCGACAAGGCGCTCTCCCAGTTCGGGGTGCACACCGACGGCGTCGGCACCACCGACTATGTCGGCGTCGGCCTGACCCGTGCCCTGCCGGAACACGTCGGCCAGGCGATCCAGCTGAACGTGGAAGACACCTACCAGCGTTTCGTCGGTCTGGTGAGCAAGGGCCGTGGCCTGAGTCCGGAAGAGACCGAGAAAGCGGCCGAGGGCCGGGTCTGGACCGGTCAGGATGCCAAGGCGCTGGGACTGGTGGACGAGTTTGGCGATCAGGAGGCGGCCATCAAGGCGGCGGCCGAGCTGGCCAACCTCAAGGAGTGGCAGGTCACCCCCATCGAGCAGGAAGAGTCGGCCAAAGACAAGTTCCTGCGCCAGCTGTTCGACAGCAGCGCCCAAGTGCTGGCTTCGCACCTGCAGAGCTGGTTGCCGGCCGGGCTTGGCAAGGCGCTGGTGGAGGTGAACCGCAGCCTGGACCCGCTGACTCGCTTCAACGATCCACAGGGCACTTACGCCCTCTGCCCGGTCTGTACGCCCTGATCGGCAGCAAACGCAAAAAAACCGCCTTGGGGCGGTTTTTTTTTATGGAATCGGGTGGCGTTCAGCCCAGCAGGCCTGCGCCGTGCCAGTGGTGCAGTTCGGCCAGCACCCTGGTCTCCCGCACCGTCCACTGGGGGCAAGGGCCCGCCAGCTGGGTCTTGTTGGTCTGCAGCGCCTCGGCCAGCTCGAACCAGCCGGGGGTGAAACCGAGCCTTATCTCGTAGGGCTGGGGCTGGGGTTCGCACCACGCCTCCCCCACCTGACAGAGGTAGTAGAAGGAGCGGATGCAGTAGGCGTCGTAGTCGGCCTCGCGGGCCGGCCGGTACTCCCGCGTCTCGCCGAGCAGAGCACCGACCGCCACCAGCTCGGCGCCGCACTCTTCGCGCAGCTCGCGCGCGAGGGCCGTGCGGTGACACTCCCCTTGCTCGATGCCACCACCGGGAAACATGAGATCGCCGTTGACCCGGGAGTGCACCAGCAGCAGTTGGTCGCCACGCAGCACGACGGCCCTGACGGTGACCCGCTCTAGCTGGCGGCCATCGGTGTTGACCCGGCCGTGGGTGAGCCGGATGTCGAAGGGGTGTGGCCAGTCGCTGGCCAGAGATTCAATGTGGTTCATCAGGGTTCAGGGACGATAGGTCCCGCTTTTCAGTTGTTCGACCAGGGTGGCGGCCTGGCTGTCCAGGCTCTCCTGCTCTTGCTTGCTCAGGGAGTGATAGAGGCTGAAACGGGTGGCCGACACCTCGGCGGCATTCTGGAACGACTCGCTCACCTTGCCCCACAGATAGGCCTGCCCGTACTGCTTCTGGCCCATGTAGAGGGTACTGAGGGAGGTGAGGATCCGGCCATTGACCTGCTCCCCTTCCCGGTAGAGGGAGAGGGCGTGCTGCATCAGCGCGATGGCCTTTTGCGGCTCGCTCTTGGCATAGATGCCGCCGAGCGCCAGTTGCAGCTCGGGCTCCTCCAGCACGGGTTGCCCCTCCAGCGCCAGAAACTGCTGGCGAGCCAGCTCGTTGGTGTTGTTGGTCCAGTGCCAGAGCAGCAGGTAGGGATCTGTGGCGTTGCGGGTGGCGGCATCGAGCTGGGCCAGCTGTTCGCCAGCCGCCAGCATCCCCTCCACCCGCGAGCTCTTCTGCTCGCGGGCCCGCTTGTACTCGATGTTGGTGGAACGTTCGGCGCATTTGAGATAACGCTCCAGGCTGCGCATCAACTCGTACTGGCGCCGCTGTGTCCCCTCCGCCTGCAGGTAGTAGCGGGCCCGGATGATGTCGCTGCGTTCGTAACGACACCAGCCGTCGTCCACCAGATCCTGACAGAGGGCCGGGTAATTGGCGCAGATGTTGTGGATCCTGTCATCGTCACAGGCGGTGAGCAGCAGACCGCAACAGAGGCCAAACAACAGGGAACGAGCTGGAAAAGGGGTCATGGTTCATATCTTGTTGGTAACAATTGCAGCCTGCCATGGCCACCCTTGGCTAGCAAACAGATTACATATCCATTACAATGCGCGCGCCGTATAAGGCCGCGACTGCAGAATAATATAACGAAATATACACCCCTACACTGATCTGCATTCGACGAATTTCTATTTGCCCCAACAACGTGAAATAAAGGATCTGGTTAATGACCCACGAGCACTATCTGCAGGCGTGGCAGGAGAGCCAGGAGCTCGCCGAAGCCATGCAACCCTTGATCGGTCGCCTCTACCGCCAGCAGGGGATCGAGATCACCATCTTCGGCCGCCCACTGCAAAACGCCTCCACCATCGATATCCTCAAGGCCCACCGGGTCGTTCGCCGCCACCAGGGAGCCCCCCTCCCGATCCAACAGAGCTTTCCCCTGCTGCAAGCCATCCTGGCCCTGAACCCGACCGCTGCCGAGATCGATCTGGGCAAGCTGGCCGTGGGTTACTGGCAGGATCACCAGGATGAAGCCGGCATCGACGACTACCTGCGTGCCAAGCTGGCACCGGCCCTGGGTCGCGGCGTACCGGCCCCCACCGACGTGGTGTTGTACGGCTTTGGCCGCATCGGTCGCCTGCTGGCCCGACTGCTGATCGAGCGCACCGGCGCCGCCAACTCCCTGCGGCTGCGCGCCATCGTGGTGCGCGGTGGTCGCGAGGGAGATCTGGAGAAGCGCGCCAGCCTGCTGCGCCGCGACTCGGTGCACGGCCCCTTCAACGGCTCCATCGAGGTGGATGTGGAACGCAGCGCCATCATCGCCAATGGCACCTTCATCCAGGTTATCTATGCAAACAGCCCGGCCGACATCGACTACACCGCCTACGGCATTCACGATGCGCTGATCGTCGACAACACCGGGGTCTGGCGCGATGAGGCGGGGCTGTCTGAGCACCTCAAGGCGCGCGGCGCCGCCCGGGTGCTGCTGACCGCTCCCGGCAAGGGGGAGATGAAGAACGTGGTGTTCGGGGTCAACCACGAGGTGATAGGGCCCGATGACAAGATCATCTCCGCCGCCTCCTGCACCACCAACGCCATCACCCCGGTGCTCAAGGTGATGCAGGACCAGTACGGCATCCGCCACGGCCACGTGGAGACGGTGCACTCCTACACCAACGACCAGAACCTCATCGACAACTATCACAAGGGCGAGCGCCGCGGCCGCAGCGCGGCCCTCAACATGGTGATGACCAGCACCGGCGCCGCCAAAGCGGTGGCCAAGGCGCTGCCCGAGCTCAAGGGCAAGCTGACCGGCAACGCCATCCGGGTGCCCACCCCCAACGTATCGCTGGCCATCATCAACCTGTCGCTGGAACAGACCACCGATCGGGAGAGCCTCAATGCCTATCTGCAGCAGATGGCGCTGAGCTCGGCCCTGCATCGCCAGATCGACTTCAGCGCCAGCACCGAGCTGGTCTCCTCCGACATGGTGGGCTCCCGTTTTGCGGGCATCGTCGACTCCCAGGCGACCATCGCCGAAGGGGATCACTGCGTGCTCTACGTATGGTATGACAACGAGTTCGGGTACAGTTGTCAGGTAGTGCGGGTGATGGAGCAGATGGCTGGCGCGGTTCGCCAGGATCTGCCGGCCTGATCCCGATTCGTCATGGCTCAATGTGCAAGGAGAAGGCCGGATGTCGTTTCAACAAGGTGAGTTTTTGCAAGCAATCAGGCAGATGCCACAAGAGGTGTACGAGCGCCTCAAGACGGCGGTCGAGCTCGGCAAGTGGCCCGATGGCAAGCCGCTCACCGACGAGCAGAAGGCCACTTCCCTGCAGGCCGTGATGGCCTGGCAGGCGATGCACCTCGACAACCCCGAGCACATGAACATCGGCCGTGACGGCGAGATCGTGATGAAGAGCAAGAGCGAACTCAAGCGTCAATATCGCGACGAGGAAGAGATAGTGCGGGTCGACCTCAACCACTGAGGCTGACCCGCCAGGCCGCCCACGGCGGCCACGGCGGCCACAACAGAGAGGGGAGCCATAATGGCTCCCCTCTTTTTTCCTATCTATGCAGGATGACTCATCCCCCTCATCCCCGACCCTTCTCCCGCCAGGGGAGAAGGGAGCAGGCTCACACCTGCGAACAGTAAGCGGGCCACCTACCGGCGATCTTCATGGCAAACCTCGCCACCTCGATCTATCCCCTCTCCCGCTGGGAGAGGGCTAGGGTGAGGGCCGCAACGCTCAGGGGGTCAGCTCACCACGCAGGGATTGCTGCATCAGCTCGCGGATGCGCGGCGCCGGCAGATCCTGGCTCAGCAGGAAGTGCAGCTTGGTCAGCGCCGCCTCGGCGGTCATGTCGAAGCCTGAGATGACCCCGGCCCGCGACAGGGCGTTGCCGGTGGCATAGCCGCCCATGTTGACCTTGCCGTGCAGGCACTGGCTCAGGTTGACGATGATGACGCCACGGGCCGAGGCCTCGGAGAGCAGCGCCAGCATGGCCGGATTCTGCGGCGCATTGCCCACCCCGAACGAGAGCAGGATCAGCGCCCGCACCGGCTGCTGCAGGATGTTGGCGATCACCTCGGCCGAGATACCGGGGTAGAGGGTCACCACGCCGATGGGCTGGGGGGTGATGTCGTGCAGCACCAGCGGCCGCTCGGACGGCACCCCCAGCTCGCCCGCTTCGAGCGAGATGGCGATGCCGGCATTGAGCAGCGGCGGGTAGTTGGGCGAATCGAAGGCGTGGAAGCCGTCGGCGTGCACCTTCTTGCTGCGGTTGCCGCGATAGAGCTGGTTGTTGAAAAACAGCGTCACCTCGTGGATCGGGTAGTTGGCCGCGATGTAGAGGGCGTTGAGCAGGTTCTGCTGCCCGTCGGAGCGCAGCTCGGCGAGCGGGATCTGGGAGCCGGTGATGATGACCGGCTTGTGCAGATCTTCGAGCATGAAGGAGAGCGCCGAGGCGGTGAACGACATGGTGTCGGTGCCGTGCAAAATGACAAAACCGTCGTACTTGTCGTAGTTGCCTTTAATATCCTCGGCGATGCGCTGCCAGTCCGCCGGCGTCATGTCGGAAGAGTCGATGAGGGGCGCATATTCGTGAATATGGTAATCCGGCATCTCGGGGCGATGGAACTCGGGCATCCGCGCCAGACAGTCTTCCATGAAGCCCGCCATCGGCACATAGCCGTGGTCGGAACGCTGCATCCCTATGGTGCCGCCTGTATAGGCGATGTAGATGGACTTCTTCACACCCTCTCCTCTTTGATGGGCACAACACCCGCGAATCGTGGCTGAGCCGGGGCGAAACGGCGGCATCGACTGCCCGCCGCGTTCGCCATGGGCCAAAAGCCCGCTCATGATAGCGCGCCGGGCCGCCGGCTCACATCCCACCAGTGCCGTCCGGCGGGCCAAAAACCGCCGAATTATAGGGACTGGCACTCCAAATGGCAGCCGGGAAATGGCCTGCGGCCGGTATTAAACGGCGACTAACCCAATAGTGTTAAATGTCACAAGATACATCAAGAGCGACCATTTATCTGACAAATGTGGATATAAGTGGTGCTTTTTGCTACTATCCGCTCGGTTTTTCATAAATCTCATCTGGAAGCCTGATCTGTTCAGGCCCGCACTGGTCCCATTTTTACGTGGGGCGGGGGCATGTCGCCCCTTCTTTGTTGGCACCTGAGCCACACTGTTTTTATCCCGGCTGAATCTGTGAGTCTGCATCAACGAAAGACACAGCCAATCAACATGGGAGTACTGAATGCTACAACTTGATTCCTACGCCACCCTGGTCGCAGCCACCCTGGTGTTGCTGCTCGGTCGTTTGCTGGTGACCCGAGTCGGGCTGCTGCGAACCTTCAACATCCCCAAACCGGTTGCCGGCGGCCTGGTGGTCGCTCTGGTGCTGCTGCTGCTGCGCTCCACCCTGCAGATGGAGCTGCAGTTCGATACCAGCCTGCAAACCCCGCTGATGCTGGCGTTCTTCGCCTCCATCGGTCTCTCCGCCGATCTCGCCAGCCTCAAGCGCGGCGGCAAGGCGGTGCTCACCTTCCTGCTGGTGGTCACCGGTCTGCTGCTGGTGCAGAACAGCCTGGGCGTGGGTCTGGCTACCCTGCTCGGTCTGGATCCCCACATGGGGCTGCTGGCTGGCTCCATCACCCTCTCCGGCGGCCACGGCACCGGGGCGGCCTGGGGCGCCACCTTCACCGAGAAGTACGGGGTGCAATCCGCCGCCGAACTGGCCATCGCCTGTGCCACCTTCGGCCTGGTGCTGGGCGGCCTCATCGGCGGCCCGGTCGCCCGCTATCTGGTAAAGAAGGTGAAGGTACCCGGCGAGGAGCACAACCGGGATGACGCGCCGCAAGGCTTCGAGATGCCGGACATGGAGCGCCCGCTCACCACCTTCAGCCTGATCGAGACCCTGGCGCTGATCGCCATCAGCCTGAAGGGGGGCGAGATGCTCTCTGCCTACCTCAAGGGTGGCGCCTTCGAGCTGCCGGTGTTCGTCTGCGTGCTGTTCGTCGGCGTGCTGCTGCGCAACGTGCTGACCCTGCTGAACTGGCACGAGGTGAGCGACCGCGAAGTCTCCCTGCTCGGCAACGTCAGCCTCTCGCTGTTCCTGGCGATGGCGCTGATGAGCCTGCGACTGTGGGATCTGGCCAACCTGGCGCTGCCCATCTTCGTCCTGCTGGCGGCCCAGACCGTGGCCATGGCGCTCTACGCCATCTTCGTCACCTTCCGGGTAATGGGCAGCAACTACGATGCGGCCGTGCTGGCGGCAGGCCATTGTGGTTTTGGTCTCGGGGCCACCCCCACCGCCATTGCCAACATGCAAGCCATCACCCAGCGCTTCGGCCCCTCTCACCTGGCGTTTCTGGTGGTGCCCATGGTGGGCGCCTTCTTCATCGACATCATCAACGCCATGGTGATCAAGCTGTTCCTGGCACTGCCCTTCCTGTAATTCCTTTTCCGTCAGACGTCTATGAACAGAGCCCACCTCTTGGTGGGCTCTGCCTTTTCTGCTCGCCAGCGGCGCCCCCCACCCTTCATGACTGCCCGCGGCGAGCTACATAAACAAAAAGCCCCGCACTCGGCAGAGGGCGGGGCTTTGTCACTGCGGCCGTGCTCGCCGCGTTCAAACACTTACAGGATAAAGGTCGAGACCTGCTGGTTCAGGTCGGTGGCCCGGCCCTTGAGGCTCTCGGCCTGATCCAGATCACGCATGGCGGCGGCGGTGATCTCGTCGCTCACATCCTTGATGGCGGTGGTGTTCTGGGTGATCTCGCCGGTCACCTGGGTCTGCTCCTCGGCGGCGGTGGCGATCTGACCCGCCATGTCGGAGATGAGCGACACCGCCTGGGTGATCTCTTCGAGCGCAGCGGCAGCGGCATCGGCGTCTTTCACGCTGTTGTCCGCCAGCCCCTGGCTGGTCTGCATCAGGCTCACCGCACGGGCCGTGGTCTGCTGCAGGGTCTCGATGGTGGACTGGATCTCCTGGGTGGAGTCTTGAGTGCGGCGCGACAGCACCCGCACCTCGTCCGCCACCACTGCGAAACCGCGACCCTGTTCACCGGCGCGGGCCGCTTCGATGGCCGCGTTCAGCGCCAGCAGGTTGGTCTGCTCGGCGATGCCCTGAATGGTGGAGAGGATGCCGGAGATGGCCTGGGCGTGGCGGCTCAGCTCGCCGATCACCTCGGTCGCCTGCCCCACTTCCTCGGCCAGACCGTTGATGGACTGACGGGTCTGGTTCACCAGCATCTTGCCCTGCTCACTGCTCTGGGCGGATTGCTGGGCCGCGGCGGCGGTGTTCTCGGCGTTGCCGGCGATCTCCATGGTGGCGCTCGCCATCTCGGTGACGGCGGTGGCGACCATGGTCACCTCTTGCTGCTGGCGCTGCAGCTCGTCCACGGCGGCCTGGTTGGTTACCAGACTGCGCTCGGCATCGGCGTTCAGCTCGTTGGCCAGCTTGCGGATATTGCCGATCAGCTGGTGCTGGCTGCCGACGAAGCGGTTGAAGCTGTTGGCCAGCTGACCCACTTCGTCGTTGGTGTCGATCTTGATGCGCTGGGTCAGATCGCCGTTGCCGTCGGCGATGCGCGCCAGGGCCTGGGAGACCTTGCTGAGCGGGCCGAGCAGCATGCTGACCAGCCAGGAGATGGCGAGGATGCTGCCCACCAGCACCAGCAGGGCCAGGCCGAGCTGGGTCATCAGCAGGGAAGAGAGCGGCGCCTCCAGGGTCTCCTTGTCCAGTACCAGTACCAGCTCCCAGTCGGTATCGGGGATGTCCACCGCCCACAGCAGCTTGTCGCGCCCTTCGTTGTCGAAGTAGGCCGGCACCAGGCTGTTGGTGGTCTTGCTCTGCTCGATCAGGGCATTGGTCAGATCGTTGTCGATCTCGGTGGCCGGTTTCATCGCCTTGGCGGCGTCCTTGTAGGCGATGACGGTACCATCCTTGTGCATCATGATGGCGAAACCGTCGGCCGGCAGCTTCATCTTGGTGACGTCCTCCACCAGCGAGGCGATGGAGAGGTCGCCGCCGACCACGCCGCCCTGAGCCGGCTGGGCCAGGGTCACTACCATGATGTTGTAGGCCACATCCAGATAGGGTTTGGTCACGATCAGACCGCCCTTGCTCATCGCTTCCTGATACCAGCCGCGGGAGCGGGGATCGTAACCGTCACGGTTGATGGAGGGGTCGGAGTCGTTCATCTTGCCGCCGCTCTCGCCAAAATAGGTGAGCTGGAAGCGACCGGAGACTTGCGCCTGTTGCAGGGCGTTGAGGGGTTCGGCACCGGCCTTGTTGCCGAGCGCCTGAATGACGTCGCGACGGGCCGCGAGCCAGTCACTGACACTGGCCGCCTGCTGGCTGCCGAGGCGTTGTACCTGTTCCTGACTGCCTTGCAGCAACAGGGACTTCTGGCTGGTATAGCTCTGCCAGGAGAGCAGCAGGATCACCAGCGACAGGGCGATCACCACCGACAACAGTATCTTCTGCTTGAGTGATAGGTTTTTCATCATGCGTTCTTCTTATGAGGTCAGGAACAGGATTTCCCAAAAAGTGCACAGCACTGCGTAGTTATTAACGACCCGTCGGCGCAAAACTAAACCGGAAAATGGGCCGGCGGGCGATATTTTCCACCGAGTTGGGGAAAACTGCACCAGAAATTGACTACGAGGCACGCACAAGGACAGCCGACCCTGTTTATTCCTTCCACAATTGGCTAGAATATCCCGTTTTTAAATCACATCGACCCCGAGAGTTTTCACGATGTTTGAAGTCAATCCTGTATTAAACAAGCTTAAGGAGCTGTCTGAGAGGACCGAGCTGCTTAGGGGGTACCTTTGACTATGACGCCAAGAAAGAGCGTCTAGAAGAGGTCAACGCCGAGCTGGAACAGCCGGACGTCTGGAATGAACCCGAGCGCGCACAGGCGCTGGGCAAGGAGCGCGTGGCGCTGGAAAACGTGGTCGGCACCATCGACACCCTGACCCAGGGCGCCGACGACGTGGCCATGCTGGTCGAGCTGGCCGTGGAAGGTGAAGACGAAGATACCTTCAACGAAGCCGTGGCCGAAGCCGACGTGCTGGAAACCAAGCTGGTGGATCTCGAGTTCCGCCGCATGTTCTCCGGTCAGCACGATCCCTCCGACTGCTACATCGACATCCAGTCCGGCTCCGGTGGTACCGAAGCGCAGGATTGGGCCAACATGGTCCTGCGCATGTACCTGCGCTGGGGCGATGCCCACGGCTACAAGCCCGAGCTCATCGAATGCTCCGAAGGCGACGTGGCCGGCATCAAGTCCGCCACCATCAAGTTCACCGGTGAGTATGCCTTCGGCTGGCTGCGTACCGAGACCGGCGTGCACCGCCTGGTGCGCAAATCCCCGTTCGATTCCGGTGGCCGTCGCCACACCTCGTTCTGCTCGGTGTTCGTCTACCCCGAGATCGACGATGACATCGACATCGAGATCAACCCGGCCGACCTGCGTATCGACGTCTACCGTGCCTCCGGCGCCGGTGGTCAGCACGTCAACCGGACCGAATCCGCGGTACGTATTACCCACATTCCTACTGGGGTCGTGGTACAGTGCCAGAACGATCGTTCCCAGCACAAAAACAAAGATCAGTGTATGAAGCAGCTGAAGGCCAAGCTCTATGAGCTGGAAATTCAGAAGCAGAATGCCGAGAAGCAAGCCCTCGAAGAGACCAAGTCCGATATCGGCTGGGGCAGCCAGATCCGTTCCTATGTGCTGGATGATGCGCGCATCAAGGATCTACGTACCGGCGTCGAAACCCGCAACACCCAGGCGGTACTCGACGGCGACTTGGACAAGTTTATCGAAGCTAGCCTGAAATCAGGCCTGTAAAAAAACAGAACAGCAGGAATCACCATGTCTGAACAAACCACTACTCCGGAAGTCGACCAAACTCTCGATCTGAACAACGAGATGCAGGAGCGTCGTTCCAAGCTGGCCGCCTTGCGCGCCCAGGGCAACCCCTTCCCCAACGACTTCCGTCGTGACAGCCTCTCCGGCGATCTGCACGCCGAGTTTGGTGACAAGAGCGCCGACGAACTGGCCGCACTGGGTAAACGGGTGAAGATTGCCGGTCGCATCATGACCCGCCGGATCATGGGCAAGGCATCTTTCGCCACCCTGCAGGACATGGCTGGCAAGATCCAGGTCTACGTCACCCGTGACGACCTGCCGGAAGGCTTCTACAACGAGCAGTTCAAGAAGTGGGATCTGGGCGACATCGTGGGTGTCGAAGGTACCCTGTTCCGCACCAACACAGGCGAACTCTCCGTTCATGTCTCCGACATTCGCCTGCTGACCAAGGCCCTGCGCCCGCTGCCCGAGAAGCACAAAGGTCTGACCGACCAGGAAGCCCGCTGCCGTCAGCGTTACCTGGATCTGATCGCCAACGAAGAGTCCCGCAAGACTTTCGTGACCCGTACCAAGGTCGTGGCCGGTATCCGCAAGTTCCTGAACGACAAGCGCTTCATGGAAGTGGAAACCCCCATGATGCAGGTCATCCCGGGTGGCGCCTCTGCTCGTCCGTTCATCACCCACCACAATGCGCTGGACATCGACATGTACCTGCGTATCGCTCCGGAACTCTATCTGAAGCGTCTGGTGGTTGGTGGTTTCGAGCGTGTCTACGAGATCAACCGCAACTTCCGTAACGAAGGTATCTCCGTTCGCCATAACCCCGAGTTCACCATGCTCGAGTTCTATATGGCCTACGCCGACTACATCGATCTGATGGATCTCACCGAAGAGATGCTGCGCACCCTGGCGCAGGACATCCTGGGCGACACCAAGATCCGTTACGCCAAAGAGGGCGAAGAGGGCCTGACCATCGATTTCGGTCAGCCGTTCCAGCGCCTCTCCATGGTTGACTCCATCCTGAAGTACAACCCGGATGTGACCCGTGACGATCTGGCGACCCTGGAGAAGGCCACCGCCGTCGCCAAGCGCCTGCACATCGAGCTGATGAAGAGCTGGGAACTGGGCCACGTGATCACCGCGATCTTCGAAGAGACCGTGGAGCACATGCTGCTGCAACCGACCTTCATCACCGAGTACCCGGCCGCCGTTTCTCCGCTGGCCCGTCGCAACGACCAAAACCCGGACGTCACCGACCGCTTCGAATTCTTCATCGGCGGCCGCGAGCTGGCAAACGGCTTCTCCGAGCTGAACGATGCGGAAGATCAGGCCGAGCGCTTCCAGGCTCAGGTTGACCAGAAAGCCGCAGGCGATGACGAAGCCATGTTCTACGACGCCGACTTCGTGACCGCGCTGGAACACGGTCTGCCGCCGACTGCCGGTCAGGGTATCGGTATCGACCGTCTGGTGATGCTGTTCACCAACAGCCACACCATCCGCGACGTCATCCTGTTCCCGGCTCTGCGTCCACAAAAGTAAGAGCCGAAGAAACAGGGCCGCAGCAGCGCAGCTGCCGTCCATGACAATCAAAACGCCCCGCAACTGCGGGGCGTTTTTTTATGGCAGGCACAAACCGCTGACGAACCTTCAAGACGCCGCCAGCTTGCCGTTTTATCAGGCCACTGGCAGCAGCCACTCCCCCTGCCACAAGGTGACGGCCTGACCAGCCATCAGCACCCGATTATCCTGCAGTGCTAGCCGCAGCTCACCACCCCGGGCCGAGATCTGGCGGGCCCGCAACTGCCGTTTGCCGAGCCGCTCGGCCCAGAAGGGCACCAGGGCGCAGTGGTTGGAGCCGGTCACCGGATCTTCATCCACCCCAACCCAGGGGGCGAAGTAGCGGGAGACGAAGTCATAGTCAGGGTCGCTCGAAGGCGCCGTCACCATCAGGCCGCGACCGGGCAGCACACGCAGAGCGTGAAAATCTGGGGTAAGCGCACGAACCTCCTCCTCGCTGGCCAGCTCTAGCAAGAACTTGGCGCCAGCCGCCAGGGTTTGCAGCGGCTGGCAACCGACCGCAGCCGCATAGGCCGGATCCAGAACGAGCGGCGCCTGGGCAATGCGCGGGAAATCGAGCCAGATCCACGCCCCTTCGCGCCGGGCCAGCAGCTCGCCGCTGCGGGTCTCGAAGTGGATGACCTCATCCCCTGCCACCGCTCCCGTCTGCCACAGCACGTGGGCCGCCGCCAGGGTGCCGTGGCCGCAGAGATCCACTTCCAGCTCGGGGGTAAACCAGCGCAGCTGATAGCGGGCATGGCCAAGAGGCACCAGAAAGGCGGTCTCCGACAGGTTGAACTCGGCAGCCATGGCCAGCAGGGTGGCATCCGGCTGACTCGGCCCCAGCGCCACCACTGCCGGGTTGCCGCCAAAGGGCTGCCGGCTGAAGGCATTGACATGAAACAAGCTGATGGTCGACATTCACGCTTCCTGTGTGGGTAATACGGGTTCATTCATCGCCCTTTATACCATGAGAGCCCTGTCGACCTGAGTCGCCTTGCGACCCTCTCCATCACTGTTTTAATGCAGTAATAGAATAAAAAAGACATTTTTATTCTTTGTTGTTATCCATCACACCCCTTAACCTGACCAAAAATCAGACCATGGAAGACGTGTGTGATGCAATTGAAGGACTCCCTGACCAACCTGACTCCCCTCTCCGACGAGCAGCAGCGACAGCTGAGCCAGGCGCTGTCGACCCTCAACACCCAGCAACTGGCCTGGGTCAGCGGTTATCTCTACGGTCTCTCCCAGGCGGGCAGCCAGCCGGCCGTGACCGGCGCAGCCGCTACTGCCCCCAGCGGCAATCTGACCATTCTCTACGGCTCCCAGACCGGCAACGCCAAGGGCGTGGCCAGCGCCATCAAGGCGCAGGCCGAGGCGCGCGGCCTGCCGGTGACACTCACCTCCATGGCGGACTACAAACCCAAGCAGCTCAAGAAAGAGACCCACCTGCTGGTGGTAGTGAGCACTTACGGGGAGGGTGAACCGCCGGAGAGTGCGGTCGATCTGTTCGAGCAGCTCAAGAAGGGCAAGGTCGGCAAGCTGGAAGGGCTCAAGTTCGCCGTGCTGGGGCTGGGTGACAGCTCCTATGAATTCTTCTGCCAGACCGGCAAGGACTTTGACAGCCTGCTGACCAAGGCCGGCGCCGATCGGGTGCATGAACTCGCCAGCCTGGACGTGGATTATCAGGATGCCGCCAAGGCGTGGGGTGAACAGGCGCTCAATGCCATCGCCGCCACCCTCTCCGCCGGTCCCGCCAACAGCAACGTGGCCAGCGCGGTACAGCAGGCGGTCGGCCACAGCCAGTACAGCAAGGAGAACCCCTTCCCGGCCAGGCTCTCGGTCAACCAGAAGATCACCGGTCGCGACTCGACCAAGGATATCCGCCACATCGAGATCAGCCTTGAAGAATCCGGCATCCGCTACCAGCCGGGCGATGCCCTCGGCATCTGGTTTGACAACGACCCCGCACTGGTGAACGAGGTGCTGACGCTGGCCAGTCTCTCCGGCGACGAGGCCACCGCCCGCGGCAGCCTGCGCGAAGTGCTCAGCCGCGAGCTGGAGCTGACCCGCTTGCACGGCGGCTTCATCACAGGACTCGCTGACATATCGGGCAACGCGGCGCTCAAAGATCTGGCTGGCGACAAGGCCCAGGTCAATGCTCTGGTGGCCTCTGCCCAGGTGGTGGATGTACTGAAACGCTTCCCGACCGCGCTCACAGCCGAACAGCTGCTGGGCCTGCTGCGCCCGCTCACCCCGCGCCTCTACTCCATCGCCTCCAGCCAGAGCGAGGTGGAAGAGGAGGTGCACCTGACCGTCGGCGTGGTGCGCTACCCGCAGGAAGACGGCACGGTGCGCAGCGGCGCCGCCTCCTCCTACCTGGCGGATCGGCTGGCTGAAGATGCCGAGGTGCGGGTATTCGTCGAGCACAACGACAACTTCCGCCTGCCGCCAAACCCCGACACCCCCGTCATCATGGTGGGTCCGGGTACCGGCATTGCCCCGTTTCGCGCCTTCCTGCAGGAGCGCGAGGCCCAGGGGGCCGAAGGCAACAACTGGCTGTTCTTCGGCAACCCGCACTTCACCCAGGATTTCCTCTATCAGGTGGAGTGGCAGCGTTATGTGAAGAGCGGGCTGCTCAGCAAGATCTCGCTGGCCTTCAGCCGGGATCAGGCCGAGAAAGTCTACGTACAGCACCGCCTGCGGGAAGCGGGCCAGGAGCTCTACCAGTGGCTGGAAGCAGGCGCCCACTTCTATGTGTGCGGCGATGCCAACCAGATGGCGAAGGATGTGCAGGAAGCCCTGCTGGATGTGATTGCGGAACATGGCCACAAGAGCCGTGAGGAAGCAGAAGAGTATTTGAGCGAATTGCGTCGTGCCAAACGTTATCAAAGGGATGTCTATTGATGAGCAAGCAACTTATTCCAGGGCCGGTGGAAGGACCGCTGGCCGACAACGAACGTCTGAAACGCGAGAGCGATCACCTGCGCGGCACCATAGCGCAGGATCTCACAGACCCGCTCACCGGTGGCTTCAACGGCGACAACTTCCAGCTGATCCGCTTTCACGGCATGTACCAGCAGGATGACCGCGACATCCGCCCGGAGCGCACCGCCCAGAAGCTGGAGCCCCTGCACAACGTCATGCTGCGCGCCCGCCTGCCCGGCGGCATCATCAGCCCGGCCCAGTGGCAGGTGATCGACAAGTTCGCCGAGGATCACAGCCTGTACGGCAGCATCCGCCTGACCACCCGCCAGACCTTCCAGTTCCACGGGGTGCTCAAGCGCGACATCAAGATGATGCACCAGACCCTCAACAGCACCGGCATCGACAGCATAGCCACCGCCGGCGACGTGAACCGCAACGTGCTCTGCACCAGCAACCCGGTGGAATCCGAGCTGCATCAGGAGGCCTACGAGTGGGCCAAGAAGATCTCCGAGCACCTGCTGCCCAAGACCCGCGCCTACGTGGAGATCTGGCTGGACGGCGAGAAGCTGGGGGGTGACGAAGAGCCGATCCTGGGTTCCAACTACCTGCCGCGCAAGTTCAAGACGACTGTGGTGATCCCGCCCCACAACGACGTGGACATCCACGCCAACGATCTCAACTTCGTGGCCATCAGTGATCACGGCAAGCTGGTGGGCTTCAACGTGCTGGTAGGCGGGGGGCTGGCCATGACCCACGGCGACACCAGCACCTACCCGCGCAAGGCGAGCGATTTCGGCTTCGTGCCGCTCTCCCACGTGCTGGAAGTGGCCGCCGCCGTGGTCAGCACCCAGCGCGACTGGGGCAACCGGGTCAACCGCAAGAACGCCAAGACCAAGTACACCCTCGAGCGCGTCGGCGTCGAGGCCTTCAAGGCCGAGGTAGAGAGCCGCGCCGGCATCCAGTTCGGGCCGGTGCGCCCCTATGAGTTCACCAGCCGTGGCGATCGCTTCGGTTGGGTAGAGGGGATCGACGGCAAGCACCACCTGACCCTGTTTATCGAGAACGGCCGCCTGCTGGACTTCCCGGGCAAGCCCCTCAAGACCGGCATGCTGGAGATCGCCAAGGTGCATCAGGGGGATTTTCGCCTCACCGCCAACCAGAACCTGATCATCGCAGGCGTACCTGCCAGCGAGAAGGCCCGCATCGAAGCACTGGCACGCCAGTACGGCCTGCTGGATGACGGCGTCAGCGAGCAGCGCAAGCAGTCCATGGCCTGCGTGGCCCTGCCCACCTGCCCGCTGGCGATGGCCGAGGCCGAACGCATGCTGCCCGCTTTCGTCACCGACATCGAGGGGCTGCTGGCCAAGCACGGTCTGGCCGATGACGCCATCATCTTCCGGGTCACCGGCTGCCCCAACGGCTGCGGCCGCGCCATGCTGGCGGAGGTGGGTCTGGTGGGCAAGGCGCCGGGGCGCTACAACCTGCATCTGGGTGGCAACCTAGAGGGAACCCGCATCCCGCGCCTGCACCTGGAGAACATCACCGAGCCGCAGATCCTGGCCGAGCTGGATGCCCTGATCGGTCGCTGGGCCAAGGATCGCAACGCGGGCGAGTGCTTCGGCGACTTCGTCATCCGCGCCGGCATCATAGCCCCGGTCATCGACTCCGCGAGGGACTTCTATGCAGCCTGATCAGACCGATACAGCCCGGCTGGCGCGCACCGCCGACGGCCGGCTCGACCTCGACGCCCTGCTGGCCTTGAGTCGTGAGGAGCAGGTCGAGGCGCTGGCCCCTATCAATCGGGCTCTCGATGCCATCAGCGCCCCCGAACGGGTGCGCTGGGCGCTGGCCAACCTGCCGGGAGAGCACGTGCTGTCATCGAGCTTCGGCATCCAGGCGGCGCTGATGCTGCACCTGGTGAGCCGCGAGCGGGCCGACGTGCCGGTAGTGCTGACCGATACCGGTTATCTGTTCCCCGAAACCTACCGCTTCATCGACGAGCTGACCGAGCGGCTCGCGCTCAACCTCAAAATCTACCGGGCCGAGCTCACTCCGGCCTGGCAGGAGGCCCGCTTCGGCCTCCTGTGGGAGCAGGGAGTAGAGGGGATCACCCGCTACAACCAGCTCAACAAGGTGGAGCCGATGGACCGCGCCCTGAACGAGCTCGGTGCCCGCACCTGGTTCTCGGGCCTGCGCCGGGAGCAGTCCGGCAGCCGGGGCAAGTTGCCGGTGCTGGCCATCCAGCGCGGCCGCTTCAAGTTCCTGCCGGTGATCGACTGGAGCAACAAGGACGTCTTCTACTACTTCAAGGAGTTCGACCTCCCCTACCACCCGCTGTGGGAGCAGGGCTACCTGTCGGTGGGCGACGTGCACACCACCACCAAGTGGGAGCCCGGCATGAGCGAGGAGCAGACCCGCTTCTTCGGCCTCAAGCGCGAGTGCGGCCTGCACGAGGAGAACGGCGAGAACGACGGCTCCGGCATCTGAGCCAGGCTGTCCACCCGCACGGCTTCCATAAAAAACGCCCGGCAACTGCCGGGCGTTTTTCTTTGCGCAAAGAGCGAGCTACCGCCCCTCGTTACTTGGCGGCGGCGCGCGCCTGGGTCAGCCAGTCGTTCACCAGCGCCTCGTGGCCCTTGAGCCAGGCGTCGGCGTGACGCTCCACGTCCGCCGGCTTGTTCTGCCCCTTGTTCATCAGGCCGTTCTGGACGTTGATGTCATTGAGCGGCAGCTTGACGATGGAGAACAGCCTGGCGGCTGCCGGGTTGGCCTCGGCGAACTGCTTGTTGGCCACGATGTGCATGGTGTTGACCGGGAAGCCGTAGTTCTTGCCGTTCGGCAGCCGGGTCTTGGCCGCATCAGGGCCATCGGCGGGCACCTCCAGCCACACCACGTCCTTGCCCGGCACCAACTCGCTGCTGAGCCAGTAGGGGGTCCAGGTGTAGTAGAGCACCGGCTTGCCGGCCTGGTAACGGGCACGGGTATCGGCGATCAGCGCCGCGTAGTTGCCCTGCTTGTGGGTGACGGTCGGGGTCAGGCCAAACCCGGCCAGATGACGGTTGATCGCCTCTTCGCAGCCCCAGCCCGGGTTGCAGCCCACCAGATCCGCCTTGCCGTCGCCATCGCCGTCAAACAGCGCCGCCAGTTTGGGATCCTTGAGCTGACCCAGGTTGGTGATGCCGTACTGGATCGCGGTCTTCCTGTCGATGAGATAACCCTGGGCGGCCCCGGCCACATAGGTGCCCTCACGGAAGAACACCTTGTCCCCCCCCGCCTGCTCATACTTGTTGTTTTGTAGCGGTATCCAATTGAAGGCGAGGAAGGTGCCATCCCCCTGCGCCACCGAGGCGTAGGCCACGTTGTAATCCACCTCCTGGGCCGGCTGGACGTCATAGCCGAGGCGTGCCATCAGCTTGCTGACCAGCAGGGTCTGAAAGCTCTCCTCCGGCAATGAGCTCTGCAGGGGCTGGACGCGCACGCCCTCCCCCGGCAGCTCGGTGCTGGCCATGGCGAGCGGGCCGAGCAGTTGGGAGCTCAACAGCAGGGACCCCAGGGTCAGCGTCTTGGTGATGAGTCTCATGCATTTACTCCTTTGTAATCGATTGACTTGTCGCGGCCGAGCAGGCGCAGCAGCAGGGCGGCGGGGCCGCGTTGATACCAGCGGCCGGTACGGCTGCGATCCGGCTGTCCCATCGCCTGGGTCAGGCGGTCGAGCACGATGGCCAGCAGCACGATGCCGAGGCCGCCGATGGAGGCGAGCCCCATGTCGAGCCGGCCGATGCCGCGCAGCACCATCTGGCCGAGCCCCCCCACCGCGATCATGGAGGCGATCACCACCATGGAGAGTGCCAGCATCAGGGTCTGGTTGACCCCGGCCATGATGGTGGGCATGGCGAGCGGCAGCTGTACCTTGAACAGCAACTGGGAGGGGCTGGCGCCGAACGAGTGGGCCGCTTCCACCAGATCCGCAGGCACCTGGCGAATGCCCAGCATGGTCAGCCGGATCATCGGCGGCAGCGCGAAGATGACGGTCACCACCACCCCGGGCACGTTGCCGATGCCGAACAGCATGACGATGGGGATGAGGTAGACGAAGGCCGGCGTGGTCTGCATCGCATCCAGCAGCGGCCGGGTCCAGCGCGAAAGTCGCTCGCTCCTCGCCAGCAGGATGCCGACCGGCAGCCCGATCAACACGCAGAAGAACAGCGAGGTCAGCACCAGCGACAGGGTCACCATGGCATCGGACCAGGCGCCGATCAGCCCCACCACCACTAGCGAGAACAGGGTTCCCAGCGCCATGCGACCGTTCACCAGTTGCCAGGCGATCAGGGTCAGCAGGCCGATCATCAGGGTGGAGGGCACCGTCTGCAGCAGATGGGTCATGCCGCCCAGCGCCAGCTCCACCGGCGCGCGGATCAGCTGAAACACGGGACGCAGATTGTCCACCAGCCAGCCGATGCCGCCCTCGACCCAGCTATCCAGCGGCACCAGCGCCTGCTGGAAGGGATCCAGCCAGTCGACGGCGGCAGCGGTGTCGACCGTCTCGATCTGGTTCTGCCAGTCGGTCGCCTCAGTGTCGATACTGCCCCAGGGATCGGCAACCTCGGTGGCAACCGCACTGGCCCCCCAGGGGTCGACTGCCGCCTCGTCCGCACGCAGGGAGGGGCTCGCCAGCAGCACCAGGGCCAGCAGCCCGCTCAATAAAAAATGGGGATTCATCCGCTTCATGCCGGGGTACTCCTGTCCAGGGTGTTCAGCAGGTTGGCCTTGGAGATGAGGCCCAGGTAAGTGCCATCCTCCTCGACCACGGGCACCTGACAGGGGGCGGCCGCCACCTGGCTGATCAGTTCGTTGAGGGCAGTGTCCGCCAGAATGGGCTGGATGTCCGCCAGCAGCGCCTGCTCCAGGCTGCCTTTGGCCCTGACCGCCTGACCGAGCGACTCCACCGAGACGACCCCGATGAAGCGGCGCCGGCGATCCACCACGTAACCGAACTCCCGCTCCTGCTCCTTGAGCTGGCGAAGGGCGTTGCCGGGCCCGTCGGTGGTGTGCTTCTTGATGAGCGGCATCTGCTTGCGGCTGGCCACATCGCGAGCGCTGAACACGTTGGCGAGATCCACCCCGCGAAAGAAGGCGCGCACATAGTCGTTGGCGGGCTGGTTGAGGATCTCGTCCGGGGTGCCGACCTGCACCAGCTGGCCGTCCTGCATGATGGCGATGCGATCGCCGATGCGCATCGCCTCGTCCAGATCGTGAGAGATGAAGACGATGGTGCGCTGCTGGCTGGCCTGCAGCTTGAGCAGCTCATCCTGCATCTCGGTGCGGATCAGTGGATCCAGCGCGGAAAAAGCCTCGTCCATCAGCAGGATGTCGGGGTCGTTGGCGAGTGCGCGGGCCAGGCCGACCCGCTGCTTCATGCCGCCGGAGAGGGCATCGGGGAAGGCATCGATCCATTGACCCAAGCCCACCTGATGGAGCGCCTGACGGGCGCTCTGCTGGCGCTCCGCCAGCGGCACACCGGCCAGCTCCAGCCCGAAGGCGGTGTTTTCCAGCACGCTCAGGTGCGGCATCAGGGCGAAGGACTGGAATACCATGCTGATCTTCTTGCGCCGCACCTGACGCAGCTCGCTGTCGGAGATGGCGGCGATGTCCTCGCCATCGATCAGCACCTGGCCGCGGGTCGGCTCGATCAGCCGGTTGAAGAGACGCACCAGGGTGGATTTGCCCGAGCCGGAGAGGCCCATCACCACGAAGATCTCCCCTTCGTCGATGGCCAGATTGACATCCTGGACCCCCAGGGTCTGCCCGGTTTTTTGCAGGATGCTGGCGCGGTCATGCCCTTTCGCCAGCAATTTGAACGCTTTTTCCGGCTGATCGCCGAAGATTTTGTAGAGTGATTTAACCTCGAGTTTGACTGTCATATTGTCCTTTTTTCTTGGCCGACGACTTGCCTGGCAAACCGTCGAACGTGAGCCAATTACTTTTAACACTAAGTAATTACCAGCCAAAATAAAAGAACCAAAAGAGTCCAAACAAAAAAGCAAAATCATAATCAATTGATTTTTAAGGATTATTTAGCACCATAAAAATTCATCAAAAGATGGTGCAAGACCCTGTATCAGGCCATGAAATGCAAATGAATTCAATCTAAATACCTGTTAGATTGAGAAAAAAAGCCGGGAAAAGGTCAAGATAATGCGCCAGACAAGGAAGGCACCTCGCGTATCTGCCAAGGGCAATAAAATGATTAGATAGCTAATGATTTTTAAATCCACTTTAGGGAGAAAAGCAGAGAGGGCGCTGGTCAATCGATACCCTGAACAACGGCTCCATTCATCCCTCGCGCGGCAGCTACGGGCAACAAAAAGGCCCCTTGTGCAGCACAAGGGGCCTTTTATCTGCCAGCGAGTTAACGTCGCCCGTCAGCGCCGCTGCCAGGTCTCGAAACAGTAGGAGTGGGGATTCTTCTCGTCAGGCTGATGTGACTCGCGCTCGATGCAGGACCAGTCGCCCTCGTCGAAGGCCGGGAAGCGGGTATCCCCCTCCACCGCCAGATCGATACGGGTCAGATAGAGCCTGTCGGCCCGTGGCAACAGCTGACCGTAGAGATGACCGCCCCCGATCACCATCAGCTCGGCCACGTCGCTGCCGGCCAGCAACGCCAGTGCCGCATCCACCGAATCGATGACCTCCACGCCGTCGGCCCGGTAGTCGGGGTTGCGGCTGATCACCAGATTGCGGCGGCCAGGCAGCGGCCGCCCGATGGATTCAAAGGTCTTGCGCCCCATCAGCACCGGCTTGCCCAGGGTCACCCGCTTGAAGTGGGCCAGATCTGCCGGCAGGTGCCAGGGCATCTGGTTGTCCAGCCCTATCACCCGATCGTGGGCCATGGCGGCAATCATGGAAATCATCATGGGGTCAACCTCTCGAACCGTCGGTCAGATAATGGGGCGGTTACGGTACACGACCAGGGAGGGGATCGCCAAACCGAAACTCAGGGCCCCCACGATAAACAGCGCCTTGAGGCCGTTTTCCACCGCGCTCTGGATAAGCTCCATGGTCACTCCGGAGATATTGAGCTCCACCACCGCGATCATCGCCTTGAACGCATAGCTACCCGGGATCATGGGGATGATGGAGGCGACGCTGAACACCGGGCGCGGCGCCAGCAGCCGGCGCGACCAGTAGACACAGACAAAGCCGACCGTGGTCGCCGCCGCCAGGGTGGCCCACTCGATGGGCATGCCCTGATGGATCAGCAGGGTGCGCAGGCTGTGAGCCAGCGCGCCGCCCATGGCGCAGTACTTCAACATCCGTGGCGGCACGTTGAACAGCATGGCAAACCCCACCGCCGGAATGGCCGACCAGAAGGCATCCTTGGCCAGCAGCCAGATGAACTCCATCATACCTTCCACCCCCAGATACCGGTCACCGACATGGCGAGAATAATTCCTATCGCCGCGCTGATGGTCAGCAGGGTCGCCGTGCCCCAGCGGGCCAGCCCCATGTTGAAGTAACCCTTCACCATGTCGGAGACCGCATTGATGAGCGGAAAGCCCGGCACCAGCAGCAGTACGCTGGCCGCCATGGCGAGATAGGGCTGCGCCCCCCAGTTGAAGAAGGTGGCACTGGAGGCGAGCAGGGTGGCGATGAAACCGGTGGCGGCAAAGTTGATGAGGGGGCTGTGGTGATGGCGGGCAATCAGCTGGCGTACCCGCATGGCGACCGAGGCCGAGAAGCAGGTCACCAGGAAGATGGGCCAGTCACCGCCAAACAGCAGGCTGAAGGCGCCGCAGGAGAGCCCCACCATGGGCACCACCAGCCAGGGGTGATAGTGAAACGGCACTATGGCATCGAGCCGTTGACGCACTTCCCGCGCGCCGATCAGCTCCTTCTCCGCCATGATGCAGATACGCTGGATCTCGCACACCACCTGCATGTTGATGCCATGCTCGCGCACCCGCCGGGTGGTGGTGACGCAGCTGCCCTGATAGAGGCTGGTGAGCACGATGGCGCTGGAGGAGATGGCCATCTCGACGCTCTCCAGCCCGAGCGCCATGCCGAGCCGGACCGTGGTCTGCTCGATGATGCGACTCTCGGCGCCGAACTGGGCCAGCATCTGGCCCACCTTGACGATAATGCGGGTGATTTCCGTCTGCTGCTCCCGCGACAGCACCCGTCTTGGTGTGATACTTCTCATAATCCCTTCGAGTCGTAGCAAATTAAAAAAGTCTCGCCATATTAGCCTAACAATCGGCGCCATACATCTACACATATCACGCCAATAACCAAACTCAAATAAAATAAAAGGCGACACAAAAATACATCAAATGGATTACAAATCACGCCAAACTGTTCAACGTTCGTCAGCCGGCCTCACCCGGCAACTGCGCAGAATAACGGGAATATATTTCAACAATTACTCGGAAATAATATTATTTTTTCTTGCGGTAATAATTGCTGAAATAGAGGACATTGTCCTCCTTATATTCCGGCAGTGGTTCAGCATAATCAGGATCATTGAGATGAACCATTTCACAGCGCATGGAATAAAAGGAGTCGTGCATCATGGCAGCAATCCGGATGCAGCTGTCCAGGTTGTTTTTGGCCAGCTGACGCTGACAGTCGATGCGAAATTGCAGGCCGCGCAGACGCATTTGCTGCTGCGGGCTGACCCGGTCGATCAGCCCCTCAATCTGCTGCTGCAGCAACTCGTCGAGCCGCTCGGGCTCCGCCACCGCCAACCGTTTCAAGGTATCAAAATCAGGCAACTCCATATGCCCTCCCGCGGCCAGCCGCTGCATGGTGATACTCAAACAACAACAATCGGTTCATATTTTCACCAATCGCATATGGAGTTATATAAGCCGAACCCCGCCGCGGTTCAATCTGCCCAGCCCGCTTTCCCCTCCTCTTGCGCCAAAAGATGACGGCGAGGCGGGAACCCAGACGGGTTATTCGTTATGGATCAACCGATTATTCCTGAATATCGATGGCGGGTTCGTTTATACATTTTTGGCACGGCAATATGCCGATGTTATGTCTTATTGAAAGGAGGCTGCCAATATGGTTTGCCATTTGACGCTCGCCTTCGCGCCGCCATCCGGCTGGTTTAACATATCTTGCTGATTATGTTATTTTATTTGCCACTTATAGCGGCAACCAAGAGCAGACCATGAGCAAGGCAAGAATCGGTATCGTCACCGTCAGCGATCGCGCCAGTGCAGGCATCTATGAAGACCTGTCCGGCAAGGCCATCATCGACACGCTGAACGCATATTTGACCTCGGCGTGGGAGCCCGTCTATCAGGTGATCCCCGATGAACAGGAGCAGATCGAAGCGACCCTGATCCGGCTGGCGGACCAGGAGCAGTGCAGCCTCATCGTCACCACCGGCGGCACCGGGCCGGCCAAGCGGGACGTCACCCCGGAGGCCACCGAGGCGGTGTGCGATCGCATGATGCCGGGCTTTGGCGAGCTGATGCGGGCCGAATCCCTCAAGTTCGTGCCGACCGCCATCCTGTCGCGCCAGACCGCCGGTTTGCGCGGCAGCTCGCTCATCGTCAACCTGCCGGGCAAACCCAAGTCGATCCGCGAGTGCCTGGATGCAGTCTTCCCCGCCATCCCCTACTGCATCGACCTGATGGAAGGCCCCTATCTCGAGTGCGACGAGACCGTCATCAAGCCGTTCCGTCCGAAGAAATAAAAGCTGGGCGGGGATTTGCCCCGCCCTTTGCTTATTTGCGGCCGTACACCTTGACCCCGGCCTTGCTCCCTTCCGAATTGCCGTACACCTCGATCCGCTTGATGCAGAGCCGGCTGCCGAGGGATTTCCACCCCGACTCCTGATCCTCTTTCAGATCCTTGTCGAAATAGAGGGTCTTGCTGCGATCGTTGCCATAAAACACCTTGACCCGCTCCAGGGTCAATTCCCGCCCTGCCTTGACCATGATGGATTTGGTCGGCCGGCAGGCGAGCATGGGAATGATGGCGGGATGATCGCCGACCCCGAGCAGAATGGTCTTGCCCAGCCGAAATTCATCATCGGCCATGGCGGAGGCGGCCAGCGCCCACAACAAGCTGGATAACAGAACGCCCTGCAGGACACGCAGCCGCGCGGCGGCACAAGAAAAACCAGATAACAAAGACATGATGCCTCCCGAAAAAAACGGGGGGCATATTAATTCATCAAGGCTAAACCCAGCCTGTACCGGCGCCCTGCCTGGCAGGGCACCGACACTCAGGACCAGCGTTTGAAGATGAGGGAGGTGTTGATGCCGCCGAAGGCGAAGTTGTTGGACATCAGGTACTCCACCGCCAGCGTGCGGCCGCTGCCCACCACGTGATCGAGCGGGGCGCAGGCCGGGTCCGGTTCGCTCAGGTTGATGGTAGGGGCAAACCACCCCTCCTGCATCATCTCCAGCGCCAGCCAGGCCTCGATGGCGCCGCAGGCCCCCAGGGTGTGGCCAAAGTAGCTCTTGAGCGACGAGATGGGGGTACGGTCGCCGAAGATGGCGGCGGTGGCGTGGCTCTCGGCGATGTCACCGCGCTCGGTGGCGGTGCCGTGAGCACTGATGTAGCCGATGTCGGCGGCCGTGAGCCCGGCCTGGGCCAGCGCCATCTCCATGCAGAGCTGCATGGTCTCCTGCTGGGGCTGGGTCACGTGGGCGGCATCGCAGTTGGTGGCAAAGCCCACCAGCTCGGCGAGGATGGTGGCGCCGCGCGCCTGCGCATGCTCCAGCTCCTCCAGCACCAGGGTACCGGCCCCCTCGCCTATCACCAGCCCGTCCCGCTGCCGGTCAAACGGACGCGGTGCCAGTTCGGGGTTGTCGTTCATCTGGCTGGTGGCAAACAGGGTATCGAACACCACGGCCTCCGACGGGCAGAGCTCCTCCGCCCCGCCGGCCACCATCAGGGTCTGGTAGCCGTGCTTGATCGCCTCATAGGCGTAGCCGATGCCCTGGCTGCCGGAGGTGCAAGCGCTGGAGGTGGGGATGACCCGCCCGCGCAGGCCGAAGAACAGCCCGGTGTTGACCGCCGCCGTGTGCGGCATCATCTGCACATAGGTGGTGGCCGTGATGCTGGCGGTGCTCTTGTCGTTGAGCATGACCCCGAAGGCGCGGATGGGATCCGTGCTGCCGGTGGAGGAGCCGTAGGCGATGCCGGTGCGCCCGTCGGTGAGCGCCGGGTTGTCCAGCAGCCCCGCCTGCGCCAGCGCCAGCTCGCTGGCGACGGTTGCAAGCGCCGAGACCCGCCCCATGGCGCGGGTCTTCTTGCGCGGATAGTGGGCCGGCAGCGTGAAGTCCGGAATGGGGGCCGCCAGCCGGGTGTTGAGGCCGTCGTAGATGGCCCACTCCGGCATGTTTACCACGGCGTTGCGCCCCGCCTGCAGGCGGGCCCGCACACTCGGCCAATCCTGCCCGAAGGCGGTCACCCCGGCCATGCCGGTCACCACGACCCGCTTCATACCATGCCTCCGTTGATGGAGATGACCTGGCGCGTGACATAGCCGGCGATGTCTGACATCAGGTAGGAGACCAGCCCGGCCACCTCGTCAGCCTGCCCCATCCGCTTGAGCGGGATCAGTTTCAGCGCCTCCGCCTTCACCTCTTCGTCCACCATGCCGGTGTCGATGAGGCCGGGGGCCACGCAGTTGACCGTGATCTTGCGCTTGGCAAGCTCCAGCGCCAGCGCCTTGGTGGCGCCCATGATGCCCGCCTTGGCGGCGCTGTAGTTGACCTGGCCCCGGTTGCCCATCAGCCCGGACACCGAGGAGATGGTCACGATGCGGCCGCCCCGGCGCAGGCCAATCATCGGCATGATGCAGGGCTTGAGCAGGTTGTAGAAGCCGTCCAGGTTGGTGTGCAGCACCCCGTCCCACTCCTCTTCGGTGAGGGCGGGGAAGGCGCCGTCACGGATGATGCCGGCGTTGCAGACCACGCCGTAATAGGCGCCGTGCTCGGCCATGTCGGCCTCCAGCTGCGCGCGGCAGCCCTGCCGATCGGCGATGTCGAACTGAAGCAGGCGCCCCTGCCCACCGGCCGCCTGCAGGCTGGCCAGAGTGGCTTCGGCCCCGGCCCGATCGCTGTGGTAGTGCACCACGATGGAAAAACCGTCGGCCGCCAGCTTGAGGGCGATGGCGCGGCCTATCCCCTTGCTGGCGCCCGTGACCAATACGCTAGAGATCATGAAGCTTCCTCAGGCTAACAAATCGGACAATTCGCCGGGGCTCGGCTGGTAGGTGGAGAGTCGCGCCTGGGCGCACTCCTCCCCCGCCAGCAGGATCCGGCAATCAAAACTGGCCATGCCGCCGTCTTGCAACAGGCAGCAAGCCTCGATGGTGAGCAGGCTGCCGGCCGCAAAGGCGGGGCGCAGGCAGCGATACTTGCGACTGCCGAGCAGCATGCCGATGCGCACCGGCTCGCCGCGCAGCCGCCCCTGCATGCCGGCCCAGGCGGCAATGGTCTGCGCCATCAGCTCGATGCCGACCCAGCCGGGCAGGTTGCCCTCGCCATCCAGCAGCAGGGCATGGCGGGCACCGATGCGGGTCTCGCAGCGCGCCTGCTGGGCATCCGCCGCGCAGAGCCGGTCCAGCAGCAGCATGGGGGCCTGGTGGGGCAGCAGGGTCTCGATGGCGGGCAGTGAACCTGGCTCATTCATGGTGAACGCTCCCAAGCAGCAGGCTGACATTGTTGCCACCGAAGGCAAAGGAGTTGGAGAGCACCCGGGGCGCCGCGAGCGGCACCTCGCCACTCACCAGCTGGATGGGCGCCAGCGCCGGATCCGCCGTCGTCACCCGCTGGGGTGGCAGCGGCAGGGCGCGCTCCAGCAGCAGGCAGGCGAGCGCCGCCTCGATGGCCCCCGCCGCCCCCAGGGCATGACCGGTGAGCGGCTTGGTGGAGCTGCAGGGCACCTCGGCACCAAACAGCCGATGCACCGCCTGGCTCTCCATGGCGTCGTTGAGACGGGTGGCGGTGCCGTGCAGGTTGACGTAGCCCACCTGCGCCGGTGTCAGGCCCGCCTGGGCCAGCGCCATCTGCATCGCCGCCTCGGCGCCGATACCGTCTGGATGGGGCGCCGAGATATGCCAGGCATCGGACGATTCCCCCGCCCCCAGCAGCGCCAGCGGCGCAGGCGTGCGGCTCAGCAGAAACAGCGCCGCCCCCTCGCCGATGTTGATCCCCTGGCGCGCCTCATCAAACGGCTGGCAGCGCGCACAGCTGAGGGACTCCAGGCTGTCGAAGCCGTTGAGAGTGAGTCCGCACAAACTGTCGGCGCCGCCCACCAGCACGGCGTCCACCAGCCCGGCCGCCAGCAACCGCTGGCCGCTGATGAAGGCGCGCGCGCTGGAGGAGCAGGCGGTGGAGATAGTCCAGGCCGGCCCGGTCAGGCCGAGGTGGCGAGCCAGAAATTCGGACGGCGAACCCAGCTCCTGCTGGCGATAGTCAAAGGCAGGCGGCACGGCCTCCCCGCGCCGGGCGGCCGCCACCGCCAGCTCGGCCTCGCCGATCCCGGCGGTGCTGGTGCCAAGCACCAGCCCCACTCGCGCAGGGCCATGGGTCGCCAGCGCCTCGTCGAGAGCGGGCCGCACCTGGGCCAACGCCGCCAACAACAGCTGGTTGTTGCGCGAAGCATAAGGAGCCAGCGCCGCCGGTATGGCCGGCAACTCGCCCTCCACCCGTCCCACCGGGGTCTGGCGGCCATCCAGCAGCGGCGCCCGGTGGCGATCCAGCGGGCTCACGCCCGACTGCTGCCAAGCCAGCAGCGCCTCGGCGCTGGCATCGCGCCCGATTCCCAATGCCGAGACGAGGCCGTAGGCGGCGATATAACAGCTCATTGGCTCAGGGTCTCCAGTTGCAGGCGGTAGTGGAATACGTGCTGCTGCAGGCCGACCGGCTCGCGCACGCCGTCGACGTCGCGGTAGCGGATCTCGGTGACCAGGGCACCGTCGGGGGCGCGCAGCCGGCGCAGCGGCCCTTCGTCGCGCAGCGTCCAGCCCGGTGGCAGCTGCGACTGCCAGCTGGCGAGCGGCCAGTAGCAGAGCATCACGTCCGCCAGCACCTGGCTCACCGGCGGCATGCCAGTGGTGAGCAGCGGGCTGAGCTGGCGGGTGGAGATCCCCTGCTGGTCATAGCGCACCAGGAACAGCCGCACCCCGCTCGGGGTCAGCCCCACCAGGGTCAGCTGGCGGCCGTCGGCCTCCAGCACCGTCATCAGCTGGTGAGTGCTCTCCCCCACGCTGGCGGTCAGCAGTTGCTGGCGATAGAAGGGGGCGGCCAGCACGGGGGCCGGCAGCGTCATGACGGTCCCCTTGTCGAGATAGGCGGTGGGGGTCGGCTGACTGCTGCAACCAGCCAGCAAGAGAATGATAAAGGCGAACAGTGGTCTCATGGTTGCTCCTGCTCCCGGTGGCCCTGCACCGGCGGGGTACATGCCGGCTTGTTCAATCCCTGTTTATCCAGCACCAGAGGCGACAACAGGAAGGCGGTAAAGATACCGCCGCTCAGCACCAGACCAAAGCCCGCGATGGCAGAGGTGTGGCTCAGCGCCAACAAACCGAACGAAAGCTGGGTGGTCAGGTTGGCCAGCAGAATGGCGAACATGGTCGAACGCTGGCGCAGGGGATCCCCGCCGCTGTAGGCAAAAAAGAGGCTGTAGTCGATGCCGATGCCGAAGATGAGGCTCATGGCCAGCACCCCGAACAGGGTGAGCGGCTGGCCGCAGGCGGCCAGCAGGGCCAGCCCGAACCCCAGCGAGAACCCGCTGATCAGCAGGATCCGCCCCCCCTTGCGCCAGCCGAAGCGGGCCCACAGCAGTCCCCCCACCAGGGCGATCGCCACCAGCAGCAGTTCGGTCAGCTTGACCCGGTAGTGGGCGAACAGCTGGCTCCACTGATTGCGCGGATCCTGCCAGAACACCCCCTCCTGCCCCTCGGCCAGGGCCGCCACGGCGGCCGCATCCGTCACGCCGTTGACCGGCAGCCAGAGCGCCACCCGGCCATCGGCCATGGTATGCCACAGCAGCCGGCTCCCCTCGCTGACCGGGCTGGCCAGCCACTGCTGCGGGGTCAGAGGGTGCCAGGGGCGAGGCTCGGCCTTGACCGGCACCCCGGCCAGGTTGAGTCGCGTCACCACCTCCGGCAACAGGCCCGTGAGGGCGGCGTGATCCGCCTGCTGCTGCGCCAGCGAGGGCAGCCACTGGGCCAGTGACACGAAGCCCGTCAGCTGACCCTCTGCCTTGGCCTCAGCCAGTTTGCCGCTCATGGCCTCGAGCCGCTGCAGCGCCGTTTCACCATCGGCCGCCGTCACCAGGAAGCCGGTCATGCCCCCCTGCTGGCCGGTGAGGCGCTGGATCTGCCGCTCCTGGGCCTGCAGCTCGACGGGCAGCGGTTGCAGGCGGGCGATGTCGTCATCGACGGCCAGCCGGCTCAAGCCCGCCCCGATCAGGGCCAGCCAGAGCAGGGGCACGCCCCAGCGCAAGAGACGCCACTCGCGCCACCACTTGAGCCAGAGCGCCATCGGCACCAGCACACGCGCCTCCCGCTGGGGCAACTCCCCGAGCCAGAGCGGGTACAGGCAGAGCACGGTAATGAACGACGCCGTCAGCCCCACCAGGGCACACAGAGCCATCTGCTGCAGGCCGGGGAAGGGGGCAAGCCAGAGCAGGCCATAGCCGACCAGGGTGGCGAACAGCGCCATCGACAGGCTGGGCAGCAGGCGGGCACGGGTCTGGTGCGGACTCTCCTGCCGGCCATGCAGGCGCCGCTCGGTCAGGAAGTGGATCCCGTAATCTATGATGCCGACCAGGCTGGAGCTGATCACCAGGGTGAACATGTGCACCTCGCCAAACCACAGCAGCACCGCCAATACCCCCCAGGCGAGGCCGACGGCGATGGGCAGCAGGGAGATCCAGAGCGCCCGCAACGAGCGAAACGCCAGCCACATCAGCAGCAAGACCCCGACCGTGGAGCCGAGCCCTATGGTGGAAATGTCCTGCTGGGCCAGCTCGCTGGCATGCTGGCTGTAGAAGAGGGTGCCACGGCGCAGCAGCTCCACGCCCGGAAACTCGGCCTTGAGGCGTTGCTCCGCCTCGTTGAGCCGGCCCAGCAGCTCGCTGTTGCGGGCAAGGTCGAAGGCCGACAGGTCCAGCTCGGCGCGCAGCAGGTACCACTGCCGCCCGGCCTCGGCCCGGCTGCTCAGCCAGCCGTGGTCGAGGCGCAGGGGGCTGGCCATCTGTCCCTGCACCGCAGCCCGGGTCAGCAGCAGGGGATCGGCCTGCCACTCGGTGCGGGAGACGCCGCCAAAGGGGCTGTAGATCTGGCCGAGCACCCACTGGCTCCAGACCTCTGGCCCTGCGGCCAGGCGCGCCCGGCTGCCATCGTCGAGGCGCTGCCAGCCATAGTCATAGATGAAGCCTTGCCAGGCGGAGGCCAGCTCCGGCTGGGCGGCGCGCACCGCGCTGAGCTCGGGCAGGGCCTGCAGGTCTTTTGCCCACGCCTGCGCCGCGGCCTGGCCATCCTGCCCCGCCGGCAGGCTCAGCATCCAGACAAGCTGCCTGTCGACCTGGCGCAACAAGCCCTCACGCAGGGCGGGATCCAGCGCGGAGCGCTCCTCGTGGGGCAGCAGGTCCATCAGGCTGGTGTTGATGCGGCTGTGGGAGAGCTGCCAGCCGAGCAGCGCCAGCGCCAGCGCGCTGAGCAGCAGCCAGAGCCAGGAGAGCCAGCGCCAGGTGGTTTCAGCTTGCAGCAAGAGGGGCTCTCCTCGTCCCGGCGGGGGCGCCGCGCTGGCGCGTCATCGTGCTAGTGGGCAGCAAAGCGGGCCTGCTCCTCAGGGGTCAGCGGCAGGGCGCGATCCCGCCAGCCACTGAAACGGATGCGGGTGCTGTCACCCTGCTTGTCGGCGATGAGCAGCTGATCCAGCTGCCCCTGTCCGCTCAGGGTGAGGCTGGCAAACACCTTGTCGAGCGGTGCCAGGGTCGGCACCAGCACCAGCTGCCAGCCCGCCTCCGTGCTGTGAAAATCGATGCTGAAGTAGCGGCTCAGGGTCGCCTCATCCGAGCCAAACAGCGCCAGCAGCATCTGGCTGAACTCCAGCAGCTGGGGGTTGTCGATGACGGTGGCGGGCTGGCCCGCCATCTGCTGCACCATGCGCGTCGGCGTCAGGACAAGGGTCAGCGGGAAGGGTTTCTGCTGCTGCCACCAGAGCCCCTGATCGCGCACCAGCAGCAGCTCGCCGGAGGCTTTGAGCGGCTGGCTCAGCCCCGCCACCTGCTTCTCCTGCTCGAAGCTGGCCTGCTTGGCCTGGCTCAGGGCGAGCAACTGCTGCACCTCGGCCCGGCTCAGGGGCGCCGCCAGCAGCGGCCATGTCAGCAACAGGAGCAAACCGGCCAACAGCGGCCTTGTCAGCCGGCTCATTGGCTCACCCCCAGCTTGTCCAGCAGCACCTGGGGCGAGGCCAGGCACATCTCGCCGCTCGCCTTGCTCACCGCCACCTGGATGCTGTAACCCTTGCTGGTGCGGGTGCCGCTCGCGGCGTCGCTCAGCAGGTAGTCGATCTTCAGGCGGTTCTGGTACTCGGTCAGGGTGGCGCGCACCCGCACCCGCTGGCCGAAGCGCAGCGGTGCCAAGTACTTCATCCGGGTATCGATGATGGGCCAGAGGTAGCCGGAGGCCTCCATCTGCGGGTAGTTGTAGTCGATGAGGTCGAGCAGGGCGCAGCGGGCCAGCTCGATGTAGCGAAAGTAGTGGCCGTGCCAGGCCACCGCCATCATGTCCACGTCGTGGAACGGGATGGTCACCTCGACTTCGGCGCTGATCTGCCAGGGTTCATTCTGCATGGCTTGTCTCATCAATAGTGACCTTGTCTCAGTTCCGGTTCGGCCCATAAAGGGGATAGTGACGCTGGCGAATGCGGGCGATCAGCGCCCTCAGCTCGGGCTCGAGCCCCCGATCTTCCAGCAGCGGGGCAAACTCGGCCCGCACCTGCGCGACCATGGCGGCCAGCGCCGTGCCAAGCGGGCGGGTGAAGGGGGTGGGCCGGGCCAGGCGCAGCTCCACACCCTGCACCGCCGCCAGCAGGCAGGCGGCCGCCACCTGTTCGGTCAGGGTCAGCACCCGCAGCGCATCGCGCGCCGCTATGGTGCCCATGCTCACCTTGTCCTGGTTGTGGCACTCGGTGGAGCGGGAGAAGACGCTGGCGGGCATGGTTTGCTTGAGCGCCTCCGCGGTCCAGGCCGAGACACCGATCTGCACCGCCTTGAAGCCGTGGTTGATCATCTGCCGCTCCTCTGGCGCGCCGGAGAGGTTGCTCGGCAGGCCACCGTTGAACTTGCTGTCCACCAGCTGGGCCAGCTGGCGATCCAGCAGGTCGGCCAGGTTGGCGACGGCCGCCTTCATGCTGTCCATCGCCATGGCGATGTGGCCGCCGTAGAAGTGGCCGCCGTGCATCACGTGCTCCTCTTCCCCATCGATCAGCGGGTTGTCGTTGGCGCTGTTGAGCTCGTTTTCGATGAGCTGACGCCACCAGGGCAGGCTGTCGGCTACCACCCCGATGACGTGGGGGGCGCAGCGCAACGAGTATCTGTCCTGCAGCCGGTCGCTGTGGCGCGGCAGCTCGCCGGCCACCAGGTCTTCCCTCAGCCAGGCCGCGATGCCCTGCATGCCGGGGTGCGGCTTGGCGGCAAACAGCCGCTCGTCGAAGTGGAAGGCGTTGCCCCCCATGGCGACGCTCACCAGGGCGGTGATCCGGGTCGCCAGCCGCATCAGGTAGTCAGTGCGGGCGTAGGCAAGGCAGGCCAGCGCCGTCATCACCGAGGTGCCGTTCATCAGCGCCAGCCCCTCTTTCGGCCGCAGGGTCAGGGGGGTGACCCCCAGCTCCCGATAGACCTCGGCGGCGGGGCGCAGCACACCATCGTGATGAAGCTCACGCTCCCCCACCAGCACGGCGGCGACGTAGGAGAGCGGGGTGAGATCGCCGCTGGCGCCCACCGACCCCTCTTCGGGAATGCGCGGCACCAGATCCTGCTCCAGCAGCCAGCAGAGCCGTTCGAGCAAGGCCGGGCTGACCCCGGAGACCCCCTGCGCCAGCGAGCAGAGCCGGGTCGCCAGCACGGCGCGACCGGCATCCAGTTCGAGATCCGCTCCCAGCCCGCAGCCGTGAAAACGGGTCAGGTGCAGCGGCAGCTCAGGCACCAGCTCGGTCGGCACCGGCCGGGTCACCGAGTCGCCGTAGCCGGTGGTCACCCCGTAGATGACCCCCTCTTCGGCCAGCAGCCGGTCGAGAAAGTCGGCGCCCCGCTGGATGCGGGCCATGAAGGCGGGATCCGGATTCAGTGCGGGGGTGGCGCGCCCTTCGGCCAGGGCCACCACGTCCTCTATGGTCAGCGGCTCGGCGCCGAAGGTGACCCGTCTCATCTCACTCTTGTTCATCGGTCAGCTGCCAGAAATCAAAAAAGTTGAACCAGTCCAGCGGGGCCTGCAGGCAGTGATGCTGCAGGCGATCGGCATAGGCCTGCACCCGGGACGCAAGAATCTGTTGGCGCCCTTGCCGCGGCAGGGGCTGGCCATCGGCAAAGGGCTCGAAATGCACCCGAAAGCGGCCCCGCTCCTTGAGGCCGAACATCAGGTAGACCGGGCATCCCAGCACGCTGCTGAGCACGAAGGGGCCGAGCGGAAAGGGGGCCGGCGCGCCGAGAAAGTCGGCCCAGATCACCCGCTTCTCCCGGGTCACCGAGGTGCGATCGCCGACGATCACCACCCACTCCCCCCGCTCCAACTTCTCCTTGAGCAGGATGGCGGTATCGGCCCCCAGCTCCTGTACCTGGATGAGATTGAGGTGCGAATCCGGGTTGATCTGTTTGAGCAGGGCATTGAAGCGGGCCGCGTGGCGGGTAAACACCAGCGCATTGATGCGCAGCCCCTGCTTGCGACTGCCCAGGGCGCGGCACAGCTCGAGATCGCCGAGGTGGGAGCCCAGCAGTAGCACGCCCTGACCGCTGTTGATGGCGGCCTGGTAGTGCTCCGCCCCCACCAGTTCCACCTCTTGCTCGGTGATGTCGCCGCGCCAGCCCGCCAGCTTGTCGAGCGCCGCCTCGCCAAAGCGCAGGAAGTGGCGAAAGCTCGATCTCGGCTCAGGGGGCAGCGCCACTCCTTGCGTGCGGGCGAAGCGCTCGAGGCGGGTCAGATAGGCTTGGGATGCCTGGCGCTGGGCCCGGCCGGTCAGCCAGAAGTAGCCGATGACCGGATAGAGCAGCAAGGAAAACCCGCGCCGCCCCAGCAGGCGGTAGCTGGTCAGCATAATCTGCATGCCGAGCAGGGATCCCCGCTCCGGGGTGCGCGACCAGTGGGTGCGCCGCTCGCGCCACAACTGCGCCGCCCGGGCGCCGAGGCGGCGGGGCCAGCGGCCGAGGCGCAGCAGCTGATCCCACAGCAGGCGGCACACCAGCCGGGTGTGCATCCAGGAGATGTCGCGGTTGTCGCGCCAGAGCTGGAAGTGGGAGCTGCCATCGGCGGGATAGATGACCCGGGTCGGCACGAAGCGCACCGCCACCCCGGCCCAGTAGAGGCGCACCATCACCTCGGTGTCGAAATCCATCCGCCGGCCGAGCGCCACCCGTTCGAGCAGTGCGCAAGTGGCCGCCAGCGGATAGACCCGAAAGCCGCACATGCTGTCCTTGATGGCAAACGACAGCGTCTCGATCCAGACCCAGACATGGGTGATGTAGCGGCCGTAGAGGCGCCCCTTGGGCACGGAATCATCGTATAGCGGGCGGCCGGAGACAAGCGCCGCCGGGTGCTTGTCCGCCTCGGCCAGCAGGGCCGGAATGTCCGCCAGATCGTGCTGGCCGTCGGCATCCACCTGCAGGGCGTGGCTGAAGCCGAGTGCATGGGCGCGGCGCAGCCCCGTCATCACGGCGCCACCCTTGCCCTGGTTGTGGGGGTGGCGCAGCAGGGTAACCCAGGGGTAACGCGCAGCCAGCGCATCCAGCTCGGCGGCGGCGACGGGCTCGCTGCCATCGTCGATCAGCAGGCAGGGCAGCCCGTATTCGGCCAGCCGTGCCAGCACGGCGGCCAGCGGGCCGGCGTGGTTGTAACAGGGAATCAGAATACAGGGCGTCATGGGATCAGCCGCACCCGTCCGCTGCTCGCCGGCTCATCGCCGAGCAGGTACTGAAAGAGGAGCTGGCCCTTGTCTACCTGCCACTGCAGGTGCAGGCTGCACTCGGCCCCGGGGCGCAGGGGGCGCTGGAACTTGAGCTGATCCAGCCCGTGAAACGGCTGATCCAGCTTGAGCAGGCTGGCAGCATAGTGCATCACCCAGTGGATCTGGGTCACCCCGGGCAGCAGGGGGGCGCCGGGGAAATGGCCCGTAAACCAGGGCAAATCGGGATCGAGCCGCAGTTGCAGGCGCACCCCGTCGGCCAGCGTCTCGCAGGCCAGCACGGTGGGCAAGGTGTTCGCTGGCAGAGAGTCAACCGAGAGGCTCATCGAACAGCTCCTTGAGTTGTGGCCAGGGGCGCTTGCCCTGGGCGTTGACGGGCATCTGTTCGACCCGGCGCACGCTGCGCGGCAGGGCGACCGGCTCGAGCCAGGGTCTCAGTTGCTGGCGCAGGGTCAGCAGGAAACGCCCGGGCCCGAGCTCGGCCCAGCGGGCGGCGCCCAATTCGCTCAGCACCAGTACGGCGCCGAGGATCTGGCGCTGGCCTTGTTGCAGCGGCAGCACGGCGGCTGCCTCCACCTCCGCCAGCCCCTGCAGGCGCGCCTCCACCTCGTCGAGGGAGATGCGCTTCTCCTCCAGCTTGACCACCCGATCCTGGCGGCCCAGCAGCTCGAAACCGCCCTCGTGCAAGGCGATGCGATCGGCGCAGGCCAGCCACTCCGCCGTCGGCAGGAAGGGGGAGCGCAGCAGCAGGCCCTGCTCCGGGCCGACCCGCACCTCGACCCCGGGCAGCGTCGTCCAGGGGGTCTGTACCTGGTGGCGCTGGCGCCAGCCGATGCCGCCGGTCTCGCTGCTGCCGAAGATCTCCACCGGCAGCTGACCGAACAGCTGCTTGGCCTGCTGGGCATCGCCCGGTTGCAGGGGGCCGCCGGAGGAGACGATCAGCCGGCAGCCGGCGGCAGCAATGGCCGGGTCGAGCCGGCTCAGAAACGCAGGAGAGGCGATCAGGCACCAGGGGGCCATTTGCAGCGCCAGCTGCTCCGGGTAGTCGATGCTGCGACGATCAAAGGGGCGGCCGAGACCAAGCGGCAACAGAATGCGAAACAGCAGGCCGTAGATGTGCTGGTGACTGACGCTGGCCAGCACCCAGGTGCCCGCCAGCCGCTCGCCCCACAGCGCCATCTGCACCCGCAATTCCGCCTCCAGCTGGGGCCAGGCCTTGGGGATCGCCTTGGGCTCGCCGGTGGAGCCGGAGCTGAACAGGGTGAGATCGAGGCGCTCGGGCGGCAGGGTTGCGCCGTCTGCCTCCTGCTCGTCATCCGCCGCCAGCAGTGGCAGCCTGAGCTGCGCCGCCGTGAGCGCCGCACCCGGCAGCTCGCCGTCGGTGAGCAGGCCGTCGAACTGGCTCTGCAGCGCCTGCAAACCGGCCAGCCGCTGATGGCCCGGCAGGATGGCCCGGTACCCGCCGAGGGCGCAGGCAAGCAGCGCCTGGGCAAACAGCAGGCTGTCATCGAAACAGAGTGCCCAGCGCATGCTTGGCCGCTCGGGGCCGGCCAGACGGGCCATGGCCCGCGCCAGCTGCAGACTGCCGCGACGCAGCTCGGCCAGGGTCACTTCGCCATCCGGGCCAAACGCCACCACGCGCTCGCCGTCCCGCTGCCAGATAGTTTGCAGCAGGGTCATGGGGCCAGCCTCTTGAGCAGGCGGCGGCGCACCAGATACTCAGCGCCCATCAGGCCGCCCATCAGGGCGTAGCTGATGAGGCCGTTGTAGAGGCTCCAGAGCGCCAGATCCCCGTGCCAGATGGTGAAGGCCGCCAGCGCGCCGTTGATAACGAAGAAGCCGCACCAGACCTGGGTCACCCGCCGGGTGTAGCCGATGGCTGCCGGTGGCAAAGCGGGATCCTGCAGGCGGGCCAGCCGCTCCACCAGGCTCATGGGTCGGGTCAGGCTCCAGCCGAACAGGCACAGCAGCGCCAGGCTCACCGCCAGCGGGTAGTAGAGCAGCCAGTGCCGGGCGCTGAACAGGGCCGACAGCAGAGTCAGCCCCAGGCCGATGCAAGCCAGCAGACGGCCCAGCCAGAGCCACTCCGGCAAGGGGCCGAGCCGGACCCGCCCCTTGAGCAGGCCGGGCAAGAGTCGCAGCGAGAAGATGAGCAGCAGACCGAGCAGCAGCGGGGTCTGACCGGCGTGGGTCAGCCCCCAGTAGACCGCCAGCGGGTAGAGCAGCAGGGCACCACCGGCCAGCCAGGAGAGCCAGCGCATCATGGCAGGGCGTGCACCGGCATCAGGCGTCGGCCAGCAGACGCTCGACCGCATCCACCACGTCGTTGACGCTGCGCACCGACTTGAACTCTTCCGGCTTGATCTTCTTGCCGGTCAGCTTCTGCAGGTGCACCACCAGATCGATGGCGTCGATGCTGTCGAGCTCGAGATCCTGATAGAGACGGGCCTCGGGGGTGATGGCCTCTTCGTCGACCTCAAACAGCTCGACGAGGGCGGCCTTGATCTGGGCAAAGATGTCGTCACGGGTCATGGCTCAGGCCTCCCCTTTCGACTGGGCCTGCACCAGGGCGACCAGCGCCGCGACGGAGGCAAAATGACGACGGGTGTTTTCATCCTCGGCGGAGAGCACGATGCCGTAGCGGCCCTTGATGGCAAGGCCCAGCTCCAGCGCATCGATGGAGTCCAGCCCCAGGCCGTCACCGAACAGCGGCGCCTGACTGTCGATGTCGTCAGGGGTGAGTCCCTCGAGGTTGAGGCTGTCGATGATGAGTTGTTTTATCTCTAGATGCAGGTCTTGCATAACTGTTCCACATGCTGTCATTGGGGCCCCGGTTGCAGGGCCTGGGTGAGAAACCGGGTCAACTGGCGGGCGGCCAGCGCACTGCTCTGGCCGGTGGCGACCACCTCGTCCGCCGCCACTTGCTGCAGGAATTCTATGGTGAAAATCGGCTTATTTTCCGGGATCTTGAACCATTTGTCCTGCTTGGTGAGAAATCGGGTGCTGCAGTGGATCCGCACCAGTTGCAACGGCACCTGGCTGCGCACCGCCAGCTGGGCCGCGCCGCGCTGCAGCTTGATGGGTTCGCCCGGGGTGGTGCGGGTTCCTTCCGGGAACACCAGCAGCAGGCCGCCGGCCCGGATCCGCCCCTGGCACAGGGCCAGCAGATCCTCGCCTGCCACGTTGGGCAGGTAGTCGGCGGCCCGTACCACGCCGCCGATGAAGGGGTTGCGCCAGAGGGACTGCTTGACGATGCAGTCGCACACCGGCATCTCGGCCGCCAGCATGACGTAATCGAGCAGGCTGGGGTGATTGGCCACCACCAGGGCACCGCGCAGGTGGGCGGGCATGCCGTTCACGCGGTAATCGAGCACTCCCCAGCCGCGCAGCACGCCGAGAAACAGCCGAAAGCTGTGGCGGATGGTGAGCTGGGCCAGGGTACGGCGCCGCTCGCCGCGCAGACAGAGCGCCAGCAGCGGAAACCAGAACAGGGAGAGCAGCAGGCCACCCACCCCGAACAGGGTGAAGCCCAGAGCCGTGCCGATCAGCCGCCATCCCCGGTTCAGCAACGCTGCCATCTCCACTCCTGACGGTCATCAGCGAGGATCAGGGTCGGCTCGCCTCGCAGCAGAGCACGCCAGCAGGCCAGACTCTGGGGCAGCGGGCGGGCGGCCGACGCGGCGATGCCACGCGCCCCCGCGCAGCGCCACTCTTCGCCCGCCGTCAGCACCAGCCCCAGCGCGTGGGGTGGCGCCTCTTGCGCCAGCCAGGGGCGGTGAAACGCGGGCACCGGCCCCTCGAAGGCCACCAGCAACACCCGACGGGCACCGGCCTGCAGGGCGCAGACCGCTTCGGTCAGGCCCGCCATCAGGCTGTTCTCCCCCGCGGCCAGCGAGGTCATGGGGATGGCGGCCTTGCCCTGAATGGAGCAGAGCCCGGCGGCGGTGTTGTGCACCGACATGGAGAAATCGGTGGGCGACAACGCCTGCCCGTCCGCCAACGCCTGCAGCAGGGTCATGGAGCGGGCCAGCTCGCCGTGGCGGCTGACGAAGACGGCACTGTCTATCTGGTGGCGGGCCAGCAGGCTCAGCCCCACCTGCACCGCCAGCCGGGCGCCCTGACTCAGGCGGCGCGCCATCATCATCGGCAGCAAGGGGGTGGCGGGAAACGGCGGGTCGACCGGCCAGCGGCCCTGCTGCGCCCACGCCTGCCAGGCAGCCTCATCGGCCAGACCGGGTGACAGGGCCTGACTATCCAGCAGCGAGAAAGAGAGCATGTTTCGGGCAACCTGTCCTTACATCGATGGGTGGACGCGAAGACGATAAAAGGCACTCACCCGGTGGGCAGTGCCTGCTCCACGACATTGAATGGCGTCATCGGCTTAATACCGGCGGATAATACCATTATTCATCAAAAATAATAGCCAGCGCAGATTATCAACCGCCTTGGTGATTGAAAATAAACTATTTGTGTTGTCTCATTGCCACGCCCAAATTGATGAATATCCTTCCCAAGGAAAATATTATGAAACTCATTAATAAAATATCCCTGCTGCTGGCCTGTGCCCTGCTTGCCGCCTGCTCCACCAGCCAGCCAATTCGCAATATGGCAGCCAATCCGGTGCCCTTCAATCTGACCGAAGAACAGGTGGCCAATGCCATTATTACGGCCGGCATCAGCAAGAACTGGGTAATGCGCCAGGAGCAGCCAGGACTAATTCGAGGCCAGGTCAATGTGCGCCAGCATCAGGCGGTGATAAATATTCCTTATAGCGCTCGCGATTATTCCATTAATTATGTGAGCAGCGTCAATCTGGACGACAAAGGCAAGGGCAGCATCCACCGCAGTTATAACCGCTGGGTACTGGGTCTGAACCAGGCCATTCAGGCGGAACTCGCCCGCACCCAGAGCCGCTGATCCGGCAGGAGCCACCCCGTGAATCACTATCAGGCGGATCCCTACAACGCGCTGGAAGCCATCAGCGAGGCCCAGAAAATCGCCTTCGGGCCCATGCTGTTTCAGGCCAGCTGGTGCCTGCGTGAAACCGGGGTGCTGGCCTATCTCGAGACCCGCGGCTCGCAGGGGGCCGCACTGGCCGACATCGCCCAGGCGTGTCAGCTCAGCGAATACGGCGCCGGCGTGCTGCTGGACATGGGGCTCGGCGGCGGACTCTGCTATCTGAGCGAGGAGCACTATGTGCTGGGCCGGGTCGGCAAATACCTGCTGCACGACGCCATGAGCCGGGTCAATCTCGACTTCACCCAGCACGTCTGCTATCAGCCCCTCGCCCACCTGCTCGACGCCATCCGCGACGGCACCCCCGCCGGTCTACAAGAGTTCGGCCCCTGGCAGACCCTCTATCCGCACCTGAGCGAGCTGCCCGAGCCGGCCCGCCGCAGCTGGTTCGCCTTCGATCACTTCTACTCCGACTGGGCCTTCCAGCAGGCCCAGGACAAGGTGTTTGGCTACGAGCCGCGCCACCTCTATGATCTTGGCGGCAACACCGGCAAGTGGGCCATCGCCTGCGCCAGGCGGGATCCGGCGCTGCAGGTCACCATCCTGGACTTGCCCGAGCAGCTGGCGCTGGCCCGCTGCAACATCGAGGAGGCGGGGCTGGCGGCGCGGGTGCATGGCCACCCGGTGGATCTGCTGCAAGCGGGCCCCCTGCCCGGCGAGGCGGATATCTGGTGGATGAGCCAGTTTCTCGACTGCTTCAGCCACGCGCAGATCGTCGCCATCCTGAACCGGGTCCGGCTGGCCATGAAAGCGGACGCCCGGGTCTGCATCCTGGAGCTGTTCTGGGACAGGCAATCCTTTGAAGCCGCCAGTTTCAGTCTCAACGCCACCTCCCTCTACTTCACCTGTCTGGCCAACGGCAACAGCCGATTCTACCACTCCAAACAGCTGTACCAGTGCCTGCGCGAGGCCCACTTTCACGTGGAGGCCGAGCACGAGATCCCGGGGCCCGGCCACACCCTGCTGGTTGCCCGCCCATTGCACACGAGGCCATAATGCCGCCATCGGCATGGAGATGATGATGAAACGAGAAGGAGCACGGCATGAGGCGTGACTGCATGACCCTGATGGCGATCGGCCTGGTTCTGGGCAGCCTGCTCGGCGGCTGCGCCGACATCAAGGAGGCGGGCAGAACCGTGGGGCACACCACCCGCAACGTGACCCGCGAGATTGGCCACACCACCCGCGACGTGACCCGGGAGATCGGCCACGGCACCCGGGATACCGTCAAGAAGGTCGGGGATGAACTGAGCAAATGAAAACAGGGGCCGCGGCCCCTGTTTTCATGGTGCTCATGACCAGGCTCAGTTGCCCCACATGGCCATCAGCTGAGACTCCATGGCCTCTTCCTGCTCATCCGGCAGCTCGGCGAAGAAGTCCAGTCCGGTCTGCTCCTCCACCGCATCCACCGTCACTATGTAGTCTGCCAGCTTGCTGGCCGACACGTTCTGCTGCGGCAGGATGAAGGCGATCGCCTCCTTGTTGGCCACATCCATCACCACCCGGTAATAGGCGTGGGGCACGGTCACGCCGTTGCCGATGGAGGCGTCGGAGTTGGTGAAGATGGGGCCGGTGATCACATAGACATCCTGATAGGCAATGGCCCACTGCCGGGTCTTCTCCTCCAGGATGCGCCAGGCCCCCTGGTTGAGCGCCGGCAGCTGCGGGGTCATGTTGGTCAGCAGGAAGCTTTGCTTCATGGTGGTGGCGGTGGAGCGCATGTCCGCCGCCGGCGCCTGATGGCCGCGGTCATAACCGGAGCCCTTGTAGTCGGCCAGGGTGGCGCGGAACTGCACCGGCACCTCCTTGTCCTCGGCAAAGGCATCCTTGCGCGGCACCTGGCCCTGGGCGCTGGCGGCCGTCATTCGATAAGAGACCCAGTCAGAGACCTTGGTGTCGTAGTTGTAACCGGCGGCATAGCCATCCCGGCACAGCAGTTGACTGGATTGGCTGGGCACCCCGAGCTTGACGTGATCCTTGCATTGGAAACCCGCCGCCAGGCTCGGGAAGGTGGTGAGAGTGAATCCGATAGCCAGAACTAATTTATTGATATTATTCATTATTATGCCACTCCTTGTATTAGGCGGAGTGATTTGACACCAGGTCGGATGAGTAAGGCAATCGAACAAATTGTGAGCGTGCCGGAAATGTGAAGAGGGCTGCAAATCGGTAAAATCGCCGTCGCCAGCTGGGGGATTGTTATCCCTTTGTCATTGTGTAGTGCAGTAACTTCGAGAGACTTATCAGATAGATAGGAACAAAAAAGCGGAGCCGGTGGCTCCGCTGCAATCATCACCCCCGCTCAGCTCTTGACCTGAGGCCTGGGGGTATCGGGTTGGGAGGGCGGCAGAATAGGCAACACTATCTGCGGCTGCTCGCCGGTCAGGCTCTTGAGGTAGGCGGTCATGTCGTCCACCTCCTGCTCGCTCAGGGTCTGGCCGAGCTGGATGTCCGCCATGATCTGCACCGCCTCCTTCAGATCCCACACAGATCCGTCGTGGAAGTAGGGGTAGGTCAGCTCGATGTTGCGCAGGGTCGGCACCTTGAACCAGCCGATGAACTGCTTCTCGCCGGTCACCCCACCGCGTCCCTGGGCCGGGTTGTCGGTCTTGAACGGCTTGACCAGCCCCATCTTCTGATAGGAGTTGCCGCCGATGGCCACCCCGTTGTGGCAGGCGGTGCAGCCCTTCTCCTTGAACAGCTGATAGCCCTTCAGCTGCTGCGCAGTCAGCGCCTTGGCATCCCCCTTCAGCCAGCGATCGAACGGCGCATTGGGGGTGACCAGAGTCTCCTCGAAGGCGGCGATGGCATCGGTCACCTCGTCGATGCCGAAGTCCGCCTTGCCGTACACGGCGCTGAACCGGGCCCGGTACTCGGGCAGGGTGTGCAGGGTCTCCACCGCCAGCTTGTGGGTGAAGGCCATCTCCAGCGGATTCTCGATGGGGCCCGCCGCCTGCGCCTGCAGATCCTTGGCGCGCCCATCCCAGAACTGCACGAAGTTGAGGCTGGAGTTGAGCACGGTGGGCGAGTTGATCGGCCCCTCCTTCCACTTGTGGCCGAGGGAACTGACCTGGTTGTCTACCCCGCCGGTCGCCAGGTTGTGGCAGGAGTTGCAGGAGATGGCGTTGGATTTCGAGAGCCGCGGCTCGAAGAACAGCATCTTGCCCAGCTCGACTTTTTCCGGTGCGCTCACCTTGGCCGCTTCCACCGGCTGGATCGGCTCGTTCGCCCACCCCATCCCTGGCAGGCCCAGCGCCAGCAACAGACAATATTTATTCATTTTTTCTCTCTCCCTTGTGGCTGTGCATAACAGCAGCCTCAGCCTGCCCGGGAAAGCCTGTGCATTATTTGTTCAAGATCAAATGAGACCAACAAAAACCACATTAAAAACAATGAATTAATATATTGCAGACGGACTGATGGCGGGGACTTTCGCGGCAAAAAAGAGCTGATTTCCGATGAATGAATTATGAGCAAATTCATCTGCGATAACAGCCAATTAATTAGATTGCTGTCATTGAATAAAGCGATTATTCAATATGCAGACGTGACCGCCCATTATTTAGATTCATCTTGAATACATCATAAATATCGTCGGCGATCACCCAACCAATAATAAAAATACCGTCTGACCTTCTGTATCCCGCAATTCAGATGATGCCTTCCGTTATTTCCTCGTCAATGCAGGAAACGGATCGCCGTGCTTTTCAATCAAGATAAGGATGCATGATGAGAAAGTCCCTGTTGGCCGCCGCCCTGTTGCTCTGCCCCGCCGCCTTCGCCGCCACCCCCCATTGGGAATACAGCGGTGAGGCCGGCCCGGCACAGTGGGCCAGACTGACCCCGGAATTTGGCCAGTGTGCAGGCAGCAACCAGTCGCCGGTCAACCTCGACGGTCTGGTCGAGGCCAAGCTGACCCCGCTGCAGTTTCACTACCTGGCGGGGGGCCGCAGCGTCACCAACAACGGCCACACGGTGCAGGTCGACTATGCCCCGGGCAGCAGCCTTGAGCTCGACGGCATGCATTTTGAGCTCAAGCAGTTCCACTTCCACGCCCCCAGCGAAAACCTCATCAAGGGCCACTCCTATCCGCTGGAGGGGCACCTGGTGCACGCCAACGCCCAGGGTGAGCTGGCGGTGGTGGCGGTGATGTTCGAGCCGGGCCAGGCCAACGCAGCCCTGAGCCAGGCCTGGCAGGTGCTGCCAGCCAAGGCGGGAGAGAGCCACGCCCTCAAGGAGCCGATCTCGGCCAAACAACTGCTGCCCATCAACCGCGACTACTACCGCTTCAGCGGCTCGCTGACCACGCCGCCCTGCTCGGAAGGGGTACGCTGGTTGGTGATGAAGCAGCCGGTGCAGGTGAGTCAGGCCCAGATCGATGCCTTCAAGGCGGTGATACACCACCCCAACAACCGCCCCGTGCAGCCGCTGCACGGTCGACTGGTGCTGCAATGACGCCCCCGGCAACCCACAGAGCCGAGATGAAAAAAAGAGGGCCCGCGGGCCCTCTTTTCCATTCACCACGAGCCGTTACAGGCTGGCGGCGATGCGCGCCCCCAGCGCGGCGTTGTTCAGTACCAGCTGGATGTTGGCCGCCAGCGAGTTGCCGCCGGTCAGTTCGCACACCCGGGCCAGCAGGAAGGGGGTGGACTCCTTGCCCTTCACCCCCTGCTCGTCCGCCTCTCGCAGTGCCTGGGCAATGGCGGCGTCGATGTCGGCCTTGGGCATGGCAAACTGGGTCGGGATCGGGTTGGCCACCACGGCACCGCCGGCCAGTCCCAGCTCCCACTTGAGGCGCAGCGCCTCGGCGATCGCCGCCGGGCTCTCGAGGCGGTAATCCACCTTGAAGCCGCTCTCGCGGGTGTAGAAGGCGGGCAGCTCCTCGGTCTGGTAGCCGATCACCGGCACGCCCTGGGTCTCCAGGTACTCCAGGGTCAGACCGATGTCGAGGATCGACTTGGCACCGGCGCAGACCACGGCCACCGGGGTCTGGGCAAATTCCTGCAAATCGGCCGAGATGTCGAAGGTCTCCTGGGCACCGCGGTGCACCCCGCCGATGCCGCCGGTGGCGAACACCCGGATCCCGGCCATGGCGGCGATGATCATGGTGGAGGCCACCGTGGTCGCGCCCAGCCCCTTGTTGGCCAGCACGAAGGGAATGTCGCGGCGGCTGCACTTGGTGGCAGCATGACCGGCCCGGCCCAGCGCCTCCAGCGCCCCCTCATCCAGACCCACCTTGAGGCGGCCATCGATGATGGCGATGGTGGCCGGCACGGCGCCGTTGTCGCGCACCACCTGCTCGACCTGGCGCGCCGTCTCCACGTTCTGCGGATAGGGCATGCCGTGGGAGATGATGGTGGACTCCAGGGCCACCACCGGCTTGCCGGCAGCAAGGGCTTCAGCGACGACCGGTTGGATATCGAGGTAAGCGTTCAACATGGGTACTCCTCCAGCATGCGTTCAACGGCGGCCTTGGATAGGCCGGAAAAGACGGTATCGGAACAATTGACGGTGAGGGCGGCGCAACCGAGGGCGAACCGGGTTGTCTCCATGATGCCCTGCTCCTGCAACCAGGCGTGGGCCAGCCCTGCCATGAAGGCATCGCCGCCGCCGGTCACGTTGACGACCGGGCTGCCGAGCACGGGCAGATGGCCCTGGCACTCCCCGTCGCTATAGAAAATCCCCTGATCGCCGAGGCTCAGGAACAGCCGCTGCACCCCGGCGCGGTGGAACCAGGCCGCCGCCATGGGCCAGGTGTCGGGCCCGGCGATGGTGAAGCCGCACAGCTGCTCCGCCTCGCTGCGGTTGGGTTTGAGGGTGTGGATGCGGTGCAGCCAGGGGCGGATCTTCTCCACCTTGGCCACCGAGACGGTGTCGACGAAGATGATGTGCTCGCCCTGGCGCTCGAACAGCCAGTCGAGGGTGTGGGTGGCGAGGTTGGTGTCGAGCACCCAGAGCCGGGCTGCGCCGAGAAAACCGCTCAAGGGGGTGAGCCGGGCCGGGGTGAGCTGATCGATGATCGCCATGTCGTTGACGGCGCAGCTCATCTCGCCGCTGCCATCGTGCAGGCTGAGGTAACAGGAGGTCGCCTGCCCATCCAGCATCAGCACCTGGCGCACGTCGACGCCGGCACGCTGGGTCACGTCCAGCAGGTGATGGCCGTATTGATCATTGCCCACCGCGCTCAGCAGCCGGGTGTCGGTGCCAAGGCGCGCCAGGTTCTCGGCGATGTTGCGCCCCACCCCGCCGGCCGAGGTACGTACCTTGCCGGGGTTGGAGTCACCGATGCGCAGGTTGTCGTGGCTGCAGCCACAGATATCCATGTTGGCGCCGCCGATCACCACGGCGTAGGGCCCTTCGCGCAGCACATAACCGCGCCCCTGCACATAGCCCTGGCGCATCAGGCTGGAGATGTGGCTCGCCAGCGCCGAGCGGCTGATGCCGAGCCTGTCTGCCAGCTCCTGCTGGGCAATCATGGGGTCCTGGCGCAGCAGGGCGAGGATCTCTTGCTCACGTTCCGTCATAGACAAACATCCAGTTACAAACGTTTGTCCATTATTTCCGAAAAACGTTTACCCGCCATCGCCTCGTGCAAAAATTGTCGGCTTGCGCACAAAAAATCACCGGGCAAAGCCCGGCGATGAAAAAACGGTTTTCAGATGATTCCACTCAGCCCAACAACACCCAGACCTCGCCGGCACTCTGCATCACGGGCCAGCAAGCCACCTTCAGCGCAGGGTCGTCCAGACAGCGGCCATCGGCCAGGGCGTAACGCTGCTTGTAGAGCGGCGAGGCCACTACCGGCTCGCCATCGCAATCCCCCACCAGGCCGCGGCCCAGCACCGCCACCCCGGTCAGGGGATCCACCGCGTCCAGCGCATAGACCCGCTCGCCAAGCCGGAACAGCGCCAGCGCCCTGCCCCCCAGCCAGGCGCTGCGCCCCGCCTGCTCCGGCAGGGCGGCCAGCTCGCATGCCCGCAGCCACTCGCCATGCTCCGATGGCAACATATCGTCGTTGAGTCTGTTCATCTCAACCTCCCGTTCCTTATGGCTGCTGCCCAACTCACAGCTACCGTTCATACCCTCTCCTTGATAGTGATGACTGGCTTGCAACCCGCTGACCCCGTTCATACCACCGCCTTGACTGCGATATCCGGCACCCACTGACCCCGCTCCTCCCGCCGTGGCGGCGTCTGATCCTCGGGCCGGTTGACGAAGGCCTCGAACAGCTTCAGCTTGTCCGGATCCGCCAATGTGCTCTTCCACTCGCACTGCCAGCTGCCGACTATGCCCTCCATCATGGCCTCCAGCTCGGCGCCGATGCCGAGCCGGTCCTCGATGATCACCGACTTGAGGTAGTCGAGCCCCCCCTCCATGCCCTCCATCCAGACCGAGGTGCGCTGCAGCCGATCGCCGGTGCGCACGTAGAACATCAGCAGCCGGTCGATGTAGCGGATCAGGGTCTGCTCGTCAAGATCGGTGGCAAACAGGTCGGCGTGGCGCGGCCGCATGCCGCCGTTGCCGCACACATAGAGGTTCCAGCCGCGCTCAGTGGCGATGACGCCGATGTCCTTGCTCTGGGCCTCGGCGCACTCCCGGGTACAGCCGGAGACCGCAAACTTCAGCTTGTGAGGGGCCCGCAGCCCCTTGTAGCGGTGCTCCAGCGTCTGGGTCAGGGTCATGGAGTCCTGCACCCCGTAGCGGCACCAGGTCGAACCCACGCAGGATTTCACGGTGCGCACCGACTTGCCGTAGGCCTGACCGGTCTCGAACCCCGCAGCCACCAGCTCGCCCCAGATGGCGGGCAGCTGATCGACCCGGGCGCCGAACAGGTCGATGCGCTGGCCGCCGGTGATCTTGGTGTAGAGGCCGTACTTGCGCGCCACCTCGCCGATGGTGATGAGGCCGTCCGGGGTGATCTCCCCGCCCGGGATGCGCGGCACCACCGAGTAGGTGCCATCCTTTTGCAGGTTCGCCAGGAAGGCATCGTTGGTGTCCTGCAGGGCGCGGTGGGGCTGCTCAAGCACGTGCTCGTTCCAGAGCGACGCCAGGATGGAGGCGACCGTCGGCCGGCAGATGTCGCAGCCCAGCCCCTTGCCGTGCTTGTCGCGCAGCGCCTCGAAGCTCTTCAGCTCGCCAACCCTGGCCAGGTGATAGAGCTCCTGGCGGCTATGGGCGAAGTGCTCGCACAGCCCCTTGTCCGCCTCGACCCCGAGATCCTCCAGGGTCTGCTCCACCACCTGCTTGAGCAGGTTGCCGCAGCCACCGCAGCCGGTGCCCGCCTTGGTGCAGCTCTTCACCGCCGCCAGCTCGTGATTGCCCGCCTTGACGGCGGCCACCACGGCCCCCTTGCTGACGTTGTGGCAGGAGCAGAGGATGGCGCTGTCCGGCAGCACCAGAGGCGCCGCCGCGCCGCCCGCCTCCCCCACCAGCAGGGAGAGCGGCGGCTGGGGCAGTGCCACCCCGTTCTGGCAGTACTGCAGCAGCCGCTCATAATCGGTGCCGTCCCCCACCAGGATGGCGCCGAGCAGCCGGCTCCCCTCGCCGTCGGTCACCAGCTTCTTGTAGATGCCGTTGACCCTGTCCAGCACCAGCAGCTCCTGGGCGCCGGCGGTGCTGGCGTGGGCGTCGCCGATGGAACCCACATCCACCCCCATCAACTTGAGCTTGGTGGACATGTCCGCCCCCGCGAAGCGGCTCTCGCCGCCGCACAGGCTGGCCACGGCGGCCCGGGCCATCTGGTAGCCGGGGGCCACCAGCCCGAAAATGCGGCCCTGCCAGAGCGCACATTCGCCGATGGCGAGGATGGCGGGATCCGAGCTGTGGCAGCCGTCGTCGATGCAGATGCCGCCGCGCTCACCCACGCTCAGCCCGGCCTGCCGGGCCAGACCGTCCGCGGGTCGAATGCCGGCCGAGAACAGCAGCACGTCGGTCTCAAGATGAGAGCCATCCTTGAAGCGCAGCCGGTGGCGGGCCTGCTCCCCATCCTCGATGCACTCGGTGGCCTTCTCCACCAGCACCTCGACCCCGAGCGCCCGGATCTTGTCCCGCAGCACGGCGCCGCCGCTCTCGTCGAGCTGCACCGGCATCAGCCTGGGGGCGAACTCCACCACCCGGGTGCTGAGCCCGAGCAGCCGCAGCGCGTTGGCCGCCTCCAGCCCGAGCAGGCCACCGCCGATCACCACGCCGCTGCGCGCACCGGCGCAGGCATCGCGGATGGCGGCGAGATCCGCCAGGGTGCGATAGACGAAGCAACCGGCCCGCTGATGGCCCGGGATGGGGGGCACGAAGGGGACCGAGCCGGTCGCCAGCACCAGTCGGTCGTAACCGAACTGCTCGCCACAGGCCAGGGTCAGGGTGCGGGTGTCTCTGTCGAGCACCTCCACCTCGGCCCCCAGCCGCAACGCTATGCCCTGCACCTCATACCAGGCGGGATCCGCCATCCGCAGCGCCTCGGGCGCCTTGCCGCCGAATACCTCGGACAGATGCACCCTGTCGTAGGCGGAGTCCGGCTCGGCGCCGAATACCGTCACCTCGAAGCGCTCGAGGCCGCCGGCCGCCACCAGTTGCTCGACAAAATGGTGACCCACCATGCCGTTGCCCACCACCAGCAGTTTCTCTTTGTTAGTCATATCTCTCTTCCTTGAATAGATGGGCTCAGGCCCGGCGCTGGCTACGAACTGGCTCGGTCACCTTGAGGGGGGTCACCTTGCGCTGCTTCTCGTAGAGGAAGCGCAGCACCTGCTGGCGCAGCCTGTGATAGTGACCATCGTCCGCCAGGGCCACCCTGTCCCTGGGTCTCGGCAGGTCCACGGTCAGGATCTCGCCGACAGTGGCACTGGGGCCATTGGTCATCATGACGATGCGATCGGAGAGCAGCACCGCCTCGTCCACGTCGTGGGTGATCATGATGACGGTGTTGCCAAGCTCCGCCTGGATCGCCATCAGCGCGTCCTGCAGGTGAGCCCGGGTCAGGGCATCGAGGGCGCCGAACGGCTCGTCCATCAGCAGCACCTTGGGGGAGAGCGACAGGGCACGGGCGATGCCGACCCGCTGCTTCATCCCTCCCGACAGCTCGTGAGGCATCTTCTGGCTGGCGTGCTCCATCTGCACCAAGGAGAGGTAGTAGTCCACCCGCTCCGCCACCGCCCGCCGGTTCGGCTCCACCTGGGCCACTGCCAGCGCTACGTTCTGCTGGACGCTGAGCCAGGGCAGCAGGGCGTGGTTCTGGAACACCATGGCCCGCTCCGGGCCCGGCCCCGCCACCTCGCGCCCGTCGAGGATGATGCCCCCCGTGGTGGGCTCCAGCAGCCCGGCCACCAGATTGAGCACGGTACTCTTGCCGCAGCCGGAGTGACCGATGAGGGAGACGAACTCCCCCCGCTCGATGCGCAGGTTGACCCGGCTGAGGGCCTCGAAGCGCCCCTGCTCCGTCTCGAACGAGATGCCGACGTCGCTTAACTGCAGATAACTCTTCATTGGCTCTTCTCCCGCCTGAATATGAAATTGGTTGTTAACGCAGCACCTGGCGCTTGTCCTGAAGCAAAGCCACTGCTGCAGGGCCTGGTTGCCTGCCGGCGGCCCTAGCGCAATACCTGGCGTTTGTCCCAAGAGAGCCACTGCTGCAGAGCCAGCATGCCCCTGTCCAGGGCGCAGCCGATGAGGCCAATGGTGATCACCGCCACCATGATGCGGGCCAGCGAGGTCGAGCCGCCGCTCTGGAACTCGTCCCACACGAACTTGCCGAGCCCCGGGTTCTGGGCCAGCATCTCCGCCGCGATCAGCACCATCCAGGCCACCCCCAGGGAGAGCCGCAGCCCGGTAAAGATCATGGGCAGGGCGCCGGGCAGCACGATGCGCCGCACGTGGGTCAGGAAAGAGAGCCGCAGCACCCGGCTGACGTTGTGCAGATCCCGGTCCAGCCCCGCCACCCCAACGGCGGTGTTGATCAGGGTTGGCCAGAGGGAGCAGAGGGTCACCGTCAGCGCCGAGGTGAGGAAGGACTTGGCAAGCCAGGGAGTGGGGTTGGCGTAGAGTGCGCTCACCACCAGGGTGATGAGCGGCAGCCAGGCCAGCGGCGACACCGGTTTGAGCAGCTGGATCACAGGGTTGGCGGCGCGATAGAGTCCCTGATTCATGCCGAGCAGTACCCCGCACGGGATGGCGATCAGGGTCGCGAGGCCAAAGCCGCACAGCACGGTGAGCAGGCTGGTCCCTATCTGATCGAAGAAGGTGGGGCGCCCTGTATAAGGGCGCAGCTTCACCTCGGCCGCCGGATCCGCGGCCAGCCGCTCGGCGTTGCGCACCCGCTGGCGCTCGAGGAAGGCGCTCGCCTTCTCCCGCTCGGCCAGGTGATCCTGACCCAGCGACCAGAGCTGGCTGGCGGTGGCGAGCGGCCCCGGCAAGGTGCCCAGGCTGGTCTGCACCTGACTCGCCCCCCACTGCCAGAGGCCGAGGAACAGCAGCACGCCCAGCAGGGGCTGCACCAGGGTTTTCCAATCCATGATTTTCCACTGATGTCGTTTCATTGTGCGCTCCTCGCTCATTGCACCCGCTCATCGCCCTTGAGGCCGATGGCGAACTGCTGCAGATAGGCGTTGGGGTGGCGGCCGTCGTAGATGAGGCCGTCGATGAAGCCATCCTGCGGGCCGCGATAGCCCTGCTCACTGGCAAAGTCGGGGAAGTCCTGCGCCTTGAGCTTGCCCTCGGCGATCAGCGCCTCGGCGGCCTGGCGGTAGACCTCGGGTTGATACACCGCCTTGGCTACCTGCTCGAACCAGGCATCCGGCTTGGCCTCGGGGATCTGGCCCCAGCGCCGCATCTGGGTCAGATACCAGATGGCGTCCGAGTAGTAGGGGTAGGTAGCGTGATGGCGAAAGAAGACGTTGAAGTCCGGCAACTGGCGCACGTCCCCCTTGGCGTACTCGAAGGTGCCGGTCATGGAGCTGGCGATCACCGCCTCGTCCGCCCCCACGTACTCGGGTTTTGCCAAGAGTCTGGCCGCCTCGCGCCGGTTGCCGTTCTGCTCGGCATCCAGCCACCAGGCCGCCCGCAGCAGCGCCTTCACCAGCCGGATGTGGGCGTTGGGGTGGCGCTCGGCCCACTGCCGGGTGACGCCGAACACCTTCTCCGGGTTGTTGCGCCAGATCTCCTGATCGGTGATGACCGGCACCCCGATCCCCTTGGCGAGCGCTTGCTGGTTCCAGGGCTCCCCCACGCTGTAGCCGGCGATGGTGCCCGCCTCCAGGGTGGCGGGCATCTGCGGCGGCGGCGTCACCGACAGCAGCACGTCTGCCTGGCGCTGGCCCGAGTTGTCCCCCAGTTTGGGTGCATAGAAACCGGGATTCAGGCCGCCGGCCGCCAGCCAATACCTGAGCTCGTAGTTGTGGGGGGAGACGGGGAACACCATCCCCATGTTGAACGGCTTGCCCGCCTGCCGGTATTGTTCCACCACCGGCTTGAGGGCGGCGGCGCTCACCGGCGCCGGTACCTTGCCCGCCACCGGCTTGGGCAGTTGGGCCGCCATGGCGGCCCACACCGGCTTGGCCACCGTGATGGCGTTGCCGTTGAGATCCATGGCAAACGCCGTCACCAGCTCGGCCTGGGTACCGATGCCGATGTGAGCCGCCAGGGGCTGGCCTGCCAGCATCTGGGCGCCGTCCAGCTCGCCATCGATCACCCGATCCAGCAGGATCTTCCAGTTCGCCTGGGCCTCCAGGGTGACGTAGAGCCCCTCGTCCTCGAAATAGCCGCGCTCATAGGCCACCGCCAGCGGCGCCATGTCGGTCAGCTTGATGAAGCCGAGCTTGATCTCCTCCTGCTCGGGCGCCCCCACCGCGGCCAGCGCCGGCAGTGACAGCACCGCCAGCAGCATCCCCGCACATCCTTGTCGTCTGTTCATGCCATTCCCTCGCTCGCTCGGTTCCCTGTTCCGGGCTGCCGCCCGCCTGCCTCGTTGCAGGATGACGACCAAAAAAAAGCCCCACCGATCCGGGATCGGTGAGGCTTCTTTGCCCTGTTGCCGGTGAAGCCTTGCGGCCTCACCACTGCGTCTTGTTCTGTCTGTTCGTTAATTCACTTTCCGTGCCAATCTGGCCGAACCGCCGCTGGCGGGCCCTGAGCGGCCCGGGTGCGCCTCCCCCGCTCGTTTATGCGCCTCAATGAGGCGCAGTTGCACCAAAACGGTTTGTCAGTCCCTTCAGAACCGGTTCGCGATCTGTCATGAGAGGTCGTCAGCAAGGTAAAGAGCAGCGCAGGAACCGGAGTTTATAGACATAAATGAGGATTCCGAGCAGCACATGAGCCTTGATCACGACCTCGCAGTAGGAGCGTGGACCCGGTTCTCAGGCGGGCAGTGCCAACAGCAGTTGCCGTGCCAGCTCCCCCAGGCTCAGGTGGCGGCTCATGGCGGTGCTGCGCATCAGCCGGTAGGCCTGCTCCTCGTCCAGCCCCTGGTGGCGCATCAGCCTCCCCTTGGCCTGCTCGATCAGCCTCCGCTCCACCAGCTGCTGGCGCAGCTCGCTCTCGGTTCGGGCCAGCGCCTGCACCATGGCCAGCTGGCTGCGGGCGAGGCGCAGCCACTGCTCCACCGGTTCCCGCTCGCCGCACGGATGCGGCACCAGCAGCACCCCCTGCTGCAACAGGGCTATCTGGGGCTCGGTGCCGATCCGCTCGCAAAACAGCAGGCGCGGCATGTCGGGCCATAGGGAGAGACCGAGCCGCGTCTCGGCGTCGAAACGGCGACTGCTGACGAGCAGGGCATCTCCCTGCCCGTCCGGGCTCAGCAGCTGGCGAGTGTCGAGGATCCTGGGCTGATGGCCATACTGGCTGACCAAGAGGGCCAGCCGGTTGGCCTGACCCGGCTCATCGGCGTGGATCAGCAGGCGGGAAACGGGGCCAGCGGGGCCCCCTGAAGTGAGAATGGTCATGGCGCTCCTTGCCAACGGCATTCGATTGGTCTGCCACCACTGTGGTCTGTCACCACAGAGGCAACATGAGCGCCAACTGTTTGAATCTACCCCCTTTTTATTCCTCTGGAGGTAGTAGAGGTAGAGGGGGGCGGCGGCTCAGGCCACCCGATCCAGCGCCTGTCCCAGCAGGCCCTGCAGCTCGGCGCGAAGGCGCACCACCTCCCCCATGATCATCAGCACCGGGCTCTGGCCGAGCAGGGCCAAGGCGGCCTGCGCCAGCCCGTCCAGCCGGGTCTCATGGACCTGCTGGCGGGCGCTGCAACCGGCCACCACCAGCGCCACCGGCAGATCCGGTGAGGCACCGGCCGCCAGCAACCCCTGCCGGATCTCGGCCGCCCGCTCCAGCCCCATGTAGAACACCAGAGTGTGGCCGGCCCGGGTCAGCCCCTGCCAGCCCTGATAGTCGCCCTCGTCCATCAGGTGGCCGGTGACCAGGGTCAGGGAGCGGGCCAGCCCCCTGTGGGTCAGCGGGATCAGGCTGCTGGCGGCGCAGCCGAGCGCCGCCGTGATGCCGGGCACCAGCTCGGCGGCGATGCCGTGGCGCGCCAGGTGCAGCGCCTCCTCACCACCACGGCCGAACACCAGGGGATCGCCCCCCTTGAGCCGCACCACCCGCTTGCCGGTGCGAGCCAGCGCCAGCAACAGGGCGTTGATCTGTGCCTGACTCGGGCTCGGCTCGCCGCAGCGCTTGCCCACGTCGAAGCGGGCCGCCCCCTGGGGAATGCGGGCCAGGATCTCTTCCCCCACCAGGCGGTCATAGACCACCACCTCCGCCGCCTCGATCCGCTGCAGCGCACGCAGGGTCAACAACTCGAGCGGGCCGGGACCGGCCCCTACCAGACTGATTTGGCTCATCACAGACTCCTTGTATCCCGTCTTAAGCGGTGGCGATAAAAACATGCTTGATCAACAGCTTGTCGATCTCTGGCAAGCAGGTGCCGCAGTTGCTGCCGCAGCCGAGCAGAGCCTGCAGCCCCGCCAGCTCGCTCACCCCCTGTCGCACGATGGCGTCGACGATGCGCTGCTCCGACACCCGCAGGCAAGAGCAGATCAGCCGGCTCTCTCCCAGCAGGGCCGCGTTCAGGGTCTGGCTCAGGGCTACCGCCTGCAGCGGGGTGCCGAGCAGACTCGCCAGCAGCTCGACCTTGATGTCCGGGCGTCGCTCCCCCACCAACAACAGGCCGTCGATGCGATCCCCGGCCAGCGCCACGGCGAGCCAGCCCGACGCCAGCGGCAGTCGCAGCCAGCGCCCCTGGGTTGCCAGCCGCTGCCACAGGGCTTCGGGCGTCTCTGACCAGGAGGCCAGCAGGGTGCAGTTGCCCTCCGGCAACGGGCGCCTGGCCCACCAGTCCAGCGGCTCGCCCCAGTCTCGCCGACCGAGCCAGAGCCCCTGCCAGAGAGTCGGCTGCGGCTCGGCCCGCACCTGCCCCTGCTTGAACATGGGCTGGCCAGAAAGGGGATCCACCACGGCGGCAATGAGGCGATTGACCGCCCCCAGACTGCACTGGCTGTCGGTCCAGTGCATGGGCAGGAAGGCCTCCCCCTCCCTGAGCCCCTCGTCCAGCCCCACCAGCAGCCGCGCGTCCCCCAGCCCGTTGTGAAGGCGCACCAGATCCCCCTCCTTGAGCCCCAGCGCCAGCAGGCTGGCGGCGCCGAGCCGCACCCTGGGCCAGGGCTCGGCCTCCTGCAGGCGCGGTACGTGGCCGGTGCGAGTCATGGTGTGCCACTGATCCCGCAGCCGACCACTGTTAAGCAACAAGGAGAGACCCGCCGGCGGCCGCACCGCTTCTGGCGCGGCGACAGGCTCGGGGGGAAAGAGCTGGGTCAGGGGTAGCAGACGGGCGCGACCATCCGGGGTGGCGAAGCGCCCGTCCTCGAACAGCCGGGCCCGGCCCTGGGGCCAGCGGGCATTGACGGGCCAGCGGGCATTGACGGGCCAGCGCAGGGGTGCCAGCGCCTCGAACTCGGCGCGGCTGAGATGCGCCAGCCCGGAGATGTCGAACTGGCGTTGCCCCTCGTTCTCAAAGCCCGACAGGGCGGCGTGCTCGCAGAAGATCTCGTGCTCGTGCTCATAGGCAAACCCTTCGCCGAAGCCGAGCCGGCGGGCCAGCCGGGTCAGCGCCCACCAGTCGGGCCTGGCTTCCCCCGGCAGGGGCAGGAAGGCGCGCTGGCGGCTGATGGTGCGCTCCGAGTTGGTGACGGTGCCGCTCTTCTCGCCCCAGGCGGCGGCGGGCAGCAGCAGGTGGGCGAGGCGCGCCGTGTCGGTGTTGGCCGTCACCTCGGAGACCACCAGCAGCTCGCAGCGAGCCAGCGCCTCGCGCACCCGGTTGCCGTCGGGCAGGGAGACCGCCGGGTTGGTGCCGAGCACCCAGAGCGCGCGGATCTCCCCCCGGTGCACCGCCTCGAACAGCGCCACCGCCTTGTGGCCCGGCCCGCGCACCATGGTCGGGCTCTGCCAGAAGCGCTGCACCCGGTCGCACTCGACCTCGCCAAAGCCCATGTGAGCCGCCAGCTGGGTCGCCAGCCCGCCCACCTCGCGCCCGCCCATGGCATTCGGCTGCCCGGTCATGGAGAAGGGGGCCGCACCCGGCTTGCCGATGCGCCCGCACAGCAGGTGGGCGTTGATGATGGCGTTGGCCTTGTCCACCCCCTGATTGGACTGGTTGATCCCCTGGCAGAACAGGGTGACGGTTTTGGGGGTGCGGGCAAACAGCCGATAGAAGCCGAGCAGATCCCCTGGCGCCAGGTCGCAGCTCTGGGCCACCGCCTCCAGCTGCCAGGCCGGATCGTCCAGCGCCGCCGCGAGCGCCTCGAAGCCGCTCACATGGCGCGCCACGTAATCCTTGTCCCAACCGTCGTTATCGAGCAGATAACGGCACAGACCGTTCCACAGCGCCACGTCGCTGCCGGGCCTGAGGGCCAGGTGCAGGTCCCCCTGCTCCGCCGTCATGGTGCGGCGCGGGTCCAGCACCACCAGCCTGAGCTCGGGGCGCCGTGCCCGCGCCTGCTGCAGGCGACGAAACAGCACGGGGTGAGTCCAGGCGGTGTTGGCACCCGTGATCACCACCAGATCCGCCAGCTCCAGATCCTCGTAGCAGGCGGGCACCAGATCCTCGCCGAAGGCACGCTGATGGGCCGCCACCGCCGACGACATGCAGAGCCGGGAGTTGGTGTCCACGTTGGCACTGCCGAGATAGCCCTTCATCAGCTTGTTGGCGACGTAGTAATCCTCGGTGGTGAGCTGGCCCGACAGGTAGATGCCGATGGCCTGTGGCCCGGATTCGGCCAGAATGGCGGCGAAACGCTCCGCCAGGGTATCCAGGGCCTGCTCCCAGCCGATGCGCTCCCCCAGCCAGCGCGGATAGAGCAGGCGATCGGGAAAATCCAGGCTCTCCAGCAGACTGGCCCCCTTGACGCACAGAGCCCCCGCGTTGGCCGGATGCTCCTCATCCCCCTGCAACTGCCAGTCATCCCCCTCCCGGCTCAGCCGGATGCCGCAGCCCACTCCACAATAGGCACAGGTGGTGTTCATTCCCTTGCTCCTCGTCGTCCGACTCCCCATCCCTGGGTCGCCGCTGCCATGGCCCATAAAAAAAGCGCCCGCCCCCGCTGGGGACGGACGCCTTTGTCCGGATAAGCCGCATTTACTCTCTCCTGGGATGACTGCAAACCTCGCGCCAGGATGCAAAATGCGCCTGGACGGCATTCGGCAGCGAGCGGTTGCGCCGGGACGGTGCAAGCGCCCCCTTGTTGGGCCCGTCAGGCGGGAGTGGACTCCGCACGCTGGGCAAGGGACGGCGCGGGGGTATAATGCGGCCGCCACAGAGGAGAGCGAGATGAGAGAGTCAGACCACGAATGCCTGCCGCCACAGAGGGGCGAGCCGGAAGCGCACGGCGACGCAGGCTATTGCTGCATCGGGCTGGTCAACCCCAAGTCACCGGAGAACGTGGGGGCCGTGATGCGAGCCGCCGGCTGCTACGGGGCGGACGAGGTCTACTACACGGGCAACCGCTTCGAACTGGCACGCCGCTTCGCCACCGATACCAAGCAGATGGTGGAGAAGATCCCCCTGCTCGGGGTCGACGATCTGATGGAGATGGTGCCGGCCGGCTGCACGCCGGTGCTGGTGGATCTGATCGAGGGGGCCACCTCGCTGCCCGAGTATGTGCACCCGGCGCGCGCCTTCTACATCTTCGGCCCGGAGGACGGCACCCTGGATCCCGCCCGCTTCAAGGCGGTGCAGGAGGTGATCTACGTCCCGACGCACGGTTGCATGAATCTGGCAGCCTCGGTCAATGTGATCCTCTACGACCGACTGGCCAAGCAACTGCGTGCCAAGTAAGCAGCAGGTGCTCTACGTAACCACAGCCAAGGGCTGCATGAATCTGGCGGCCTCGGTCAATGTGATCCTCTATGACCGGCTGGCCAAGCAGTTGCGCGGCAACTCGGCAAGCTGATCGAAGAGAGCCTGCACAAGTAACCAGCCCCCGGCGCAGGGCGCTTTAGTTGCCAGGGGCTAGCCTCTGCTCCTGCTGCTTGATGAAATCGCGGTAGTAGTCGTAGAGCCGGTAGCGCCGGTAGATCTCGGCCAGGGTGCCATGTCGCACCAGATTGACCATGCCTTGATCCCAGAGCTGTTGCAGGCTGCGCCCCTTCTCGGTATCGGCAAAGATGGGATAGGTCGGGACCCAGCGCAGGAAGATGCGCTGCATGTTGGCGGGAATGGAATCCGCCGAGTAGAGCACCCCGGCGGTCAGGTAGTAGCGATAGCGCTCCTTGGCCAGCAGCTGCAGCGCCATGTCGTGGCTGTCGATCTCGTGCCAGCGCATGGAGACCGGTATGTACTTGTCAAAGGCCCAGCCCCGCAGCCACACCACCCCCTGCCCGCTCAGACTGTGTTCCCCTTGCCACTGGGGCCGCCACTTCTTGAGCATCAGCACCGTCAGATCGTCGGCCGAGGCGGGATGGCGGGGTTGCAGCACGCCGCTCACCTCATCCCGATAGACCCCCATCGCCATGTCGCCCCCTTTCTGGGCGATCACCGCCAGGGCCCTCTTGTAGGGCACGATGCGCGGCATGACCTGGTAGCCGTTGGGCTGATAGATGGCCCGCACTATGTCCAGATAGACGCCCCTGCCATCCGGCTGGCAGAAGCCCGGCCAGTCATCGCAATAGACATAGAGGGGATCGGCCCGACCCGGCCAGCAAATCAGCAACGTCAATGAAAGCAACAAACGAATCATGTCTTACCGTTTCTCCGCAGGCGATGCCATTTGCAGCCGCGCCCAAGCCATTCCCCATGATATGAAGATCTGCCGGCAACGCACCTCTTTTTCCCGGTTTTGCGAGCGAGTCGAGGGTTATTGCCCGCTGAATCGGTATTATTGACAATAAGATTCATTAGTAACCCAACATAGGGGAGCCTTCATATGCCATCCATTAAAACCCTGCTCTGTCCGGTCGATTTTTCCCAGATGTCACAGGCCGTGCTCGACTATGCCGTCTTCATGGCCCAGAGCCACAAGGCCGAACTCAAACTGGTTCATGTGGTGGATCAACTGCACGGCTTCGACAGCTACAAGATCCTGCACATGACCGCCATCGAGATCACCCACGAGATGGAGCGTCAGGCCAAGAGCCAGATGAAGGAGCTGATCGCCAGCCTGCCGATTCCGGCCACCTTCGAGGTGCGCTTCGGTCGCGCCGCCGACGAGATCGTCGTGCAGGCCAAGGAAGAGAAAGCCGACCTGGTGGTGATGGGCAGCCACGGCCGCTCGGGCATCAGCCATCTGCTGGTAGGCAGCGTGGCCGAGTCCGTGGTGCGCCATGCCCCCTGCCCCGTGCTGGTGGTGCGCAAGTAGCCGCAACCCCAGACTCACTGCAAAAGGCCAGCATTCGCTGGCCTTTTCTATTTGGGCTCGCGGACAGGCCTCAGCCGTGGGCGTAGATGACGCTGCCCCCCTTGATGATGTCGATGATGGCCCTGGACTGCTCCTTGGGCAGTGCGGGGCAGCCCCAGCTGCGGCCCAGCTTGTCATATTTGCGCAGATGGCGCGGGCTGGCATAGTCGGCGCCGTGCACCACGATGGCCCGCTTGCGGGCATTGCTGTTCTGGCCTGGGCTCAGGCCATCGAGGCGCAGCGAATAGCCGTGCTTGCCCTGATAGGTCTCGGCGGTGCGATAGACCCCGAGCGAGCTCTTCATGGAGTTGAACTGGTTGGAAAACTGGTTGGCGGCCAGCTCGCCCGAGTTGCGGCCATGGCTGACCCAGGTGTGGTAGAGCAGCTTGTGGCGTTTCACGTCGATGACGAACAGCCGGCGCATGGTCGAGGGTTTGCTGTAGTCGATGATGGTGAGAATGGGTTTGCGCTTGTGGCGCACGCTCTGGTAACTGTTGATGGCCTTGCGAAATACCTGTTTGTCGAGCTTGCCGGCCAGCCCCAACTGGCGGTAGAGATCCTGATCCCAGCTGGCGTGGCTGCTGCTGCTGAAGCAAATCGCCCCCAGCAGCAGCGGCAACCCCAGCCAGAGCGCGCCCCAGCGCTTCATCCAATCTGTTTGCTTCATCCTTGAATCTGCTCCCGTTTTTGTGGCTAGCGCAGCGCTCAAAATATCGCCACACCTCGCTGGATAGTTATATGCAAGCCCCTGATAGCAGGCAAGAAAAAAGCAAAAAAATGCCGACCTGAGTCGGCATCTTCACACAGGACCACAAAGGCGTCAGGCGCGACTCAGATAGTCCGCCAATCCCACCCACTTGTAGCTGGTGAGTTCGGTCAGCCCCATGGGGCCGCGGGCGTGCAGCATCTGGGTCGAGACCGCCACCTCGGCGCCCAGCCCGAACTGGCCGCCGTCGGTGAAGCGGGTGGAGGCGTTGACGTAGACCGCCGCCGAACCGGCCCCGTTGACGAAACGCTCGGCGTTGGCCAGATCGTTGGTGAGGATGGCATCGGAGTGACCGGCGTTGTGCTCGCGCATATGGGCCAGTGCCTCGTTCACATCCGCCACCAGCTTGACCCCCAGGGTCAGCGAGAGCCACTCGGTATCGAAGTCTTCCGGGCCGGCGGCACGCAGGCTGTCGGCGCCCGCCAGCAGCGGCATGGCCTCGGGGGTAGCGACCAGGGCCACCTTGCGCTCGTTCATTAAGTCCACCAGCTGCGGCAACAGGGTCGCGGCCACCTTCTCATGCACCAGCAGGCTGTCGAGGGCATTGCAGGCGGAGGGGCGCTGCACCTTGGCGTTGTCGATGACCGCCAGGGAGCGCGCCAGATCGGCGCTCTCGTCCACGAAGATGTGGCTGATGCCGAAACCACCGATGATCACCGGAATGGAGCTGTTCTCCTTGCACATCTTGTGCAGCCCGGCGCCGCCGCGGGGGATAATCATGTCCACGTAGCGGTCGAGGCGCAGCAGCTCGCCCACCAGCGCCCGATCCGGGTTGTCGATGTATTGCACCGCATCGCGCGGCAGGCCGGAGGCCGCCAGCGCACTCTGGATCACCCGCACCAGCTCCAAGTTGGAGTGGAAGGTTTCGCGCCCGCCACGCAGTATGCTGGCGTTGCCGGTCTTGAGGCAGAGGCTGGCGATGTCGATGGTGACGTTGGGACGCGCCTCGTAGATGACGCCGATGACCCCGATGGGCACCCGGCGGCGGGAGAGGCGCAGGCCGTTCTCCAACACCCGGCTGTCGATTTCGGCCCCGACCGGATCGTCCAGAGAGATCACCTTGCGCACGTCCGCCACGATACCGGCCAGCCGGGCCGGGTTGAGCAGCAGCCGATCCAGCATGGCTTCTGACAAGCCCGCCGCACGGCCGGCGGCGATGTCTTTCTCGTTGGCGGCCAGGATCTGGTGGCTGCGTGCCTCCAGCTCGTCGGCGATGGCGGCCAGCGCCCGGTTCTTCTGCGCCGTGCTGACGGTGGCCAGCTGATAGGCGGCTTCACGGGCCGCCTGCCCCATTTTCTCCAGACTCATCTCTCTTCCCTTTGGTTCTTGCGGGGCCGCCCGATGGCGGCGTCCCCCTTTATCTTGATGTGCCGCTGCCTTTGCGTGGCAGCGGCTGGCGGCTCACAGCAGCACCATGTCGTCGCGGTGGATGGCCACGGCGCCATAGCCGTAACCCAGCACCTGTTCGATGTTGTCCGAATGGACGCCACGCAGCTTGTCCAGCTCCAGATGATTGTAACGGCAGATGCCGCGCGCCAGCTCGGCCCCCTTGGGATCGAGAATGCGCACCACGTCGCCACGCACGAAATCACCCTTCACCGCCACTATGCCCTTGGGCAGCAGGCTGGAACCCTTCTCCTGCATGGCGGCCACGGCGCCCTGATCCACCTGCACTTCGCCGTGGGGAGGAGGCCCTGCCAGGATCCAGCTCTTGCGCCCTTCCAGCGGCGACGCCAGCGCCGGGAACAGGGTGCCGATGCGCTCGCCCTTGGCGAGACGGCCGACCACTTCCGGCATCTGGCCGGTGGCGATCACCACGTTGACGCCGGCGCGGCGCGCCACGTCGGCGGCCTGCAGCTTGGTGGCCATGCCGCCGGTACCAAGCCCGCTGACGCTGTCACCCGCCAGCTTGCGCAGGGTGTCGTCGATGGTCTGCACCTCTTCGATGAGCTGGGCATCCGGGTTGGTACGGGGATCGGCGGTAAACAGCCCCTTCTGGTCGGTGAGCAGGATCAGCAGATCCGCATCGGCCAGGATGGCGGCGCGAGCGGAGAGGTTGTCGTTGTCGCCTACCTTGATTTCGGCTGTCGCCACCGCGTCGTTCTCGTTGATGACCGGGATGATGCGGTGATCGAGCAGGGTACGCAGGGTGTCGCGGGCATTGAGGTAACGCTCGCGATCTTCAAGATCGGCGCGGGTCAGCAACATTTGACCGATGTGCAGCCCATAGAGGTTGAACAGATCCTGCCATACCCGGATCAGCTGGGTCTGGCCGACGGCCGCCAGCATCTGCTTGTTGGGCAGGGTTGGCGCCAATGGAGGGTGGCCCAGATGCTCACGGCCGGCCGCAATGGCCCCCGAGGTGACCACCACGACCCTGTGGCCGTGACGGTGCAAGGCTGCACACTGTCTGACCAGCTCGACCATGTGGGCACGATTGAGCTGGGAAGATCCCCCGGTGAGCACGCTGGTGCCCAGTTTGACGACTATGGTTCTGTTTTCCATGGGAGCAAAAAGGCTGAAATATAAGGAATCCCTTTATACCCACGGCCCTGTTGCCCTGCAAGGCAATTAACACCAGGGCGGCGGCGGGGGCAGGCAAAGCGGAGCAAGCAGCAAAGAAACGCCCCGCCAGCCGATGGGTGGCTGGCGGGGCGGCGGGTCATCAGGCGGCGGTGACGGTCAGCTCGTTGGTGACCTGCTCGGCGGGAGCGAGCTGGCAACCAAGCTGGTGCAGCTTGTCGCTGATGAGCTTGTAGAAGTGGTTGAGGGTACGTTCGACTTCAGCCTGATGCTTCTTGGGCAGCGGCTTGTTGAGCCACTCCCCTTCGGCGTTGTAGAAGCCGACCTGATAGTGATAGCTGAAGCTGTGATCCTGCTGCTCCAGCACCAGCCACCAGCCCCAGAATTCCCGTTTGTCCGGCGCCGGCTTGGCGCTGACACAGACGGAAAGGCAGTCGAAACGGTAACGCCCCTCTTCACACAGGTCCTCACGTAAATAGGGGCCAATCGCGGCAAACTGCCTCAGCAGTCGCTTGTAGGTCACTCTTTCTGACATGTTAACCTCCCTGTTGAACAAGCCACATCACCCTGGGATGACGTTATATTTTAGCGCTATATCATGTACATAGGTGCTTCTTGAGCCAGTCGACCATTTCTTTCAACGCCTCGTCGTATACCTCCAGCAAGGGTTGCTTGTCGAACACCACCGCCTTGCCGTTACGGCTGGCGGACGCCAATGCCCGGACATCCTGCTCGGGACAAATAAAATCTTTCTTGTGTCCAATACTCAATATCGGCACGGAAGTGCGAGTCCCCAGCAATCCTTGCGTCTTGAGTGAAAATACCTGGCACTTGGTACGCAGCGACTCCCACTGGGCCGCATCGGCCCCCAGCCGGTTGGCCAGCCCGTCCCGCATCATGCGCGGACAGCGGGCAAACATCTCCTGATTGGTAAACACCTGATTGACGCCGGCGCCGATGCAGACCACGGTCCTGAGCTTGAACGGCTCGATGAAGGCGAGCCGTGCCGCCACATTGCCCGCCAGGCGAAAACCCACCATGGCGATGCGCTGGTGATCGACCCAGGCCACTTCGGACAGATGATTCAATACCGCCTGGTGCAGCCGGCTGGTGTCCTGCACCAGCGGCCAGTGCTCGGCATAGCCGATGCCCGGCATATCGAGCGACAACATGCCGATGCCGTTGGGCTCCAGGCATTTGAGATAGAAATTGAGGAAATCGACCTGCAGCGAATCGATGCCACCGCTGACGATGACCAGGGGCACCGGCTTGTCGGTGGTCGGCAGATGCAGGTAGCCCTGAATGTGCTTGCCGCGAAACGGCACCTGCAGCTCCTTGAGCGGCACCTTGAACAGGCGTCCCGCCTCGCGGTAAGCCATGTTGCCGAGCAGCTGGGCCTGATCCGCCAGCTCGTCATTCTTCAGATGGGGATAGCTGGCGATGGAGTAGTAGCGCACCGCCTTGAGCAGGCTTTTCAGAGCGGCGGCCCGCTCGCCCTGTGCCACCAGCTCGCGACCCCGGTTGAAGTAGCGGCCAGCCAGCTGGCTCCACTCATAGACCCAGTTGCCGGGCACATAACCCTTGATGGTATCCAGGAAGCGCTCGTGGGTACGCTCGCCCTCTCCCATGGCGATGCAGGCCAGGGTCTGCTCCACCTCGACCGGGTCCGCCCCCTGCCAGGCCCAGGTAGGCCGGCGCAGCAGACGATACCAGCGCGATGACATGGAACCGTCGATGAAAGTTTCATCGACATTGTCATCCTGCTCCGCGACCGGGCTGGAATTGGAGACTTCCGAGGTCTCCAGCACCTTTTTCACCCGGGTAAAGAGCTTCTCGGTCAGGTTAAGGTCGTCGTTCAAGTCCAAGGCTATTACTCATACTGTCATGCAATGGCTCCATCTTAACCACTTTTCCCGCCCGGCAGCCAGTTGCACCACAAAAAAACAGGGCTCCATATAGGAGCCCTGTGAAGCTGATTCGCTGCTTACTCTTCGTCGCAGATCGGTGTGGCAAACTCCAGCGCCATATCCCACGGCTGTTCGATCCAGGTGTCCTGCGGGATGGCGACTTCGAAGTCATCCAGCAGTTGCTCACCCATCGGCTTGGCGAAGATCGCGATGAACTTGGCCTTGGGGTAGAGCTCGCGGATCGCCTTGGCGGTGGTGCCTGTGTCCACCAGGTCTTCCACCACCAGCCAGCCTTCGCCGTCACCTGCGGTGGTGGCGGCCTTCACCACCACCAGATCACGCTGGTTGTTGTGGTCATAGCTGGAGATGCAGAGGGTTTCGACGTTGCGGATGCCAAGTTCACGCGCCATCAGCGCAGCCGGTACCAGGCCGCCGCGGCTGACCGCGATGATCCCTTTCCACTGGCTGACGGGCAGTTGACGGCGGGCCAGACGGCGCGCTTCACGTTGCAGGTTGTCCCACGATACGTAGAATTTTTTTGGCATGCTATCGATCTCAACGAGTAATAAAAACAATCACTTACGACTTAAAAACCCGTGCTGACGCACGTGATTTCGTTAATGCTGACGGCCCTTTTTCCCAAATTCGGCTTGCACCACGACCGCCTCGGGAGAAGACCCTCGGCAGCGAAAACAGATGCAATGGAAGCAGGATGGGCAGAGCTGGCGGTCATGTCACAGAAGGGGCAGGACCGCAGACAGGCTGTTGGGCGGGCATGATACCATCGTTTGCGGATAAATTGACTGGCAAACGTATGCGAAATGCAGGAAAAAAATCGAAGCAAGTCCGGCTGACTCCCTCTTTTCCCTCTCCCAGGCTGAGTTCGCCGAGCAGCAGATAAAAAAATAGCAGGGGGAGGATGGATTCCTCACTCGCCTGCTGTTTTCGATCTGCCTGTCAGCCTGGCCGGCAACCTGCCTTAACGGCGGCTGGCGTAGGGGTTCGGATAGTTGAAACCCTGGGTATAAAGAGACTGGGCGAACCAATAGGTTGAATTGCTGCCTGACATCATAAACTCCTGATTGCTTAACAAGTTACGTACCTTAATGCGGGTTCAGATCCTTGAACGGACACTCGGTTCCATGGAGGCGCACTTGCTTTGCTTCGGTTCCCTGGAGGCATTCATCGTCATCCTGACGGGTGGCGAACCACGGTCGTTAATTTACCAGCCGGCGCCATAAACTCAATATTTTTGTGATGCTAGTCACAAATTTTCTTTTGTGCTGGTTCGTTTCGTCCATACCGGAGCTGTACGCTGCCATTCCCCCGCTTGCCAGCACAAGCCGCCCGCAATTTGCGCTGATCGCTCACATTTTTGTGTGATTGACTGTATTATCGTTATCCTCTTGCTCGCCCCGCTACCGGGGCCCTGTCATCTTCCGTGCTGGTAAGGAGTCCCGACGTGGCACAGCTTAGTTCTCTCTCTCCCAAACTGATTTGGCATTTCTTCGAACAGATCTGCTCCATCCCCCACCCTTCCAAGCACGAAGCCCAGCTGAGCGCCTGGATCGTCCAATGGGCACAAGGGGAAGGTCTGGCGGTCAAGCAAGATGCCGTCGGCAACATCATCATCAAGAAACCGGCCACGCCGGGGATGGAAAACCGCAAGGCCGTGGTGCTGCAGGCGCACATCGACATGGTGCCGCAAGCCAACGCCGACACCCAGCACGATTTCACCAAGGATCCCATCGATGCCTACATCGACGGTGAATGGGTCACCGCCCGCGGCACCACCCTGGGCGCCGACAACGGCATGGGCATGGCCGGCTGCCTGGCCGTGCTGGCCGACAAGACCATCAAGCACGGTCCGCTGGAAGTGCTGCTGACCACCGACGAAGAGACCGGCATGACCGGCGCCTTCGGCCTGGAAGCGGGCTGGCTGGAGGGCGAGATCCTGCTCAACACCGACTCCGAAGAGGATGGCGAGGTCTACATGGGCTGCGCCGGCGGGGTGGATGCCAATATCCGCTTCCCGCTGGAGCTGGTTGCCGCCACCGAGGGCGAAGGTTTCGAGCTGCAGGTCAAGGGCCTGCGCGGCGGTCACTCCGGGGTCGACATCCATCGCGGCCGCGGCAACGCCAACAAGCTGCTGGTGCGTCTGCTCAAGGCCGCCGAGCCGCTGGGCGTGCGTCTGGCCGAGATCCATGGCGGCACCCTGCGCAACGCCATCCCGCGCGAGGCCCGTGCCAAGCTGCTGGTGCCCGCCGCCAGCGTCAACGAATTCAAGGCCCTGGTTGACCGTTATACCGGCATCTACCAGAGCGAGCTCGCCGCCACCGAAGCCAACCTGACCGTGCTGCTCACATCCCAAGAAAAACCGGCCCAGCTGATGAGCGAGTCCCTGCAGGCTCGCCTGCTGGACTCCCTGATGGCCTGCCCGAACGGGGTGATCCGCATGAGCGATGCCATCCCGGGCGTGACCGAAACCTCCACCAACCTGGGGGTCATCAAGACCCAGGATGGCGAAGTGTACGTACAGTGCCTGATCCGCTCTCTCATCGACTCGGGTCGCGAGAGCGTCGAACAGATGACCCGCTCCCTGTTCAATCTGGCTGGCGCCAGCTGCGAGTTTACCGGTGCCTACCCGGGCTGGGCACCGAACGTGGACTCCCCGGTGATGGCGCTGGTACGGAGCAGCTACCAGACCCTGTTCGGCGAGATGCCGAACGTCATGGTGATCCACGCCGGCCTCGAGTGCGGTCTGTTCAAGAGCGCCTACCCGGAGTGGGACATGGTCTCCTTCGGCCCGACCATCCGCGGCGCCCACGCCCCGGGTGAGAAGGTACACATCCCGGCAGTCGAGCGGTTCTGGCAGTTGCTGGTTCACGTGCTGGAACAGATCCCGGCCAAATAAGCCCGCAGGCTAGAGCCGATCGGCCACACCATATACCCCGCCAGGTGCGGGGTATTTTTTTGCCTGCTCCCACCCTTGGCATGTTTCCCCTCGAAACCGCCGGACTGCTCTGCCGCCCCCATCCGTGGCTCATCCAGACCCGTCAGCCAGATCACGGGGATTAATCTAAGAGCCTGCTGAAACCGTCTCCATAAGCAACCTTGGATTTGAAAACCCTTTCTATGATTTATGTAAATTTACAACACAAAAAGTTGATCCAGCTCACAGAAGGCCATAGGATCAAAGCGTGACCCAGGTCACAGATAACAAATCAACGACAGAGCGATGAGGTGAATATATGTTTGAGAATCTGGCAGTCCTGTTCCACCTGAAGGGTTTAACCAGCAAGAAAGGCGTCGTAGAGAAAGATACCTATGCGCCGGCAACCCGCAACTACTACTTCCGCTATGGCGCCTGATGCCGCCAGCGGGCAATTTCGTGAAAGCGTGATCGAACATTTAAGTAGTAAAATTACAAAAACAGCAATCCACACAGCAGCCATCCCCTTGCGGGGGAGCTGTCCTGCCCTGGCCAGATGTTCCACGGCCAAACCTGAACTCCAACCATGAAGATGGGGCCCGCAGGCCCCATTTTTTATTCGCTGTTTCCCGTGCCATCTTGCTGCGATGCGGGCACCGGCATCATACCGCCTTTCCCAGGGGGATCGCCTCGGCCAGCGGCAACGGCGTGTGGCAGGCCACCTGATGATCGGCCCCGTCGCACGGCTGCAGGCTCGGCGACTTGGTGCGGCACAGCTCGCCGGCATAAGGGCAGCGTTGATGAAAGTGGCAGCCGCTCGGCGGCGAGATGGGAGATGGCACATCTCCCGTCAGCAGGATGCGCTGGCTGCGCCGACGCGGGTCCGGCACCGGAATGGCCGAAATGAGCGCCTGGGTATAGGGGTGGCGGGGGGCCAGATAGAGCGACTGGGCCTCGGCCAGCTCGACGATCCGGCCCAGATACATCACCGCAATCCGATCCGAGATGTGCTTGACCACCGACAGGTCGTGGGCGATGAAGATGATGGCGAGGTTCATCTCCCGCTGCAGGGTGAGCAGCAGGTTGACTATTTGGGACTGTACCGACACATCCAGCGCCGACACCGCCTCGTCACAGACCAGCAGCTTGGGCTTGAGGGCGATGGCCCGGGCGATGCCGATGCGCTGGCGCTGGCCGCCCGAAAACTCATGGGGATAGCGATCCACCGCGCTGCCGGGCAGCCCCACCTTCTCCAGCAGCTCCTGTACCCAGACCCGCCGCTGTTCGGCGTTGCCCTTGCCGTGGATGACGAAGGGCTCCTCCAGGATCTGCCCCACCGTGTGGCGGCTGTTGAGGGATTCCGCAGGATCCTGAAACACGATCTGCATCTCCTGGCGCAAAGATCGCATCTCTTTGGGCGGGAGGTGGGTGATGTCGCGCCCCTCGAAGGTGATGGTGCCGGCGGTCGGCTCGAACAGCTTGAGCAGGGTGCGCCCCAGGGTCGACTTGCCGCAGCCGGACTCGCCCACCAGCCCCAGCGTCTCCCCCTGCTTGAGGTCAAAGCTGATGCCGTCCACCGCGTAGACGTGATACTTCTTGCGCAACAAGCCGCCGCCCAGCTGGAAGTGCTGCTTCACGTCGCGCACCGATAAAAGCGTCTTCATACGGCTAGCTCCCTCCAGTGGTGGCAGGCCACCCCATGCCGCTCGGCGAGCTGCTCGGTGGCCGGAATGGCGCTCACGCAGATCTCGGTGGCATGGGGACAACGGTTGGAGAAACGGCATCCGGCCGGCATCTCGTGCAGGGCGGGCACCTGCCCCTTGATGGTCTTGAGCAGGCTCTTGGGCTCATCTTCGAGCCGCGGGATCGAGCTCATCAGACCATGAGTATAGGGATGGCGCGGATGGTCAAACAGCTCGAACACGTCAGCCTGCTCCACCGCCCGGCCGGCATACATCACCACCACCTCGTCGCACAGCTCCGCCACCACCCCGAGATCATGGGTGATGAAGATGATGGCCATGCCGGTCTGGGCCTGCAGCTCCTTCATCAACTCCAGGATCTGGGCCTGAATGGTCACATCGAGCGCCGTGGTCGGCTCGTCGCAGATGAGCAACGCAGGCTCGCAGGCGAGCGCCATGGCGATCATCACCCGCTGGCGCATGCCGCCGGAGAGGTTGTGGGGATAGACGGCAAAGCGCTGGGCGGGTTCGGGGATCCCCACCTTCTGCAACATGGCGATGGCTGCCTCCCTGCGCTGGGCCTTGCTGTAGTCGGGACGGTGGAGGCGAAACACCTCCATCAGCTGATCACCGACCGTCTGCACCGGGTTGAGCGCCGTCATCGGCTCCTGAAAGATCATCGAGATGCGGTTGCCACGCACCTTGTACATCTGATCCGGCGCAAGCGACAGCAGCTCCTCCCCCTGAAAGCGGATGGAGCCCGCCACCACCTGACCATGGGGTTTGGGCAACAGCCCCATGATGGCGAGCGAGGTGACGCTCTTGCCGCAGCCGGACTCACCGACCACCCCCAGCGTCTGGCCGGGGGCCACCTTGAAGCTGACCCCATCGAGCACCTTGATCTTGCCGTCATCGACGGCAAACTCCACCGCCAGATCGCGCACCTCCAGAATGGGGGCCTTGCTCTGGCCATCATCAACGCCGAGCTGCCCCCCATGCTCTTGGGCGCCCGGGTGGGGAGCCTGTGTGTTGGACATGACTGCTGCTCCCTTCTGCGCCATATCAATGACGTGCATAGGTCTTGTCGAGCAGGTTGATGGGCGTCAGCGCCTCCCCTGCCTCCTTGGCCTTCAGGGTCTCTTCCTTCACCTTGGGATCGAGCCAGAGCAGGCCGCCGCTGCTGTGAGGGTAGCCATCCATGGGCCAGTAGAGCAGATCCGGCGTGTTCTTGGTGGCGGGCACCTCGGGCAGCATCACGTAGCGCCAGCTGCTGGCCCGCACGTAGTTGAGCTGCACCCCGGGCACGAAGATGGCGAGATCATAGATGCGCTGCTGGATCTGGCGGGAGATCTCTGCCCGCTTGGCCATGTCGAACTCGACGTTGTAGGCGTCGATCAGCCCATCGAGCTCTTTGTCAGCCACGTTGAACAAATTGTTGGTCTGCGGCTTGTTGGCGTTGGCCGAGTGGAACGACTCCCAATACTGCGGATAGAGACCACCGCCACCCCAGCCGAGCCAGGCCGCCTCGTGTTTTTTCTCCAGCATCGCCTTGAAGCCGGTGGCGCCGTCCACCAGGTTGAGCTCCAGATCCAGCCCCGCCTTTTTGGCCTCTTCTTTGAGCACGGTCAAACGCTTGGAGTGCTCCTGACTGGTGTAGGTGAGCGCCAGGGTCAGCCGCTCCCCCTTGTCGTTTTGCAGGATGCCGTCCGGCCCCGGCTTGGCGTAACCGCCCTTGGCAAAGTAGTCGCGCGCCTTGGCGATGTCATAGGCCCGCTCCGGCAGTTGCATGTCGGTGAACTCGCCAAAACCCGAGCCGAAAGTAGTGGCTCTGTCGTAGTCGCCGCGCAGCACGGTTTTAATCATCTTGTCGATGTTGAGGGCGTGCTGGATGCCGAGCCGCACGTTGAGGTCAGCCAGCTTGGGATTGGCGACATTGAGGTGAACCCCCTGCCCGCCCTGCTTGGTGTCGGTCATGGCCATCACCTTCTGCACGTATCCCTGCTTGTATTCGGGAGTGACTGCTTTTTCATGCCACCAGTTGGGCAGGATCATCTCGAAGGTATCGAGCTCTCCTTTCAGGAAGTGACGAAAGGCGATGTTGTGATCGCGGATCACCTGCACCTTGATGGTGTCGAGGTTGAACCTGTGCTGGTTGTAGCGATCGTCCTTTGCCCACCACTCCTTCTGCTTGCTGAAGGTGATGGACTTGCCCTTCTTCACGTCGCTCATCACGTAGGGGCCGGTGTTGGGCACCACGGCCCAGTTGTACTGCTTCACCCAGTTGGGGGTGAGCTTGTAGTAGTGCTTGGGCTGGGGCCACAACTCGGTGGTGTTGAGCAGGTCCAGCTTGGCCTTGCGGGTACCCGCCTTGACCAGAATGGTGTGGTCGTCAACCTTCTCCACCGCCACCACTTCGGTGGTGTAGTAGTTGTTGAACCAGGGCCCCTTGATGTCCTTGGAGCGCATCATCTCGTAGCCGAAGGTGTAGTCATCGGCAACCACCGGCTTGCCGTCCGACCACTTGGCGCGCGGATCCAGCTTGAAGTAGACGGTCTGGTTGTCCGGCGCGATGGCCCAGTGGGTCGCGAGCGACGGAATGGGGTTGCCGGTATTGGGGTGAAAGCTGATGAGTCTCAGCTGGTTGTCCATGATGAAGGAGCGGAACGCACCGTTGGAATCGGGCCCCACGGTGCGAAACGTCAGTGGAAAACTGTCCACGAACATGGTGATGCTGCCACCGGGCAGCGCCTTGGGCGAGGCGAACACGGGGTCGGTGTCGTTGGTCTCCCACTTGAGATCCGCAGGCAGGCTGGCCGCCCACACCCAGGATCCGTTCACCAGCACAAAGAGAGCACCTATCCATTTGATTTTATTTTTCATGTTTGACTTCCAGGTCATACCCCTGCACTGGGGGCTTGTCGATTCAAGGGTGAGCAACCGGGGCCATAAGCCCGCCCCAGGTCACTGATAACGGGTAAATTTGCGCGGATCGAACGCCTCGCGGATCGCCTCGCCGATGAAGGAGACCATGATCAGCACCAGGCTCACCGCCGCCACCACAGAGCTCACGATCCAGATGGCATCCAGGTTGTTGATGCCCTGGGAGAGCAGTTCCCCCCAGCTCGGGGTGGGCGGAGCCAGGCCGAAGCCCAGGTAGTCCAGCGCCGTCAGGGTGGAGATGTTGCCCACCACGGCGAACGGCGCCAGGGTGACGATCATCATCAGGGTGTTGGGCAGAATGTGGTGGAAGATGATCCGCCCGGTGCCGGCCCCCTGGGCCCGCGCCGCCATCACGTAATCCCGCGCCCGCTCCTTGTAGGTGAGGGTGCGCATGTACCAGGTGATGCCCATCCAGCCGAACAGCACGTTGATGGCCACGAACAGGCCGAAGTTGGGCTTGGCCAGCGACACCAGGATCATGATGACGTAGAGAAACGGCACCTGGGACCAGATCTCGATAAAGCGCTGCAGCACCAGGTCAAACCGCCCGCCGAGGAAGCCCATCATGCAGCCGATGGTGACCCCGATGACATAGCTGGCCACCAGCGCGATGAAGGCAAAGCCGATGGCGATGCGAAAGCCGTAGACCAGCCGTGCCAGCACGTCGCGGCCGCTGGTGTCGGTGCCAAGCAGGTGGTGCTCGGCCAGGCTGGGCGCATAGGGTGGGTAGGCGTCCTGCTTGAAATCCTGCTCATAGGGGTTCCAGGGTACCGGCGGCAACACCACCCAATCCCCCTTGCCATCGGCGGCGAATTTGTCTTTGAGCTGGCGATAGTTGGTCTCGTACTCGTAATCGAGCCCGAACTGCTGACCCGGGATCACGTCGCCATAGGTGGGAAAATAGAGCTCCCCCTGATAGCTCACCATCAGTGCCCGGCTGTTGACCAAGAGCTCCGCCAACAGGGAGAGCAGCACCAGGGTGGTGAAGATGATGAAGGAGTAGTAACCGCGCTTGATCGATTTGAAACGCTTGAGTTTTTTTAAGGTGACAGGGTTCATGTTCACTCTCCGAACCGCACGCGGGGATCGACCAGGGCAACGCAGATGTCGGAGACGATATTGCCCACCAGCATCAGCATGGAGGTGATGGCCAGAATGCCCATCACGGTGGGGTAATCCCGCTCGACGATGGCCTCGTAGCCGAGCAGACCGATGCCGTCGATGTTGAAGATGGTCTCGATGAGAAAGGAGCCGCCGAAGAAGACGGTGAGCACCGACCCCAGGTGACTAGCGATGGGGATCAGGCTGTTGCGCATGGCATGATCGGTCACCGCCTTGCGAAACGGCAGCCCCTTGGCCACGGCGGTGCGCACGTAATCCGCCGACAGGTTCTCCATCAGGCTGTTCTTCATGGTCATGGTGAGGATGGCGAAATCACCGATGGCGTAGGCGATAAGCGGCAGCAGAGCATGGGCGAAGACGGTGCGGATCTGATCCCAGCTGCTCTCCATGCCGTCGAACTCGTCCCCCGGGAAGCCCCCCATCGGCAGCCACTCCAGATGAAACGCGAACACTGTGATGAGGAAGATGCCCACCACGTAGGCGGGCAGCGCATAGGCCATGTAGATGAGCATGGAGCTGAGCGAATCGAAGCGGCTGTTGTGCCTGAGCGCCTTGGCCACCCCGAGCGGGATGGAAACGGCATAACTGAGCAGAAAGGTCGCCAGCCCGAAGAAGGCGGTCACCGGCAACCTGTCCTTGATGAGGCCCCACACCGGCTCGTAATAGCGGGTCGATTCGCCAAGATCCAGCACCGCCAGCTTCTGCAGCCACTCCCAATAGGCGACCAGCATGGGCTTGTCGAGCCCGTAAAAGGCCTTGAGCTCCTCGATCTGCTCGTCGGAGAGCGCCTGCGCCCCCTTGCTGCCGCTGGAGCGGCCCGATTCGTTCTGAGAAACCTGGGCTTGCAGCAGCATGCGTTCGACCGGGCCGCCCGGCACGAAACGGGTGATGGTGAAGACGAGCAGGGTGATACCGAGAAACGTCGGGATGATCAAAAGCATCCGACGTAAGAAATACGACAGCATGGTGGAACCTCGTCCTTGTTGTTCTTTTATGGCCAGTCACATCCGGTGACGGGCCTGTCCTTCCTGGCATTACTCACTGGATAGCCGGTTATTGACAGACTATCCGCTCGGTCACTGTAAAAGCTCTGCAACAAAAATCAAGTAGAACGAAGGGCATGACATGCCCCTTTGGCAAACCGTGGAATTTACTGTGAGTTTTTTATGAAAAAGCCAACTTCAAGATAAAAAACTGCGACATGAACAATTTAAATAACGTTTAAATTTTCAATCAAACCTACAAAAACAGCATCACGAAAACATCTTTTACATATAAAACAACAAGATATGATAAATCATAATTAAATCACCCTTCTCTATATGGGCAAGCTGAAATCCGGCTCGACAATGCAATCTGAACCTCAGCCGAACACACTACCAAAACAGAAAATAATGCTAAAAAAGCCTTGATTAACAATATAAAAACTAGCGAGACATCCCCCTTATCGATAAGTTCAAAATTAATCAATAAAATGGAAACCACTCATTTTAACATCGATTTCACATCGTAAAATATCATCAAGTCAGAATAAACCGCTGCGAAACCGGAAGTATTAAAACATAGTCAGCTTATTGCGCCCCCCTTCCCCATCCACACCGCCTCAATTGACGTCAACCGTCAAAGCTTGATAAGCCTTACGCATCGCTCCAACGAGGGCGGTATGGAAGCAAACAAAAAAACAACCAGGAAGGATATAAGCGATGCTTAGGAAAAGCAGACTCTCTGCTGCCGTAGCGTTTGCCTTGGCGAGCGCGGCAGTAGTGGCCACCCCTGTCTTGGCCGAAGAGGGCCAAAACGTCGAAAAACTCCAGAAGATCAAGGTTACCGGCTCCCGTATCTCGCGCGTCGACGTGGAGGGCGCCACCCCGGTCGTTGCCATCAGCAAGGCCAAGATCGAGCAATCCGGTCAGCAGACCGTGGCCGACTACCTGAAGCAGGCCTCCTACAACTCCTTCGGCAGTATCTCCCCCTCTTCCGGCAGCTCAGCCCAATCCCAGGCCACCGTCAGCCTGCGTGGCCTTGGCTCCGAGCGCACCCTGGTGCTGCTCAACGGCAAGCGGGTCGCCGGTTCTCCCTCCATGGGGGGTAGCTCCATCAACCTCAACTCCATCCCCATGGCGGCGGTGGAGCGGGTGGAAGTGAACCTGGACGGCGGCTCTGCCCTGTATGGTTCCGATGCCATCGGCGGCGTCATCAACGTCATCCTGAAACAGGACTATGAAGGGCTGGAATTCCAGGGCCGTATCGGCTCTCCCACCGAAGAGGGTGGCGACGAGAAGAGCGGCTCCATCGTCAGCGGTATCACCGGGGAGAAGGGCGCCCTGATGATGGTCTACGAGCACGACGTCAAGGACGAGATCTACTACAAGGATCGCGACTACATGGCTCGTGAAGGAGCCTCTGCCCCCAGCCTGTATGGCCGCAACATCAAGGGTATCGATGCCGCCACCGGCAAGACAGTTACCCGTACCCTGGAAGGCATCGACTGTGCCAATACCGGCCCCGGCTTCGTACCGGTCGGTAGCGCCTGTCGCTTCGACTTTGCCCAGGTCGCCGCCAAGACCGCTTCCCGCACCCGGGACACCGTCTACGTCAACGGCCGCTATCACATCAATGACAGCGTCGACTTCGTTCCCCAGCTGATCGGCTCGCGGGTCACCAGCTTTGGCCGCTTCGCTCCGGCCGCCGGCCCCTTCTCCATCGACGGCACTACTCCGGGCGGCGCCCAGCTGCTGGCCGACAACGGCTTCATCGGCGAGAAGGCCACCGTCTACTACCGCTTCAGCAACGTCGGGCCCCGTGACAACGACGTCACCGACCTGACCGGCAGCATGAACCTGGGCTTCGAAGGCACGCTGCCGACCGAAGCGGTGGGCGATGTGGAGTGGAATGCGGGTTACATGTATTCCAAGACCGACAACAAGAGCCGCGGCACTGGCTATGTGCTGAACCCGGCGGTCCAGCAGGAGGTCGATAGCGGCAACTTCAAGAACGGCGAGTTCTCCAGCGCCGCCACCAACAGCCTCTCCTACGACACCAGCCGCACCTCCAAGATGGACTTCTTCCAGTGGTACGGCGGTCTGGGCTGGAACATGGGTGAACTGCCGGCCGGCCCCATCGGCTGGTACCTGGGGGCCGAGTACAACGACTGGGTCTACTCCGACACCTATGACAGCCAGTCTGCGGCCGGCAACGTCATCGGTTCTTCCGGCAACTCGGGCGGTGGCGTGCGTGACGTCTTCGCCGCCTACATCGAGAGCCTGATCCCCATCACCGAGCAGATCGAGCTGAACCTGGCCGGTCGTTTCGACAAGTACAGCGACTTTGGCAGCGCCTTCTCGCCCAAGGCGAGCCTGCGTTACCAGCCGCTGGACAACCTGTTGCTGCGCACATCCTGGTCACAGTCCTTCCGCGCCCCGGGCCTGGAAGATCTGTATGCAGCCGATGCCGACTCCGCCGACTTCGCCAAGGACTATGTCTCCTGCCAGGCCAACGGTGTCGCCAACTGCCCGGAAGAGCAGTACTCCACGGTGCGTCAATCCAACAAGAACCTGAAGGAAGAGACGGCTGACACCTTCGGCATCGGCGCGGCCTACAGCCCGATCGACGATCTCAACCTCTCGCTGGACTACTACTACATCAAGATTGATGACGTGATCCAGCTGGCCACCACCCAGACCCAGTTCTATCAGGAGCTGAACACCGGCAGCAACCCGAACGTCATCCGCGATGCCAACGGCGATGTGGAACAGGTTTACGCCGGCATGGTCAACCTGGGCCAGCTCAAGACCAGCGGTCTGGACTTCAAGGCTGACTACAAGTACGACTTCGACGTCGTGACCATGCGCTACGACTTCGGCAGCACCTACATTCTGAAATACGAAGAGGGTCTGTTCGCCGGTGGTCCCATGGTCGACAAGAAGGGCTGGAACGCCAAGCCTGAACTGCGCTTCAACTCCGGTGTCGGGGTCAATGTGCCGCAGTGGTGGAACATGGATGCCTACCTGAGTGCCAACTACATCGACTCCCAGAGCCAGGACTACGTGGACGGTCAGACAGAGGGCCATATCGCCTCCCAGACCACCTGGAACCTGAACGTCGGTGTGGACACCCCCTGGAACGGCAAGCTGCAAGCCGGTGTGAAGAACATGTTCAACGTAGGCCCCTCGCTCTCCAGCGACGGCTTCACCTACGACGACGATCTCTACAGCATCGACGGGCGCATCGTCTACCTCGACTACACCCAGAAGTTCTAATCAACTCCCGTTGAGATATAAACCCAAGCCGGCCCGGTCGGGCCGGCTTTGCCCAACGTCCAAGGAAGTTACGGAGATAGGGTAATCCTATGAAAACAAGGACAATTACAATGAAGAAAGCGCTCCTCGGCAGCCTGGTTTCCGCTGCCTTGCTGACCAGCTTCAATCTGAGTGCCGCCTCTGCCAGCCAGGCAGTGGACGCTCAAGCCGCCACCGACAATGCATCCAAAGTGTCCCAGCAGAAGATCGACAACTACGCCGACTCTGCCGAATCCGCCCTCGCCCAGTACAAGGCCGCCCTGCGTCAGGTCGACAGTCTGCGTACCTACAACGAGCAGGTGGGCAAGATGGTCGACTCCCAGAGCAGCGAACTGGCCTCGATGCAGCGCCAGATCGCCCAGATCGATCAGACCAGCACCGAAGTGGTGCCGCTGATGCTCAAGATGATCGACTCACTCGAGCAGTTCGTGGCGCTGGATCTGCCGTTCCAGAAGGTCGAGCGGGAGGATCGCGTCGCGGCCCTGACCGACCTGATGAACCGGGCCGACGTCACCATCTCCGAGAAGTACCGCAAGATCCTGGAGGCCTACCAGATCGAGGAGGGCTTCAGCCGCACCATCGAATCCTACAAGGCCAGTCTGGCCAAGGATGGCGGCGAGAAGACCTACGAGTTCCTGCGCGTCGGCCGCATCGCCCTGCTCTACCAGTCCCCGGACGGCAATGAGACCGGCATGTGGAACAAGAAGACCCGTCAGTGGGAAGAGTTGCCCCAGGAGTATCGCAGTGCAGTGGAACAGGGCCTTCGCATCGCCAAGAAGCAGGCGCCCCCCGCCCTCATCAAGCTGCCGGTTCAAACTGCGGAGAAAGCATCATGAAAGGAATCAAACTTGCCATCGCCTCGCTGATCGCGGGCGCTACCCTGATCACCCTGCCGGTGACCGCCGCCGAGAAACCGGTGGACCTGAACGCCCTGCTCAATCAGGTCAAGGCCGCCAGCACCACCGAATCCCAGCTCAACAAGGAGCGGGAAGCCCGCTTCCTGGCCGACAAGAACGAGCAGGCCGCTCTGCTGGTCAAGGCCAAGGCAGAATTGGCCGCCGAAACGGCCAAGGGTGAGCGGCTCAAGGCCACCTTCGATGCCAACGACAAGCAGCTGACCGAGCTGACCGAGACCCTGCGCCAGCGTGCCGGCAACATGGGCGAGATGTTCGGGGTGCTGCGCCAGTTCGCCGGCGAGTTCAAGGGTATCTTCAACGCCTCTGCCCGCCGGGTCGAGCATCCGGAGCAGACCGCCCTGCTGACCCGCCTGGCCGAGAGCAAGGAGCTGCCCTCCAGCGATGACCTGACCGCCTTCTGGACCACCACCCTCAGCCGCATGGTCGACGGTGGCAAGGTGAGCCAGATCCCGGCCACCGTGGTCTATGGCGAAGGCAACCAGGCCGAGAAGACCGTCACCCAGATCGGCGAGTTCAACACCGTCTCCGAAGGCAAGTACCTGACCTTCGTGCCGGAGACCGGCAAGTTCGAACAGCTGCCCCGCCAGCCCGACAAGGGGGTGCTGGAGCCCATCGCCGACTTTGAACAGGGTGGCGGCGGCGTCAAGCCGATCTTCGTCGACCCGTCCCGCGGCGTGATCCTCTCCCTGCTGGTGCAGTCGCCGACCCTGAAGGAGCGGATCGACCAGGGTGGTGAAGTGGGCTACGTCATCATGGTGCTCGGCGTGCTCGGCACCCTGCTGGCACTGTTCTGCGGCGCTCGCCTCTCCCTCATCGGCGGATCCATGCGCAAGCAGCTGAAATCCGATCAGATCATCAAGGGCAATCCCATCGGCGAGATGCTGGGGGCCTACCAGAGCCATCGTGGCGACAACATCGAGGATCTGGAGTCCAAGCTCGACGAGATCATCCTGCGCAACGTGCCCAAGTTCGAGAAGGGCATCAGCATCATCAAGCTGATCGCCTCGGTCGCGCCGCTGCTGGGTCTGCTGGGTACCGTGGTCGGCATGATCGCCACCTTCCAGGCCATCACCCTGTTCGGTACCGGTGATCCCAAGCTGATGGCAGGCGGTATCTCCGAAGCCCTGGTCACCACCATGCAGGGTCTGGTGGTCGCCGTGCCCATGCTGTTCCTCTACACCATCGTACAGACCCAGAGCCGTCGTCTGATCCAGGTGCTGGAAGAGCAGAGCGCCGGTTTCGTCGCCCGCTACCAGGAACGTCTGCACGCCTCCAAAGCCGCAGCGTAAGGAGTCACCCATGTGGTTCTGGTTGATTGAAGAAGTCGAGTCGGTCCGCCGGTTTCTGGGATTGGGGGGCGACGTACTGGTCGCCCTGTTCTTCCTGACCCTGATGATGTGGGCCCTGCTGCTGGAGCGCTGGATCTACTTCATGGCGGTCTACCCCAAGCAGGTGAAGCAGACCAAGGCCGCCTGGCTGGCCCGCAGCGATCACCTCTCCTGGTCCGCCAAGCAGATCCGGCGCGAGCTGGTCTCCCGGGTGGCCATGGCGGTGGACAAGGGGATGCCGGTCATCAAGGTGCTGATCGCCCTCTGCCCGCTGATGGGGCTGCTCGGGACCGTGGTCGGCATGGTGCAGGTGTTCGACACCCTGGCCATCACCGGCACCGGCTCACCGCGGGCGATGGCCTCGGGGATCTCCAAGGCGACGGTACCGACCATGGCGGGCATGATTGCCGCCCTTTCCGGCCTGTTTTTTGTCAACCAGCTCGATCACAAGGCCAAGCTGGCGGTCGAGAAGCTGGAAGACAACCTGAAACACGGTTGATGCAGGATGCACTCCCCCGCCGGGCCCGGCTCTGGCGGGGGCACAGAACAAGCAAGGAGTTTTTGCCATGAGAAAACGTCACAGCGACAGCAGTGCTGATGAGGCGGCCATCGATTTGACCCCCATGCTGGACATAGTGTTCATCATGCTGATCTTCTTCATCGTCACCACCTCGTTCGTCAAGGAGTCCGGCGTGGAGATCAACCGCCCGAGCGCCAGCACGGCCGAGACGGTGAAGAAGGGGAACATCATGGTCGCGGTCCGTGAGAACGGCCAGGTCTGGGTCGACAAGCGCATCGTCGAAGTGGGCGCCGTGCGCGCCAATATCGAGCGGCTGCGGGCCGAAAACCCGGAGAGCGCCGTGGTGATCCAGGCCGATACCGAATCCCGTTCAGGTCTGGTGGTCCAGGTCATGGATCAGATCCGCATGGCCGGTGTCCAGAACATCTCCATCGCGGCGAGCAAGAGCAGCTGATGCCGGAGCGAGCACCATGAGATACCTGATATCGTTGGCGGTCTCCTGTGTGGTGGTGTTCTTCCTGTTTCTGGGAATGAACAAGCTCATCACACCGGATCACCGGGAGTTGGTGGAGAAGGAGGACGTAAGCATGACCGACTTCATCCGCATCAAGCCTCAGGAGACCCTGCAAGAGAGACAACGCGAGCTGCCCAAGCCGCCGCCCCCGAACCGGCCCCCTCCCCCTCCCGAGATGGAAGTGGCCAGCACGGATCGGCCGCAGATGGAGAGCTCGCCGATGGACATGCCCAAACTCGACATCCCGGTCAACATCGGTGGCGGCAACGCCCTCGGTGCCTACAGCACCGGCGGCGGTGGTGGCGGCATGGGCGGCAACAACGGCGCCATTCCGCTGGCAACCTTCGAGCCCATGATGCCCCGCAAGGCGGCGCTGGCCGGTCTCGCCTCCGGCAAGGTGCTGGTGGAGTTCACCGTCACCGAGCGCGGCACCGTCAGCAACGTGCGGATCGTCAAAGAGGATCCCCGCAGCTACGACCTCGGCAAGGAGGCCCGCAAGACCATCGCCAAATGGACGTTCAAGCCGGCCATGGTCGATGGCAAGCCGCAGGCCACCCGCATGCAGCAAGAAATCGAGTTTGCGGTCAACTAAGGAAGGTGGCGATGAAAAAGTTACATACCCTGATCCTCGCCCCGGTCGCCATGGCGGTGCTGCTCAGCACCGCCGGCTGGGCCGCCGAGCAGCCTGCTCTCTCTGATCGCGCCTACCGCGCGGTCAACAAGGCGCAGGCACTGATCACCGAGAAAAAATACGGCGAGGCCAATGCCAAGCTGCAGGAGGCGCTGTCCGGCGCCGGCGAGCGGGTCTACGACAAGGGAGTCATTCTGCAGACCCTGGGCTTCGTGGCGGCGCAGCAGGAGAAGTACGGTCAGGCGACCAAGTACTTCGCCGACGCCATCGCCACCGGCGGGCTGCCCCAGCCAGTGGCCCAGCAGGTGCGCTACAACCTGGCCCAGCTCTACATGGCGGAGGGCAACTTCAAGGCCTCCATCAGTACCATGAACCAGTGGTTCGCGAGCCTGGGCAAGGACGAGAAGCCGACCCCGCACGCCTACATCACGCTGGCCAACGCCCATGTGCAGCTCAAGCAGTATCGGGAAGCCATACCGGCGGTGGACAACGCGATCAAGCTCTCCGCGGGCAAGGCGCCGGAGTCCTGGTATCTGCTCAAAATGGCGGCCCACTACGAGCTGAAACAGTACAAGCCGGCCACCGAGGTGCTGACCGCGCTGGTCGACCGCTATCCGGAGAAGAAGAAGTACTGGACCCAGCTCTCCGCCATGCACATGCAGGCGGGCAACGATGGCAAGGCGCTGGCGGCGCTGGAGGGGGCCTACAACCTCGGCATGCTGACCGAGGCGGCCGAATTGCAGCGCCTGGCCAACTATCTGGCCTTCGCCGGCATTCCCCACCGCGCCGCCCGCGTGATGGAGAAGGCGATGAAGGAGGGGACCATCGAGAGCAACGCGGCCAACTACAAGGCGCTGGCCAACTACTGGCACCAGGCCAAGGAGCTGGACCCGGCCATCGATACTCTGGCCAAGTCCTACAAGCTGGCCCCCAACGCCGAGCTGCAGCTCAAGATGGCGCGCATGATGATCCAGAGCAAGCGCTACCAGGATCTGGTGGCCTTCGCCGCCAAGCCCGCCGCCAATGCCAGCGGCGAGCAGCGGGCGGATCTGAAGTTCCTGACCGGGGTCGCCTATTTTGAGCAGCAAAAACCGAAGGAGGCGCTCAGCGCCTTCACCCAGGCCGCCCAGAACGGCAACGTCAGTGGCCGCGCGTCACCCTGGATCAGCTTCTTGAAAGAGCAGCAGGGCGGCGCCGTCACCCAATAAGCAACCCAGGTGTGCCGGCCTGGGGGATTTGTTCCCGGCATGGCACGCAATGACACCCGGCAGGACGGGCACCCTCCCCGCCCTGCCGGTCAACAACAAGGGGGTCACCCCGCAGATTGCCTTGGTGGCAATTGGCCGCTCCCCGGAGCGGTCTTTTTTATGTCCCTGCCTTTATTATCCCGCCATAAAAAAATCCGGAGCCTGGGCTCCGGATTGGGTCATTGCCTTGCGAGAGGACAGGCCATGCTGGATGCCGGCCTGCCGCTCAAGCGGTCATCAGTAGCTGCACACCAGCTTCCAGCTGCCGTCGCCCGCTCTGAGCTCGCTGCTGGTACAGCAGCCTGGACAACTCAGTAGCTGCATACCAGCTTCCAGCTGCCGTCGCCCGCCTTGGGCTCACTGCTGGTCCACCAGTTGGCCTGCCACACCGCCTTGTTGTTGGTCATCCGGTCACCGCCGTTGGCGTGATCCCCCTGCGGCCAGGTCGGATAGGCCTTGTAGGCGGCCGGGTTGACGTTCTGGCTGCTGCAGGTGGCACCGCCCGGGTTCTCGCCGCCGCCACTGCTGCCCAGCACCGCCTCCGGCAGGGTCGGGAACTCGGCCTTGAGGCCGGCAGTCTGGGTGCCGCTGATGATGCGGATACCGCTCGGCACACCGGCGGCCGGCAGATAGTAGGTCATCGCCACTTCCACGTCGCTGCCCGGCGCCCAGGCCTTCCAGGTCGGCAGCGTAAAGGCCGCCTTGTGGAAGTCCTTCTCGCCCGCGATGCCGTCGGAGTTCTGGTTGCCGCCGCTCTCCACCACTTTCAGCCCCATCCCGCTCTGGTCGGTGATGGTGTCGGAGGTGGAAGTGGGCACCAGGAACTCGATGCGAGTACCGCCCGGAATGGTCTGGGTCGAGTTGTTGGTGAGCTTCAGGGTCGGGTTGATCGGGTAGTTGGAATCCCCCTCCTTGAAGCCGGAGAGACTCACCGCGATGTCGAGCTGGGCGGTTGGCGCCGCCAGATCGTTCTGCTTGGTGTTGTACTTGGCTGCCTTGGCGAACTTCTCGTAGGCGAGCGTGGTCAGCGTGCTGCCCATGCCGTACTCGTTCTTGGCCGGATCGAAGGCGTAGTCACCCGCCATCTCCCAGAACATGACCCCACCCAGGCCCCGCTTGACGATGTAGTCGAGCTTGTGGCCCATGGACTCTTCATCTTCGGTGGAGAGGAACACCTTCTTCTCTTCGTTCCAGAGCCAAGGCGCCTGCGCCTTGTCATCGTAGTAACGCACGTACTTGCCCTGCATCACGTGGGCCGGATTGTTGGGATCCAGACCCCAGGCCTGGCCGTAGCTCGGCATGGTGGTGATACCCAGGCTGGCGGCGTTCTCCAGGTTCTTGGCATGCCACATGGGCACGGCGCCACCGCCGATCTCCTTGCCGTTCTTGTCGAGATCGTGCCAGATGTTGTCGATGCCGACCGCCCCGTTGCCGCACGGAATGGTGCTGCCACCGGTACCCGGCTGACAATCGCTCTGGCTCGGCAGGGCTGCCTTGCCGGCCAGGCCGTGGGTGCCACCGCTGACCCCTTGCCAGCCACGGGTGTAGTAAGGCACGCCCACGTTGATCTTGCCGGCCGCCAGGGCGCCACGGAAGTAGTGGGCAGACCAGGCCGCGTTGAGGTAGCCGATGCCGCCAAACTGGCTCTGGGTATAGACGCCCCAGTGGGCAAGTTCAGCATCCGCCTTGTTGTCGAACAGGGCGGCGTTGTGACCGACGAAGTTGTTCCAGGCGCCGTGGAAGTCGTAGGTCATCAGGTTGACGTAGTCGAGGTACTGGGTGACCTGGAAGTTCTCCATGCCGCGCAGCAGGTAGGCCGAGGCCGGCGAGGCGATGGTCAGCATGTACTTGCGGCCATCCTCGCTGCCGGCGCTGTCGAGCTTGCTGCGCAGGGTCTGCATCAGCACCTTGTAGTTGGCAAACAGCTTGCCGCGGCACTGGTTGGAGAGCGGGAAGTCATTGGGGTTGCCCGCATCCTTCATGGAGGTGGGGTATTCGTAGTCGACGTCGACCCCGTCAAAGCCGTACTGGCGGATGAAGCTCACCGCCGAGTTGGCAAAGGCGTTGATGCCGTCGCTGTTGACCGAGCAGTCACCCTTGGTGGTGGCGGTATAGAAGCCGCGGGTATCGGCCCAGCCCCCCACCGAGATCAGGGTCTTCACGTCCGGATACTGCTTCTTGTACTTCGACAGCAGGTTGAAGTGGCCCTTGTAGGCAAACTCCGGATCCATCTCGGCACCCGGCACGCCGTCCCAGGTCATCTTGGTCGCCGAGTCGTCCACCTTGATGGTGTGGCTCTGCTCATCCACCGCCGCGAAGGCGTAGTTGATGTGGGTGATCTTGTCCCAGGGGATGTCGCTCACCAGATAGGAGGGCAAGCCGTTCTTGCCGGTACGCCAGGAGGTGAAATAGCCGATGACCCGACGGGCGTGGTCATCCCCCATGCACTCGTAGCCATCCGGGCGGTAGATCTGGCGGATATCGCAGGAGAGGTTGCCACCGGTGGGCGGCAGGGCAGCCTCTTCCACCTGTACGTCGACCTGGCTCGATTCGCCGCTCAGGTTCTCCTTGTCGGTTGCCACCAGCTTGAGGCCGGCCAGCCCCTTGCTCTGGGGCGTCCAGTTCACCTGCCAGGGGGCACTGGTGTCTTCGCCCACTTTCTTGCCGTCGACGAACAGCTCGACCTTGGCGACGTCGTTGTTGGCATCGGTGACGTTGCCGCTCACCGCCACGCTGCGACCCAGGGTCACCTTGGCGCCGCTGGCCGGGCTGCTGATGCTCACCTTGGGCGCCTCCGGCGCCACCACGGCAGCGACGTTGAAGCTTGAATCCGCCTCGCTCAGCACCTTGCCATCTTTATCCAGTGCCCGTGCCTTGAGGGCGTGGGCGCCGACACCGGCGGCACTCCAGCTGCCGTTCCAGGGCGAGGCGCTCGCCGTGGCCACCAGCTTGCCGTCGATGAGGTATTCCACCCTAACCAGCGCCGTCACCGGGCCGCTCAGGGTCACCGCCAGCGCAACGCTGGCCCCCTCGTTGAAACTGGCGCCGGCAGCTGGCGAGCTGACGGCTACGCCGAGTGCCGGGGGCGGCACGTCCCCGCCATAGAGTTTCCAGGCATCGGCCCAGACCACACCCACCCCGGGGGCGTAGTGATAGGGCGAGGCCCCGCACCAGCCGGAGTAGGGAAATTCTTTGCACTCATAGAGATTGCCGACGTTGCTGACGATGTCGCCGGCCTTGTAGGCGGTACCGGCCTGATAGGCGGGATAGGCGGCCTGTGCCCAGGCGGGCATGGCAGCCAAAGCCACCAGCATGGCAAGCCTGCTGGGCCTTAGGGTCTGTTGCATATTGTTATCTTCCTTGTTTTGTCTTGGCATTGGTCACCAAGGCAAAGAACAAGCGCAACCTGCGTGATGGGCGCAGACAACTGGCAATGGACCTGCCACAAACGTCACCCTCACCCTGGGAAGCCCCGCTATCTGGATCGCGCGATCTGAAGACCGGAGGCATTGCGTCCCGGCATCTCGACCGGTTTGCCCTTTACCTGGGTTCCGTGAGGAACAAGCCGAGTATAGGAATCAACCAGCCGAGTCTCAATCTTCATTCTCGAGGAAAAATATGTGGATGCCAGCCAGATCACATTTTCACTGATGTGACGAAATAACTGTTTTGTCATTAATTTCATACTGTTAGCCAAGTCAAAAAAACCGGCATTGCCCTCATTTGTATCCCCGTAATGTGCGTTGGCTCACTGGTATGACATGCCAGAAATGTGACAATGCGCGCCCTTGGCCAATGCGCCAAGGCTATGGAAACACTGGCAAAAAATAAAAAAGGAACAGTTATGAAAGGAACACGTACCCTGCTGTCGCTGGCCGTGGGGCTTGCGCTCGCCTCCCCGTCCGTCTATGCCGCCGGCTTCAGCTGCCCGGCAGACAGCGCCCTCACCCCGATCCCGGTCATTCAGGGCAGCGGCGACAAGAGCCCGCTCATTCCCGCCGACAAGTTCGAAAGCCCCCAGAGCGTCACGGTCAAGGCGGTGGTCTCTGGTCTTGGCGAGAGCCTCAACAAGGGGTTCTACCTGCTGGATGTGCAGGGCGACGGCAATCCCCAGACCTCGGACGGCATCTTCGTCTTCCTGAACGACAAGAACTTCGCCAGCAAGTACCCGGACATCAAGCCGGGTGCCGAAGTCTGCCTGGAGGCCAAGGTCGAGGAGTATTACAACCACACCCAGCTCAAGCCGGTGTTTGACAGCGGCACTCCGCGCCTGCAGGTCGTCGCTCAGGGCTCCGTCCCGGCCGCCATCCCGCTGCGGGTGCTGGAAAACGAAACCCTGGCCCGGGCGCTGGAGCGCCACGAAGGGATGCGGGTACGGCTCGACGCCGACAGCGCGCTCAAAATCAGCCGCAACTTCAGCTATGACTACGCCGCCCGGCGCAACAACCTGGTGCTCTCCCACCAGGCACCGCTGATGAAACCGACCCAGCTGCACGATGCCGACAGCAAGGCCGCCAAGGCGCTGGCCAAGGCCAACGCCGGCAACCGGGTGTTCCTCGAATCGGACTTCAAGGCCGCTGACGGCAAACTGCCCTGGCTGCCGGCCTGGGAGCCGGAGCAGGGTTACCTGCGCATCGGCGATGCCCCGGTCAATCTGGACGCCATGGTGGGCTACAGCTACAACGAGTACCGGCTGATCGTGCCGCAGGATCAGGTGATCACCGCCGGCGATCTGCTGCGCACCAGCGACAACGACCGCCAGAGCGCCCCGGCCCGTGCCGACGGCACCGATCTGCGCGTCGGCAGCTTCAACGTGCTCAACTACTTCACCAGCCACTCCAGCGTAGGCGGTGCCCTCAACGTGCTGTGCAAGGATCAGGCGGATGCGGACAGCGCCAAGGGCTGCAACCGCGGCGCCAAGAACCTGGAAGATTTCCAGAAGCAGCGCGCCAAGATCGTCAACGCCATCACCGAGATGGATGCCGACCTGCTCGGCCTGATGGAGATGGAGAACAACGGCTTTGACAGCCACTCCGCCATCAGCGACCTGGTACAGGCCCTCAACGCCCAGCAGAAAGAGGCGGGCAAGCAGTACGCCTTCATCACCCTGCCCAAGGCGCTGCTGCAGGGCGAGTACTACTTCGGTGGCGACGCCATCATGGTGGCCATGATCTACCGGCCGGCCAAGCTGGCACCGCAAGGGGACGCCAATGTCATCACCCTGCCGGTGCAGAAATACCTGGATGCCAAAGGGGTCGAGAAACAGGCCTCCCAGCGTGACTCCCTGGTGCAGACCTTCACCGTCGAAGGCAGCAAGGATCCGCTGACCCTGGTGGTCAACCACCTGAAGTCCAAGGGCTCAGGCTGCCTCGAGAACCTGGACGGCAAGGAGCCGGCCGATCTGCAGGGCAAGTGCACCGAGTTCCGGGTCAGTGCCGCCAAGGTGCTGGGCGAGGCGGTGAGCAAGCTGCCCGGTCAGGTGCTGCTGGTGGGCGACTTCAACTCCTACGCCCGGGAAGATGCGATCCGGGTGCTGACCGACTATGTGCCGACCGACGGCCAGCGCAAGATAGTTTCCGCCTCCCAGACCTTCCTCGGCGACCAGGTCTTTGAGCAGACCGGCAGCGAAGTGGCCAAGAGCTACGGCCTGGTGGACATGAACGTCAAGTTCAACAAGGAGAAGGCCATCTCCTACAGCTACGAGGCCGAGCTCGGCACCCTGGACTATGCCCTCGCCAACCCGGCGCTGGCCGGCAAGGTGATCGCCGTGGCCGACTGGCACATCAACTCGTTCGAGAGCAACCTGTTCGAATACGGCCGGGACTTCACCGGCGACATGATCAAGTCGGACAACCCGTTCAGCGCCTCCGACCACGATCCCATCATCGTCGACCTCAAGCTGAAAGAGGAGAGCAACGGCGGTGGTGGTGCCATGGGCGCCCTGTTGCTGGCGCTGCTGCCGCTGGCCTGGCGTCGTCGCCACGGCTGATGACCCATCGCCATCAAACCAAAAGCCCGCAGCGATGCGGGCTTTTTATTGGCCGGCCGGCACGACCGGTGTACCGAGCGAAAAACAAAAAGGCCACCGCAATGCGGTGGCCTTTTCTACTTTCGTTACGAAAGATGGTGGAGCTACGCGGGATCGAACCGCGGACCTCTTGCATGCCATGCAAGCGCTCTCCCAGCTGAGCTATAACCCCGATGTGTGTGAGTGACGCTGAGTCACTCTGAATTTGGTGGAGCTACGCGGGATCGAACCGCGGACCTCTTGCATGCCATGCAAGCGCTCTCCCAGCTGAGCTATAACCCCAAATTCGGCACTGAATGAATGGTTCTGGCGGCCATTCATCCTAAATAATGGTGGAGCTACGCGGGATCGAACCGCGGACCTCTTGCATGCCATGCAAGCGCTCTCCCAGCTGAGCTATAACCCCACAAAGGTCGGCCTGGGTGATACACACCGCACTGCCCTGGGTACTTCATTTCAATCAGGAACCTGGTGGAGCTACGCGGGATCGAACCGCGGACCTCTTGCATGCCATGCAAGCGCTCTCCCAGCTGAGCTATAACCCCTTGGATTCCAGATTGTTCGAGGAGAATTTGGTGGAGCTACGCGGGATCGAACCGCGGACCTCTTGCATGCCATGCAAGCGCTCTCCCAGCTGAGCTATAACCCCAACTCACCTCGACGCTACCAAAGTTATCTCCGGCAACGGAGGCGCATGATAGGCACCGACCGCTTTGCTGTCAACCCAAAAATAACGCCGATTCGCGCGTTTAGTCAAAATTCAAGCAGTTAGCCGATTTAACCGGCAATGACACAGCTATCTCGCTGTTTTATGTCACAAAACCGGCCTTTGGCCAAAAACAAAGGGCCCCCGTACGGGGGCCCTTTCGCAAGCACTGGCTGGCGCTTATTCGGCGGCCATGCGCGCTTCGATATACGCCAGGGCGCGGTCGATGCGGGCCAGTACCCGCTCCTTGCCCACCAGCGCCATCACGGCGTCGATGGCAGGGGACTGACCCAGACCGGTCACCGCCACGCGTAGCGGCATGCCGACCTTGCCCATGCCCTGACCCAGCTCGGCGGCAGTGGCTTCAATCAGCTCATGCAGCGCTTCGGTGGTCCAGCTATCCAGTGCAGCCAGCTTGGTTTTGGCCAGAGCCAGCGGCTCGGCAGCAACGCCGCGCAGGTGCTTCTTGGCAGCCGCTTCGTCGATGGCCTCAAAATCTTCGAACAGGTAGCGGCTCTGGGCAGCCATCTCGACCAGGGTGTTGCAGCGCTCGGCCAGCAGAGTCACCACCTCTGGCAGTGACGGGCCCTTGCTGGTGTCGATCTTCTGGTTTTCCATGTGCCAGGCCAGATGCTTGGCCACATAGACCGGATCCAGGCTGCGCATGTAGTGGTTGTTCAGCCACAGCAGCTTGTCGGTGTTGAAGGCGGAGGCAGACTTGGAAATGGCATCCAGGCTGAACAGCTTGATCATCTCCTCCAGGCTGAAGATCTCCTGATCGCCGTGGGACCAGCCCAGACGCACCAGATAGTTCAACAGCGCTTCCGGCAGGTAGCCGTCGTCGCGGTACTGCATCACGGAGACTGCACCGTGACGCTTGGAGAGCTTGGCACCGTCGTCACCCAGGATCATGGAGACGTGGGCAAACTCCGGCACCGGCGCGTTCAGCGCCTTGTAGATGTTGATCTGGCGCGGGGTATTGTTGATGTGGTCTTCGCCACGCACCACGTGGGTGATCTCCATGTCCCAGTCATCGACCACCACACAGAAGTTGTAGGTCGGCGCGCCGTCGGTACGGCGAATGATCAGATCGTCCAGCTCGGTGTTGGCGAACTCGATGCGGCCACGGACGTGGTCATCGAACACCACAGAACCTTCAGTCGGGTTGCGGAAGCGGATGACGTGCGGCGCATCGGCCGGGTGATCGTGGGCGTGGTCGCGGCACTTGCCGTCATAGCGGGGCTTCTCGCCGTTGGCCATCTGGCCTTCACGCAGCGCTTCCAGCCGCTCCTTGGAGCAGTAGCACTTGTAGGCGCGGCCGTCAGCCAACATCTCGTCGATCAGGCCGTTGTAGCGATCGAAGCGCTTGGTCTGGTAGTAGGGGCCCTCATCCCAGTTCAGCTCCAGCCATTCCATGCCCTCAATGATGGCGTCGATCGCCTCCTGAGTGGAACGTTCCAGGTCGGTATCCTCGATACGCAGCACGAACTCACCGCCCTGGTTCTTTGCAAACAACCAGGAATAGAGTGCGGTACGGGCACCGCCGACATGCAAAAAGCCGGTCGGGCTGGGAGCAAAACGGGTTTTGACTTTCATCTTTAAGCCTTGTGTAGAGGGCCTTGGGCCAATTCGTTAAAAAAACCGTCGCATTTTAGCACCGACAATGACGGATGGGAAAACCATGCAGCCGCAGTGGGCAAAAGTAGGGGGTTGCACAGGCGTCCCAGCCGCTTGCCACCTGATATTTGAAGGGGATCGCAAAACAAAATCCCGGTTTCCGTTTTGCTATGACAAGTGTTGGAGAGCTGCCTCCTCCGGCCGATATCCAAATAACGCTCACCAACAAGGAAGAGACGATGCAGTTCCGTTCTATCCAGAATCGCATTCTGGTGATGGCCGGGATCGCCATGACCGCCGCCCTGGTCATCCTGATCCTGCTCAACCAGTACTCGGGTCAACAGACCCAGAAGCTGACCATCAGCTCCAGCCGCGCCGCCCTGCAGCAGGAGGCATGGCAGAAGGTCAGCGCCAACGCCCGTGCCGAGGCCGCCACCATCACCCAGCTGCTGCAAAAGGGGCTCTCCTATACCCAGCAGATGGCCAGCGCCCTCGCCCTGCAGCAGGAGGGCAAACTGCCGCTGGATCGCCAGCAGGCCACCGATCTGCTCAAGGCCCAGCTCGCCCTCGAACCACAGCTCTACGGCGCCTTCGCCGGCTTCGAACCCAACGGCTTCGACGGCCAGGATGCCAGCTTCGCCGGCCAGACGGCGCTGGGCAGTGACAGCAAGGGGCGCTTCGTGCCCTACTTCTATCGCGACAAGGAGAGCATAGGCACCGACCTGCTGCTCTCCATCGAGAAGAGCGATCCGGATGAGTTCGGCAATCCGGCCAACGACTACTACGCCTGCCCGAAACGGGAGGGACGCTCCTGCCTCATCGATCCCTTCAAGGTGGACATCAACGGCCAGCAGGTGCTGGTGAGCACCATCACCACCCCCATCATGGTGGGCGGCCAGTTCAAGGGGATCGCCGCGCTGGATCTGGCGGTGGACTCCATCAGCCGTCAGGCCCAGTCCCTCAACAGCAACATCTATGACGGCAAGGGCGAGACCCTGATCGTCAGCGCCGCCGGCGTCATCACCGGCACCAGCGGTGATGCCAGCCTGCTCGGCAGCCGCGCCGACAAGCTGCTTGGCAACGGCTGGCAGCAGTACCTCAAACCCGAGGTTCAGCGCCAGGAGCTCGACGATGCGTTCCGGATCTCGGTGCCCATCGCGGTGCCGGGCATGAGCCGCAACTGGGCCATCATCGTCACCCTGCCCTACAAGGTGGTGCTGGCCGGGGCCGACCAGCTGGAAGCCCAGCTGAGCGACATGAACCGGGCCGCCATGACCCAGCAACTGGTGGGCGCCGTCGTCGTGCTGGTGCTGGCGCTGGCCACCATGCTGGTCATTGCCCGCAGCATCACCGGCCCCATCCGCCAGATGGTCAGCCTGGTGGATGACATCGCCGATGGCGAGGGGGATCTCACCAAGCGGCTCAATACCCAGTCCCGCGATGAATTGGGGGATTTGGCCAAGGGCATCAACCGCTTTATCGACAAGCTGCAGGTGCTGCTGGGGGATGTGCTCAAGACCGCCAGCGAGGTCAACCGTCACGCCGGCGACACCGATCGCATCGCCGGCCAGACCGACACCAACCTGCAGCACCACCAGGCAGAGATGGAGCAGATGCTGACTGCGGTACAGGAGATGTCCTACGTCAGCCAGGAGGTAGCCACCCACGCCAACAACACCGCCGACTCGGCCAAGCAGGCCCAGGGGGCGGCGGATCAGGGCAAGGTACGCTTCCAGCAGGTGATCCAGTCGATGCACAAGGTGGCGGCCGAGGCCGGCAAGGGGGCCGAGGTGGTCGAGGGGCTGGCCCATGACAGCGAGCAGATCACCAGCATCCTCACCGTCATTCAGGGGATCGCCGATCAGACCAACCTGCTGGCGCTGAACGCCGCCATCGAGGCGGCCCGGGCCGGCGAACAGGGCCGCGGCTTTGCGGTAGTGGCCGACGAGGTACGCAAGCTGGCGGGCAACACCCAGCAGGCGGTGCAGAATACCCAGGAGCTGATCGAGAAGATCCGCCACAGCTCGGCCAACGCGGTCAACGCCATCAACCAGAGCCAGCAGCTGACCCATCAGGCGGTGGGCGAGGCGGATCTGGCAGAAGAGGCGCTCGGCAGCATCTATCAGGCCATCTCCACCATCAACGACATGACCTACCAGATAGCTTCCGCTGCCGAAGAGCAGAGCTCGGTTTCCGAGACCGTCTCCGGCAACCTGTCAAAAACCAACGCACTGGCCAACGACATCGCACTGGATGCGACCGAAACGGCCAAAGCCAGCCAGGCGTTGCGCCAGGCGGCCGAGCGTTTACAGCAATTACTGGGACAATTTCGTCTCAGCTGATAATTTTCCACCTCAGGACTCTCCCCCTCGGGGGCGAGTCCGTTTACCATAGGCACGAATTTGCCTGATGGCAGGCAATGTAGTGAGAGGTAAATGCCGTGCCCACCCCGGACCGTCGCCCCCGTGGCCACAACAGACGAGCCCAGCAGCGTCGCCAAGACGAATCACAAGGATCCCTGCTCCATCGTATCAATGCCGCCACCCTGCCCCTGCGTCAACGCATCGGCCAGGGCATGAGCGGACTTGGCCAACGCGGCCAGGAAGCCAAAACAGGCAAGTTCAAGCTGGCGAGCCCGCTGCCGCGCAAGCACACCATAGGGCTGCTGATCCTGATCCCGCTCTGGTTGCTGGTGCTGGCCTGGGAGCCGGCCGCCCCCGCGCCCAAAGCGGCGCCGTCCGGTTCGCTGGCGGTCCCCATCGCCGTACCGGCGCAGGCCCTCACCGTTGGCAATGGTGCCACAGGCAGTGCACCGGCTGCGGCCAAACCGGTCGAAGAGAAGGTGGATGGCACCTGGCTGCAGCACGACGTGCAAGCCGGCGAGACCCTCTACTCCATCTTCCGCAAGTTCGAGCTGCCGGGCGCCGAGCTCAGCCGCCTGATCGCCATCGAAGGGCCTGATCGGCCGCTGACCCGCCTGCAATCGGGCCGGGCCGTGTTCATCCTGATCGATGATACCCGCCGCATCCAGCGGGTCGAGATCCGCTCCTACGGTCAGGCCATCTACCGCTACGACCGACAGGGTGAAGGATTCGCCCTCAAGGAATGAAACAACGGGAGGCCTGGTGCCTCCCGATTTTTTGACCTGAATCCATGAAATAAGCCGCTGAGTTCACAATATTTTTAGCTTGCTCAAAAAATGAAAAGTGCCAAATTGACAAGGGATCGCGCTCACGTACAATCGTTTGTGCTTTAGACAGGGATTGTTCTACATGCTACTGGGACAAATTGACGTGGTCAGTCATGCTTCAACCCCTGATTTCTAGGCAAATGCTGCCCAACAAGGCTTAGTTTCATTTTGTTATAGATAGGACTTACCACATGTCTGACATTCGCACCGGCCAAGTAAAATGGTTCAATGAGACCAAGGGTTTTGGCTTCATCGAGCAATCCCAGGGACCGGACGTTTTCGTTCACTTCTCCTCCATCCAGAGCGCCGGTTTCAAGACCCTGGCTGAAGGTCAAAAAGTCCAGTTCACTGTGACCCAGGGCAAAAAAGGCCCTCAGGCTGAGAACGTTACCCTGCTCTAAGCCACGCCAGTGAGCCTGTAGGAGGAGCCATCGGCCCTCCTATTTTTTTGCCCGCCGTTTCCCCTTCCCCGCCACGCTCATAAGCCTGCCCGCAGCAACAGCAACCCTCCCCACGACAATCATAAGCTTGCCTATAACCACAGCCCTCCCCAGCACCTGCGCACGAAGTGGCTACAGAAGACATGGACCTGATCTGGCTGAACGCCGGATACGACAAATCATCGCGGCGCGATGTAATGGGCAATTCAAAGGGATGATGAGAACTTCGAAGAGAGATTGGAGCGGGAAACGAGACTCGAACTCGCGACCCCAGCCTTGGCAAGCGCGGATCATGCTCTACCAACTGAATGTGGCAGCGAATGTATTGAGAAACTGGATTCGTTAGCTTGGGGGGGAAAGAGATTGAATTTGAAGAGAGATTGGAGCGGGAAACGAGACTCGAACTCGCGACCCCGACCTTGGCAAGGTCGTGCTCTACCAACTGAGCTATTCCCGCAACAGGATGTCATCTGCAAGTGATTGGAGCGGGAAACGAGACTCGAACTCGCGACCCCGACCTTGGCAAGGTCGTGCTCTACCAACTGAGCTATTCCCGCATCGGAATATCACTTACAAATTTTTGGAGCGGGAAACGAGACTCGAACTCGCGACCCCGACCTTGGCAAGGTCGTGCTCTACCAACTGAGCTATTCCCGCAACATTAGGTTGTCTTGAGGCTGTGCTGATGATTGGAGCGGGAAACGAGACTCGAACTCGCGACCCCGACCTTGGCAAGGTCGTGCTCTACCAACTGAGCTATTCCCGCATCGGAACGTCATCAGCAAACTTTTTGGAGCGGGAAACGAGACTCGAACTCGCGACCCCGACCTTGGCAAGGTCGTGCTCTACCAACTGAGCTATTCCCGCAACTACCTTAAAACGGCCGTACAGCATTTGGTTGCTTGCGCTACTGTACGGGAGCCGAATTATAAGAGCAGACATTCCAATTGCAAGGGCTTTTTTGTCTGGTTGCGCGCGTTCGCTCAAAAGCTGGTCGAACTGTCGATTTTAGCAACCGGGAGAGCACAAGCCCTTGCCGCAGACTCAGATCTTGAAGACGTGACTGCGGTAAAACTGCAGTTCGGCAATGGATTCGCGGATGTCGTCCAGCGCCTGATGGGTACCGCTCTTCTTGAACTGGTCCAGCAGCGCCGGCTGCCAGCGGCGCACCAACTCCTTGATGGTGCTGACGTCGACGTTGCGATAGTGGAAGAAGGCTTCCAGATCGCTCATGTGCTTGACCATGAAGCGGCGATCCTGACCGATGCTGTTGCCGCACAGCGGGCTGGTACGCTCCGGCACCCACTGGCGAATGAAGTCGAGGGTCTCGGCGACGGCTTTCGCCTCATCGTGCTGGCTCGCCTTGACCCGGGCCACCAGACCACTGTTGGTGTGGGTGTTGACGTTCCAGTCGTCCATCTTGGCCAGCTCTTCGTCGCTCTGGTGAATGGCGATGACCGGCCCTTCGGCCAGCACGTTCAGGTCCTTGTCGGTGACGATGGTGGCGATCTCCAGTACCACATTCTGTTCGGGGTCCAGACCCGTCATCTCCATGTCGATCCATACCAGGTTCTGCGCGCTGACTGTCATGATTGCTCTCTCTATTGGGAGGAATGGCGGAATTTTGCCAATTTGCATGTATCATACTGGCTTTGGATCTGTTCATAAACTGGCGAATCGAGTGGCAAAGAAAGCAAAACTCAATCTGGGTCAACAAAGGCGCGTCCAGGCCAACCGCGAGCGGCGGCTGCAGAAAGAGCACACCACGGTCGTGGATGACACCCTGTTTGGCCCGGCCATCGAAGGGGTGGTGATCAGCCGTTTTGGTCAGCACGCAGACGTCGAGGCAAGCGATGGTGCCATCCACCGCAGCAACCTGCGGCGCAGCAGCATCAGCAGCCTGGTGTGCGGCGACAAGGTGGTGTGGCGTCCCGGCCTCAATGCCGCGACTGCCGGCGTCATCGAGGCGGTGCATCCGCGTCACTCGGTGCTGACCCGGCCGGACTTCTACGACGGGGTCAAACCCATCGCCGCCAACATCGACCAGATCATCATCGTCTCGGCGGTGATGCCCGAGTTCTCCACCAACATCGTCGACCGCTATCTGGTGGCCGCCGAGGATGTGGAGATCCGCCCCCTGATCGTGCTGAACAAGGTCGACATGCTCGATGACGCGGCCCGTGCCCGTATCGAGCGCCAGCTCGAAACCTACCGCAAGCTCGGTTACGAGGTGTTGCTGGTAAGCTGCGAGAGCGGCGAAGGGCTCGATGAGCTGAAAGCCGCCCTGACCGACAAGATCAGCATCTTCGTCGGCCAGTCCGGGGTCGGCAAGTCGTCCCTCACCAATGCCCTGATGCCGGGGCTGGATGTGCTCACCGGCGAGATCTCCGAGAACTCGGGGCTCGGCCAGCACACCACCACCACGGCGCGGCTCTATCACTTCCCGAGCGGTGGCGATCTCATCGACTCCCCGGGGATCCGCGAGTTCGCCCTCTGGCATCTGGAAGCCGACCGCATCACCTGGTGCTTCGTCGAGTTTCGCGACTATCTGGGTGGCTGCAAGTTCCGCGACTGCACCCACAAGGACGATCCCGGCTGCGCCCTGCGGGCCGCCGTCGACAGTGGCGCCATCAGCGCCGATCGCTTCCACAACTATCACCGCATCCTGGAAACCATGCAGGAAGCCCGTCACGGTCGCCAACAGGCGCGCCTGTGACCCTATTCAACCTACCTTGATGATGAACATGAGCATTACTGACAACCTGAAAATTGCCGGTCAATACTGTCTGCCCAAACACGCCCTCTCCCGCCTGGTCGGCAAACTTGCGGCTGCCGAAGCAGGCAACCTCACCACCAGGGTGATCGAGGCCTTTATCAAGCAGTACCAGGTCGACATGAGCGAGGCGCTGCACGAGAGTCCGGCCCACTACAAGAGCTTCAACGAATTCTTCACCCGCGAACTCAAGCCGGGGATCCGCCCCCTGGTCGAGGATGCCATGACCCTGGCGCTGCCGGTGGATGGCACCGTCAGCCAGCTCGGCCCGATCCAGCAGGGTCGCATCATCCAGGCCAAGGGCCACGACTACAGCGCTCGCGAGCTGCTGGGCGGTTATGAGGATCTGGTGGCGCCGTTCAAGGATGGCGACTTCGCCACCATCTACCTGGCGCCCAAGGATTATCACCGCATCCACATGCCGCTGGACGGCGTGCTGGAGAGCATGGTGTTCGTGCCGGGGGATCTCTTCTCCGTCAACCCGCTCACCGCCGAGAACGTGCCCAACCTGTTTGCCCGCAACGAGCGGGTGGTCGCCACCTTCCGCACCCCGCACGGCCCCATGGCGCTGGTGCTGGTCGGTGCCACTATCGTGGCCAGCATCGAGACCATCTGGGCCGGCAACATAGCGCCGACCAGAGAGAAGCGCGTCGTGCGCTGGGATTACAGCGGCGACGAAGCCATCACCCTGCAAAAAGGCGCCGAGATGGGCCTGTTCAAGCTGGGCAGTACCGTGGTCTGTCTGTTTGGCCCGGGCATGCTGGCCGGTTTCGAGCCCCATCTGGCCAACGGGGTCACCACCCGCATGGGCCAGCCCTTTGCCAAGCTGGCGGCGCAGGCATGAGCGAACAGCCCGCCTCCTCGCAGAAGAACAACCCGCTGCACGGGCTGACGTTGGAAGCCATCGTCACCGCGCTGGTCGAATACTATGGCTGGGAAGAGCTGGGACAGCAGATCAATATCCGCTGCTTCACCCAGGATCCCAGCATCAAGTCCAGCCTGAAATTCTTGCGAAAAACTCCCTGGGCGCGGGAAAAGGTCGAGAGCCTCTATCTGTACGTCCAGCGCAAGCAGGCCAAATCAAAGGAATAACGCCATGGCGTTCAAGATTACCTACACCTACGGCAAAAAAACCAAAGAGATTGGCTACGCCAACGACAAGTTCAACAGCATCTACGATGCCATTGCCGCTGCCGAGGGGATCAACCTGGCCAGCTTCCACGCCATGGAAGAGCAGCTGGCCCAGGTGTGCCGGCGCGACAAGAAGAGCGTGAAGGATTACCGGGAGAACTATTTCAAGGAGCTGGGCTTCTCCAACATCGTCATCGAGCGGGACGCCAAGGAGTAAGCATGCGCACCCTGACCCTGATGGCCGCCTCCCTGCTGCTGGCGGCCTGCAGTACCCCGGAACAACATCTGGTTGGCAGTGATCGCGACAGCCATGGCTGCATCGGCAGTGCGGGCTATCAGTGGTCGGCGCTGACCAAGCAGTGCGTGCGGCTGTTCGAGCAGGGCATCCGGCTCAATCCGACCGATGTCGGCCAGACCAGCAGCGCCTTCGTGCTGTTCAACGCCGATCAGAGCCAGGCCGAGCTGACCCTGCCAAGCGGCGAGCAGCACCTGCTCACCCGCCAGGGGGCGGAAGGCAACTGGTCGTGGCAAGGCAGCGGCTACACCCTCTTCCCCTGGAAGGGCTATGTGCTCAAAGCCGGCGAGCAGACGCTGTTTCACGGCGACGTCGCCCGCTAACGCGGCAACCTGCTACAAGCCCCCGGCCCCGCCGGGGGCTTTTTTATACATGCCTCGCGCCCCATAAAAAAGCCGCACCCGGCAGGGTGCGGCAAACGGCAGGCAGGGTCACTCATCCACGTCTGGCCAGCAGGGTCCTGGCCGAATCCACCATGGCAATGTAACCACACGCCAGCATCATGATGTCCTTCAGCACCAGCCGCCCCGCTCCCGACAGATAGGGGAAACCGTGGTGGGCATCCCCCAGCGCCGGCACCCAGGTTTCCGGCGTGAACACCAGAAAGCTGAAGGTGACGAAGGGGGTCAGAAACGCCATCAAGGCCCCGATCAATCCCAGCAGGGGAAAGCGGAAATTGGCCAGGATCAGCAGGGCGAACACCAGTTCCACCACGCCCAGGCCATGGGAGTAGCCATAGGTGTTGTTTTGCTCGTGCCAGGCCCGGTTTTCCGGCACCAGCTCCCCCTCGTGATTGAGGTGCTGACGATACTGGTCCGGATGTTCATAGAAGAACGACATGAAGGGGCTGTTGGCCACGAAAGGGGTGATGCTGTCCGCCTCGTAGGGGATGAACTTCAAGAGCCCGATCCAGATGAACACGACCCCGACGGCAATGCGGCATAGGGTCGCGCCCAGACGATCCCCCCCCCGCGAGCACGGCCAGCAAGCGATTGAATATCAACATCCTTACTCCTCAGGGGCCGGCCGCAGCCGGCCCCGCACAGCCTCAACGATCGATGGCATCCAGCACCCGGGCAGAATAGACCATGGCGGCCCCGGCATTCATGGCAACGGCGACGCCCAGTGCATCGGCGATCTCCGCCCGGCTGGCCCCCTGCTTGAGGGCGGCATCGGCATGGACGGCGATGCAGCCATCGCAGCGGGTCGTGACGGCTACCGCCAGCGAGATGAGCTCGCGGGTCTTGCCATCAAGCACGCCGCTCTTGCTGCCGGCGGCCGACAGCTGCTGATAACCCTTGAGGGTATCCGGGCTCAGGGTGCCCAGCTCCATGACGCGGCCCATCAACTGTTTACGGTATTGATCCCAGTCTTGCATCTTGACTCTCCGGGTTGGCAGAACAGGCCCCTGCCTGCTCGATGAAGCCAGTATTGCATCGAGGAGTGAGTCGTTTAATACTTTAAAGACGCAAATAACAGTCAAATAGAATCATGAACCAGATAGACCAGCTGATCAGCCAGGCCGGCATCCAGGGCACGTTCGACGTGCGCTGCCTCTATCGCGGCGGTTTCAGACTGCCCCACGAGCAGAGCCCAGCCGGGGTGATGCCGTTCCACCTGCTGATGAAAGGAGAGATCCGGGTCAGCACGGCGCAGGGTGATGACGTGGTCCTGCGGCCGGGCGATCTGCTGCTGCTGCCCGGTGGCGAGCCCCATACCATCTGGCGGGAAGGCGATGCCCTGGCCCTGGCAGAACCGGGCGACGGGCTGCTGCCGCGAAGGGGCGATGGCGGCGATCAGGTGGAGTTTCTGTGCGGCGAGTACCGCTATCAGGGGCCGCTGCGGCCACTGTTGCTGGATGCCCTGCCCAGCCCGCTCTGCATCCCGCTGCTCGCCAGCGAGTCGCAACAGGCGCTGAGCCTGGTGCTCAGCCTGATCCACCAGGAACTGCTGCGCGAACAGCAGGGCTCGGGGGCGGTGCTGACGGCCCTCAGTCAGGTGCTGCTGGCCATGGGGCTGCGGGCCCATGCCAGCGATCCGCACGGGGCGCTCGGGCTGGTCGGCGCCCTGCAGGACCCCAGGCTGGGGGGTTCGCTGCAGGCCATGCTGGCCGACCCGGCCCACCCCTGGAGCGTGGATGAACTGGCGGCGCTGGCCGCCATGTCCCGCGCCACCTATTTTCGCCACTTTCGCCAACGGCTGGGCTGCAGCGTCTGGGAGTTCATGGTGCGGGTGCGGATGGTGCGGGCGGCCGAGCTGCTGCGCCACCCGGATCAACTCCCCCTCGGCGAGGTCGCGCAGCGGGTCGGCTATCAGTCGGAGGCCTCGTTTGCCAAGGCATTCAAGCAGTCGAGCGGGATGGCACCAGGCCGCTTTCGCCAGCAGGGCTGGCCGGCCCTGCCCGGCTAGCGGGCCAAAAACAAAAACCCCGTTGCAGGCAACGGGGTTTTTGCTGGCACTCGGCGCGACTTAATTGCCGAGGGTGGAGAACAGGCTCTGTTCCAGGCTGCCGCGGGAGACGCACACCGGGGTGATGGAGGGAGCCAGCACCCGCTCGCCGGAGGACTCGACGAAGTAGAGCTGGGTGTTGCCCTTGACGTTGACGGTCGCCACGCTGTTGTTGCCGCTCTGGGTGATGATCAGGTTGATCTGCAGGTTGGGGTTGCCCAGTGCGACCTTGGAACCCATGGTACCGCAATCCAGCCACTCCAGACCGTCGGCCGAATTCTCGACGTTGGCGGTCATCAGGCCGGAGCCGCGCTGGCTGTTCTCGATGTTAAGACCGTGATCGCCAAACCACTTCTCGGCACGGGCCCACACCAGATCCACCGGGATCTGCATCTCCTGAGTGTTGTTGGTCGCCTTGGCTACCGGCGGGGTATAGCGGTACTGTTCGCCGCCATTGTTGTCGCTGGCACAACCGGCCATCAACAGGGCCAGTGCTACTCCCACAATCTTTTTCATGCTGCTTCTCTCATCCATATAATCCGGCCATCGGCCGACCGGCGGCTATTATGGCGTCAGCGACACAGACTGTCAGCAGGGATCGGCAGAAATGAGTCAGCCTTAACCCAAGCTTTACAAAACCAGCCTGCTATCATAGATTTGCTCGAAATTTCCCCCGTGAGTGTCTGTGTGAACTCCTTGCTCACCCTGCCCCTGCTGCAGCAGATCATCGACCAGCTACCCATGAATATCTTCTGCCGGGATACGGATGGGCGCTACCTGTTTGCCAACCGCGCCTTCACGGAACAGGCGGGCCTGCCACAACCGGCGGATCTCATCGGCAAGACCGATGCCGACATGCCCTGGGGCGACATCTTTCGGGAAGAGGATCTGCGCCTGCTGGCGGAGGGCAAACCGCTGCTCTATCAGCAGTTACACTGCAGCAGCGGTGATGCCACTAGCTGGATGGAGATCCACAAGATCCCGCTCTACGATGCACAAGGCAAACCGGTGGCCCTGTTCGGCATGGTCAATGAAATTGGCCAACGCAAGGAGCTGGAGCAGACCTTTCGCCAGCAGCAGCTGCTGCAACGCCGCCTGCTGGACGCCATCCCGGATCCGATCCGGCTGGAAGACCACCAGGGCCTGCTGATCGACTGCAACCAGGCCTTTCTCGACTTCATGGGCATGGTGGCGAGCGAGGCGCTCGGCCAGCGGGTCGCCCACCGTCTCTCTACCGAGCTGCCGATGGGACGCGGTGAATACTGCCTGGTGGACGCCAACGGCCAGGGACGCCATCTGGAAGTGACCCGGGTCGATGTGCCGGACGATGAGGGCAACTCCCTCGGCATCCTCACCCTGAGCCGCGACATCACCGGGCTGCGCACCACCCAGGCCCAGCTGCAGCAGGAGCAGCACTACGACAGCCTGACCGGCCTGCTCAAGCTCTCCCATTTTCTGCAGACCAGCCGCCATCTCGGCGCACGCAAGGCGAGCCTGGTGCTGGTCGATTTGCAGCACTTTCGCGAGATCAACGACCGCTTCGGCATCCGGGTCGCCGACCGGCTGCTCAATCAGGTGGCCCGCCGCCTGCAACAGCTGGCCCCGCCCCAGTCGCTGGTGTGCCGGGTCGCCGCCGACGACTTTGCCATGCTGCTGCCCGAGCTGAGCGAGCCGCTGACCAGCTGGAGCCGCCGCCTGCAGGGGGCGCTGATGGTACCCTACCAGGTGGAAGAGCACAGGATCCAGATCCCGGTGTTCCTCGGCATCGCCCACGGCAAGGCCAACGACGCCGAGCGCCTGCTGAGCCACGCCGAAGCCGCGCTGGCCCAGGGCAAGCGCCAGCAGCAGCACTGCACCCTGTTCGATCCCGAACTCGATGCCAAGCTCAAGCGCCGCCAGCTGATCGCAGCCCAATTGCCGCTGGCCATCAAGTCCGGCCAGCTGACCGCCGTCTACCAGCCCATCATCAGCACCCGCACCAGCCAGCTGCACGGGGCCGAGCTGCTCTGCCGCTGGCCCCACCCCGAGCTCGGCATGATCTCGCCGGACGAGTTCATCCCGCTGGCGGAGGAGCTGGGACTCATCGGCCTGCTCGGCAGCCACATGCTGGAGCAGGGCTGTGCCCAGCTGGCCCGCTGGCAGGTGGCGGCGCCGGATCTGGTGCTCTCCATCAACCTGTCGCCGCTGCAATTTCGCGACCCCGAGCTCTGCCCACAGATCTTCGCCTGCATCGAGCGCCACGGGCTCGCCCCCTGGCAGCTGGAGCTGGAGATCACCGAAGGGGTGCTGATGGAGAATGCCGACGAGATTGAGAGCAACCTGGCCAACCTGATCGAGGCCGGCTTTCAGCTCGCCATCGACGACTTCGGCACCGGTTACTGCTCGCTCGCCTATCTGCCCAGACTGCAGGTGGCCACTCTCAAGCTGGACCGCAGCTTCACCCAGGGGCTGGCCACCAACCAGGCGACCACCGCCATCGTGCGCTCCGTCATCGGGCTGGGCCACGAGCTCGGCATCAAGATCACCGCCGAAGGGGTGGAAACGCAGGAGCAGCAAGCGTGGCTGGTGCAGGCCGGCTGCGATCGGCTGCAGGGCTACCTGTTCAGCCGCCCCCTGCCCCCCGCCGAATTTGCCGGCAGCTACCAGCTGCCGGAGCAGTAAGCCAGCAAGAACAAGGCCACCCGAGGGTGGCCTTGTTGTTTTTGCAACGCGTGCGTGAGCTGGCGCCTTACTCCTGGAAGTAGGTGCCCCAGCCGTCGTAGTCCACACCGTATTTTTCGAGGATGGGCAACATCTTGGCGATGTCCGCGACTATGGTCTCGATGTCCAGCTTGCACTCGGTGGTGGCGTCGAAGCAGAAGATGGTGGCGCCGTCATCCAGCTCCATCTCTTCGGCATCGGTCACTTCGAAACCGGCCTTGAACAGGTCGACCGCCGCCTTCTCCAGCAGATCGAAATCCTGGCAGGCAAAGTGGTGCTCAATCTCGTATTCCAGATCCGGGTTGCTGCCATCGGCCAGCAACTCGTTGACGATGGCGGTGGTCTCTTCGCGCCACTCTTGCATATCAAGACTCATATTAACCCCAGATGCGACTGTGTTGGTATCAAATGCCCGCGCGGGCGAGTGCCGTATCGGCTGTGCCCCTGCCCCGCAGGCATGGTTGCGGCAAAGCATACCCGCACAGCCACCTTGGCTCAATGCGGCAAGCCAAGATAAGCAGCTGGCGGCGGCCACCCCAAATGGGGTGCCATCACAAAAGGTTAATAAAGCGTAATCTTTTGCCGAGAATGAATTGCTCCATATGGAGCTTCAGCGAGACACGGGAAAACCGCACAACCCTCGCAACAAGCCGTTTGAAATCAGCAGGATCCACCAGCAGCGCCCCGGTGACAAAGGCCATGGACGAGGTGTATCAAGGGACGCGGGCGGAGCACTGCCCGTACGGAAAGAGGAGCCAGTCAGGCTCCCTTTTTATCATGTGAAGGAGCACATAGATAATGCCTAAAAAAACAATAATGAGCCTGCTTGTCGGCTCAACCCTTATGATTGGAAACCAGGCCATGGCCGCCCCGGTCCACGGCCCGTTCGATGCCCCCTTGGCCGACGAGGTGAAGGTGCTGGAGATGCTCAAGAAGAGCGGCCGCATCCCCACCCTGGCCTCCCCCGAGCAGGAGCAGGCGGCCCTCGCCAGCTACTATCGCGAGAAGTCGCGAGCCTATCAGGGCAACAGCGGCACCCTGGCGGTGAAAGAGGGCAAGGTGCGCGAGACCATCCTCAAGAAGATCCGCCTCAACGGCACCGCCCGTCCCGGCGATCGGGTGCCCACCCTGCTGCTCAAGGCCATCGAGCGGGAGCACTACCAGGGCCAGATGCGCAAGGACAAGATCCTCGCCATCCTGGTGGACTTCCCCGACTACCCGAAGAACAGCGTGCGCCCCGAGCTCACCAAGATGTACTACCCGGATTACACCCCGGCGCACTACAACGATCTGCTGTTCTCGTCCAAGGGCTATGCCGGCCCGAACGGCGAGCGGTTCATCTCCATGCGCCAGTTCTACGAGCAGCAGTCCGGCCAGAGCTACAGCGTGCGCGGTCAGGTGGCGGGCTGGTATACCGCCGACAAGAACGCGGCCTACTACGGCGCCAACGCTACCCCCAACACCATCCGGGAGCTGGTGAAGGAGGCGCTGATCCAGGTGGCGAACGATCCTGCCATCGATCTGGCGCAGTTTGACCAGGAGGATCGCTACGATCTCAACGGCAACGGCAACCGCAACGAGCCGGACGGTCTCATCGACCACCTGATGATCTTCCACTCCAGCGTCGGCGAGGAGGCCGGTGGCGGCGATCTCGGCGAAGACGCCATCTGGGCTCATCGCTGGAACCTGGGTGCCCCCTACCCCATCCCTGGCACCAGCAGCCCGAGCCAGAACTTCGGCGGCCAGTTTGCCGCCTACGACTACACCATCCAACCCATCGATGCGGCGGCCGGGGTCTGTGCCCACGAATATGGCCACGATCTGGGGCTGCCGGATGAGTACGACACCAAGTACACCGGCAAGGGGGAACCGGTAGCGACCTGGTCCATCATGTCCTCCGGCTCCTGGGCCGGGGTCATCGGCGGCACCGAGCCGACCGGGTTCTCCGCCTGGGCCAAGGAGTTCCTGCAGGCCTCCCTCGGCGGCAACTGGCTGCACGGCAGCAACGTGCAGCTCGCCGATCTCAGCCCCCGCGGCAACGTCTACATGCTGGATCAGGCCAACGACAAGGGGCGCAACGACGATGTGGTGCGCATCAACCTGCCGGCCAAGCAGATCCCGCTCAACCCGCCCTACGCCGGCCAATACCAATACCATGGCGGCAAGGGCAACAACCTCGACAACCGCATGAGCCTCAAGCTGGATCTGAGCGGCAAACAGAGCGCCAGCCTCGGCTTCAAGGCCTGGTATCAGATTGAAGAGGGGTACGACTACGCCCGGGTGCTGGTCAATGGCCAGCCCATCGCGGGCAACCTGACCACCAGCGACGATCCCAACGGGGTGGGCTTTGGGATCGGCATCACCGGCAACTCCAACGGCTGGACCGATGCCGAGTTCGATCTCACCCCCTGGGCCGGTCAGCAGGTCACCCTCACTCTGCAATACCAGAGCGATGGCGGCGTAGCCGAAAACGGGCTGTTCGTGGACGAGCTGCAGATCCTCACCGATGGCGACACCCTGCTGAGCGACGGGGCCGAGGGCAACTCTGCCTTTACCCTGGCCGGCTTTGTGAAGAGCAACGGCAACGAGGCCAAGGATCACTACTACCTGGCCGAGTGGCGCAACCACGCCGGGGTGGACAAGGGGCTGGCCCACATCAACGTGGCCGACCAGCTGATGCGCTACGAGCCGGGCATGCTGCTCTGGTACGTGGACAACAGCCAGGCCAACAACTGGGTGGGAGTCCACCCGGGTGAGGGCTTCCTCGGGGTGATCGATGCGGATCAGCGCACCCTCAAGTGGAGCGACGGCGCCGTGGCCGGCACCCGCTACCAGATCCACGACGCCACCTTCAGCCTGGGCTTCCAGCAGCCGCTCAACCTCAAGCACCCGAGCGGCTCCCTGCTGCGCGACTTCTGGATCACCCCGAACCGGGTGTTCAAGGATTCCCGCAGCTACCAGAGCAAGGAGATCCCGGATGCCGGTCGCCTGCTGCCCGAATACGGGCTCAAGATCAGCGTCACCGGCCAGGCCCGTGACATGAGCACCGGGCGGATCATCGTCAGCCGCCACTGAGCACGACAGTTGTAACCAGGGGGCCTCAGGCCCCCTTTTTTCATCTGTCGACCCGTGAGCGGAGGTGAAAACAGGCCAAACCGCCCAACAAACGCCCTGGTTGCTCACTTGTCGAGCGAACAGTCCAACTATCTGCGCCCTGCGGTTGACACATCCGTTCAGAAAGGGTTTAATGCGCGCCGTTGCCCAGATAGCTCAGTCGGTAGAGCAGGGGATTGAAAATCCCCGTGTCGGCGGTTCGATTCCGTCTCTGGGCACCACAATTCCTCCTTAGTTCAGTCGGTAGAACGGCGGACTGTTAATCCGTATGTCACTGGTTCAAGTCCAGTAGGAGGAGCCAAATTTGAAAAGCCCGCTCATCGAGCGGGCTTTTTTCATTTCGGTCAGCTGCCGTTGCAGGTTGCCAGCAGCAGGGTCGCTCCGCAGGTGGCACTGAACAGCAGCAAGCCGGTCTGCAGCACACCCTCCGGGTTTACCCGTTTCTCTTTTTTGCGAAATCGTATCCACTTAGGCTTCATCAAGCCCACCTCGTCCTGTTACGACCCCTGCCCCGTCGGCAGGCGAGCCATCTTTGTGCAGCCGCCCGGCGCCGTCAACTCCCTTGCCGACAATAAATTCATCACGCTGCCACCGCCCGTTTTCCCTTCGTGACAATGTTAACAATTTGGAAAACCGGCGTGACCCGTTCCCACGCCGGGGCTATGATGAGGCCGACGATTTTCCTACCCTCAGGGAGACCCCAGATGAGCAGCCCGTTGCGTTACGTGCTGGATGGCATCCATTGCGAGCCCCGCTTCTTCACCGTGCCCCTCGACCACCAGCGACCGGATGACGAGGAGACCCTCACCCTGTTCGGCCGCACCCTCTGTCGCCAGGACCGGCTGCACGACGATCTGCCCTGGCTGCTGTTCCTGCAGGGTGGGCCCGGCTTTGGTGCCCCGCGTCCGACCGCCGACAGCGGCTGGATCAAACGGGCCCTGCAGGAGTTTCGGGTGCTGCTGCTCGATCAGCGCGGTACCGGCCACTCCAGCCCCATCAGCGCCGAGGCGCTGGCCCAGCTCACTGCCCCACAGCAGACGGAGTACCTCGGCCATTTTCGCGCTGACAGCATAGTGCGCGACGCCGAATACGTTCGCGAAGTGCTGAGCCCGGGGCGCCCCTGGAGCCTGCTCGGCCAGAGCTTCGGCGGTTTTTGCAGCCTCACCTACCTCTCCCTGTTCCCGGACAGCCTGCACGAGGTCTACCTCACCGGCGGGGTGGCCCCCATCGGCCGCCGTGCCGACGAGGTCTACCGCGCCACCTATCAGCGGGTGGCGGACAAGAACCGCGCCTTCTTCGCGCGCTTCCCCCACGCCCAGGCCATCGCCAACCGGCTGGCCAACCACCTGCACAGTCATGAGGTGCGCCTGCCCAACGGCCAGCGCCTGACGGTGGAGCAGTTGCAGCAGCAGGGGCTGGATCTGGGTGCCAGCGGTGCCTTCGAGGAGCTCTACTACCTGCTGGAGGACGCCTTCATCGGTGAGCGGCTCAACCCCGCCTTCCTCTACCAAGTGCAGGCGATGCAGCCGTTCAACACCAACCCGGTGTTCGCCATCCTGCACGAGTCCATCTATTGCGAAGGAAGCGCCAGCAACTGGGCGGCCGAGCGGGTGAGAGGCGAATACCCGGCCCTGGCCTGGGCGCCGGGCAAGGATTTTGCCTTCACCGGCGAGATGATCTTCCCCTGGATGTTCGAGCAGTTCCGCGAGCTCATCCCGCTGAAGGAAGCCGCCCACCTGCTGGCCCAGAAAGCGGACTGGGGCCCCCTCTACGAACCGGCGCAGCTGGCCCGCAACACTGTGCCGGTGGCCTGCGCCGTCTATGCCGAGGACATGTACGTGGAGTTCGACTACTGCCGCGACACCCTCAAGGGGCTTGGCAACAGCCGCGCCTGGATCACCAACGAATACGAACACAACGGCCTGCGGGTCGATGGTGAGCAGATCCTGGATCGGCTCATCCGCATGAATCGGGATCGCTGATCCCGCCGGGCTAGCGCCCGCAGCAAGACGACAATATCGAGGGCGACCCATGAGTCGCCCCGCCCCTCTGGAAGCAGCACAAAATAATAAGGACACCCATTGGATCATCCGGAAATCTCGGCCGGCTGGCTGAGCCGCCTCTTCTATCACTGGACCGGCCCGCTGCAGCGCAAGGGGCTGACCGAGCCCCAGGTCAACCTCGACGATCTCTATCCCCTGTTGCCGGAAGACAGGCGCGATGGCCGCGCCGACGCCTTCCTCGCGCTCACCGCCGCCCAGCCGGTGCGCCCCTGGCCCATCACCGCCTTTATCTGGCGCCAGTATCGCGGCCGCATCGGCCTGCTCACCCTGCTGCAGCTGCTCGGCATGCTGGCCACCCTGGCCAGCCCCTGGCTGCTCAACCACAGCATGACCCAGCTTGGCACCGGCGCTGACACCGGCCACAAGCTGTTGCTGGCCCTGGCCTTGTTCGCCTCCGTGCTCGCCTCCGGCATGCTGGCGGAGCACTCGCTGCAGCTGGCGCTCAAGATGCACGTGCCCATCCGCCGCCTGCTGGCCGAGTCCCTGCTCGCCAAGGTGATGAAGCTGGGTGGCAAGAGCTTCGATGACCGGGCCGGTGGCCGAGTGCAGAACCTGATCAACCGGGACGTGTGGGACATCACCTGGATCCTGGCGGACCCCGCCATGCCGCTCACCATGCTGCTGCAACTGCTCGGCACCATTGCTCTGCTGGTGTGGCAGGTGGGCAGCGCCGGCCTGGTGGGCTTTACGGTGCTCACCCTGCTGCTGCTCATCTCCACCCGGGTGGTGCGGCGCATGAACCAGCAGGAGCAGCAGCTCAAGCGCCAGCAGGACGAGCGCAACGGCATCCTGGCGGAGTACATCAAGAAGCTGCGGCTGGTACGCCAGAACGGGCTCGGCGCCTTCTTCACCCGGGCCGCCGGCCACAAGCGCCAGCAGGAGCTGGGAGTGCTGGGACGGGTGCTCCGGCTCGATGCCATCAACGAGAGCCTGATGCTGAGCACCCCGCTGCTGGTGACCCTGGCCACCTTCACCACCTATCTGGTGTCGGGCAGGGAGCTCACCCTGCCCCAGGTGTTCACCACCATCGCCCTGTTCACCGTGCTGCGCATCCCCATGATGCGGCTGCCCTATCTCATCCGCACCCTGATCAACTTCAACACCGGATTCAATCGGCTGTGCGAGTTCCTCAACAGCCCCGAGCAGCACCGGGATCTCACCGACTCAAGCTTGCCGGTGGGGGCCCTGCAGCTCGACAACGTCACCGCCCTGCACCAGCAAAAAACCGTGCTGCAGGGGGCTAGCCTGTTTATCCAGCCGGGGGAACTGGTGGGGATCACCGGCGCCACCGGGGCGGGCAAGAGCTGCCTGCTGCACCTGGTCGCCGGCTTTGACGACAGCTTCGAGGGCAGCATCCGCCGCCACGGCCGGGTCGCCCATCTGGGCCACAAGCCCTGGCTGATGAACGACACCATCCGCAACAACATCCTGTTTGGCCAGCCCTGGCACGCCGAGCGCTATCGCTGGGTGCTGGGGGCCTGTGCGCTGGGCGCCGACCTCGAACTGCTCAGCCACGGCGATCAGACCCTGGTGGGCGAGCTCGGCACCCGCCTCTCCGGCGGCCAGCAGCAGCGAGTCGCCCTGGCCCGCGCCCTCTACGCCCGGGCCGACATCCTGCTGCTGGACAACCCCCTCTCGGCGCTCGACCCCATCGTCTCGGCCCAGGTGCTGGAGCGGGGGCTCGCCTTCAAGCCGGGGCCGACCCGGCTCCTGGTCAGCCACGACCCGGACGTGCTGGCTCACTGCGATCGGGTGATCCGCATCGAGCAGGGCGAACTGGTGGAGCTCGATGCCCACCAGCTGGCGGATCTCATCCAGCATCCCCAGCCCGTCCCGCCGGTGCCGCCCCAGGAGGCGGAGCAGTTCAATGAAGAGAAGGTGGTGGAGGGCAAGGTGGACTGGGGGCTGTTCGGTTTCATGTGGCAGCGTCTGGCCGCCCCCGGCGCCATCCTGCTCGCCCTGCTGCTCACCCTGGGTCAGGAGGGGCTGCGCATCGCCTCGGATCTCTGGCTCGGCGGCAAGGCCGGGGTGACCGAGGTGAGCGAACTGCTCGGCATCTATGTGCTGCTGGGAGCGGGCTCCCTCACCTGCATCATGGTGGTGCGGGTCATCAACTATAAACTCGGCCTCAAGCTGGCCTGGACCCTGTTTGACGGCATGCTGGGGCGCATCAGCCGCGCCCCCATGGCCTTCTTCGACAAGGTGCCGCAGGGGCGCATCCTCAACCGCTTCGACCGGGATCTGGGGGAAGCCCAGGAGATCCTGCTGTCGATGCTGATGGGGCTGTTCGGCATGCTGGTGTCGGTGGCGCTGCAGGTGGTGGTGATCGGCGTCAACATGCCGCTGTTGCTGCTCATCGCCCCCCTGGTGGGCTGGGCCCTCTACGTGCTGCAGCGCCGCTACCGGGCGGTGCAGCTCAAGCTGCGGCGGCAGGCCTCGGTGCTGCGCTCGCCGCTCTACATCAGCATCAGCGAGACCATCCGTGGCGCCCCCGCCCTGCGCCTGGCCGGGGCCGAGCGCTTCGCGCTGGATCAGGTGCTGCTGCACTATGACAACAACCTGCGCAGCTGGTACACCACCACCTCCATCAACCGCTGGCTCGGCATGCACCAGACCCTGCTCTCCGCCGCCCTGGTGGGCGCCGTGGCGCTGATGGTGGCCTTTGGTAACAGCTCGCTGCTGGGGGCCGTGGCCATCACCTACGCCTTTACCGCCTCCGCCATGCTCAACTCCCTCATCCGCACCTTCGCCGAGGTGGAGCAGGTGATGAACGCGGTGGAGCGGGTGCGCGAATACAGCGAAATAGAGAGCGAGCGCCAGGAGGGGGAGGCCCTCGCCACCCCTCACCCCAAGGTGCGCTTCGACAACCTGGGGCTGCGCTACCCCCAGGCCAGCCAGTGGGCGCTGCACAAGGTCAACTTCGAGCTGGCCCCCGGCGAGAAGGTGGGCGTGTGCGGCCGTACCGGCGCCGGCAAGAGCTCGCTGCTGGGGGTGCTGCAGGCCATGTATCCCGCCACCCAGGGGGAGATCTACTACGGCGAGCAGCCGCTCTCCCGGCTGGCCCCGGAGGCGGTGCGCGATCTCTACGACACCGTCTCCCAGATCCCGCTCACCTTCTTCGGTACCCTGCGGGCCAACCTGGCCCCCCTGACCGAGCATGACGACGCGGCACTGGAGCAGGCACTGGCCCGGGTGGGGCTGGTCGACCGCTGCGCCGGCCGGCTGGACGAGGAGCTCGACAAACTGCAGCTCTCCGCTGGCGAGACCCAGCTGCTGGTGATCGCCCGCATCCTGCTGTCGCGCCGCCCGCTCATCGTGCTGGACGAGGCCACCTCGGATCTCGACCACGGCGGCATGCGCAAGATGGCGGAGCTGCTCTATCGCTACCGACCGGAGGCCAGCTACCTGGTGATCGCTCACCATCTGGAGCCGCTGCTGTCGGTGGACAAGGTGGTGGTGATGGAGGCCGGCACAGTAGTGGAGCAGGGCTCGCCGGTGAGTCTGCTGGCCAACTCCCACTCCCGTTTCCACCAGCTGTTCGTGGGTCAGGTGAACCGCCAGGTGCCCCAGACGGCGTGAGCACCAAAAATGACAAGGGCTGCCCGCAGGCAGCCCTTGTTGCTTGAGGAGAGCCTCAACGCTCCATGATCTGGGTGACGTCATCCTTCTTGATCATCACCTCCCGCCCCTCGGTGTCGTAGTAGCGGTACATGCCGGTACTCTCATCCAGCTTGGGTTTGCTGTCGGTGGTGATCATCTTGCCATCCTTGGTGCTCATGATGTATTGCGAGCTGCACCCCGCCAGCGCCAAGGCACACACCAGGATCATCATCAGTTGCTTCATCGCCTGTTTCGTCTCCCGCTTCACCCTCACCACGAGGGTGGTGACTGAAGCCTAGCTCAACCAGATGAGCCCGTTTGCCGCCATTGCCGCAACGGGATCAACGTCAAGAATCAGTTACTTGCGCCCACCCGGTTTGCTGCTGCCACCACCTCCGGTCCCGGACCCGCAACCAAGCGCCAGCTTGTCTGCCGCCGCCTTCGCCTGCACCAGGCCGTAGCCGAAGCTGTTGTCGCGTCCCAGCGCCCCCAGATCCTGGGCGCTGCTGCGCAGGGTCTGGCGCAGTTGATCGTTGCTGCACTCCAGTCGCTGCGACCAGACCAGGGCGGCCACCCCGACCACGTGCGGCGTCGCCATCGAGGTGCCGCTGTAGTAGGCGTACCCGGTCGGCACTGTGGAGAGCACAGAGACGCCGGGGGCGGCCAGCTCCACCTGATCGTTGCGCTGGGAGAAATAGGCCAGCTGCTTGTTGGCATCGATGGCGGCCACGCTCACCACGCTACTGTAGGAGGCGGGATAGGACTTGCTGGTGTTGCCCGCATTGCCCGCCGCCGCCACGCTCAGCACGTTCTGGCTGTAGGCTTGGTTGAAAGCTCTCTCTTCGGTCTTGCTGGGCACGCTGCCCCCCAGGCTCATGTTGATGACCATGCGGGTGAAGCCGCGGCTGCTCATCCCCTGCTTGCAGGCATTGAGCGCCCCCACTAGGTTGGAGGAGTAGGCCCAGCCGTTGGCCCCGAACACCTTGACGATCTGCAGCGGCACGCTCTGGTTTGGCAACACCCCGAGCACGCCCAGATCATTGCCCCCCACTGCGGCTATGGTGCCCGCCACATGGGTGCCATGGCTGTTCTCGTCGCTGCTCCAGCTGCCGGTGCCGGCATCGTTGCTGCCCTGCATCTGGGCCCCGTGGGGCAGGTCCGGATGGCCGCCGCTGTAGCCAGAGTCAATGATGCACACCAGCACCTCTCCCGCCGCCGCGTCACTGAGCTGCGGCGCCTGCACCATGGGAATGCCGTAGGGCAGGGTTTCGGCACTGGCATAGCGTTTGGCGTCCGGCTCCACCCAGAGCACGTTGGGATTGTGCGCCAGCGCCGTGGCCGCCGCCGCCGGCAACCAGAGCGCCAGCGCGTGCTGCTCGGGCAGCGCCAGGGCCAGCTCGCCCCCCATTCCCTTGCTCTGGGCCAGTACCACCGCCTCCGCCCCCGGTTTCAGCTGCACCAGATAGCGATCCCGCTCGGCGGCCATCGCCCCTTGCCCCAGCACGCCTGCCACCAGCAGGCCTAGCCATATCCGTCTCATCAGTCACTCCTTGCATCGACCTGATTGTCACTCGCAAAGTGTAGTGTCCGGCTGGCGCAGGCCCGAGCGGGTACAAAAAGGCCGGACATGGGTCCGGCCTGTTTTGCGATCTGTATCCGTTACTTGGCGGGCTTGCGCTCGCCGGTCACGATGGGGTTCTTGGGATCAGAACTCCACTCGTACCAGCCGCCGTCGTAGACGCTGATCCGCTTCCAGTCCATCAGCCAGGCGTAGAAGAACGCCTCGGAGGCGCGCCAGCCGGTACCGCAGTAGAAGGCGGCCTGCTGGGTCGGCTCTATGTTCCACTCGTCCCACATGGCGAGGATCTCGCGGGCCGGCTTCATGGTGCCGTCCGGGTTGTGGAAGTCGCTCATGCTGTTGGCATCGACACCACCACGACCCCACTTGGCGCCGGGAATGTCGCCCTTCGGCTTGATGTAGCTGTAGCCGGAGGTGTTGCCGACGAACTCGTCCCAGGTGCGCACGCTGACCAGGGCGCCGTCGGGCTGCTTGAGCAGCTCCTTGGCCTGACTCAGGGTGGTGTAGTACTCGGGATGGGCCGGAATGGCGACGCCGAACTCCTTGGCCGGGGTGAACTTGTTGGCCAGCCCGGTCTCGGTACGCAGATGCTGCACGAACCAGGCATCCAGGCCGCCGTCCAGCAGCCGCACGTCCTGCACGCCGGCATACATCATCAGGTGGGCCGCACGGGCCGCCGCCATGGTGTTGCGGCCGTAGAGGATGACGGTGGTGTCGTGGCGAATGCCGTTTTCCAGCAGCAGCGCCTTGAGCGCCTCGTCAGAGACCTTGTTCCACAGCGGCTCCTCTTCCAGCCGGTTGGTGTCGATGTAGCCGGCACCCGGGATGTGGCTCAGCAGATAGGCCTTGGGTGAACCCCACGCCACCTCGAACAGCTTCCAGTCGCCCTTGGGCGCAGCCACCACCGGCTTGCCCTCCTGCAGGTCGGCCAGCCAGCGCGGGTAGACCAGCTGCTGCCAGCGGGCCAAATGCTCGCGCGGCGCGGTTTTCCAGCCCTGCAGCTCGAACAGTTGCTTGATGCCCTGCTGGCGCAGCAGGCGGGCCACTTCGGCCACTTCACGTGGAGCACCGTAGAGCGCCACCGGCCGATCGACCTTCAGCCCCTTGGTCGCCAGCGCCGCCGGCCACTCCTCATCGCTGTACTTCCACTCGGCGGAGAGGTTCTCGGCGCCAACCACATGGCCGCCCTGCGGCTCGCCCTCCATCGGCCAGCCCTGATAGAAGTAGCTGGCGCGGGTATCCAGAATGACCGCCTGCTTGGCGTTGGCATCCGCCAGCGAAAGCGGTGGCAGTTCGGCAGCCAGGGTCGGCAGGGCATGCCAGAGCAGCAAGGTTGCCAGGGTGGCCCGTAACAAGCTCATTATTCGTTTCATGGTGATCTCTCGATTCAGAGTGACAAGGTTAAAAAATGGAGCGGCCCAGACGCTCGGCCAGCAGTTCCAGCGCCGCCGTGCCCGCCAGCGAGTTGCCCGCCTTGTTGAGCTCGGGCGACCAGACACAGACACACAATTCCCCCGGGATCAGGGCGATGATGCCGCCACCGACCCCGGATTTGCCCGGCATGCCGACCCGATAGGCAAAATCCCCCGCCTCGTCATAGAGGCCGCAGGTGGCGAGCAGGGCGTTGACCTGTTTGGTGGTGCGGGCCGGCAGCAAGGGGGTCGTCGCGCCCAGCGGCACCCCGCGATTGGCCAGATAGATGAATGCCCGCGCCAGATCGACGCAACTCATGCGGATCGCACAGGCATTGAAGTAGCTCTGCAGCACCTTGTCCACTTCGTTCTCGAAATTGCCATACGCCTTCATCAGATAGGCGATGGCCGCGTTGCGGGCAGAGTGCTGATATTCGGAGCGGGCCACCACTTGATCCGCCATGATGGCCGGGTTGCCCGAGAGGCGGCGCACCAGCTCCAGGGTACGCTGGCGCGGCGCGGTGAGCCGGGTCTCCAGCAGATCGCTCACCACCAGGGCACCGGCATTGATGAAGGGGTTGCGGGGAATGCCCTGCTCGAATTCCAGCTGCACCAGGGAGTTGAAGGGCTGGCCGGAGGGCTCCTTGCCGACCCGGGCCCAGATCTCCTCCTCCTGATAGAGGGTGAGCGCCAGCGTCAAGCTGAGGGCCTTGGAGATACTCTGGATGGAGAAGGGCTCGCTGGCGTCACCGGCGGTGAACAGCTCCCCTTCCACGGTACAGACGGCGATCCCGAGCCGATCGGCCGGCACCTGGGCCAGCGCCGGAATGTAGTCGGCCACCTTGCCCTGTCCGAGCAGCGGGCGCACCTCATCCAGGATGCTGGCCAGTAATTCGGATGACAACACCATAAGCGATTCCATAACTAACGTGGCGATCCCATCACCACCGACAAAAATCCCGCCAGCGGCGGGACTTGTCTATCTGCTGTCGCAGGCTGTCGACACCGGGGCGCCTGCCACAGCCAGCCTGTCATCAGGCCGGTTCACCGTACCAGAGGTCGAACAGCTCGGTGACCACCACGGCTTCCATCCCCTTGCCTTCCAGCCAGGCTTTGACGGCGGCGCGGTCTTCTTCGCTGCATTTGCCCAGCTGCTGGGTGCAGATCATCCCTTCCCAGGCCAGGTGGCCGGAGCCGGCGAAGGCCAGCTTGCGGGGTTCGATCACTTCATCGATCATCGCGTCGACTACCGCATCGATGGTCTCTTCGGCGGTACCGACCGGGAAGTTGAAACTGATGTCGAAGCCCATTTCCTGGAATTCATCGACACGCAGTTTCTTGCGCAGGCGGCGGCTACGATTGGCCATGATAGCTCCTTCAGTTAGTTGACACGTTTGAAAATCAGATCCCACACCCCGTGGCCGAGACGGTGGCCACGTTGTTCGAATTTGGTCAGCGGGCGCCAGTCGGGACGCGGCACCCAGTTGCCGGTGGCGGAGGTGTTCTCATACCCCTCGGCAGCACTCATCACTTCCAGCATGTGCTCGGCGTAGTTTTCCCAGTCGGTGGCCATGTGGAACACGCCACCGATGGCCAGCTTCTGGCGAATGTCCTGGGCAAAGGCCGGCTGCACGATGCGGCGCTTGTGATGACGGCTCTTGTGCCAGGGATCCGGGAAGAACAGCTGCAGGCAGGCCAGCGATCCGTTCGGGATCATGTGCTCCAGCACCTCCACCGCGTCGTGGCAGATGACACGCAGGTTGGTGACTCCCGCCTCCTGGGCGGTACCGAGGCAGGCACCGACACCCGGCGAGTGCACTTCGATGCCGATGAAGTTCTTCTCGGGGGCATTCTTGGCCATCTCCACCAAGGAGGCGCCCATGCCGAAGCCGATTTCCAGCACCACCGGGGCCTCGCGGCCAAACAGGGCAACCAGATCGAGCGGCTCCGGTGCGAAATCGATACCCATGACCGGCCAGAGCTCTTCCAGGGCCTTCTCCTGCCCTTTGGTCAGGCGGCCTTCGCGACGGACAAAGCTGCGGATCTTGCGCATGAACTTGCCGTCTTCGTTAAACACATCTTGGGTCACTGGCATAATCAAATTGCTCGTTATTGCATCGGTCTGGGTCACAGACCACATAAATGGATTGCTCGTTATCTCGTCGTGCTGATCACAGACGACCGAGATGAATTGCTCGTTGTTTCATCGTTCCACCTCGCCAACGAGGCGCGAAATTGTTCGTCATTTCATCGCTCGGCGAAACAGGGTAGCGAATTATCCCAAGATAGGCTCAGGGCGCAAGTGTTTCGCGCAACAAATCCCCCGCCACTGACCAATTCCGCCACTGCGATTGACAAATGCCACCCCCTTCACAGAATCTGCCAGGCGCCGGGTGCATGCTGACCTGCGCAAATAAAACCATACACAACAAAGGATTGCAGTATGAAACACACCGCATTGGCGTTTGCCATCACAGCCCTGCTGGCCGGGTGCAACACCTCCAGCAACGATTCACAGGCCCCCTCCGCCGCCGAGCAGGCCTATGAATACCTGGTGCAGCTGAGTTCGACCGCCGAGGGGATCGGCGCCAGACCCACCGGCAGCGAGGCCGAGACCCGCGCCGCCGCCTGGATCCAGGACCACCTGGCCGGCTGGGGCTACGAGGTGCAGAACCAGCCCTTCACCTACACCAAGAGCGGGGCCACCAAGACCTCCCAGAACCTGGTCGCCGAGCTCAAGGGCAGCAGCGACAAGGTGATCCTGATCGGTGCCCACTATGACAGCACCGGCGACAAGAAGGGCTCCGAGGGGGCCACCGACAACGGTGCCGGCGTCGCCGCCCTGCTGGCGGTGGCCGAAGCGCTCAAGGGGCAGACCCTGCCCTACACGGTGCGCTTCGCCTTCTTCGGTGCCGAGGAGAACGGCCTCAACGGCTCCAAAGCCTATGCCGCCAGCCTCGACAGCGCCGCCGTCGCCAAGCTGCTGGCGATGGTGAACTACGACACCATCGCCGGGGGCGACATCGTCTACGTCCACTCGGCCCACTCCGACGTGGCCGAGTACAACTGCGCCGATCCGAGCCGCTACAGCTTCGATCCCAAGGTGCGGGATCGCCTGCTGGCCATCTCCAAGCAGACCGCCACCCCGTTTGCCATCCACCCCAGCTACAGCGGCTACCCGGAAGGGGAGACCGGCAGCTGGTCCGATCATGCGCCGTTCGCCTGCCTCGGGGTGCCCATCGCCTACGTGGAGGCCACCAACTTCACCATCAACGGGGCGGATGGCTACGACGGCTACTCCCAGACCACCAATCCGGCGCTGTGGGACTGCTACGACGATGCCACCAAGAGCGCCTGCGATCGGGACAGCGAAACCCAGTGGGGCAAGATCTGGCATACCCAGTATGACCGCCTCGACAAGATGGCCGAACTGTTCCCGGGCCGGGTGCAACAGCAGCTCGGTGCCAACACCGAGCTGATGATCCGCTTCCTCAAGGAGCCGGGACTGTAACCGGTCACGCCGGGGCTTTTGCGCCCCATGACCGTCCCCGACCGATAAAATTCGGGCAGGTGCCAAACCTGCCCTTTTTTATCGATTTTTGTTACAGCCATTGCCTCATTTTTTAAATCTGATACAAACGGATAACTTGGCGGTCGAATGGAGCGACCGCTCACCATGCCAGAGAGAATCCTATGCAGCCGTTTTTTGCCCAGCGCTTCGAAAAGGTAGAGCCTTCCTTCATCCGCGAGATCCTCAAGGTCGCCGCCAATCCGGAGATCATCTCCTTCGCCGGCGGTCTGCCCAATCCGCACCTGTTCCCGGTCAAAGCCATCGACCAGGCCTGCCAGGACGTGCTGCGCGAGCAGGGCGCCGCAGCCCTGCAGTATGCCGCCACCGAGGGCTTCGCCCCGCTGCGCCAGTACATCGCTGACCGCTATCTGGCCCGCCACGGCATGCAGGTCAACCCGGACAATATCCTCATCACCAGCGGCTCCCAGCAGGCGCTGGATCTGCTGGGCAAGGTGCTGATCGACGAGGGACAGGATCTCATCATCGAGGAGCCGGGCTATCTCGGCGCCATCCAGGCCTTCTCCGTCTATCAGCCGGCCTTCAAACCCATCACCCTGGGTGAAGAGGGGCTGGATCTGGCGGCGCTGGATGCGCTGCTGGCGAGCGGCTCCAACGCCAAGCTGCTGTACGGCGTGCCCAACTTCCAGAACCCGAGCGGCGTCTCCTACAACCGTGCCAACCGCGAGGCGCTTGCCGAGCGACTGGTCAGCCACGAGCTGTTGATGGTGGAAGACGACCCCTATGGCGAACTGAGCTTCGAGGGCGAACACCTGCCCCCCATCGCCAAGCTGGCGCCGAACAATACCGTGCTGCTCGGCTCCTTCTCCAAGACCGTCGTCCCGGCCTTCCGTCTCGGCTGGATGCTGGTGCCGGACTGGCTGCGCAAGAAGGTGACCATCGCCAAGCAGGCCACCGACCTGCACAGCAACGCCTTCAGCCAGCAGGTGCTGCACCGCTTCCTGATCGACAACTCGCTGGATGCCCATCTGGAGAAGATCAAGGAGGTCTATGGCCGCCAGCGTGCCGCCATGGAGGCCGCCCTGGCCCGTCACTGCCCGCCCGGCGTCAGCTACACCCGACCCGAGGGTGGCATGTTCCTCTGGCTGACCCTGCCCGCCAGTGTCAGCGCCATGGCGCTGTTTGACGAGGCGATCAAGGAGAAGGTGGCCTTCGTACCGGGCGCCCCCTTCTACGTGCGCCCCGAGATCCATAACACCCTGCGCCTGAGCTTTTCCTGCGTGGATGAAGCCACCATCGAGGAGGGGGTCAAGCGTCTGTGCCGTGCCCTCGCCCGTATGCTCTGACCAGCCTCGGGGTGAAAAAAACCAGCGACCTCGGTCGCTGGTTTTTTATACGCGAAATTTGGCTCAGCCCTGCGCCAGCAGACCGGCAAACTCCTTCATCGGCATCGGCCTGCCATACAGATAGCCCTGCAGGAAGTTCACCTGACGCGCCCGCAGATAGGCGGCCTGCACCTCGTTCTCCACCCCTTCGGCAACCAGCAGCAGACCGAGCCGGGTCGCCAGATCGATGACGTTCTCGACGATGTGGCTGGAGAGGGCATCGGAGCCGATCATGCCGACAAAGCTCTGATCGATCTTGAGAAAATCGACCTGGAACTGCTGCAGATAGGTGAGGCTGGAGTGGCCGGTACCGAAGTCGTCGATGGCGATGAAGACCCCCAGCTGATGCAGCTCGGCAAACAAGCGGTCGGTCGTCTCGTCCGCCACGATCAGCTCCCGCTCGGTCAGCTCCAGCACCAGCTTGATGGGGTTCTCCCGAAACGCGTTGATGAAGTCGCGACAGTCCTCCAGCAGGCTCATGTCCTTGCAGTGGCTGGCGCTGATGTTGAAGCCGAAGTGGAACCCTCTGGGCAGGCTGTGCACTCGGCCTGCGAACTGCTCGCGCACCTGCTCCATCAGCAGCCGGGTCATGGGCACGATGAGGCCGCTGTCTTCGGCCAGCGGAATGAAGCGGTCCGGCGAGATGAGGCCCTGGCGCGGATGCTGCCAGCGCATCAGCACCTCGCAGCCGCTCCAGTGGGCGTCGTCACCGGTCACCACGGGTTGCAAGTAGGGGATGAACTCCCGTTGATCCAGCGCCCGCCGCAGCTCCTGGGAGGGCGAGGTAGAACGGCCGGCCAGCCAGTAGACCAGGCAGCCCGCCAGCAGACCCAGCAATGGATAGATGATGAGACTGGCCCGAGAGTAGTTCCAGATATGGCTGCCGTACTCGTCGTGGGAAAGATCGGTGACCACCCGAAACGGATACTTGCCAGAGGTCTGCTCCAGCGATCCCAGCGCCACGGGCGGCACCTCGTCGTGGATCTGGCCATCGGCCAGCATGCTCTGCGCCCCGATCACCAGGGTCAGCGGCGAGTTGCGGCTGAGCATGTCGAGGATGTTGTGCAGGTAGTAGCCATCGATGCCGACCAGCACGCTGTACTCCCCCACCGGTTGGCGATAGACCACCAGAGGCCGCCCCGGCGTCACCGGATTGCCCCGCATCAGATCCAGCTGGCCATTGGCATAATCGGCCAGCTTGAAGGGGCCCTGATAGGGGCCGTAGAGCGAGGAGCAGTAGACCACTTCCCCTTTGGCCAGGTTGACGGTGCGCACGTCCGGCACGGTCGCCACCTGATCCCGCAGCCCCTGCACCACCTCCTCGCAGGGGCGCCCCACGCTGCCCTGCACCATGGCCGCCGCCTGATGGGCGTGATCCAGGGTACGCTCCAGCATCTCCCTGGCATGGAGCAGGCGCTCTTCGGCATCCTGCTTCATGCCGGCAAAGGTCTGCCAGGAGACGATCAATACCCCGAGCAGCAAGGGGAGCAGGCCGGCCAGCAACGCCGCCCCCAGCCTGGTATAAAACTGGCGCAACCTCAAACGACGAAACGGCATACCCACCCTCGCGGCAACGGTGAAAAAGCGGACGAGTCTACTCCTATCCCCTTCTCTGACAACCCTTTCTGACAACTCTGACGGCAGAGCGGGGCGCTCTGACCAACACTATATCGCGTCTGCAGCGGGGCGACAGCGGCAGTCGCAGCCATCCCTTCACATGTGCGCAGTGCTCGCTGCACGCCCCCTGGCGCGATGCGCCAGATGCCTGCTGTGACGATTATAATCTTTGCAAAAACAGCTGCTTGTTCATCTGGTGCCGGCCCACTAGAGTAGAGCCAACAGCGTCAGGGAGTCTGCATATGAAAATATTGATCACGGGAGGGACAGGCTTCATCGGTCGCCGTCTGGTGGCCCATCTCAAGGTGGCCCACGAGGTGCTGGTGCTGACCCGTCAGGGCAGCCGCGCCTATGATCTGCTCGGCCACGACGTCAAGCTGCTCGACAGCCTGGATCGGCTCGACAACCTCAACGACGTGGACGCGGTCATCAACCTGGCGGGGGAGCCCATCGCCAACGGCCGCTGGAGCGAGCGGCGCAAGCAGTTGCTGTGTGACAGCCGCTGGCTGCTGACCGAACAGCTGGTCGACCTGGTCAAGCTCTCCGATACGCCGCCCAGGGTGCTTATCAACGCCTCCGCCATCGGCTGGTATGGCCGTCAGGGCGATGAGCCGCTGGACGAGCAGTGCCAGACCCCTCACGACGAATTCACCCATCAGCTCTGTCAGCAGTGGGAAACCCTGGCCCGCGAAGCCCGCAGCAAGCATACCCGGGTCTGCATCGTGCGCATCGGGCTGGTGCTCGGCACCGACGGCGGCGCCCTGCCCAAAATGTTGCCTCCCTATCGCGTCGGTCTCGGTGGCCCCATGGGCACGGGGCACCAGATCATGAGCTGGATCCACATCCAGGATCTGGTGCGCGCCATCCTGTTTCTGCTGGAACACGACGAGTGTGACGGCCTGTTCAACGGCACGGCGCCGCAGCCGGTCAGCAACCGCGAATTCAGCCAGACCCTGGCAGGCACCCTGCACCGGCCGCACCTCTTCTTCGTGCCGGCCCCCCTGCTGCAGTTGCTGATGGGCGAAGCGGCCGATCTGCTGCTCACCGGCCAGAAGGTGCTGCCGACCCGTCTGCAGCAGGCCGGCTTCCATTTCACCTACCCGGCGCTGCCCCAGGCCCTTGCCAATCTGCTGAGCACTGCCCGCTGACTCGGCTCATCAGCCAACCGGATGACAATCAGCCCGGCCAATGGCCGGGCTGATTGTCATTGTGCCTTGCGGCATCCGCACAGGATGCGGTGATCAGAGCAGGCCCTGCCCCAATCCACGCAGCCGATCGCTCAGGGTGCCCGCCAGCAGCTGGCGCTGCATGCCCTGCCCCGCCAGCGTCACCAGCACGGCCCCCAGCAACGGCAGACCAATCCAGATGGCCCAGTGGAACTGCCACTGCCCCTCGAACCACCACCACTGCAGGCCGAGGGAGCAGAGTTCGACCACCATGGCGGCGCACAACCCCGCCAGCAGGCCGCTGGCAACCAGCTCCCAGCGCAGCATCTTTCTGAGCAGCTCGCTGCCGGCCCCCAGGGTGCGCATCAACAGCAGTTCACGGCGTCGATGGGCCATGCTGGCCTGAGTTTGGGTCAGCAGCACCAGCAGCGCCGCCACCGTCACCAACCCCAGCATCAGCCCCAGCGCCCGGCTCACCTGATCCGATACCGCCGTCAGCCGCACGATCAAATCGTCCACATCGATCAGGCTCACCGTGGGGTGTCGGCGGATCAGCTCCACTTCGGCCACCCGCCCCTGCTCCGGCAGACGATAGCTGCCGAGCCAGGTCTGGGAGAAAGGCGCCAGCACGTCCGGCGAGAAGATCATGTAGAAGTTGGGCCGCATGTTGTCCCACTTGATGGCCCGCAGGCTGGTCACCTGTGCCTTGAAGCTGCGCCCCTCGATGGTGAAGCCCAGGGTGTCGCCGAGGGCGATGTCGAGCCGTTTGGCCAGATCCTTGTCTACCGATACCTGGCCGGGACCATCCAGCCAGCGTCCTGCGGTCAGGGTATTGTCCGGCGGCAGGGTGGCGGTGGTGGTGAAGTTGAGCTCGCGATTGACCCCTTCGCGGCCATCTTCATCCGTGTCGCGCACCGCCTCGCTGGCGATACTGACCAGCCGGCCACGTACCATGGGGTAGAAGTCCGAGGTCACGGCCCCCGCCTGACGCAGATCGGCCAGGATCCCCTCTCGCTCCCCGTCTGCCACGTTGACCAGGAAGCGGTTGGGGGCATCCGCCGGCAACCGGGCCGAGAACTCGCCGAGCAGGTCGACCCGCGCCGCCCACAGCAGGCCGAACAGCATGAGTGCCAGCGCAAAGCCCGCCAGCTGGAACAGGCCGCTGCCCCGCTCGCGGGAGAGATGGCTGATGGCCAGCCGCAGCGCGTGGGGCCCCTGCACCCGGCGACCCAGTCGCAGCAGCAAGGAGGCGATCAGCGCCAGCAGCCCCATCAACAAGCCCATGCCGCCGATCAGCCCCAGCGCCAGGGTCGCATCGGCGGTGAAGCCCCACACCAGCCCAAACAGCCCGAGCAGCGCCACCGGCAACGCCAGCCAGGGCGGGATCCCCGCCTCCAGCTCGCGCCTCAGCACCCGCAGCGGCGGCACCTTGAGCAGACGCAGAAAGGGCACGAAGGCCAGCAGCAGGGTGATGAAGAAGGCCACCGCCAACCCCAGTGCAAAGGGTCGCCACGACGGCGGCGGTAGATCAGCTGGCAGCAGGTTGCCCAGCAGATGCAGGGTCAGCCACTGCATGGCGCTGCCCGCCACCAGACCGAGCAGGGCGCCGACCAACGTCAGCGACAGCAACAGGGTGCCCATCAACTGCCAGAGTGAGCGGCGGGAGGCCCCCAGGGTCTTGAGCAGCGCCACCATGTTGGTCTGGCGCTCGGCGAAGTGACGCACCGCAATGCCCATGGCCAGCGCCCCCAGCAGCACTCCCGCCAGGGAGGCGAGCCGGAAGAAACGCTCGGCATTGGCCAGCGAGCGGCCCACTTGGGAGCCCTGGTCGTCCGGCTTGATCAGCTTCTGTCCCGCCTTGAGTCTGGGTTTGAGCCAGCGTTCATAGTCGGCCACCTGCTCGCGGCTACCCTTGAACAGGTAGCGCCACTGCTGGCGGCTGCCCGGCAGCAGGGCACCGGTCGCCTCCACATCGGCGCTGTGGATCAGCGCCCGCGGCGCCAGCAGGAAGGGGCTGAAGCCCTGATCCGGCTCCTGACCCAGTACCCCCGCCACCTTGAGCACCGTATTGCCCACTTCCAGCGCATCCCCCGGCTTGGCCGCCAGCAGTTGCATCACCCGGGCCGAGAGCCAGATCTCGCCGGGTGCCGGCGCCCCCTGGGGGCTCAGCTCCAGCTTGCCGTAGAAGGGGAAATCCTCAGGCACGGCGCGGATGGACGCCAGTTGCAAGGCATCACCATGAAACAGCATGCTGTTGAAGCTGACCGTGGTCTGCACCGCCAGGCCCGTTTTTGCCGCCTGCTCGAGCCAGGCGGCCGGCGCCGGCGTGGCCGAGCGCAGCGCCCGGTCGGCACCGATAAAGTTGCGGCCGGAGGCTTTGAGCCCGGCATCCAGCCGATCCGCCACCAGGGCCACGCTCAGCACGCAGGCCACGCTCAGCGCCAGCGCCAGCACGAACCAGCGCAGCTCGCCGTTGAATCCTTCCCGGCGCAATAACTTGAATCCCAGTCGCCACTGACTCATGACGTGCTCCTCACCTGCGCCAGTCCGGGCTGCCCCTTGTCATTGACGCCTTCCCCACACCATAACTTGATTCCCAGTCGCCACTGACTCATGACGTGCTCCTCACCTGCGCCAGTCCGGGCAGCCCCTTGTCATTGACGCCTTCCCCACACCATAACTTGAATCCCAGTCGCCACTGACTCATGACAGCTCCCTGACTCTTGCTGCAGAAGCGGCTTCGGATGCTGACGCAGCCGCCGCCAGTCGTCCTGCCGCCATCACCAGTTGCCGCTGGCAACGCTGAGCCAGCTCGTGATCATGGGTCACCACCACGAGCGTGGTGCCATGCTCGCGGTTGAGCTCGAACAGCAGCTCGATCACCCGCTCCCCGGTCTTGCTGTCGAGGTTGCCGGTGGGCTCATCGGCCAGCAGCAGGCTGGGCCGGGTCATGAAGGCCCGGGCAATGGCGACCCGCTGCTGTTCACCGCCGGAGAGGCGCGGCGGCAGATGGTGCAGCCGCTCGCCAAGGCCGACCGCCGCCAGCAGCTCGCGAGCCCGCGGCTCGCAGCGGGTCTCGCCACGCAGCTCGGCAGGCAGCATGACGTTTTCCAGCGCGCTCAGGGTGGGCAGCAGCAGGAAGGACTGGAACACAAAGCCCACCTGCTCGGCCCGCAGCCGGGCACGCCCCTCCTCGTCCAGCTGCAGCAGCGACTGGCCGAGGATCTCGATATCCCCCTGGCTCGGCAGATCCAGCCCAGCCAGCAGCCCCAGCAGGGTGGATTTGCCGGAGCCGGAAGCACCGACCAGCGCCACTGTTTCGCCGCTATTGACTTGCAGGTCGATCCCTTCAAGGATGGTGAGGCTTTCCTGGCCCAGGCGCACTATCTTGCCCAGGCCCTTGACGTTGATAATGGGAGTTGAATTCATGACGCGTTTCCTGTTTGCCTTGTGCTGCCTGGTGTCATCGGTGCAGGCCCAGACCCTGCTGGTACTGGGCGACAGCCTGAGTGCGGGTTATCAGATGCCGGCGGAGCAGAGCTGGCCTGCGCTGCTCAATCAGAAATGGCAGCAGCAGGGGGGTAAACATCAGCTTATCAATGCCAGCATCAGTGGTGAAACTACGCAAGGGGCGCTGGCCAGATTGCCGGCCCTGCTCAAGGAACATCAACCGGACTGGGTGCTGATCGAGCTGGGTGGCAACGACGGGCTGCGCGGGTTCGCGCCGGCCATCACCCGGGACAATCTCACCAGGATGGTGGCGCTGACCAAGGCACAACAGGTAAAAACCGTGCTGACCCAGATCCAGCTGCCGCGCAACTACGGCGCACGCTACCTGCGCCAGTTCGAGCAGATCTTCCCGGAGCTGGCCAGCGCCAATCAGCTGCCGCTGATGCCCTTCTTCATGGATGATATTGCGCTGCGCCCTGAACTCATGATGAACGATGGCATCCACCCCACCGCCGCCGCCCAGCCGCAGATCCGCGACCGGGTGGCCAGCTTCATCGAGCCGCTGCTGACCCAGTGATCCCGGTGTCATGGCCTTACCTATCTTCCGGGTTCCAACCCCAATAAAAATCCCGCCAAGGCGGGATGTTTATTGATCTTGTCTCAGCGTTCCAGGATCTGGCGCAACCGCTCCTGGGCCACCCCGACCAGCAGGTCTGGCTGGAACTTGGAGATGAAGCGATCACAGCCCACCTTCTTGACCATGGCCTCGTTGAAGTTGCCGCTCAGCGAGGTGTTGAGGGTGATGAAGAGATCGGACATGCGGGCATCGCTGCGAATTTCATGGGTCAACCGGTAGCCATCCATCTCCGGCATCTCGGCATCGGTGATCATCAGCAGGATCTCGTCGGTCACCTTCTTGCCTGCATCGCACCACCCCTTGAGCAGATTGAGCGCCTGCAGGCCATCTTGGCATTCGATCACCTCCAGCCCCAGCTGGCCCAGGGTTTCGCGCACCAGATTGCGGGCCGTGCTGGAGTCATCGACAATGAGCACCTTGCGGCCATGCATTTCCGGCAGGATCTCCCGATCCAGCACCTCTTCCGAGATGCGGATGTCATAGGTGATGATCTCGGCCAGCACCTTCTCCACGTCGATGATCTCGACGATCTGATCGACGCCGTCCTCGGGAATGCGGGTGATGGCGGTCAGGTAGTTCGCCCGCCCGGCCGAGCGCGGCGGCGGCAGAATGTCCTTCCAGGTCATGTTGACGATGTTGGCCACCTGCCCCACCAGAAAGCCCTGAATGGTGCGGTTGTATTCGGTAATGATGAGGTTGGACTCGGCATCGATGGGCATGGGGCGCATGCCGATGGCGCTGCGCAGGTTGATCACCGGAATGGAGGTGCCACGGATGTTGGCCACCCCGCTGATGTTGTGGTGCGCTCCCGGCATCTTGTTGAGATGGGGCAGCTTGACCACTTCCCGCACCTTGAACACGTTGATAGCAAACAACTGTTGGGATCCCAAACGGAACATCAACAGCTCCAGGCGGTTCTCCCCTACCAGCTGGGTACGTTGGTCCACTGAATCCAATATGCTCGCCATATAAAGCCCTTACGTCCGTTGCCCGAGTCTCGCCATAGTATAGAAGGGTCAGAATCCCAACACGACCCGTATTCTTATCCTATGTCGGCCAGATGATGCAGGAACTTGATAAAAAAAAGCGAGACCCGGCTCGCGGCCGGGCTCTCTTCAAGCTTGTCAGTAACCATTCGCTCACAATCCTCTGTCGACGGTGACACGGCCCTGATTATCCAATGAAAATCAGCGCCACCTTCAATCCCATGACATAAAAAAAGCGGCAGATGAATCTGCCGCTTTTTGCCTGGGGTCGACCGGATTACTTGTCGATATCCAGCATGTTGTTGTTCAGCATGTAGTCGATCACCTGGGACGAGGTGGCCGATGCGCTGCCGGTGAGGCTGTCGAACGTGTGGTTCATCAGCACTATCTCCTGAGTCACGGGGGCGGCGCTGCTCTCCTTGACCTGCAGATGAACCCCTTCGCTGTCCTGGAAGACAGAGAGCAGGCTCTTCAGATCGTTCTGGTTGCGAGAACCATCGTGATCCAGCAGGTCGCTCAGATCCAGCTTGTCACCTTCCGCCTTGGAGAAGTCGACCACGTAATCCTTGGCCACGCTGCCCGCAGCGGTATCGCCCTGCAGCCAGGTGAAGGTATCGGCGCCGCCATCCCCCTTGAGGATGTCATTGCCAAGCCCGCCGACCAGGATGTCATTGCCCAGACCACCGCTCAGGATATCGTCACCGCTACCGCCGTACAGGGTGTCGTTGCCGCTGCCGCCGTACAGGGTATCGTTGCCGCTCTCGCCGTACAGGGTGTCGTTGCCGGCACCACCGAACAGGATGTCGTTGCCGGCCCCGCCGAACAGGAAGTCATCGCCACCCTGACCGAACAGGATGTCGTTGCCATCCCCGCCGATCAGCACGTCCGCCTTGTCGTTGTTGGAGGACTGATCGAACTCGCTGGCATGATCCGTGATGTAGTCATGGACCTGGGCATCGGTCACCGAGCCTGCGCTCAGCTTGCCGGCCACATACTGCTTGATGGCCGCGTAACCTTCACCGTTGATGCCGGCAAAGTGGATGGCATCCCCAAACAGGATGTCGTCACCGGCACCGCCGTCGATCCGGTCGCTGCCCGGCAGGTTGTTCACCGAGGTACCCAGAATGGCGTTGGCCAGGTCACTGGCGTTGACACCGGTCATGATGACGCCGTCAGAATCGTAGGACTTGAGATCGTTGTAGGAGATATTGGCCCCCAGTCCGATCGCTTCCACCGTGACCCCCATGCCCGTCAGCAAGGCAAAGCCGGCAACGGCATTGCTGATGGTAGTGGATGTGGAATCCTGTCCGTTACCTGCCAGGGTCGAGTAGGTATAACCACCCAGACCATCAGGGCGCATATAACCGATCGTGGAGACCTTGCCTGAGGTATCGCTCTTGTACACGACGCCCTGGCCATCAATCACGGTGAAGTTACCGTTCTTGTATACCTGACCAGGCACATAGCCATTTTGCAGCAGCTGATTGAGATATACGTCCTTGTTGTTGTTGGTGTAGTCATCAACCAGCGGGTTGCTGCCTTCATTGCTCAAATAGTAAGTCGGCTTACCATCGGTAATGAAGTAGGTCAGGTTCTTGGCATTGGTATTACCCTGTACGGTCGAGCTGTTGAACCAGTTGGCCGTGGTTTTGAACACATCCTCGTAGTTGGTGCCACCGCCGCTGTTGGTGCTGCCATCCATGCTGTCGAGAATGGCTTGCAGCTGGCTCAGGGCGTTGCTGTCCTTCAGGTTCACGCTGACCGACTTGTTGGCCATGGTGTCGAAGTCGACCAGGAAGATGTTGACCGTCCCGGCCCCATCGGTGCCGGCGCTCGCCTTGAGGCTGGAGAACACCTGAGCCAGCTGGCTCTTGATGGTATTCATGGCGCTGGTGCCGATACTGCCCGAGCTGTCGACCATGAAGGCGATGTTGTAGTTCTGGCCCGGCAGTACCACGCTGCCATCCAGATCCCCGACCACGATATTGTGCTCGTTGCCATAGGTGCGGTTCTGATCGCCCGGCTCCCCTTCGGTGGAAAGGAAGTAGCTCATGCGGATCGAATCCTGATCCGATGCACTGCTGGTCTGATCAGTCGCCACTTCCTTGGCGATGGCTTCTACCTTCAGGTCGAACTGGCCGGCACTGCTGCCCGGTACCCGCAGGGTCAGACCGGTCAGCTTGACGTCCAGCGCGCTCTGGTTCCACAGACCGGTCAGTGTCAGCTTGCCATCGGCTCCCACGGTGCCGAGCACGGTGGAGCCCTGGTAGAGGGTCGACCCCGTCGGCATGCCAGTCAGTACCAGGCTGTCGAACTGCTCGCTACCATCCCGGTCGGTCAGGGAAGCGCTGATCTCGAACGGGTAATCCACCACGCTCGGCTGTACCGCCGTCAGGGTGCCGTCGGTCTGGTTGAACTGGTAGATGCCGTCATCAAACTGCACCAGCTCGATGTCGTAGAGCGACTTGCTGATAGTGACGCCGTTCTCCTTCACCAGGAAGTTGAAACCGCCATCACTTCTGCGCTCGATGACATAGTTGGCACGCGAGCCCATCAGTACGGCCAGGTCGGTACCGGCGCCGCCATACAGGGTATCGCCACCCAGTCCGGCCACCAGGATGTCATTGCCAGTGCCGCCGTCGAGGGTATCGCCGGAGACCGAGTTGCCGCCGACCAATACATCATTGCCCGCACCGCCGACGAAGTAATCGCCGCCCCCTTTCACGCTGACGATGTAGTCGTTGCCGCTGGTCCCCACCACGCTGTCCTGAGTGGTGGTGCTGTCGGTAAAGCTGCTGGTGATGCCAAAGTTGCCCTTGTTGAAGTTGCCGCTCTGGAACGCCCCGGTGGAGATGCCGGACGACGGGTACTGGGTATAAAGCGGGACGCCATTGCCCGTCAGGCTGATGTCGACTACCGGCTTGTCCGCGACTGCCATGATGTCGATCACCAGCTTGCCGCTGTTGCTCAGGTTCGCGCCGTCGCTGATCTGGTAACCAAAGCTGGCGTAATCGCCCTGCAGGTTGCCGGTAACGACGCCATTGCCATTGCTGGCGTTGGTACTCGACTCGTTGAGGCCCGGCACGAAGCGCAGGTGGCCGCTGTCGATATCGGTGTAGGAGACAAGATCCCCCACCTTCACCGCAATCCACTGGCCGGCTGCGTTCAGGTACTCCAGCTTGCCGTTCAGCGGCAGGGTGTTGATCTGCACGCTCAGGTCAGAAGCGGCCTGATCATCGCTGGCACCAAACTGGGCCCACTTCAGCACCAGCGGCGTGTCTTCCTTGCCGGCACTGTAGCCGCCCGTGGTCACCGGCGCACGATCGTTGTCGATGATGGTACCGATGCCGTTCTGGCCACCCACGGTCACCGTCAGGGTCTCATTCGCTTCGACCAGACGATCGTCCACCGTCGGGATGGTCACGGTAAAGCCCGACACCCCGGCCGGCACGGTGATCTTGCCGGTGGCGCTGTTGTAGGTCACCCCGTTGCTGAACTGGGCAGTACCCCAGTCAAGGCTGGAAGCCGGGTTGGTACCGCTGCCCTTGATGCCGAAGTCATACTGGGTCGCTTCCTGGGTCGCATCAGAGAGCGTCACCGTGTGCAGCAGGTTGCCGCCCTCGGCCGCACTCTCGCTGGAGACCGACTGTACGATGGGCGTAAACAGCGGCTTGGTTGCGAAAGAGCCCAGGCTGTAGTCGCCGTCGCCATCCACCACCTTGATCTGGAAGTCGATGTCGCCATCTCCCAGCGGCTTGGACATGTTCTGATACTGGAAGAATTCCCACTTGCCGGTGGCCGGGGTAAATTCCAGACGGAACACCAAGGTGCCATCGCTGGCCTTGCCGACCAGAGTATTGGCCGATTCCATCGTGGTGGTGATCAGCTTGCCGGTCGCCGTGGTCAGCCCGGTCTCGGTAGAACCGACCAGCTGCATGTAGCCCTTGCCATCGGCGCCCCACTGCGGAGTGACCGTGCCGGAACCGTAGGCGATGGCCGGCGCCGTGGTGGCACCGAGGAACTCGATGCTCTTCACGGTGAAGTCGCTGTTGTCGGCGTTGAGGCCGTTACCATTGTTGGTGGCCTTGATGACCATGGTATCGAAGCCGCCCTGCTGCACCTGGAAGTTGCCGGCATAGTCGCCACCCGCCGCGTTGGAGCTGAAGGTCTGGGTACCGATCAGCACGCCGCCGCGGTAGAACTCGACCACGCCGCTCTCCAGCTCGCCACCAAACATCTGGCTGAACTTGATGTTGGCGCCATAGGCTACCTTGCCCGCATCCAGCTTGACGATCAGCTGCTCGGAAGCAGAAGTACCGTTTGCAAAGTGGCGGAAGTCCACCTCGTTGGCGAGGTTGTGATTCGGTGAACCGACGCTGGAAACCCCCAGACCGGCGCTGGAACCATTGACATTGGCGGTGATCAGGGCCGAGTTGGTCGACGAGGTAAAGCCCAGCGCCGTGATGCTGAAGCCGCTCACGTTCAGGGTCGTCTGGTTGCTGCCACTGTACTTGGTCAGATCAAACAGGCCGGTCAGAGTATCCGGGATGTTGGTCTTGATGACGGAGACGGCCGCCATGTCACCGGCCACCGGCGAGTCATCCTCGACCGAGATGGGCAGACTGCCAGTGGTGGTGGTCTTGCCATCCGATACGGTCACACCGATCTGGAAGTTGAGTACGTCTTCACTGCCCTTGACCGGATGATCAAGCGGGGCCTTGAGCGTCACGTCATAACTCCAGTCGCCCTTGCTGCCACCGGCAGGCGCGGTCAGCTTCACATCCATGACCGCCTTGTAGTCGGCGCCACCCGGTGTACCGGTATAACCGGTCAATACCTTGGTGGCGGCATTCCAGCTCCACTGCACCACGGCACCGCCAGCCGTCAGGCCAGCCGGCCCGTTCAGGCTGATGGTGAGCGTATCCTGGCTGTCGACATCGCCGACCGTGATCTTGCCGCTGGCGGCCACGCTGTCGGTGGTATCGCTGCTGCCTGCCGTATCGGCAATGCCGCCGGCCAGCCCCTCTTCGGAGACCACGGCCCCCTTGTCGATACTCAGGGTCGGTGCATCGTTGGTGCCGGTGATGGTGACCGAGACAGTATGGCTGGTGCCATCGACACTCTTGACGGTGAAGGTTTCAATACGGGTCTCGCCCTGGCCCAGGTACTGCACCTTGCTGTTATCGACGTTGTAGCTCCAGGTACCGGTCTCGGTGATGGAGAGGCTGCCCAGCGCACCCGCACTCGGGGTGCCGTTGCCGGCCACAAACTTGGCCTGCCCCTGGTCCGCATCGCTGATGGTCAGCACGCCGCTGTCGCTCAGCTTGCCGCCGACCACGTTCAGGTCTTCGGTCACCGCGCCCAGGTCATCCCCCGCCACCACGGCGCCATCGTTGACGCCGGTGATGGTGATGGTGACGGTGTGGGTGGTGCCATCCACCGACTGCACGGTGAAGCTCTCAACCCGGGTCTCGCCCAGGCCCAGGTACTGCACCTTGCTGTTGTCGACGTTGTAGCTCCAGGTACCGGTCTCGGTGATGGAGAGGCTGCCCAGTGCGCCCGCACTCGGGGTGCCATTGCCCGCCACGAACTTGGCCTGACCCTGATCCGCATCGCTGATGGTCAGCACGCCGCTGTCGCTCAGCTTGCCACCCACCACGTTCAGATCTTCGGTCACAGCCCCCAAGTCATCCCCCGCCACCACGGCGCCATCGTTCACGCCGGTGATGGTGATGGTGACGGTGTGGGTGGTGCCATCCACCGACTGCACGGTGAAGCTCTCGACGCGGGTCTCGCCCTCGCCCAGGTACTGCACCTTGCTGTTGTCGACGTTGTAAGTCCAGGCACCGCCTTCGGTGATGGTCAGGCTACCCAACGCACCCGCACTCGGGGTGCCGTTGCCGGCCAGGAACTTGGCCTCGTCGGCGCCGTCCACGTCGGTCACGCTCAGGGTACCGGTCTCGGTCAGAGTCGGGTTGGTCTCGTC